>NZ_CP147246.1:2795000-3499413 GCF_002174455.2 Enterococcus sp. 9D6_DIV0238
ATCGATTAATTTTATCTAACAGTTTTGTCATATCAGCAATCTATTTTGTAAAAATTTAGCTTTGTTACTAGGTTTTTTGATATAATTGTTTGTAATCCGAACGAACTAGGTCTTAAGATTGAGTGGAGATTCTTCAACCTGTGGTATAATAGCTTGGAGAAGTTAGGAGGAGCAACGTGAAAGTATTATTATATTTTGAAGGTGAAAAAATATTAGCCAAGTCAGGAATTGGCCGGGCACTTGACCATCAAAAGCGAGCACTTTCTGCTGTGGGAATCGAGTATACATTGGATGCTGAATGCACAGATTACGATATATTGCACATAAATACATATGGAATCAATAGTCACAATATGGTGAATAAAGCTCGGAAAATGGGAAAAAAAGTGATATATCATGCTCATTCAACTGAAGAAGACTTTAGAAACTCCTTTATCGGTTCTAATCAACTATCACCTTTAGTTAAAAAGTATTTGGTAAGTTTGTATTCTAAAGCAGATTATTTAATTACACCAACACCTTACTCTAAGGATTTGCTAGAAGGCTATGGAATAAAAGTCCCGATTGCCTCAATTTCGAATGGTATCGATCTGAAGCGTTTTGAACGTTCGAAAACAAAAGAAGAAAAATTCAAGGAGTATTTTAATATCTCAAGCAATCAAAAAGTAATTATTTGTGTAGGATTATATTTTGAAAGAAAAGGAATCATTGATTTTGTTGAGTTAGCTAGACAGTTTCCAGACTATCGTTTTATCTGGTTTGGTCATACGCCAATGTATTCAATTCCAAGAACGATTCGTACGCTTGTTAGAGAAGATCATCCTAAGAATGTTGAATTTCCTGGCTATATAAAAGGAGATATTATTGAAGGAGCCTACTCAGCAGCAGATTTATTTTTCTTTCCTTCCTATGAAGAAACAGAAGGAATTGTGATATTAGAGGCTTTAGCAAGTAAGCAGCAAGTTTTAGTAAGGGATATTCCAGTATATAAAGGCTGGCTTAAAGATAAAGAAAATTGTTACATGGGCTCAACAAATGAAGAATTTGCTTCTTTGATCGAGTCGCTGATCGAAAAAAAACTGCCAAATACCTGTGAGTCAGGATATGAAGTGGCCAAGCAAAAAAGTATTGAACGAATCGGTCATGATTTAAAAGAAGTTTATGAAACAGTATTAAATCGTGGTCATACAAATGAAAGTGAACAAATCTATCTAAAAAATTGAAGGTAATGGAGGGGAACATTGTGAAATTTGGTTTCTTTACAGATACATACTTTCCCCAGGTCAGTGGGGTTGCTACATCAATAAAAACACTTAAAGAAGAACTTGAGAAAAAAGGACATCAGGTCTATATTTTTACGACTACAGATCCTAATGCAAAGGAATTTGAAGAAGACGTGATTCGAATGCCCAGTGTTCCTTTTGTATCTTTTAAAGATAGAAGAATCGTTGTTCGGGGAATGTGGTATGCTTATCTGATTGCTAAAGAGCTGGAACTAGACTTAATCCATACACATACAGAATTTGGAGCAGGTTTATTAGGAAAAATGGTTGGGAAAAAATTAAAAATACCAGTTATTCATACCTATCATACAATGTATGAGGATTATTTACATTATATTGCCAAAGGCAAAGTAGTTCGCCCAACGCATGTAAAATATTTTTCTCGTTTTTTTGCAAATCATACAACGGGTGTAGTTTGCCCTAGTGAGCGTGTCATTGATAAGCTGAGGGAATATGGGGTGACTGCTCCTATGAGGATCATTCCAACGGGTATTGATATAAAAAAATTTGAAAGACCTGATATCACCGAGCAAATGAAAGAAGACTTACGAGAAGAGCTAGGGTTAACTAAAGAGAATATGATGCTTTTATCTTTAAGCCGTATCTCATATGAAAAAAATATTCAAGCAATTATTCAAGGTTTACCAATTATATTTGAACGATTTCCCAATGCTCGTTTCGTGATCGTAGGTGATGGACCCTATGTAGAAAAACTATCTTGCTTAGCAGAAGACCTAAATATTCGTGAAAAGATTCAATTTGTCGGTGAAGTACCTAATGATCAAGTAGCAATCTATTATAAAGCTGCGGATTATTTTGTCAGCGCCTCAACCTCTGAAACTCAAGGATTAACGTATACGGAAGCGATGGCTTCGGGTGTTCCCTGTGTAGTTGAGGGGAATGCTTACTTAAATAATCTATTTGACCATGAAAGTTTAGGACATACATTTGAGAGTGATGATGAATTTGCATCAGCATTTATTGCCTATGTTGAATCAGGGATCAAACCAGATGAAACCATTTTAAAAGATAAACTTTATGAGATATCTGCTTCTTATTTTGGTAATCGAATGTTTGAATTTTACGAAGATATGATTAAATATTATGATCAACGATTGGTAGAAAAAGAAGCTGCTGCTTCAATTGAACGTATTAAAGTTAAATTTACATCTTTAAGAAAATAAATGTTAAAACTTTTATTCTTAGTTTATACTGAGGATAGAAGTTTTTTTATTAAACAAAAATAGGGAGGAAATAAAATGCCACAAATAGGATTTATCGGAACAGGTGTGATGGGCGCTTCGATTGTTAGAAACATGATGAAACATGGACTAAAAGTCAATGTTTATAATCGAACAAAGAGTAAAACTGATGAACTTGTAAAAGAAGGTGCAATTTGGAAGGAGACGCCAGCAGAAATCGCTGCTTCAAGCGATATTATTTTTACAATGGTTGGCTTTCCAAAAGATGTCGAAACGATTTATTTCGATGATAATGGGATCTTCACTGAAAATATCCAAGGGAAAATTATTGTAGATTTGACCACAAGTACGCCGACATTGGCACAAAAAATTGCTGAAAAAGCCAGTGCCCTAGGTGGAGTTGCTTTGGATGCGCCAGTATCAGGGGGAGATTTAGGTGCAAAGAATGGCACATTAACAATTATGGTCGGTGGAGAGAAAGAGGCATATGATCAGTTACTGCCTGTTTTTAAGACGTTTGGAACAACTGTCACTCTACATGGAAATGCCGGAAAAGGTCAGCACACTAAAATGGCAAATCAAATCATGATAGCAGGAACAATGACAGGGATGACTGAAATGCTTGTTTATGCCAATAAAGCTGGTTTAGATTTGGACAAAGTGATCGAAACTCTTTCTGGTGGAAGTGCTGCAAATTGGTCTTTAAGTAACTATAGTCCAAGAATTCTAAGAGAAGATTACACTCCAGGCTTTTTCGTAAAGCATTTTATAAAAGATTTAAAGATTGCATTGGATGAGGCAGAAAAAATGGACCTTGACCTACCATCAACGAAATTAGCAGTTGAACTCTATGAAAAGCTTGCTAATAAAGGTTTTGAGAACGATGGAACCCAAGCTTTGATCAAACTTTGGTGGGATGAAGGAAAACGCTCTTAGATCAAAAATTAAAGAACAGCAAAAAAATGAAAAAAAATGACGAAATATCATGCAAGAAACGCAATGTTTTGATACAATGGTACAGAACTAGTTTGCAGAGGGAGGCCCATTTATGAAACATTCACAACTTGTGGCGATCATTAAAAGACTTGAAGCGATGACTGAAGCAACAGACAACGAAATTCAAGTACGCCGCTTTGAAAAAGAAGGCGTAGAAAAATGCATCGTGAATTATGATAAATCGACTGAAACATTTGAATTAACAGAAAGTGATTCTCAACAAAGCTATCAATTTGATAATATCGATATTGTAGCAATGGAGATCTATGATTTAATTCAATAAAAAAGAATACTCAAAAACCTTGTGGCATACAATTTGTATGCCACAAGGTTTTTTTTACTAAGCGGTTGTCAATTCTTTAAAGATAGTTTTGACAGTAGTTTTTTCTTTGATGCGGTAAGCATTTGAACCAGCAAAGACCAATGCATCCTCTGGTTCTTTCGTCACTGCATTCAACAATGTCTCAGTGATACAATATGGAATCGTTTCGCGATCACAATGTTTATAGGACAAGCAATTACGGCATTTTTCAATCGGAATTTGCTCATGTTTGATTCGCTCAGAAAAACGATTTTTTATAGCTCTACCCGGCATACCTACAGGACTTTTAATGATAGTGATATCTTCTTTTTCAGCTTTGATATACGCCTCTTTAAAAGATTCTGGTGCGTCACATTCTTCTGTTACAACAAAACGTGTAGCCATCTGTACGCCTGAACAACCTAAACTGAGATAATGATCGATATCCTCACGATCAAAAACACCACCGGCAAAAATAACTGGAATTTTTTTATTGAAGTCTGCTCCAAAAGAGTTGACTGTTTCAACGATTTTTATGATCTCTTCGTCCATTTGTTCAATGCTCTGCTCGATCACTTCAGCTTTAAAACCAAGATGTCCTCCAGCTTTCGGACCTTCGATCACAACAAAATCCGCTGTTTTGTTGTACCTTTTTTTCCAGGTACTTAGAAGAACCCTTGCACCCTTATTAGAGGAGACGATTGGTGCTATTTTAGTTTGGCTTCCTTCAACTAATTCGGGTAAATTGATCGGTAGCCCAGCTCCGGAAATAATGACATCCGCGCCAACTTCAACACATCTTTTTACATAACGATCATAGTGAAAAGTTGCCGCCATGATATTGAATCCAATCAGTCCGCCACAAGCGATCTCTTTTGCTTTTTCAAATTGTTTTTGAATGGCGATCATGTTTGCTCTTAGTGGTGACTTTTCAAACGATTCTTCCTGATATCCGATTTGTGCGGTTGATAAAATACCGATGCCACCTTCGCGGCTAACTGCACCAGCTAAATTCGCTAAGCTGACTCCAATGCCCATACCACCTTGGATGATAGGCACTTTTGCAACAAGACCGTCTATTACTAATGGTTTTAAAGACATATTTTTGCTCCTTTGTATTAGTAAAAAAATGTAAATACTTTGATATTCAAACTAAAACAAATGATAGTCAATTGAAGGGGAACTGTCAAATGTTTTTTTTAGAAAGTCAAGAAAGTACCAATTTAAAAATTTTTTTATTTGAAATAGTCTTGATATGATGGGCTTTTTAGTTAAGAATAATTAAAAATCAAATATTTTACTTGCAATCTCTTTTTATATACGATATAGTTTGAACATCAAATGATTTGATTATCAAACTATATGGATGGTGCGCACACATGGAACCTAATTTAGAAACAGTCAACGATTATCTTGTCAGTGTCTTCAATGATATTTTAACGATCGAAGAATCTGAGCTAAAAAAATCACAATTTAATGATCTATCCATTACAGAGATGCATACGATCGAAGCAATCGGTATGTACAAAAAGAAAACCTCTTCAGAAGTCGCAAAAGAATTGTCGATTACTGTTGGCACTTTGACTGTTGCAATCAATAATCTTGTAAAAAAAGGTTATGTTGAACGGATTCGAAGTGAGGATGATCGTAGAGTTGTTAAATTAGGTTTGACAAAGAAAGGGAAATTACTTTTCAGAGTCCACCAACATTTCCATAGAGAAATGGTGAAACGAATTTTAAGCGGAATGGATAAATCAGAAGAGCAAGCATTATTGAAAGCTCTAAAAAATCTTCATGATTTCTTGAAGGAATATAAGTAAAAAGTGAGGGCCAAAATGAACCAATTCGCAAAAATAACTTGTACAGGCCGATATGTTCCTGAAAATGTTGTTTCCAATCAGCAGTTAACAACAATGATGGAGACATCTGACGAATGGATTTCAAGTCGGACTGGGATACGGGCAAGAAATATTGTTACCAATGAAAATACTTCGGACTTATGTATCAAGGTAGCCGAACAATTATTAAAAAAATCTGGTAAAAAACCGGAAGAATTAGATTTTATTCTAGTTGCTACGATGACACCGGATTATGGAACACCTTCTGTTGCATGTTTGGTTCAAGGAAGTATCGCTGCACAAAATGCATTTGCTTTTGATATAAGTGCTGCATGTTCTGGGTTTGTTTATGCTTTAAGTATGGGTGAAAAATTGATACGTACTGGCAAAAGACTTGGAATGATCATTGGCGGTGAAACTTTGTCAAAAGTGATCGATTGGAATGATCGTACAACAGCAGTGCTGTTTGGAGATGGGGCGGCAGGTGTAATACTTGAAGCAGATACTGAAGAACATTTTCTTAGTGAAAAGCTTCAGGCAGATGGGAAAAGAGCTAAGTCGCTAACTTCAGGATATTTAGAAAACAAGAGTCCTTTTTATACAGAATCTTCAGAAGAATCTAATTATCTCAAAATGACAGGCAGAGATATTTATGATTTTTCTTTAAAAGATGTAGCAAGTAATATTCGTGAAATCGTCGAAGAAGATGTTGATTACTTATTACTACATCAGGCAAATAAACGAATCATCGAAAAAATATCTCGAAAGCTCGCTATTCCAAGAGAAAAATTTTTAACGAATATGGAACAAAATGGCAATACTTCTGCCGCGAGCATTCCCTTATTATTAGATGAATCAGTAGAAGCAGGAGTACTGAAAATTGGCTCCGGACAAAAAATCGTGTTAACAGGTTATGGCGGCGGTTTAACGTGGGGATCGATCCTCTTAACGCTATAAGACTGTGACTATATAAATTAAAAAAGAAATTCATTGGAGGAATATACACATGGTATTCGAAAAAATTCAAGCAATTATTGTAGAAGAATTAGGTAAAGAGCCGGAAGAAGTAAAATTAACAACAAACATCCAAGAAGAGTTAGATGCAGATAGTTTAGATCTATTCCAAATCATCAACGAAATCGAAGATGCATTCGATGTAAAAATTGAATCAGAAGACGGCATCACAACAGTGCAGGACTTAGTGACATACGTAGAAAAACAAACAGCAGAATAATCAAGCTCATTTGCTTACACATAGAATTGGCAAAACAAAGTATTTTTGGGAAGCCAAACGCTTGCTGAAAATCTAGCTTTTTTACACTGTTAGTTGGAATTAGAAAGGCTGGTACTAAACTTATTGAGTTTTGTTCCAGCTCTTTTTTCATTAAGGATTTAAGGGAGGTCGTTTATGCGATCACAGATTTGTAAGTTGCTTAACATTCAGTATCCAATTTTTCAAGGTGGAATGGCCTGGATTGCAGATGCTTCCTTAGCAGGAGCTGTTTCAAATGCTGGTGGTTTGGGAATCATCGCAGGAGGTAACGCGCCCAAAGAAGTTGTACAGGCAGAAATTCAAAAAATAAAGAAAATGACAGATAAGCCATTCGGTGTCAATATCATGCTGCTTTCGCCATTTGCAGAAGATATTGTCGATTTAGTTTGCGAAGAAAATGTTCCTGTCGTCACAACGGGTGCAGGAAATCCGAGTAAATACATGGCACGTTTTAAAGAACATAATATTAAAGTAATTCCAGTAGTTCCTTCAGTCGCATTGGGTGCACGAATGGAAAAAATCGGTGCAGATGCTGTAATTGTTGAAGGAATGGAGGCTGGAGGACATATCGGTAAGCTTACAACGATGAGTATCGTACCTCAAGTAGTCGATGCTTTATCGATCCCAGTCATTGCAGCAGGAGGGATCGGTGATGGTCGAGGCATGGCAGCTACATTGATGTTAGGTGCAGAAGGAGTTCAAGTTGGTACGCGTTTTTTAGTCGCAAAAGAATGTACAGTACATGAAAATTATAAAGCCAGGATCATAAAAGCACGAGATATTGATACAACGGTTACGTGCCAACATTTTGGACATCCTGTACGGGCAATCAAAAATAAACTAACGAACGAATATGATCGATTAGAAAAAATTGAATTGAGAAATCCTGAACCAGATCTTGTAAAATTTGACGAATTAGGTCAAGGAGCATTGCGAAAAGCGGTGGTTGAAGGCGATGTGGATCATGGCTCGATCATGGCAGGACAAATTGCAGGAATGATTACAAAAGAAGAAACAGCAAAAGAAATTATTGATTCGTATATTATTGAAATGAAACAAGTTTTTGTAGAGAAATATAGCCAGTGGGGATAATAGTCATTCACATGGCTTTTATGATAAAGAAATTGAATGAAACGAAAAAGTTTTCGGGTGACGAACATTGAGAAATGAAGCTCTCTCGATTTTAAAAGTAAGGAGTAATAGGATGAGAACTGCTTTTGTATTTAGTGGACAAGGTGCTCAATATAGTGGGATGGGCAAGGAATTATTTGATAAAGAAAAAATCGTTCAAGACACGTTTGAAGAAGCTAGTGACGTTTTAGGCTATGATATGGCAGAACTTTGTTTTACTGAAAATAAGCGTCTCAATGAAACGATGTATACACAACCTGCTATTTTAACTGTAAGTATTGCTTTTTTCCGCTTATTGCAGGCAAAAGGCTATCGACCAGATGTCGTAGCAGGACTCAGCTTAGGTGAATATAGTGCACTTGTTGCAAGTGGAGCCATTTCATTTAAACAGGCTGTTCAGCTAGTGGCTAAACGAGGTAAATTTATGTCGGAAGCAGCACCTTCGGGGACTGGGAAAATGGTCGCAGTGATGAACGCAGACCGTTCATTGATTGAAGAATGTTGTCTAAAAGCCAGTGAATTTGGGATCGTTTCTCCAGCAAATTACAATACTCCTCAGCAAATTGTGATTGGAGGAGAAGTGACCGCCGTTGATCAAGCAATAGAATTATTGACAGAGGCTGGAGTAAAACGAATGATCCCGCTAAATGTCAGTGGTCCTTTCCATACCGCACTATTAAAACCAGCTTCTGAAAAGCTTGCGGCCGAATTAGATCAAATTGAGTTTACAGAGATGATGATTCCTGTAATCAGCAATACAACAGCGCAAGTAATGAAACAAGCTGAGGTCAAGCAGTTATTGGAACAGCAGGTTATGTCTGCCGTACGTTTTGCAGATAGTATTGAAACAATCAAAAAAATGGACGTTGATACAATTATAGAAGTTGGGCCAGGAAAAACATTGACTGGCTTTATCAAGAAGATCGACAAAGAAATTCAAACAGCTCGTGTGGAAGATGAAAAAACATTAGCTGAAGCAGAGAATCTTTTGAGTGGGAGGTAACCTATGGACGTAAAAGGAAAAAATGTATTGATAACTGGCAGTACACGCGGCATTGGTAAGGCAGTTGCTTTGGCATTTGCTAAAGAAGGTGCAAATGTTGCTTTAAACGGACGTGGAGCAATCGATCCAGAACAAATTGCAGAGCTTGAAGCGTTTGGTATAAAATGTATCGGAGTTTCAGGAGATATCGCAGACTTTGGTTCTGCAGGTGAGATGATCCAAGAAGTCGTTGACAGCTTAGGTTCAATCGATGTGTTAGTGAACAATGCAGGGGTCACGAATGATAAATTATTATTGAGAATGACAGAAGAAGATTTTACTCGTTGTATCCAAATTAATTTAACTGGAACGTTCAATATGACACAACATGCAGTTAAGCGGATGATGAAACAACGTAGTGGAAGAATCATCAATATGTCCAGTGTTGTTGGTGTGATGGGAAATATAGGTCAAGCAAATTATGCGGCAAGTAAAGCTGGAGTGATTGGGTTGACTAAATCTGTTGCAAGAGAAGTAGCAGCGAGAGGAATCACGTGTAATGCAATCGCACCGGGTTTTATTCAAACAGAAATGACAGATGTATTATCAGATAAAGTAAAAGATCAGATGAGTCAGCAAATCCCGCTGAAATCTTTTGGACAGGTCGAAGATGTCGCTGATGCGACGATCTTTTTAGCTAAAAGTCCTTATATTACAGGGCAGGTCCTAAATATAGATGGCGGCTTAGTAATGAACGGCTAAAAAATGCTTGAAAGGAGCGATCGCATGAATCGCGTAGTAATCACAGGTTACGGTGTTGCATCACCGATTGGAAATGATGCAGATACGTTTTTGGAAAGCTTGCAAACAGGGAAAAATGGCATAGGGCCGATCACGAAGTTTGACGCTAGTGAAACAGGTATAACATTAGCCGCAGAGGTCAAAGAATTTCCATTTGATAAATATTTTGTGAAAAAAGATGCCAAACGAATGGATCTATTTTCATTATATGGCATTTATGCAGCATTAGAAGCAATGGAAATGAGTCATTTAGATACTGAAAAAATCGATGTTGACCGCTTTGGTGTAATGGTAGGTTCTGGTATTGGCGGCCTGCAAACCATTCAGGATCAAGTGATTCGAATGCACGATAAAGGACCGAAAAGAGTTGGTCCGCTATTTATCCCGATGGCGATCGGCAATATGGCTGCTGGTAATATTGCTTTACGTGTGGGTGCAAGAGGAATTTGTTCTGCTACAGTTACAGCATGTGCGACGGCCAATAACTCTATTGGTGAGGCGTTTAGAAACATCAAGCATGGCTATTCTGATGTGATTTTAGCTGGAGGAGCAGAGGCTTCGATTACTGAAATCGGCATTGCTGGATTTGCTTCATTGACAGCTGTAACTTCTTCGGAAGACCCTAACCGTGGTTCGATTCCTTTTGATAAGGATCGTAGCGGTTTTGTCATGGGAGAAGGTTCTGGTATTTTAGTTTTAGAGTCACTAGAACATGCTCAAAAACGTGGAGCTGCGATTTTAGGAGAAATCGTTGGTTATGGTTCTAACTGTGATGCTTACCATATGACATCACCAAGACCGGATGGCAGTGGGGCAGCGAAAGCAATGCAGTTAGCTATTGAAGAAGCATCTGTAGAAGCTGCTGCGATTGGTTACATCAACGCTCATGGTACCAGTACACCATCGAATGATGTAGCAGAAACGAAAGCCATTCAAACAGCCCTAGGAGAAGCTTCAAAAAATGTTCGAGTGAGCAGTACAAAGAGTATGACAGGTCATTCTTTAGGAGCAACTGGCGGAATCGAAGCAATTGCAACACTAAATGCATTGCAACACCAATTCATCCCGCCAACGATCAATATCGAACAACTTGATGAAGCAATCGAAATCGATAATATTGTCATCAATGAAAGCCAAAAGCATACGTTTGATTATGCTTTGACGAATTCATTTGGCTTTGGTGGTCATAACGCAGTACTTTGCTTAAAACGGTGGGAGGATTAACATGAATATCAATGAGGTAAAAGAATTATTAACGCAATTCGATCAATCTACACTGACTGAATTTGATTTAAAAGAAGGTTCATTTGGTCTTTATATGAATAAAAATAAAGGTACGCAAAGAGTTGTTTCTATTGATGAGAATCAGCCAGCCGTGAATTCTAATCCAACTGTTCAAACAGTTTCAGATCATTCTATGGAGCAAAATACAGCGGTCAATGAGCCCACTGAAAGTGCTCCTGTTCCGTTAGCAGAAAATACAGAAGAAATCGTTTCGCCAATTGTTGGTGTTGTTTATTTGAAACCAGCCCCTGATAAAGAAAATTTCAAGCAGGTTGGGGATACTGTGAAAAAAGGTGAAGTCATCTGTATCGTTGAAGCGATGAAATTGATGAACGAGATTACTGCGACTGTTGATGGCGTAATCACTGAGATTCTGATACAAAATGAAGATGTTGTTGAGTTTAATCAGCCATTATTCCGTGTATCAAAAGGAGTGTAAGTATGAATATTCAGGAAATCAAAGAAATCATCCCCCATCGTTATCCTTTTTTATTATTAGATACAGTTGAGGAAATCGTTATTGGCGAAAAAGTGATCGCTAAAAAAAATGTTACGATCAATGAGCCGTTTTTCCAAGGGCATTTTCCAGGTGAACCGGTCATGCCGGGGGTTTTGATACTTGAGGCCTTAGCACAAGCTGGCGCTGTAGCATTATTATCTATGCCTGACTTCAAAGGGAAAACAGCGTATTTCGGTGGTATTGATAAAGCAAAATTTAGACAAAAAGTTGTTCCTGGCGATACATTGATGCTAGAGGTAGAAATTGTGAAAGTAAAATCAGTTGCCGGGATCGGCAAAGCAACTGCGACTGTGAACGGTAAAAAAGTAGCAGAAGCAGAATTGACCTTTATGATTGGATAGGTGAGCTATGTTTTCAAAAGTTTTAATCGCAAATCGAGGAGAAATAGCAGTTCGGATCATTCGTGCATGCCGTGAGCTAGGTATTCAGACTGTTGCAGTATACTCTGAAGCTGATAGGGAAGCATTGCACACACAACTTGCAGATGAAGCAATTTGTATTGGACCGGCCAAGGCAGCAGATTCTTATTTAAATGTTCAGCACGTATTGAGTGCGGCAATCGTTACGAATGCAGAAGCGATTCATCCTGGCTTCGGTTTTTTATCAGAAAATAGTCAGTTTGCTGCGATGTGTGAGGAATGTAATATTACTTTTATTGGTCCTAAGGCAGAAACGATCGATGCAATGGGCAATAAGATCAACGCCCGCACGTTGATGCAAAAAGCAGATGTTCCAGTGATACCTGGCAGTACTGGAGTAATCAATTCGGTAAAGGAAGCACTGGAAATCGCAAATACGATTGGTTATCCTGTAATGTTGAAGGCTGCAGCCGGCGGTGGAGGCAAAGGGATTCGTAAAGTTTTAACGAAAGATGAGCTGCCGCAGCATTTTACATCTGCTCAACAAGAAGCGAAGGCTGCTTTCGGTAACGATGATATGTACTTGGAGAAAATCATTTATCCTGCGCGCCACATTGAAGTTCAGATTTTAGGTGACAAGTATGGGCATGTGATCCATTTGGGCGAACGTGATTGTTCCTTGCAAAGAAACAATCAAAAAGTTCTTGAAGAATCTCCATCTATTGCTATTACACCTGAAAAGCGCCAGTTGTTAGGAGAAACGGCTGTACGAGCTGCTAAAGCTGTTCATTATGAAAATGCTGGAACCATTGAATTTTTGATGGATGTAGATGGAGAATTTTATTTCATGGAAATGAATACGCGTATTCAGGTAGAGCATCCAGTTACAGAAATGGTTACAGGCATCGATCTTGTAAAAGCACAGTTAAAAATTGCTGCAGGGGAAGAATTACCTTACACCCAGAAAGATGTGATAATGACTGGTCATGCCATCGAGTGCCGAATAAATGCGGAAAATCCAGCATTTAATTTTGCTCCTTCACCAGGGAAGATCAATAATTTATTATTGCCAAGCGGTGGTATGGGGCTAAGAGTAGATAGTGCAATGTATTCGGGCTATTCAATTCCGCCGTATTATGATTCGATGATCGCAAAAGTTATTGTTCATGGATCGGATCGAATGGATGCTTTGATGAAAATGCAGCGAGCCTTAAATGAGATCGTAACAGATGGCATTATTACAAATGCTGAATTTCAGCTGGATTTGATCACTCACGACAATGTATTGGCTGGAGAATACGATACTAGCTTTTTACAAGAAACATTTTTACCAAATTGGAAACCAGAAAGCGATAATTAAAAAGGAGCAGGTGTATGGCTTTATTTAAAAAGAAAAACTACATTAGAATCAATCCGAATCGCGCGGGGGACCAATCTTCTGTAAAAAAACCAGCAGTTCCTGACAATATGTGGGCCAAGTGTCCATGTTGTAAACGAACACTGTATACAAAAGATATGGGGGCAGAGAAAGTCTGCCCTTATTGTGGTTATAGTTTTAGGATCGGTGCTTGGGAAAGGCTTGCGTTGACGGTTGATGAGAAGAGTTTTGAAGAATGGGATACAGACATCGAAACGAAAGACCCGCTAAACTTTCCGGATTATCTAGAAAAAATCACTAAAATGCAGGAAAAAACGGAGCTTCATGAAGCTGTTTTGACTGGGAAAGCTCGTATTGATGAACAAGAAATTGCGATCGGTGTGATGGATGCTAATTTTATTATGGGAAGCATGGGAACAGTTGTGGGAGAAAAAATCACCCGCTTATTTGAACGAGCAACACAGTTACGATTGCCGGTAGTCATTTTTACAGCTTCCGGTGGAGCACGAATGCAGGAAGGGATTTTTTCTCTGATGCAAATGGCAAAAATTTCAGCCGCTCTTAAGCGTCATAGTAAGGCTGGGTTGCTTTATGTAACAGTTTTGACGGATCCAACGACTGGAGGCGTTACTGCTAGTTTCGCAATGGATGGCGATATTATTTTAGCTGAGCCGCAAAGTTTGATTGGTTTCGCAGGACGTCGTGTGATCGAACAGACGATTCGTCAAAAATTACCTGATGATTTCCAAAAGGCAGAATTTTTACTGGATCACGGCTTTGTCGATCAAATTGTCGTTAGAAATCAATTACGGGAAGTTCTTAGTAAATTGATAAAGCTCCATACGATGAAAGGGTGGGAATAAAATGGAAAAAACAGCCAATGATATTGTCACCCTAGCCAGAGCACAAGATCGTTTTACATCTTTAGAATATATCGATGCAGTTTTTGATGACTTTATGGAATTTCATGGCGATCGCTATTTTGGTGATGATTTAGCAGTTGTCGGTGGTATTGCGACTTTAGATGAAAAACCAATCACTGTAGTCGGCATTCAAAAAGGGCGTAATTTACCAGAAAATATTGATCGCAATTTTGGTGCGCCGCATCCAGAAGGATATCGGAAAGCCTTACGATTGATGAAACAAGCAGAAAAATTTGGTCGCCCAGTGATTACTTTTATTAATACGGCGGGTGCTTATTGCGGGATTGAAGCAGAAGAACGCGGTGAAGGTGAAGCAATTGCCAGAAACTTATTGGAAATGTCCGATCTAAAGGTTCCAATTATTGCCATCATTATCGGCGAAGGTGGTAGTGGCGGAGCTTTAGCACTTGCTGTAGGTGATGAAGTTTGGATGCTGGAGCATACGATATATGCAGTATTGTCTCCAGAAGGGTTTGCTTCGATATTGTGGAAGGACGGTAGTCGTGCAAAAGAGGCAGCGGAACTGATGAAAATCACAGCAAATGAGTTAAAAGAATTGACGATCATTGATCGAGTGATACCAGAAGAAATGAACGGTGAAGCTTTAGAACAACCTCAAATCAATCGAATGATTCAAAAAGCACTTATTAGTAAATTAAAAGAATTAGCCCAACTTGATACAGAGACGTTACTAGAAAAACGTTACGAACGTTTCCGTAAATATTAAGCCAAAACGGGAATGTGACTGGTTCGAGCAATTGGAGTAAAAATAGAACAGTATGTTTTTTATATTGCTCAGTTTTTTGAAATTGCCGAGGGATCTGACTTTTGGCTATTATTTATCAAGAATTAGAGAGGTTGAGACAGAGGTGTTCAACTCCGAGAAATAAGAAGGAATTCACGGAAATTGATCTTCAAATTTTTGTGAATTTCAGCTTATATCCGAAGGAGTTACTTCTGTTCTCACCGTTTATTCATTTTAAAGGGACTGGGTGGTAACTCATAGAGTTATGTCCCAGTCCCTCGTTTTTTCCGTCAATCACTGTAGACTTCTGAGATCGACCAGATAAAGCCAAAAGGATCTTTGATATTTGCTACTTTGAATTTGTTTGGAACAATGGTTATAGGCATTTCTAAAGTACAGCCGGCATCAAGACTTTTTTCTACAAGTTCGTCAACATTGTCACAGATGAGCTGGATGCAAAATGGTATGCCGTTTAACGTTAAAGGAGACTTTGCTTCGGAGCCAGGTTGCTCATCTGCTAATGCGAATAAACTTTCACCGATGCTAAAGCGAGCAGAACTGCCTTCCTCTGAATGATTCAGTTCGATTCTTTTAGCATTAAACAGCTCTTCATAAAAGTTTATGGCTGTCTCTGTTTTTGGAACAAAAAGATTGATAGATGCTTTTTTGATCGTTACGCTCATTGAGATTCCTCGTTTCATTTTGTTTAAAAAAAGTGTACCATACAAAGTGAAAACAAGGGAAAACGATTGCTTATAACAGAAATTATGTATGAATGAATTTCTGATTAGCATTTATAGAAATTTTTAGGAAAATGCAGTATAATACATACTTAAGGAGTGCTGGTCTAGTACTCCTTTCATTATGAGAAAATTCATCGTGAGGATGAAAGGAGTTTCTATGTTTTCAAAATTTAAACCAACATGGATGGTTGATGCGATCTATAAAATCACCCCGAATCAATTAAAAAAAATGGGGATCAAAGCGGTCTTAACAGATTTAGATAATACATTGATTGCCTGGGACAACCCTGATGGCACAGAAGAATTACTAACGTGGATCTTGGAGATGAAAAATGCTGGGATTCCAGTTGTAGTTGTGTCTAACAATAAATCCAGCCGAATCAAACGAGCTGTCGAAAAATTTGATCTAGCGTATGTATCAAGAGCTCTGAAGCCTTCTACAAGAGGATTTAGAGAAGCTAAAAAAATGTTGAATTTAAAGCCGAGTGAGTTAGTGATGGTGGGCGATCAAATCATGACAGATATCCGCGGTGCTAATGCAGCTGGGATCAGAAACATTTTAGTACGTCCTATCGTAGATACGGATGGCTGGAATACACGAATCAATCGATTTTTTGAACGTAAAATCATGAAACACTTAGCGAAAAAGCACCCGGATATGGTGTGGAAAGGCGGACTAGAATGAGTGAACTTGAAGAAATTCACTGTATAGGCTGTGGCGCAGTCATTCAAACAGAGCTTCCTGATGAATTAGGTTATACGCCAAAAGCGGCGTTAGAAAAAGGCTTGGAGACAGGCGAGGTTTATTGCCAACGCTGTTTTCGCTTGAGACACTACAATGATATCCAGGATGTTCATTTAACTGATGATGACTTTTTACGTCTGTTGAATGAGCTAGGTCGTGAAGATGCTTTGATCGTGAACGTCATTGATATTTTTGACTTCAACGGGTCATTGATTCCAGGTCTGCATCGTTTTATTGGTGATAATCCAGTATTGATGGTGGGCAATAAAGTCGATATCTTGCCAAAATCATTAAAGAAACCGAAAATGATCCAGTGGATGAGAGAACGGGCGCATGAAGAAGGGTTGCGTCCAGTTGACGTATTATTGACAAGTGCGAAGAAACCACAGGAAATGGAAAATTTGCTTGAAACGATCGAAAAACATCGTGAAGGTAGAGATGTTTATGTAGTGGGGGTGACCAATGTTGGGAAATCAACACTGATCAATCAAATCATCAAGCAAACGGCTGGTGTGAAGGATGTTATCACAACGTCGCAATTTCCAGGGACAACATTAGATAAAATCGAGATCCCGTTAGATGATGGTCATTTCTTGATCGATACGCCAGGAATCATTCATCGTCACCAAATGGCTCATTATCTAGGTAAAAAAGATTTGAAATTGATTGCTCCGCAAAAAGAAATAAAACCAAAAGTTTATCAGTTGAACCCAGAGCAGACCCTATTCTTGGGTGGATTAGCTCGTTTTGATTTTGTTCAGGGGGAACGTAGCTCATTTATCGCTTATGTTTCTAATGATCTGTCTATCCACAGAACGAAGTTAGCAAAAGCAACAGAGTTTTACGAAAAACATGTTGGCGGATTGTTACAACCGCCGCGCCCAAATGAAGTGGCAGACTTTCCAGAGTTGGTTCGCTTTGAATTTTCGATCAAAGAAAAAACAGATATCGTCTTTGCGGGGTTAGGTTGGATCACTGTGATGCAACCTTGTGTAGTTGCAGGCTGGGCTCCCAAAGGCGTCGATGTTTTAAGAAGAAAAGCATTGATATAAAAACGAGTGAACATAGAGAGAAGGAAAATTAGTGGAATTAAGAGGAAAACAAAAGCGTTATTTACGTAGTCAAGCCCATCATTTACAACCGATCTTTCAAATCGGTAAAGGTGGATTAAATTCAGCGATGGTCGTACAGATCAACGAAGCACTAGAAAAGCGCGAACTGATCAAAGTCACACTATTGCAAAATACAGATGAAATAGCTGAAGAAGTAGCAGAATCTTTAAAAACTGAGATTCATTGCGACATCGTTCAAATCATCGGTCGTGTACTCGTTTTATTTAAACCATCATCAAAAGAAAAATACCAAAAGATCTCTAAAGAAGTTAAAGCAATTTAAACCTTGGAGGGAAGTAAAAATGGGGACAAGTACGAATGCTGCATTGAAAACGCAAGTGATTGTTGAAGAAGCTGAATTATTTCAAAAACGAAAGCAAGTAGGAATTTTAGGCGGTAATTTTAATCCAGTTCATACAGCTCATTTAGTGATGGCAGACCAAGTGCAACAACAGCTTGGTTTGGATAAAGTTTATTTGATGCCGAGCTATTTGTCGCCGCATGTGGATGAAAAACAGACGATCGACAGTGAGCATCGCTTAAATATGCTAGAGTTGGCGATTGCTGACAACAGCAATTTAGCGATTGAACCAATTGAGTTATTTCGTAAAGGCAAAAGTTATACCTATGATACGATGAAGGCCTTGACCCAAAACAATCCCGATACAGATTATTATTTCATCATTGGTGGAGACATGGTAGAATATTTACCAAAGTGGTATAAAATCGATGAATTATTGACACTTACCAATTTTGTTGGGATTCGCCGACCTAATTATGGGACGATCACATCGTACCCGATCATTTGGGTCGATGTTCCGCAAATGGATATTAGTTCGACCTTGATTCGTGAAAAAATGAAAAATGGCTGTTCGACTCGTTACTTACTGCCTGATAGTGTGATACACTATATAGAAGAAAAGGGGCTGTATGTCGATGAAATTTAGCGGAGCTTATACATCCTTAAAACGAGAAGAACTAATGCAAAAAGTTCAAATGCGTATGAGTGAACGTCGTTTTTTACACGTATTAGGTGTGGAAGAAACGGCTGTTGCCTTAGCAGCTAAATACGGCGCTTCCGAAGAAAGAGCCAGTATTGCAGCTTTGACTCATGATTATGCAAAAGAACGTCCAGATGAAGAATTTGAATTGATTATTCAGCGGGATGGATATGACCCTGAGCTTTTAGCCTATGGAAACGCAATATGGCATGGGTTGGTCGGTGCTAGTATGGTGGAAAGAGAGCTTGGTATAGAAGATGAAGAAATTCTTCAGGCGATTCGTCTTCATACAACAGGTGCTGCTGAGATGAGTTTGTTGGATAAGATCATTTACGTTGCTGATTATATTGAACCTGGTCGAGATTTTCCAGGAGTGAAGGAAGCAAGAGAATTATCTTTACTTGATTTAGATAAAGCTGTTGCTTACGAAACGAAGCATACACTGATGCATTTAATTGAAAAAGAACAAAAAATTTATCCCAAAACAATTGAAACATATAATTATTGGGTAAGTAAGAAAAGAGGAAAAGATCATAGATAGTCAACAGATATTAGAAATCGCTGTAAAAGCAGCGGATTCAAAACGTGCAGAGGAAATCGTCGCTTTAGATGTACATGAGATTTCACTTTTAGCAGATTACTTCATGATTTGTGAAGCCACAAGTGAACGTCAAATCAACGCTATTGTGGAAGAAATCATTGAAAAAGAAGAAGAAGCACAAGTAGAAGTAAAAAGAATCGAAGGGAAAGATGGCGGGAAATGGGTCTTGATTGATTTAGGTGAGATCATTGTCCACGTCTTCCAATCATCAGAGCGTACTTTTTATAATCTAGAAAAACTTTGGTCAGATGCACCAATGGTCGATCTTCACGCTTGGGTCGAGTAACATGGCATATGAAACATTTGCTTTTGTATACGATGAAGTAATGGACGACAGTCTTTATGACGAATGGCTGGCTTTTTCAAAGCGTCATTTACCAGAAGATAAAAAAGAGGTCTTAGAAATGGCTTGCGGTACAGGTGCATTGGCTGTGAATTTTGCGAAGGCGGGTTTTTCAGTAACGGCATTGGATCTATCTGAAGAAATGCTGATGATGGCAAGCAAGAGAGCGGCAGAAGAAGAGGTCCATATTCAGTTTGTTCAAGGAAATATGATGGATCTATCTGAAATGGGCCAATACCAGGCAATCACCTGTTTCTCTGATTCTCTATGCTACATGGAAAATCGTCAGGAAATCCAGCAAGTCTTTGATGATACCTATCAAGCGTTGGAAGAAGAGGGTATTTTTATTTTTGATGTCCATTCTGTTCATCAAGTAGATCATGTGTTTCCAGAGTATAGCTATCATTATCAAACGGAAGAGTTTGCTTTTTTGTGGGATAGCTACCCTGGAGAAAAAGAACACAGTATTGAGCATTTTCTGACTTTCTTTGTGAAGGAGCATGAGAGTGATGAAGTGTTTATTCGTCAGGATGAACTTCATAAAGAGCGGACATATTCTATGGATAATTACTTGATGATGCTTGAAAGTGCGGGATTTGTGAATGTTGAAGTTTATGCTGATTTCACAGATGAAGCACCCGCAGAAGAAAGTAAACGCTGGTTTTTTGTCTGCCAAAAATAAAAAGATACTTAAGATCGACGTGTGAGCAGTGTGAAGCTTGTGAGCTTTTGCCTGCTCTTTTTTTATAAGGAAAGTAAAAATAATCTGAGTAAAGGAGAAAACGAAATGAAGAGCTGCGGTATCATCGTTGAATACAATCCTTTTCATAATGGTCACCAGTATCATGCAAAAATGGCTCAGGAACTAAGTCAAGCGGATGTAGTGATTGCTGTCATGAGTGGAAATTTTTTGCAAAGAGGAGAGCCAGCGATCATCGATAAATGGACGAGAGCAAAAGAAGCGCTAAGTCATGGTGCTGATTTAGTGGTCGAACTGCCATTTGCTTATGCTGTGCAATCGGCAGATTATTTTGCTAGGGGGGGCATCAAGCTTCTTCATGCGCTGGAGTGTGATTCATTATGCTTTGGTACAGATGATCGCTCTGAGATGGATTATCAAAGATTTGGTGCGTTTGTGAAAGACCACCAAACTGAAATCGATCAGCAATATCAAACGATCAAAAATAATGGGATGAGCTATCCACAGCAGATGACGGAAGTTTTTCGCAAAATTTATCCTGAAAACGGACTTAATTTTTCTACGCCAAACCATATCTTAGGCCTAAGTTATGCAAAAGAAAATGCCCATTATGATAAACCGATGGTATTATATCCGCTAAAACGAGAGCAGGCTGGCTATCACGACTTGAAGATACATAGCCGATTTGCTAGTGCAACGGCGATTAGGCAAGCTGTTTTTGCTAATGAACTTTCAGGAATCAGACAAGTTTTACCTGAACAAGTAAGTAAAGATCTGGAACAAGCTGCTATCGTGTCATGGGAAAATTATTGGCCGTTATTGAAATATAAATTGATCAGTAGTTCAATCGAAGAGTTGCAGGAGATTTATCAAATGAAAGAAGGCATTGAATATCGCCTAAAAGAAGCTGCCAAGGATGCTGATTCTTTTTCTGTATTTATAGAAAAAGCAAAAACAAAGCGCTATACTTGGACACGTTTGCAAAGGTTAGCGACGTATCTTTTGATTAATGTAAGTCAACAGGAAATCGAAGCTTCCTGGCGCCATAGTCATTTACATGTATTAGGTTTTACAGAGAAAGGACAGCAGTATTTAAAGGAAAAGAAAAAGACTGTGTCCTTACCGCTGATCACTAAAGTATCTAAAACTTTGAATGATCGATTGTCATTAGATATCCGTAGTGATCAGATTTATCGTTTAGGAAATACTGCTATTTCGGAACAAAATTTTGGTCGAAGTCCAATCCGTTTGCCATAAAAGCAAAAAAGACTTAACAAAAGTTTGATTGACAAGTATAATAAGAAAGGCGCAATAATCAAAAAAACTATAATGAATGAAAGCGAAGTGAGAATATGGGTCGTAAGTGGGCAAATATTAAAGAGAAAAAAGCTGCCAAAGACGCGAATAACAGCCGAGTTTATGCGAAATTCGGAATCGAGATTTACGTAGCAGCGAAATCGGGTGATCCTGACCCTCAAGCAAATCAAAAATTACGGTTTGTTATCGAGCGCGCAAAAACATATAATGTACCAAAACATATCATTGATCGAGCAATTGAAAAGGCGAAAGGCTCAGGAGACGAACAATACTCTGAGTTACGCTATGAAGGCTTTGGTCCAAATGGATCGATGGTGATCGTAGATGCACTGACAAATAATGTGAATCGTACAGCTTCTGATGTACGTGCAGCTTTTGGTAAAAATGGTGGAAATATGGGTGTCAGTGGTGCTGTTGCTTACATGTTCGATCATACAGGTGTGATCGGTTTTGCTGGTGATGATGCAGATGATATTCTTGAATACTTGATGGAAAAAGATATCGATGTTCGTGATGTAACAGAAGAAGATGGACAAATCATTGTTTATACTGAGCCTGAGGATTTACATGCAGTGCAAGAAGCATTAAAAGAAAAGGGCATCGAAGAATTTTCAGTGGCAGAATTAGAAATGATTGCACAAAATGATGTCGAGCTGTCTGGAGAAGATCTAGAAAAATTCGAAAAAATGATTGATGTGCTGGAAGATTTAGATGATGTTCAAAAAGTATACCACAACGTTGACTTAGGTGAATAAGGGATTTTTTAACAGAATGAGACAAAAGTCGCTTTGGTTCTAGCAATGGGAGTAGCAGCCGAACAATATGTTCTTCGTATTGCTCGTTTTTTGCAAAATTGCTGAAGAATTTGACTTTTGAACATTGTTTATAAAAAAAGCAATGACCGGAACAAAACTAGAATACAGTTTTGTTCCGGTCTTTTTTTGTACCTAAAAAGAAGACAAAAAACCCTTCATACACACACTATATGAAGGGAAACACAATATGAAAAACTAAGAACAAGAACATAATATCACTTTCTTTTGGAATTCTCAAATATTTAGCATTTTATAGAAATTTTTGAGAATTTATAAGACGAAGAAATCTATTTATATAATTTTTCGTTATTTAATCGATTGCCTTAGAGAAGAAACCATAGCGTACTATATTATAAAATAATTTAAAATATTCTTTTTATGTTTCATTTATAACAAGTATTAATCAATAAATAATCCTAAAAAACAAAGCGTAGCATAAGGAAATCAGCCTCAAAATATAAGCTGTTATTAATAGAAATTATTCTGCGATTCCTGTTTCAATTATTTTACTTTATCATTTTAGCAGTATAGAATCTATTTAAAACTATTGTTTATGAAGATAACTAAATAACATTTAAATAATAAAAACGGCTGTGAAAAGTAAATTTGGTTAAGGGGGAGAGGAAGTTGAAAAGAGTAGGAACTGTTTTGTCTTTGTGTGTTTTGCTATTATTCGTTATTGGAGATTCTATTCGAGCAACTGCTGATGAGAGTCAGACTGCGCTTCAGACAACTTCTACGGAAAATCTGAATGAATCAACAGAATCATCCAGTGAGATGTCATCAGAAATAAATATCCAATCAACAGATCAAACAGAGGAAACAATCAATAGCAAAAAAGAAGTCGTAGAAAATGAAACCGTTCCTACAGATGTCAAAGAGTATGTGGCACCAGATCCTCGAACAGTTTCTGTCGGAAATAGTACACTCAGTTCTTCAGTAGCCAGCGGTTCATATGGACAGGACATTGTTACGATTTCATATGACTATAGCATTACTGTTATTGGATTAGCAATCAATGATAAACCAATCATCGCTATACAACTGCCATCTGAGATCGCTAACCAAATAAACAACGATGTTACAAAGCAGCAGGATTTTTTAGCTTTACTCACAGGGACAGTCAGCTATCCTGGAACCACAAATCAAGATATCCATAGTACGACGAATTCAGTCAGCTTATCCTACAGTAATACTTATAATTCCATTTATGTGACGTTTCCAACGAGTTCATTAGTTTTACTTCCAGGAACTAAATGGTCTGTTTCTCTCTCCTTTGATGTTGGTGCGATGTATAAACGTGGGATCTCGATTCCAGCAGCCACAGGGGCAAATTATCCGATTCGAGGAACCTTTACAGATGTCGGCACAGGGTTAGGGGCAATCAGTATCATTGTCGGAAACAATACTAAAACAGGGACGATCAATAAAACGCAGTTGGTTTTAGGCACATATCCAGTGCCGCGTGTCACGCCTGCTAGCGTCAATACACTTTCCCATCTTCAAACAAATGTGACCGGGAATATCCAGCAGACACAAGACAGCGGCTATAATTATACCGTTCAGCTCACCATCAATCATACAGATGGGACAACGACACCGATTATTGTTAACAATATACCAGTAGACAGTTCGGGAAATTTTAGTACAACATTATCTTCTGCGCTTGAATATGGTGATACGCTATCTTCGATCGTTTATGCTAGATCCAAGACAAATACGGATTATGTTCAAAGTGCATCTTCAACACTTCGAACAGTGAGCTGGACGATCAATCCAGTCAGTGCTATCACAGTAGTCGGCGGGGCAACTCAATTATCAGGAACAGCAACACAAACTTCACTGGGGAGTTATCAAGTGAAATTACAAATAAACAACGGTACGACCTATACTACTTCTTTAAACGCTAACGGAAGTTTTCTGTTTTCCGGGTTACCCACTTTCCAAGGTGGAGAATCTGTCAAAATCTGGATCCAAGGTCTAAGTACACGTACAGGGGCTCAGCTTTTAGCAAGTAGTGATTTCATACGGACAGTTCCTTATCCAGTTCCACAAATCTCACTCGTTCAAACGATTGAACGTAGAAATGCTCAAGGCAATTGGGAGTCTGCATCATCGGTCGTTACGGGTCAAACTGTTCGTTATACCTTGACGGCTACTTTAATTAATCAACCAGCAACATGGATGAACCAACAATTGAAATCGTCGATTCCAGCCGGTTTAACGCAATTAAGTGCAGCAACGTTGACGAAAAAATCAGCAGCTGGTGTCAGTACACCAGTCTTGGGTGTTCAGCTCTTAACAGATACGAATTCAAATACACAATATTGGTATTATCAAAATACATTAGCAGCGAATAATTTTACTGAAGCCAATACCAGTTTTATCTTGCAATATACAGGAGTTGTAGCTGATGGAGCTGTAGATCAAACCCTTGCATTTTTAGATACGATCAACGGGAGTGATGGTGGAGGAACAGCGATTCCTACTCAAAGCAGTATCGCTTCTACAACAGTAAAAAGCGGTGCATTACGATTTGTTCAGTCTCCTACACAAATTTCATTCACTAAAATACCGATTCCAAATAAAACAACTGCTTACAGTCCTAGTAATATAAACGCTCCTCTTGTTATTGCAGACGGTCGTGTGACAAAAAGTCAATGGCATTTGCTTGTTAGAGAAAGTCAAGCGATGCACTCGACAACAACAAGTAAAACAGTCAATCAGGCGTTTGCTTACCGGAAAAGCGGGGTTGATTATCCGATTACTACGTTAGCTTCAGAAGTGTATGCCTATACAGCAGCAGATGATACGAACGTTCAGATCCCTTGGAATCAGCAGAATGGACTGTTTTTAAAAATAGGTCCAGATATCAATATAAATGTAAATGAGGCATATACAGCTGAATTACAGTGGATTTTATCTGATACACCAATTTAAATTGCTTTAGCTTCTTTAATCAGGAAGTTAAAATAAAAAAATGGAAAGAAGGAAGTAAAAATGAAAAAGGTATTCTTTATCTCAGGCGTGTTTACTGCATTAGTGATTTCTTTTAGTTTCTTTGGTGGAAGCAGCGTTGAGGCAGCACAAGCAGGTACGATCAAATCAAATGCAGATATTACATTCGCTTTAGACAATTCAACAACGTCCCCAGTGAATCCAACCGATCCGACACAACCTGTGACACCAAATCCAGCAGATCCTCATCAGCCTGGAACCGCAGGCCCATTGAGTATCGACTATGTTTCTAACTTTCATTTTGGCACACAGCAAATTAAACCGGGAAGTGCTACATACTATGCCCAACTGGATCAAGTTCAAAATAGTGGAGGAAATCTTATCAGTGTACCAAACTATGCGCAGGTAACAGATAAACGTGGGTTGAATTTAGGGTGGAAGTTATCAGTAAAACAAGATGCACAATTTGCGACAAGCGATACGACGCCAGCAGTTTTAGATAATGCTGTTTTAAGCTTTCTAGCCGCGACACCAAATTCAACTCAGTTGATTGCTTTAGCGCCAGTTTCAGTGCCAGTGATCTTAGACCCAACAGGTGCTGCAACGTCTCGAGTAGCAACTGCTGCAGCTTCAACTGGAATGGGTACTTGGACGCTTGCCTTTGGTACAGGTGCAAGTGCTGCACAAGGGGTGCAATTAACAGTGCCTACAGCAACCAAAAAGGTCGCTTCAAGCCAATACAAAACAACACTGACTTGGATTTTAGATGATACACCATTATAGATAAGACAGATTTAAGTAATTTCTGAAAAGAGTACAATTCAAGAAATGAATCGTGCTCTTTTCAATTACATTAAAGGTATCTAAAAGGAGTTTTTATGATGACTAAGAGTAGGTTAAAAAAAGCTTTCGCACTAATTTTATTCTTTATTTCTTTTGTTGCTGGTCATAATGTCTATGCGAATGAAATGGATTTTTCTGTAAGAGCTATTTTACCTGAAAACCAGCGAAGTCAAGATGCCAGTTATTTCGATTTGAGGGTAACACCCGGACAAAAACAAACGCTCGATATCGAATTGACCAATGATACGGACCGTGATATCACGGTCGTCACTTCTGCCAATTCAGCGATTACCAATGATAATGGAATCGCTGATTACTCTCATAAGAAGACGAAAAAAGACCCATCAGCTGCAATAACGTTTAGTGAAATAGCGCAGATGCCGGAAGAAATCGTTTTGGCAAAAAAATCTAAAAAAATTGTAGAATGTATCATTACAATGCCGGAAAAATCATTTGATGGTTATGTTTTAGGCGGACTATACTTTGAACAGAAGAAAGATGAGGCAGAAGAAACGAATAAAAATGAAGCCGTAGCTATCGGGAATCGTTTTTCTTACGTCGTTGGAGTTTTGCTGAGTGAAACGGATCAGGAAGTGAGACCAGAGTTAGCTTTGAATGAGGTTAAGGCAGACCAGTTCAATGGAAACAATATTGTCACGATGAATATTCAGAATAAACAATCAGCAATGATCAAAAAGCTGCAGGTAGATGCAAAACTTTATTATGAGCAGGAGAAAAAGCCGCGCTATGAAAACCATCAAGAAGCTCTGACGATGGCTCCCAACACCAATTTCAACTATCGAATCGATTTAAAAGAACAACCCTTTGTAGCAGGGAATTATACAGTAAAAATCAAAGCGAATGATGGCTACAAAGATTGGACTTGGGAACGGAAATTTGACATAAAAGAAAAAGAAGTAAAAAAATATAATGCAACAGCTGTGAATTTACCTCCTGAACCAAAAAAACAATTCCCTTGGGTGATCGTAATCAGTGTAGGAATCGGACTTCTTATAGTTATCATTGGCATCATTTATTATTTCAAACAGAAAATGAAGAAGACGCAGCAAGTGCACCAAGAAAAATATGATGAATTGAAAAAGAATCTCGATCAATTAAATGAAAAAGAAAAATAGATAAGTCCGAATATATCACGTAACTTAAAATAGTTAAACAATAGTAACAGAATGCAAACATAAATATCACAAATTCTTCACAGTTGAGCAGTATTATTAGTTCATACCAAACAAACAACCCTAACAAAACACTTTTTCATTTTTAACTCCTTGCCCGCCCTTCCCCGAGGGTGGGCTATTTTTTGTTAGATTTCCGTTTATTAAAAAAATCATCTGATTTATCTTTTGACATACGAGATAAACCAGATGAAGCAGAAATAGTAGTATTTAATTCGTAACGATCAATGATCAAAAATTAGGCCATATCCTAAGGCACAAACTTCTCTAATATAAGTTTTGATTTTTGCTGAGGATCTTGAAACAGCTGGAAGCCCGCTAATACTAGAAATTCCTAAGCGTTTGGCTAATAATTTTGATCGATAGATATGAAAATCGCTAGTTACGATGACCGTTTTGCCGAGTGATTGTTTTTTTTGTGCATTCTGAATGTTTTCTTTGGTTCGGGTAGAGGTATCCTCTTTTAAAATTTGAGTGTCGGGAATTCCCTTGACTCTTAAATATTCAGCCATGACATTTGCTTCACTATCAGGCTCATCAGCTCCTTGGCCGCCGCAGACGATCACTGTTGCTTCTGGGTGCTCCTTCAGATAGGGAACCGCGGCATCAAGTCTTTCTTTTAAGACAGCACTTGGATAGGCATTATCTTTTGAAGAACCTTTGACTTGCGCACCTAAAATCAAGACAGTATCTGGATTCTTTATGGGTTGATCCTTTGTCCCGCTAAAAATCATTGCTAGAACAACGGCAGCATATATTGTTCCAATACCAATTATTATGACCACGATTTGTTTCATCCTTTTCACCATACCACAACCTTTCATTATTCAGTTTAGTAGATAAACGAAAGTAGTGGCGGGCAATTTATTTTATTTAAACTATTTTTAACTTTTTTTAGAAAAGCATAATATCGTTAGTCATTTATAGTACACTATATATGACTTGAATGAAAGGGGAGAGACATATGAGAACAGAGCAAGAAATGCTTCGCTTGATTTTAGATACCGCTAAAAATGATTCTCGAATCTTAGCTGTAGGAATGAATGGTTCAAGGACAAATCAGCGGGTGCCAAAGGATACATTTCAAGATTTTGATATTGTCTATATCGTTGATGCTGTTGCCCCATTTATTGAGGATCAAGAGTGGATCGATCGCTTCGGTACACGTTTGATCATGCAGACGCCAGAAACTATGACGTTGTTCCCTGTAACTAAAAATGGACGTTTTACATATTTAATGCTTTTTGAGGATGGAAATCGGATCGATTTGACTTTGTGTCCAAAAGAGCAGGCAAACAATTGGAATGAGGGAGACCGTTTGGCGGAAATTTTATTGGATAAAATACAGATACTGCCTATTTTATCTCAAGCGACAGATCAGGATTATTGGGTCAAAAAGCCGACACAAGAAGAATTTTTGGATTGCTGCAATGAATTTTGGTGGGTGAGTACTTATGTAGTCAAAGGACTGTGCCGAAATGAATTACTGTATGCTGCTGATCATCTATATGAACATTGCCGCAAAGAGCTTTTACGATTGTTGAGCTGGCAAGTGGGGGCAGAAAATGATTATGCAATCAGTGTCGGGAAAAACTATAAATATTTGCCGAACTACTTGTCGGATAAGCATAATGAGCTGTTGTCAAAGACGATGAGGATGTCAAATAGTGAACAACTATGGGACTCTTTGATTTTACTACAAAAGGCATTCTGTTCTTACGCACGAATTTTTTCACAAATGAACCATTTTGGTTATGATCATAGTCAAGCAGAAAAAGTAATGACTTACACAAAAAAACACTACTTATTATCAGAAAACAAGCAGTACTGAAGGAATAGAAGGATAAAAGAACATTAAGAGTTTATTTTACTTAAATCATTTATAAATAATTTGGAAATTAGTGAAAGTTATTAGAAAATGGGCTTTTTTCCTAGCCCTGATGTGTGGTAGAATGATAAGTGCACTGTATCAAATTTTGATACATACGATTTCCTTTATATTTGAAAAAAAGTAAAATTAAGCATTTATACATATAAAATAAATTTTTCTCATATATAAGCAAATTAATTGAAGATTGTCAGAATTTTAACTACACTAATCGAATAAAGCTACTTATTTTATATTCGTGAGATATTTTAAACAATTAAAGGAAGCATGGCTTCTTTTCTGCTATTTTAATTAGGGAAACGTATTGAATCAAAGTCAGCATACAAATCATAAAAAAGGAAGATAGCTCAATGGAAAATGAAGAAACAGTCAGCCGCTCAGCTAAGAATGGAAGAGCCCCTCAAAATAACAATCATTCAAACAAAAAGAAAAACCGTTGGTTAGTACCGGTTGTCGGCTTACTGATCGGTTTATCGTTGGTATTTACAGTTGGTCTCTTTTATTTTCAATCTCATTTTTTCGTCGCTGCTAAAGCGAATGGTGTAGATATCGGGTTCTTGAGTGTCAAGGATGCAAAGAAAAAATTAGAGGAATTGAACAAGTCTGAGCCAGTAGTGATCAAAGCTGACGGCAAGGAAGAAACGATCGAATTACCTGAAAAGTATGAGATCACAGAAGAATATTTGAAACAAAGCATCAGCAATCGTTCCATCAAATTGCCAATCAATGAAGATTATAAAAACGAGCTGAAAAATAAGCTGGGTGCACTTTCATTCGCAGAAGGAACACCAAGTCAAGATGCTAAAGTCGAAAAAGTTGATGGTGTGTATCAAATCGTGCCAGAACAGCTTGGAACAACGGTGGATAAGGAAGCCTTGATCGCTCAGGTTTTGAAAGACATTGACGAAAATAAAGGCACATATGTTTATGATGTGAAAGACTTCTATCAAAAACCTGCTGTGACTAAAGATGATAAAGGGCTGCAGGATAAATTAGCGGTATTATCTAAAAAAGAAAACAAGTCGATCACTTTAGATATCAATGGTGAAAAATTGACACTGACTAAAGAAGAATTACAATCATTTATGAATGAGTCAGGCGATGTTGATCCAAATAAAGTATATGCTTGGGTAGAACAAACAAATCAAAAATATGGTTCGATTTTCAAACCAATCATTTTTACAAACGTTCATGGTGTAACAACGAAATATAAGAACAATGGCAGCTACGGCTGGGATATCAATATGCCGCAAACAAGAGATTTGATCGTTCAAGCAATCAATAGTGAAAAAGAAACAGAAGAAATCACTGTACCGATCGATGGAGATGTTACTCAATCATCAACGGTCAATAAAGATTATGTTGAGATCGATTTAAATGATCAAAAAATGTATTTCTTTAAAGATGGTGCTAAAGTCGTTGAAACCGATGTGATCACTGGTCGTTATAATAAAGGAACGGCAACTGTTCCTGGTTTCCATACGATTTTATATAAAGACACAGATACAAAACTAGAAGGTGAAATGCTGGATGGTTCAGAGTATAGTGTGCCAGTAAAATATTGGATGCCTTTGAAGAGTTATGGTGGTGTAGTCACACAAATCGGTATTCACGATGCTGATTATAAAGCTGAATACTTTGGAAACAAAGAAGCCTATAAGACAAACTTTGGAAGCAACGGATGTATCAATACACCGGGAGATGCTGTTGCACAAATCTTTAATGGTGCGTATGCAGGAATGCCAGTCATTATTTATGGACATATCTACGATGATGCTCCAGGAGAATTTGATAAACCAGTTGATTATGGTGAACCAGCGTAAGAGAACAAAAAGAAGTCCTTTATGGGCTTCTTTTTCACTAGTATAGGAATGGAGGAAAATGAACGGTGAGTGTGTTTGATCGAATTGCTTCACATTATGATTCACCAAAACAATTAGAATTAGCTCAAATGATTCTAAACGAACTTGAAAGGCATTTAGGACTGACAGCTGGAAAAACACTTTTAGATTACGGTTGCGGCACTGGCTTGATCGGGTTACAATTAGCTGATCGATTTGAACATGTACTTCTTGTGGATCCATCTAAAGAAATGATCAAAATCGTCGATCAAAAAGTTGAACAGATGGAACTAAAAAATACTAAGACAAGTGTAGACTATTTTTCTAGTGAACATGTTCCGCAACAAAAAGCGGATATGATCATTGTTTCGTTGGTTCTGCTGCATATCCCAAATACACAAGAAATTTTAGAAGCTCTGTACCAAGTGTTAACGCCAGAAGGAGCTTTATTGATCGTTGATTTCGATACGAATGAAAAGGTCAGTCATGAGAAGGTCCATAATGGTTTCGATCAAGTGGAACTAAAAGCTGAACTAGAAAAAATTGGTTTTCAGACAGTTCAAAGTAAAACATTCTATCACGGAGAAGAATTGTTTATGAGACAAGATGCCTCAATGTTTCTTCTTCGTGCTGAAAAATAAAATAGAAAAGAGGATAAAAATATGCCATTTGTACATGTAGAATTAATTGAAGGACGATCCGAAGAACAATTGACGAATATGGTGAAAGACATTACAGAAGCTGTTGAAAAAAGTGCTGGTGCGCCGAAAGAGAATATTCATGTGATCGTGAATGAGTTAAAAAAAGACCGTTATGCTCAAGGCGGCGAGTGGAAGAAATGATCTGTTTGAATTAATGCTTGCTTTTTATTTAAAGAAGTGTTTAAATTAATTCATAAATGATTGATGAGAAAGACAACTGAACTTGCGGGCAGTCTATTAGAGAGGGAAATCTCGGCTGAAAATTTTCCAGACCAGCACAAGGAATGACCACTTTTTCCAACCTTTGTCGAAGCAAAGGCGGTCGTACCGTTAACACGTTTGAGGAACGTAGCTATTTGCTGTGTTTAAACATTAGGTGGAACCACGAATTTTTCGTCCTAGTATTCGATTATATGATCGAATGCTAGGACTTTTTTTATTTCAACAAATTTTTGAAAAAACTACTGTGTGTCAATCGATCTTTTCAATCATAAACATTCTTAAGGAGGAAACAAAATGTCAATCAATATTACATTTCCAGATGGTGCAGTCAAAGAGTTTGACGCTGGGTCATCAACACTGGATATCGCTAAAAGTATCAGCAACAGTTTAGCTAAAAAAGCTTTAGCTGGGAAATTAAACGGAACATTAATCGATCTAACTCGTCCGATCGAAGAAGACGGAAGTCTTGAAATCGTGACACCTGATCATGAAGATGCGTTAGGAATTTTACGTCATTCGACTGCGCACTTGATGGCGAATGCACTTCGTCGTTTATTTCCGAACATTAAGTTCGGTGTCGGTCCTGCAATTGATTCGGGTTTTTATTATGATACTGATAATGGAGAGAATGCGGTAACGGCAGAAGATTTACCAGCCATCGAAGCTGAAATGATGAAGATCGTGAAAGAAAATAACCCGATCGTTCGCAAAGTAGTCACAAAAGAAGAAGCACTGGAATTGTTTGCTGATGATCCATATAAAGTTGAGCTGATCACTGATCTGCCTGCTGATGAAGAAATCACAGTGTACGATCAAGGTGATTTTGTTGATCTTTGCCGAGGCGTTCATGTACCGTCAACTGGACGAATCCAAGTCTTCCAATTATTATCTGTAGCTGGCGCTTACTGGAGAGGGAATTCTGATAATCAAATGATGCAGCGGATTTATGGAACAGCATTTTTTGATAAAAAAGAATTAAAAGAATTTATCAAAATGCGTGAAGAAGCGAAAGAACGTGACCATCGTAAATTGGGGAAAGAGCTAGACTTATTTATGATTTCTCAAGAAGTTGGTTCTGGATTACCGTTCTGGTTGCCAAAAGGTGCAACGATTCGTCGTACGATCGAACGTTATATCACTGATAAAGAAATCAGTTTAGGTTATCAACATGTATATACACCGATTATGGCAGATGTGAATTTATATAAAACTTCTGGTCACTGGGATCATTACCATGAAGATATGTTCCCGCCAATGGATATGGGTGATGGCGAAATGCTCGTTCTTCGTCCGATGAACTGTCCGCATCATATGATGGTCTACAAAAATGATATCCACAGTTACCGTGAGTTACCGATTCGAATTGCTGAACTTGGTATGATGCACCGTTATGAAAAATCAGGCGCATTATCTGGCTTGCAACGTGTGCGTGAAATGACCTTGAACGACGGTCACACATTTGTTCGCCCAGATCAAATCAAAGAGGAATTCAAACGTACATTAGAGCTTATGGTAGCGGTGTATAAAGATTTCAATATCGACGACTACCGTTTCCGCTTAAGCTATCGTGATCCGAACAATACGGATAAATATTTTGATGATGATGCGATGTGGGAAAAAGCACAGGAAATGCTGAAAGCTGCTATGGATGAAATGGAACTGGATTACTTTGAAGCTGAAGGAGAAGCGGCCTTTTATGGACCTAAATTAGATGTTCAAGTAAAAACTGCTTTAGGCATGGAAGAAACGCTATCAACTATCCAATTGGACTTCTTATTACCAGAACGCTTTGATCTAACTTACGTAGGTGAAGATGGTGAAAACAATCATCGTCCAGTTGTTATCCACCGTGGGATCGTATCAACAATGGAACGTTTTGTCGCATACCTGACAGAAGTTTATAAAGGTGCATTTCCAACTTGGTTGTCACCGATCCAAGCGACTGTTATTCCAGTTTCTGTAGAAGCGCATTCTGATTACGCTTATGAAGTGAAAAAACGTCTACAAGAACAAGGCTTACGTGTTGAAGTAGATGACCGTAACGAAAAAATGGGTTATAAGATTCGGGCTTCTCAAACACAAAAAGTTCCTTATCAAGTTGTTGTCGGCGATAAGGAAATGGATGATGCAACTGTCAATATCCGTCGCTATGGTAGTAAAGAGACGGATGTCATGGATCTAAATATCTTTGTAGACAGTATGGTTGCAGATGTGGCAAACTACAGCAGAAGATAAACAATGCTTTGATCAGAGAAACAGTGCAAGGGTAAATTCCTTTGCGCTGTTTTTTTAGAACAAAATTAGAAGAAATTTTAAATATTTACTTAGTAAGAGGATTCCCTCTATTTTTTTTTGCATTTTTTCGTTACAATAGAGGGGCAAGACTTTTCTCATATGGAAGGACTAGGATAAATGAAAAAAATGAGCTTTTTAGATAAATTAAAAAATGAAAATGAAGAACCAGATACACAGCGGACCAAAAAATCCCATATCCCATTTCGATTGAATCTATTATTTTTCGTCATCTTTGGATTGTTTGTCGCATTGATCGTCCGCTTAGGTTATTTACAGATCGCAGAAGGACAGGAATATGCTCAAAAAGTCGATGCCAATTCGACTCTGAAAATCAAAAGCAGTGCTCCACGTGGGCAAATTTATGATGCTTCCGGCAATATTTTAGTCGGCAATAAATCAAATTTAGCTATCACCTATACTCGCGGGAAAAAAGTGCAGGCAAAGGATTTAGTTGATATTGCGTATAAGGTAAATGAGTTGATCCATGTACCAGCGGATGAGCTAACAGAACGTGATAAGAAGGACTTCTGGCTGGCAAATCCAGATAATCTAAAAACGGCACAAAAACGTTTGACGGATAAAGATAAAGTGGATGAAAAGGGCAATGCTATTACCGATGAAGGTACGTTATATGTCAAAACCGTGGAAAAAGTTACTCCGGAAGAAATCAATTTCGATGAGCAGACGATGCAGGTCGCGACTATTTTCAAACGGATGAATGCTGTTCAAGAGCTAAATACAGCCTTTATCAAAAACGAAGGCGTGACACAGGACGAGATCGCAATTATTGGAGAACACACATCAGAAATCGCTGGTGTTTCAACAGGAATGGACTGGGATCGTGAATATCCACATGAGACAGATCTGACAAGTATACTTGGGAAAGTTTCTTCTGAGAAAACTGGACTGCCTGCTGAGGAAGCCGATGAATACTTAGCAAAAGGGTATGAGTTGAATGATCGTGTCGGAACAAGCTATTTAGAAAAACAATACGAAGATGTTCTTCAAGGCAAAAAATCGATCTCAGAAGTAACACTGGATAGTGAAGGGAATATCGTGACGCAAACACCGATTTCTAATGGTGAAAAAGGCGAAAACTTGAAATTGACGATCGATATGGATTTTCAAGCAAGGATCGATGCAGTTGTTCGTGCACAGTATCAACAGCTTTTAGCAACCGGAAATGCCAATTACTCAGATGGTGCCTATGTCGTTGTCATGAATCCTAAAAATGGAAATGTTATGGCCATGGTTGCTTTGGATAGAGATCCGGCAACGAATGAGCTGACTTCTAATCCATTGGCAACGATCAATAAAGCATTTGAACCAGGATCTGTAGTAAAAGGTGCAACGATTTCTGCTGGTTATGAACAAGGTGTGATTTCCGGGAATGATGTACTGATCGATGAACCGATCCAAATTTATGGAAGTAAGCAGAAAGCTTCGGTGTTTAACAATCAAATCGTAGGAAATCAGATTCCGTTAACAGCAGAAAAAGCGTTAGAATATTCTTCGAATGCTTATATGATGAAATTAGTCTTGAAAATGATGAATACAGACTATGAATACAACATGCAGCTGCCGTATAAAACAGGTGACCCAACACTATTTGAAGTTTTACGTAAAACATTTGGGGAATATGGTATGGGGGTCTCAACAGGGATAGACTTACCGGGAGAAGAAACTGGACTTTCAAACAAAGCGTTCAATGATCCTGAATATGCACCAATGCCAGGACATTTACTTGACTTATCTTTTGGTCAGTATGATACGTATACAGCGATGCAGCTTGCTCAATATGCTTCGACGGTTGCAAATGGTGGTACGCGGTACGCACCACGTGTTGTTGAAGGCATTTATAACAACAATTCAGATGGTTCGATCGGTGAGTTAAAAGAAGCTATGGGACCAAAAGAATTAAATAAGGTGGATATCACACCGGAACAAATGCAAATTATCCAGAATGGTTTTTATAATGTAGTTCACGGCAATGATACCTTTACTACGGGGCGCTATATGCAGGGAGCAGCTTTAGATATTGCAGCAAAAACCGGTACGGCGGAAACTAACGTAGGAGAACATATTACTGTAAATAGTAATGTTGTCGCTTATGCACCATCAAATGACCCTGAAATCGCTGTGAGTGTGATTCTACCGCATTTAACAAGTGAAAGCAGCAGACCAAATCAATCGATGGTAACGGCGATCGTAAATGAGTATGCAGCCTACAAAGCTGAAAAAAATTCGTAAAGTAGTTTTCCTTTACAAATTTAGCTAAAAGGGTAGAATTTCATGAATAAACATGGTATGATATTTGAGGCTAAGAAATATCTTAGGAATACGAAATTAGATATAGGAGGGAAAACACATGCGCGTAAACATTACTTTAGAATGTACTTCTTGTAAAGAACGTAACTACCTTACAAGCAAAAATAAACGTAACAATCCTGATCGTTTGGAAAAACAAAAATATTGCCCACGTGAAAGAAAAGTTACTTTACACCGTGAAACAAAATAAAAAATTTATTTATGAGCTCAAACCCTTGTCGTATAAGGGTTTGAGCGTTTTTTGTTTGTTTATAAATAGTTTTGAATACCATCAGCTAAAAATTAGCAAATCTAATTAATTTTTTAACAGTTTCTTACTTTGTTTTATCAGTCAGATGGGTATAGATATCCATTATTTCTGTAATGGAACTATGTTCAAGCAGTTCTTATGCTTAACTACAGCTTTAAAAAGCATATAAAGCAAATACAATTAAATAGAATCCTTTCACGGCACGTATAACCTTTTTTAAACTATTCATCACATTATGACCGTTTTTTATCAAAAATTATCGAGATTAGTAAATAATTTGATGAAAATATTCTGCACGATATGTTAAACTATTATGGTAATCCATTTCGAATAAAAAGGGGAGAATGAACTATGGCAGGAGATCGCATTAAATTATCACCACAAGAACTAAAAACCTCAGCAACTAAATATACGGATGGTTCAAACCAAGTGAACGACATTTTACAGAAGTTACAAACAGAACAAGATACAATCCAAGGAAACTGGGAAGGATCAGGTTTTGATAGTTTCAACGATCAATTCACAGCGTTAAAACCAAAAGTGAGTGAGTTTGCAGAATTGTTGGAACAAATCAACAAGCAATTAAACGAGGTTGCCCAGATCATGGAAGAAACAGATCAAAATATATCTTCTGCAATTGGCAGAGGGCTATAAAAGGATAAACAGGAGCTGTAAAGTTCCTGTTTTTCTCTAGAATAAGCAAAGCAGGTAAAACTCAGTTGCTTATCTTGTGTACATAGACTGGAGGTCATAACGTTGAATAAGAAAAAAATGATGTTAGTCATAATAGGAGGAATATTTATGGCAAGTGTATTGAGTGGCTGTGAAACAAAAGGTAAAGCCGAATTAGAACAGAGTTTCGATAAGGTGTTATCAGTTTATCCAACAAAGAATTTACTGGATTTTTATGACATGGAAGGATACAGAGATGATGAATTTGACAAAGATGATAAAGGTGTATGGTCGCTTATTTCTAGTATGAATATTGCGCAAACAAAAGAGTCACCTATGTACAGTGAAGGTATGGTGTTACGGATGAATCGAAATACTCGAACTGCGAAAGGATATTTTTATCAATCGATGTATGCCAAAGACATAGAGGATGATACGGAAGAACGATTTCCTGTAACTTATGATGAAAATGGGTTTCATCTAACAAACGAGGTTTCTGATCCTAAGCTAAAAGAGAAAATATTGAACTTCCAATTTTTTGTACAGTATGGCTCATTTGAAAAACTAGATCGTTATGAAAATATAAAAAAAATGTATAACCCAGAAGTTCCTATGTATAACCTTGAGTATCGATTAACAAATGACGATGCAAATGTAAACGAACTGAGAAAGAGATATGATATTCCAACAGAAGAAGCTCCCACCTTGTCATTGAGTGGGCGGGGTGATTTAGAAGGCTCTTCTGTGGGGGCGAAAGAATTGACGTTTCAATTCTCAAAAGATCCGTCAGTTTATTATAGAGCATCGATAGATTATCAACGATCAAGTGAGGAGGATATGACAAATGAGTGACTATCAATTAAAAGATAAGGGACTTAAAGGAAATTCAGAAACAACAAGTGCAGTTTCTGCTATTGCTTATGAGATAGAAAATGGTAAATATGCAGGGTTAAAAGAAGATCGGATACGTGACCAAATAAGAGAGTTTCAAAAAAATAATAAGTTCCCTCAAAATCTCGAATACGTGGACTCATTTTTAAATAAAGATACAAGTTTAAGCGGTGTCGCTTTCAGAGATCGTAATACAGGCATTGTTACGGTTGGTATAGCGGGGACAAATGCCGACAATGGAACGATCGATTCAATGAAAGATTATCTTGCCGATGCTTCAATCGCGTTCAATGGGTCAAACCCATCGTCTAATTATTTTGCATCTGGAAATGATTTTATCAATAAATTGCAAGAAAAATACCCCGTAGGTACGATCACAGGACATTCAAAAGGCGGAAGAGATAGCGTTATTTTAGGTGTGGGAAATGATATCCCGAATATTGTAACGTATAACCCCGCCCCAGTTTCACATGATTATTTACAACTACTAACCACTTTTAATAGTCCAATCTGGAAATTAGGCGAGCGAGCGTTTTCTGCGGCTGATATGAAACAACGCTTCTTTGATTATAAAGGAAATGTGATCCATATTGCCTCCAGTAAAGATATGTTGACGGGGTTGTCTGATCTTGGTAAAGCATATTATTTTGGGCAACGGGTAACGATCCCTAATGGGAAAGGGCATTCGATTACAGGCTTCTTGACAGACAAAGAACAACAGTTTATTCGCTCATCTTTAGGAAAATATACAACAGTAAATAAAATTATTGGTCAACAAATGGCAGAAGCTTCTACGAGGCAGAAACTAAAGGAGCTTTCAAATTTAAAAAAGAAATTTCTAAAACAAGGTGGCGGACGTCTGACTTCTTCACAAGAAATTTATTTAGATGCTTCCGAAGCGTTAGCGTTAACTCGTGGCATGAAAGCAACCCTCCAAGTAACACTAGATGGGTTAAAAGTAGCATATAAGCAAGCAATAGCGGATAAAGACAGACACTGGATAGATACTTTATCTGATGCGGGGACGGTGGGTTCTGTTCTTTCTAGCGGGGAGCAATTAGAGAGCTTAAACCAAGGTAGGGCAACTGAGGAACGCATACGCCACCAACCTAAGGCAGAACTTGAAGCATCCCTTGCGAAATTAACCGCCCATGAAGAGAAATACGATCAATTGATTGAACAGACTAAACAAGCAATAGACGAACAAATACAGGCAGATAAAAGTTTGGCGCAACTGGTGGGGATAAATTAAGATGGAACAAGAAAAACAATATAGAAGAGAATTAGAGCAGGTACAGGACGATTTTATCCGAGAAAATAGAAAGATTTCGGATCAATTTGACCAACTTTTTCAAGAAAAACAACGTTTCATTCGAGAGATGGAAGAGACAGGTAATGCAGTTCGTTATACGCTAGGAAGACATGAAGAACAAGCTCCGATAGAATTATCTCAGGTGTATCATCTTATTGATGAGGCACAGGAAGAAGGTCTTTTTTTGGCGAAAGAGCAAGAACGATTGCTAGAAGATAAGCAAGAAGAAATTGCCTTCGAGCATAAAAAACAAACACTTGGCTATGAAGAGAAAATGATCGCTTGTCAAAAAGAGAGGAGTGAGGCAGATGCTTGATGATGTCGGCAAAGCATTTAAAGAGATTCAGAAAAAGTTACAAAAAACGATTATTCGCACAGTTACGGCTAGTCAGCATGTCACGATCTCTGAGAATGCAAAATTAATCACGAAGCAAATGGAAACAGTAGCATTTGATGAAATACAGGCGGATAGTAGTGCCTATATAGAGAAATTTAATGCGACAGCAAAAGGACAATGGGTCAAGACAGCTCAGCAATCATTTAAAGAAACTGCCAAAGGGTTTGAACAATAACTATACTTGATGTTCTAAAATAAGAGTCTTGATTTGAAATGAATGGGCCGTGTACCATGAATAATGGAAATAGGGTCTTTTTTATGTTTAATTATAAATTTCCTCCATTCTTCATCATATCATTATTTCTATTTGCCATTTCATGTTATATTTTAGAAAAGAATGTAAAGGTGAAGCATATGGATAAACAAATAATCGAACATGCAAAAGAATTATTGGCAACGTGTGACTCATTTTTGCTGTCCACAAATGATCGGAACGGATTTCCAAATACGATCGTAGTGTCAAAACCCATCATTAGAGCGAGTTTTTACAATCTTAAATTTTATGTAAATGGTAATGGTCAAACAGTGGAAAATATTCTGCATAATAAAAAAGGCAATGTTTGTTGCTTTGATGAAGCCAGGCATGAAAGTGTTTTGTTAAAAGGGATTTTCAGCGTTGAGGACATCGAAGAATTCAAACTACTCAAAGATCGTTTGAATCACTATCAAAAAGAGTTGAATCATGAGAATCCAGTCGTTCTTTCTTTTGAAGTCTATACTGTGAAGGTTCATTCTCAAACAAAAACCTTTTGGAAAGATGTGGATGATTTTGATGATCATTGAAGGATGAGCTAAATCAAAATGATTTACAGCTGATGATTTTTATTGAGCAAAAGTTATTTACAAATTGAAAATAGTTCATGAGTGCATGAAATCTCTGAAAGGAGGTTTTGTGCATTTTTTTATGCTATTAGATTAAGTTTAAGAAGTCAAACTGTTTCTTATTTTCCTATATTTACTTTAAAAACATCAAATATCCATTGCTTTACGCTGTAAATTCTTTATACTCTAATTAGAGGGACAACTGTTATTTAATAAGGAATGTAAGGATGTCATTAAATGAACGTTCATCTCAAAGGGTAGGTACAAAGGTGTTGGAGGAGTTTCTATGAAAAAATTGATTGTTATCATTAGTTTATGGGTACTTTTTTTTCCTAGTATTTCTTATGCAGAAGACGTAACGGACTCTTCTGAAAGCAAGTTTGATTCGTCGAATGAGCTGTCGAGGAAATATATGCGAAAACAAGTACTCAATGGTAAGACAACAAAAATCAAAAAGAAAAAAGGAGAGACGTATTTAACATTTCCATTTGAAAAAAGACCATATCAGTATTTTGCAAATTTTGTACTAAATAGTCCAGCCAATGTTTATGCTGGATTTGTAGAGACGATTTATTATAGAGATAAGCTCAAAGTCAAACAAATCTACTATGAAAAGAATCCCGTTCGCACGGATAAACTAGGTATTTTTACAACAGATTTATATATCATTTCAGAGGATGATGAAATCTATCACTATAAAAATATTCCCTATGTGGTGAGTAGTGATCAGCCAACGGCTTTTTTTTCTAGCATCGATTTTGATAAGGAAAAAACAAAGATATCTGGAGAGATAAAAATGTTTGCTTCTAAAAGTACCTATCAAGTAGAGCTGTTTTATACAGATCATGATGAGTATCATTATCAGGAAGTTGTTGTAGAAAATAATGGAAAATTTACGATTGATCTAAACCGAGAGGGTCAGCCAGGTAAAATGTATCTAAGAGCCAGTGATGGTTTAGGAAACTATGCGAATGCCCTCGATATTTTAAATGAAGGGCGGACGACATATCAAATTTCGCAAAAAAAATTACAGGAGATAGAAAACAGCTATAAAACGCCAGTGCGTGTGAATAAAATAGTGGCAGTCGCATTATTGATGTTAAAATGGCTATTGGGGCTATTTGCAGCAATTTTGATATTGTTGCGTTTAAGAGTTATTCTAAAGAGAAGAAAAAGACGCAGACTGCGGAAAAAGCAGTTTCGTTGAATCATCGATGAAGGAGTGATAAGAGTGAAAATCAGTATTCGACATCGCTATATCAAAAAAATTCCTGTACTGGAAGTTGTTTCAGAAGAAGAAAAAAACAAAGCTTTGCCTTTGGTCGTCTACTATCATGGCTGGCAGTCGGCTAAGGAATTATCATTGACTCAAGCACGAAAATTAGCGAGAAAAGGGATGCGGGTGATTTTACCGGATGCTATGAATCATGGTGAACGTAAAACAGGTCCTGTATCACCGATTCCGTCTGTGACATTTTGGTCTAGCATCCAATACAATATCATAGAGTTTTCACAACTGATTCGTCATTTTGAAAAGCTTGAGCTGATCGAAAATAATAAAATAGGTGTAGGTGGTGTTTCGATGGGCGGGATCACGACGTGTGCTTTACTAACTCAGCATCCGAAAATCAATACGGCAGCCTGTATGATGGGAACGCCAGCCCCCTTACGCTACATCGAACGGGTAATGGAGCGGGCAGCTGAAATGAATTATTTTGTACCTAAGGATTTGCCGTTACTGCAAAGTTGGGTCACACATTATGACCTATCAAAAGCACCTGAAAAAATAGCGGAACGACCTGTTTTGTTCTGGCATGGTACGAAAGATCCTAAAATTCCCTATGAAGATATGGCAGACTTTTATCAGCTGATTTCAGATGAAGCTTATGCTCGAAACAGTCGTTTTATGACTGGCGAAGGAGAAGGTCATCTAGTGAAAGGTGAAATGATGGATGTTGTGGCAGAATGGTTTGAGGAGAATTTAAGAGACTAAAGCAAAGTATTTTCCTCTGAATAGCAAGAAGCAGCCTGTTCAGATTTAGTGTGCGGAACAAAATCGATCATTCGTTTTGTTCCGCACTTTTTAAAATAGCTCGTTTTAATTCATTGAAAATATGCGTTAATAATGGAAAATGAAGTTCATTTCTTAGAATCGCTCTTGACAAACTTTCGCGTATTATGAATAATGTAAGGGGTTGCGTTTATTGGAGATAGGCAAATGAATAAAATGGAAAACTGTACGAATGTAAATCAAATGTACTCGATTGGTGAGGTGGCAAAGATTTGTAATGTTTCCCGCAAAACATTGCGTTTCTATGAACAATTGGGCTTGTTGACGCCAGATCATGTTAGTTTGGAAAATGGTTACCGTTATTATACGGAAAAGACTATGAATTTGATTCCTGTCATCAAGTATTACAAGCAGATGGGCTTTAAGTTACAGGAAATGGGTAATGTGCAGAACACTGGAGACTATTTTTATCAAGAGACGAATTTTCTAACGAAGCTGTCTGAGTTAAAACGAGAAGAACAACGTATTCGTAATAGTTATACAGCCGTCTCAGACTGGATCGGTTTGTTGAGAGAAGGATCGATCGCAATTGAAAATCAGCTGCAAAATGTCAATGTGAAATATTTGGACCGTGAAAGCTATGTATTTATGGAACAGGATTTTTGTTATAACTATATGGATGCGGTGATCAATATTCCTTGGGTCAATTATTTGGAGGAGCAGGATTGTGAAATTACGGGTCCTGTGATTCTTCACTTTGAGAACTGTGAGGAGAAAATGGCCTGTAAGTCCCGTAAAATGAATGTGATGCAAAAACCTGTCAGTATTGCAAATAGTGAGATGCCGACGACTTTTTTTGGTGGCCAGATGTTTTTATCCAGTTATTATTTAGGGGATCCAGCTGAGATTTGTCAGCAATATAAAAAGATGCTGTTATGGGCAAAGGAACATGATTATCAATGCTCAGATGAGGTGTATGAACGTTATGTGATCGATTATTGGTCTACCATGAATGTTGATAATTTTGTGATCGAACTATTGATTCCAGCGGAAAAAAATAGAAAATAGGATTGTGAGATCGGCTTGTATGGATTTTGTAACTAACAGAGTCCATGGAAGTCGATTTTGTTTATCAAATAAATAATTATTGAAGGTTGCCCTTAAGGGCAACCTTTTTTTATTGTTATAAAAAGTATATTCGGAATTGTTTTATCAGAGTTTTCTTTTACTTTTTACGTTATTTTTGGATTGTGCTTCCTCTTTAAAAGTGAAAAAATGAGCAAGATAGATTTGCTCAGAAATCGATCATGTGAAAAAAACAACAAATTCTGTATCAACGCAAAAGAGTTGTTCTTTTTCGATAAGTAAAATCAATCTAATCATTTGATTGTTATAAAACACGGTTTCCATTATATTTTGCGTACTATAACAGGAATAGATTCTCATTTATACAGGATAATTGAGAAGGGAAAGCTGTATTACCCGGTAAAAGATGTGTTTCAGAAAAAAAATCTTCTTGACTGCTCCCTTAAGGTAAGACTGTAAAGTGAGTGATAGAAGAAATGAAACCGTTTTACGGTAACTATTTTAGGAGGAACAAACGATGAAATATGATGCATTAGGAATGGTAGAAACAAAAGGATTGATCGGATCGATCGAAGCAGCAGATGCGATGGTCAAAGCAGCAAATGTTTCTTTGATCGGGAAAGAATTTGTTGGAGGCGGAATCGTTACTGTGATGGTGCGCGGAGATGTTGGCGCAGTGAAAGCAGCGACTGATGCTGGCGCAAGTGCTGCTGAACGTGTAGGAGAGCTTTTATCCGTTCATGTGATACCACGCCCACATGGTGAAGTGGAAAATATTTTGCCAGCAAATAAAGCCAAATAAATAGTTAGGGGAAACGTCAATGAATAGTGAAAAAAGTATTCTGAGTGCAAGTTCAAATGCAGATCTAAAAATGAAAGAAGTTAGCAAAGGATTTCAAGTCAAGGGGATTACGAACGGGCTTGTTTCAGGGATCACTTATGGGATCTACTCTACTTTAGTTGTAGTTGCCAGTGGTTATGATCCGCTGATCAGTGCTGCAGGATTTTTAGCTGCGCCATTTGTTTGTTCAGGGTTAAATGATTTTTTTGCTGGTATTTTTCTTTTATTTTATAACGCAAAGCATGGACGATTAAAGGAAATAATTCGCATGGTAAAAACAAAGCCGGGAAAAATGCTTGTGATCGGGTTCTTATTAGGTGGGCCGATCGCAAATGGGGCTTATCTTGTTGGTTTAGCAATGGCTGGCGCTTATGCGATCCCAATTTCTGCTACCTGTAGTTTGTTCGGCGCATTGTTCTCATGGATTTTCTTAAAGCAGAAGCCAACAGCAAGAATTGTTTTGGGAATGGTGGTTTGTGTGATGGGGGCGATCGTGATCAATATGGTCAAACCAGAAGGCGCACCGAATTTTACATTAGGAATTATCTGTGCGTTGATTGCAGCTGTTTCTTGGGGTTTAGAAGGAGTCTTTTCAAGTTTCGGCGGTGCGATGATCGATACAGATGTAGCAGTCAACTTACGTGAATTAGTATCTGGTTTATTCGTGATGATTTTGGTTTTACCGTTTGTTGGTGGTGTAGGCTTATTATTTAAGACGTTAGCTGCTGGGACACCAGTGATGTGGTTGTTATTATCTGGACTAAGCGCAGGAATTTCTTTCTTGACCTGGTATAAAGCGAATGCGATGGTGGGGACTGCTGTTGGGATGTCGCTGAATGTAACGTATGCATTTTGGGGCGTGATCTTCAGTGTGATCTTCTTAGGTCAAACAGTTACACCGACCATGGTCATCGGTTCGATCGTAATCGTGATCGGAGCGATTTTAGTTACGATGAATCCGTTGGACTTCTTTAGAAAGGGGGAAGCGTAAATGCTTTTACCTAGCCGGACAGCTGTACTGAATCAAATGTATGATCAACGAGAGTTAGACGTAAAAAAGATCATGGAGGAATTGAAACCTCAGTATGGGCATGAGAAGCAGTTCAATGAGAAATTATATTTAGAGCATTTAATGGCTTTAGAAGCCAATGGTCTAGTTGAATTGACGAATTATTGTTTAGATGATCAGGAAGAATTGATTATGTCGTATACGATCACAGAGGAAGGCCGAACGACAGTTGAGAAATATGTAGATAAAGTGTACAGAGTGATGTAATGATTTAGCTTGTTATGTAGAGAAATTTCTCTGAGAGAATGTGAATTGTGAATGAGCCAAAGGCGTCTCAGTTGGGATTTACTATTTTCTTTTGAAATTATTGAGTCAGCTTGGCTCTTTGATTGTTCAGCTTCATGGGCTAGCTCTTCGGAAAAAAGACAAAATTGATTTGTGACAAAGAGAGTCACAATCAAATTTTCCTATTTTTCAGTCAGAGCTGAATGAGCCCATTCAGCTTTTATTTTATCTAGTTTCATAGGCTAAACTCTCGGAAAAAAGATAAATTTTAAATGAGCCAAAAAGCGACTCAGTTAAATTTCCTATTTTTCAGTCGAGTTTTATTGAGCCTACTTAACTTTTATTTTATCTAGCTTCATGGGCTAGCTCTTCAGAAAAAAGAGAAAATTGGTTTGTGACAAAGAGAGTCACAATCAAATTTTCCTATTTTTCAGTCAGAGCTGAATGAGCCCATTCAGCTTTTATTTTAGAAATGGGGGATTGTATTTGGTTTATCGTGGTGAAGAGGCGTTGGGGCTTATTGAGACTGTTGGTTTGGTTCCGGCGTTGAAAGCGTGTGATGAAATGTTGAAAGCAGCAGATGTTGAGCTGGTTTCCTATGAAAATATTGGTTCTACTTTAGTTACGATCATGGTCAAAGGGGATGTTGCTGCTGTTGAAGCTTCGGTTTCAGCAGGTGCTCGGGCAGCTGAAGCGATCGGCACTTTGACTGCGCAAAATGTGATGCCAAGACCGATTCCGTCTGTTGGGGACATTGTTTCTGTCCATGCAATAGATGTGTAGATTAAGGGGGAAATAAATGAAAACCTTTGAAGCGATTGGAGCCATTGAAACTTTTGGCTTAGTGTTTGTCTTAGAAGCATGTGATGCGATGTGTAAAGCGGCGGATGTTGAATTAGTTGGTTATGAGAATGTCGCATCCGGCTATATTTCAGTCATTGTACAAGGAGATGTAGCTGCTTGCCAATCTGCTGTTGATGCAGGGATCAAAGCAGTAGAAAACTTAGGTGCGGAGGTGTACAGCTCAGTTGTGATCGCTGGTCCGCATATCGATTTGAACAAAATAATCAGCCGTTATCAGCTAAATAACCTTTTAACTGAAGAGGAGGGAGATGCAGTTTAGATGCAGCAAATAGATAAGGATCTGTTATCGATACAAGAAGCGCGAATTTTAGTGGAAACAGCCAGAGATGCACATTATTTGATCAAAGATTACGGACAAAAGCATTTTGATCAAATCCTCAAACAGCTACTGGAACAAATAAAACCTGAAATCAGTAAGTTCGTAGCATCTGAATTGAATGAAACAAAGTTAGGTAATTCAAAAGATAAGGAAGCATTGATCAATCAATTTCTAGAAGCGTTGACTGAAGATTTGCCAAAACAACAATGTATTGGAGCACTTGCGAAAGATTCTGCGGGGAATATTTTACAAGTGGGTGTACCAGTCGGTGTGATTCCTGTCATTTTATCAAATGAAAATGTTGTATTAAATACATTATATAGCTTGATCATCGGTATTAAATCAGGAAATGCACTAGTGGTGATTCCTCATTCGAATGCATGTAAGACAACGTATCAGATCGTCAGAAAAGTGAAGCAAATTTGTGAATCAAACGGTTTACCAAAAGGCTGTTTAACTTGTTTAGAGCAAGTGACGGAAAATAGTGTACAAGAAGTGTTGAGTCATCAAGATACTGCGATGATTTTGGTTATCGGAAATTCAAAATATACAAACGCGACCACCAACCAAAAACCAATTATTTATGGCAGTTCGGGCGCAACACCTGTTTTTATCGAACGCTCAGCTCCGATCCAATCAGCTGTGAACGCGATTATTCAAAGTCGCTCTTTTGATGGCGGCTTATTACCTGGTGCAGAACAATATTTGATTGCTGAAAGTGTGATCGCCTCAGAAGTAAAAATGAAGATGAAACAATATGGGGCTCATTTTTTATCTAAAGAAGAAGAGCTTAAACTTTTACATCTACTTCAGCCAAAAGAGAATCAGATCAATCCAGAGTGCATTGGGAAAAGTGCATTTTGGTTAGCACAAAAAGCTGGCTTCTCTGTTGACTCACAAATCAAAGTGTTAGTTTCGGAACAACAATACCTTCATGAAGAAGACCCGTTTACTAATGAAATGAAATGCCCAGTTTTAGCCTTTTATTTGGAACCAGATTGGATCCATGCTTGTGAAAAATCTATTCGTCTATTGAAAGAGAAAAATCATGGTCACTCTTTAGCGATTCATTCCCAAAATACGACAATTTTAAATGAATTTGCTTTAAAAAAACCTGTCGGACGAATGATTGTCAATGCACCAGCGGGATTTGCAAGTCTTGGGCTGAATTCTAACTTGCCGTTATCGGTTATCTTAGGCGGGTTTACGACAGGACGAGGGATCAGTGCTAAAAATATCACAGCAGCTGATTTAACTTACAAACGGCAAATCAGTTATCCGATTCAGATCGCTGAGTCAACAGTAACAGCAGAACCTGTTGATAAACAATTATTAGAAAAAGTATTGAGGAAAATATTGGAAAAATAAAATGGCGTAAAGTGAGGGAATAAAATGGATATCAAAGAGTTTTCAGCAAAATTAGCTGAAGCAACAAAAGAATTAAGTCCGGAAGAACAAACAGCTTTAATGAAGATGTTTGCAACCGTTTCAGATGACTTAAATACTCCAAGCTCAACGAGCGGTGGATTTGCATCTGCTGGTCAAACGACGATCCCAGCAGGAATCACTCCTCGTTTAGAGGCATTAAAAGAAAACTACTTAAAGCAAGTGCCGACAATCACCACACACAGAGCAAGAGTGATCACAGAAATTGCAAAAGAAAATCCGGGAATGCCTAAGAATATTTTAAGAGCAAAATCATTCAAACGCTGCTGCGAAACAGCACCTTTAGTGATCCAGGACAATGAACTGATCGTTGGTGCTCCTAATGGTGCTCCTCGTGCGGGTTCATTTTCACCAGACATCGCATGGCGCTGGATGGAAGAAGAAATCGAAACGATTTCTAGCCGTCCGCAAGATCCATTTTTCATTTCTGATGAAGACAAGAAAATCATGAGAGAAGAACTATTTCCATTCTGGAAAGGAAAATCGATCGACGAATATTGTGAAGATCAGTTTCGTGAAGCAGGAGTTTGGGAACTATCAGGAGAGTCTTTTGTCTCTGATTGTTCCTACCATCAATTAAATGGCGGTGGTGACTCAAATCCAGGGTATGACGTAATCTTGATGAAAAAAGGGATGCTGGATATTCAAAAGGAAGCGCAAGAGCAGCTTGAAAAAATGGATTATGAAAACCCAGATGATATCGAAAAAATTTATTTTTATAAGTCTATCATCGATACAGCAGAGGGTGTCATGATCTATGCACGCAGAATGTCTGAATATGCTGCACAATTAGCGCAAAGAGAAACGGATCCTAAACGTAAAGCAGAGCTTCAAAAGATTTCTGAGGTCAATGCAAAGGTTCCTGCACATAAACCAGAAACCTTCTGGGAAGCGATCCAGGCTGTTTGGACGATCGAATCATTATTAGTCGTTGAAGAAAATCAAACAGGGATGTCGATCGGCCGTGTGGATCAGTATATGTATCCATTTTTCAAAAATGATTTAGCAACAGGCAAAATGAATGAGTTTGAAGCTTTTGAATTGGCAGGCTGTATGCTGATCAAGATGTCTGAAATGATGTGGATCACAAGCGAAGGCGGTTCTAAATTCTTTGCTGGCTATCAGCCATTTGTCAATATGTGTGTCGGCGGTGTGACGCGTGAAGGACATGATGCGACGAATGAGTTGACCTATTTATTGATGGATGCTGTCCGCCATGTCAAAGTCTATCAACCATCCTTAGCTTGCCGAATCCATAATCGTTCACCGAGAGAATATTTGAAAAAAATCGTTGATGTTGTTCGAGCAGGAATCGGGTTCCCAGCTTGCCACTTTGATGATACGCATATCAAAATGATGCTGGCTAAAGGTGTATCGATCGAAGATGCCCGAGATTATTGTTTAATGGGCTGTGTAGAGCCGCAAAAATCTGGACGTTTATATCAATGGACATCAACTGCCTATACGCAATGGCCGATTTGTATCGAGTTAGTGCTAAATAAAGGTGTGCCGCTATGGTATGGTAAAAAAGTTTGTCCTGATACAGGCGACTTAGCGAATTTCAAAACATTTGAACAGTTTGAAGATGCAGTCAAAGAGCAAATCAAATACATCACGAAATGGTCATCGGTAGCAACCGTCATCACGCAACGAGTACATCGTGATTTAGCACCGAAACCGTTGATGTCATTGATGTACGAAGGCTGTATGGAAAGTGGAAAAGATGTTTCAAGCGGTGGTGCGATGTATAACTTTGGTCCGGGAGTTGTCTGGTCAGGCTTAGCAACCTACGCTGATTCAATGGCCGCCATCAAAAAACTGGTTTTCGATGAGAAAAAATATTCGTTAGAAGAATTGAATCGTGCATTGAAAGCTGATTTTGTTGGTTACGAACAAATTCGTACAGACTGCTTAAATGCACCTAAATATGGGAATGATGATGATTATGCTGATTTGATCGCAGCAGACTTGATTCATTTTACAGAAAAAGAACACAGACAATATAAAACCTTGTATTCAGAATTGTGTCACGGAACATTATCGATCTCAAATAATACTCCATTAGGTCAAATGACTGGTGCCTCGGCCAATGGACGTAAAGCGTGGATTCCGTTATCAGATGGAATCAGCCCGACGCAAGGAGCCGATTTCAAAGGACCGACAGCGATCATCAAATCGATCTCAAAAATGGCGAACGATACGATGAATATGGGGATGGTCCACAACTTCAAAATCATGTCAGGTTTGTTAAGTACACCTGAAGGGGAAGAAAGTCTGATCACGTTATTGAAGACTGCCAGTGTTCTGGGCAATGGCGAAATGCAGTTTAACTATTTAGATAATGAAACATTGTTGGAAGCACAAAAACATCCGGAAGAATATCGTGATTTGATCGTTCGAGTAGCAGGCTACAGTGCCTTCTTCGTTGAATTATGTCAGGATGTACAGGATGAAATCATCAGCCGGACAATGTTGACTAAGTTTTAACTCTGGAGGATGAAAAATGAATAACCCAAGCACGGAAACAATAGAAAGACAAGTCATGATTTTTAATGTACAAAAATATAGCTTATACGACGGTCCTGGCATTAGAACGATCGTATTTTTTAAAGGCTGTCCGCTGCGTTGTCAGTGGTGTGCGAATCCAGAAGGTTTGGAGCGCAAGTTTGAAGTAATGTATAAAGAAAGTGTTTGTAGTGACTGTCGAGCATGCGTCGATGTGTGTCCAGTGGGGATTCATTATATGGATGAAAATGGCGATCATCAAGTGAATCGGGATATCGCCTGCACAGGCTGCCGCGCTTGTTCAGATGTCTGTCCAATGGCAGCCTTGAACATTACAGGTGAAATCAAATCGATTTCAGAAGTCATGGAAATCGTTCATGAAGATGATGAATTTTATGAACAATCCGGTGGCGGTGTGACACTTAGCGGAGGTGAATGTACTGCTCAGCCAGAAGCAGCGCTTGCATTACTACAAGCTTGTAAAGCAGATGGGATCAATACAGCAATTGAAACCTGTGGACATTCTAGAATGGAACGATTGCTCAAAATCGCTGAATATGTAGATCTTTTCTTGTTTGATTTAAAACATATGGACCCTGTCCGACACAATGAATTGACTGGAATCAGTAATGAAAAAATTTTGGCAAATTTAAAAGAAGTTTTAGAACTGGGGCATGACGTGCAAATTCGGATGCCGATGCTAAAAATGATCAATGACAGCCAACAAGAAATTCAGGCGATCATCGAATTTTTACTGCCGTATAAAGATTATCCTAATTTTCATGGGATCGATTTGTTACCTTATCATAAATTAGGGGTGAATAAATACGGACAACTCGGTATGGAATATCCTGTTGCTGGAGATCCTTCGTTGACAGATCCTGAACTAGATCAAATCGAACGCTGGATCAAAGACTATGATTTTCCAGTGAAGGTGGTTCGTCATTAGAAAAGTGAGAAAGGAAGCGTTCTGATGCTGGAAAGTAATGTACAACGGGTGATAGAAGAATCTGTTCCAGGAAAGCAAGTGACCTTGGCTCACGTCATTGCTTCGCCGATCACAGAAGTATATGAGTCACTAGGCGTCGAAGATACGGGAGCAATCGGTATCTTAACCATTTCTCCTTTTGAAACAGCGATCATTGCCGCGGATATCGCTGGAAAAAGCGCAGACGTAACAGTCGGGTTCCTTGATCGTTTTACTGGTTCGGTATTGTTGACGGGCGATGTTCAAAGTGTAGAAGTAGCTTTAGGGGCTGTCGTGACTATTTTAAAAGAACGGCTGGATTATGAAGTTGTTCCGCTTACTAAGACATGAACAAACGATTGTTGATCATAGGCCCAAAGGGAAGCGGCAGTCATATCATCGCTCAGGCGATCGAGCAAACCGATAAGCCGATTCGAAAAGTTGCTAATCTACTTTATACCAAAAAAACGATCATTGTTCCAAGTCAGTATCTTGAGAGTCCTTGGATGCATAAACATATCATTGCATTACAGCAAGAAGCTCATCAAGCATTGTTTCTTTTACCGATCCAGAGTACGAAAAAAAGTTATCCACCTAATTTTGCTCAAGTTTTTAGAATACCGATAGTGGGTGTCATTACCTATAAAACCGGGAACTATTCCGAAGAAATGGTGCTAAAAGCACAGCGATCATTAAAAGAAATAGGAATCAAAAGAAGACATATTCAAGTTGATTTGACTGATAAAAACGATTTATTAACCGTTGAAAAGTATTTGAACATGAAATAAGTAAGAAAGGAGGCTATTTTTTGTTTAATCAATTTAAAATGCCGACCAAAATCATTACAGGAGCAGGAAGTTTAGCAGAACTACAAGCACTATCTTTAAAGAAAGTCTTGATCATCTGTGATCCATTTATGGAAAAAAATGGAACTGCTGAAAAAATTGGAAAGCTGCTGAAAGAAAAAAAGATTGGCTATAGTATTTTTTCTGAAATCATTCCAGATCCAACGATTGATGTCGTAACGAAAGGGCTAGTTGCAGCAATCAAGTCAAAACCTGATGGAATGATCGCCTTAGGTGGCGGGTCAGCGATGGATGCAGCAAAAGTGATTCGACAAATGTATATCACAGCTGAAAAAGAAAGCTCCGTTCAGTTGATCTGTATTCCTACAACGAGCGGTACGGGTAGTGAAGTGACCGCTTTTGCAGTGATATCTGATCCTGTTGTACAAAGTAAATATGCTTTGGTCGATGATCAGATGATTCCTGATTATGCAATATTAGATCCCCTGTTAACGATGAGTGTTCCCAAAAATGTCACAGCAGATACAGGGATCGATGTTTTTACTCATTGTATGGAAGCTTTAGCTTCAACAAATGCTACTGACTTTACCGATGCTTGTGCTGAAAAAGCAATGAAAATCATTTGGAATGATTTGGTTTCAGTTTTTAATGATGGCGAAAATAGTATGCTGCGCGAAAAAATCCACAATGCTTCATGCCTAGCTGGAATCTCATTCAGCGAAGCTTCTTTAGGAATTTGTCATAGCTTAGCACATGCTCTAGGTGGTCGTTTCCATATTCCGCATGGTCGAGCGAATGCGATGCTACTGCCTCATGTGATCAGTTACAATGCCGGTCTAGAGACAGAAAAAGAAATTCCGCAGTTACTGATTTATAAAAATATAGCGGAGCTTTTAGGCTTTAAAGCTGGGACCTCAAAGGCAACCGTTCATGCGATGAATACAGGGATTCAGCGTCAGTTTAAACAAATGGGTATTCCAAAGACCATCAATGAATGCGGGATCGATCCAGAAGAATTTATTACGGCGATTCCTGAAATGGCTGAGAAAGCTTTAGAAGATAAATGTACGCTGACTAACCCAAGAACACCGAAAAAAGCAGAACTAGAATCGATTTATCAGAGGCTGTTAAGAGGTGGTTATTGATGCACTTTATTACTGAAAGTGACTTACGAACCCATTTCCGCAAGGAGCCTTTTACACATATGACATTGGCAGAAACAGAGCGTTTAACACCAGGAGCAAAGCAGTTTTTGCAGGATAAACGAATCGAATTGGTTCTTACAAACAAACAGTCAGCAAAAGAAAAAAAAGAGAGAGACACACGGTCTAGTTTGATCGCCTACCAGGAGATTCTTTCTGCAGAATTACTTGAAGCTGCTATTTTAGCTAAGGAAAAGCAAATAATACTAGGACAAAAGTTACTCGTATTACAAAAAAAAATCATGACCTTTTTTTCTAATGACTGTTTAGGCTCAGAAGAATCAATAGAACCAGTGAAAGCATCATTATTTCAATTTGACGCTATTCACATTTTTAGTGAACAAGGTCTGTTGTTGATCAAACTTAAGAAAATCTATGGTCTCATTACTCTGATTTCAACTGAAAATCCACAATACGAATCTGGGCTAACAGCGGTTGCTCAAGAACTTAGTGTGTTAGTCAAACAACTAGTAGGGGATGCCGATGAATAAACAAATGCTAAAGAAATGCAATCAATTTATTGCCGATTTTGAAAAAGTGATCCAAAAACCAAAAAGACATCCTTCGAACGTTTACTATACAGGAGTTGATTTAGGAACAGCATGTATTGTATTAGCAGTCTTAGATGAACAGTATCAGCCTGTTGCGGGAGCGTATCGCTATGCCGATGTTGTTCGAGATGGCATGGTGGTTGATTACATTGGCGCGGTTGAAATCGTCAGTGAGCTAAAAGCAGAGCTGGAACAACAACTGAAAACAGAACTAGTCTATGCAGCGGCTTCGTTGCCTCCTGGAACGGATGAATTAGATGGTGGTGCGATCAAAAACGTTGTTCAAAGTGCAGGTTTTGAACTGACCAACTTGCTGGACGAGCCGACAGCAGCCAATCAATTGCTGAAAATAGCTGACGGAGCGGTTGTTGATATTGGCGGAGGAACAACAGGTATTTCAATCATCGAAGCAGGAAAAGTGGTCAAAGTTGCAGACGAGGCGACTGGTGGTACTCATCTATCTTTAGTTTTGGCCGGTGCATATAAATTTTCCTTTGACGAAGCTGAGCAGTATAAGCGAGAAGTTAAACACCATGATGAGTTATTGCCAGTCCTAAAACCAGTGATCGAAAAAATTTCATCGATCATTATACAGCAAACTTCTGGGTTTACTGTCAACGGTATTTATCTGGTTGGCGGTACAGCTTGTTTGAAAAATATCGAAACAATCATAGAAAAAACGACAGGCATCCCAACATTCAAGCCAATCAATCCGATGTTTGCAACACCCTTGGGAATTGCCTTAAGTTGTACAGATCAAGTATTAAAGTAGGAGGTAAGGTCATGGATTGCCGCATTATCAAATCACCAGGGGAAAATACATTAGCGATTTTAAATCGTCGAAAGGGCTCAAAGGAAGAATTAGGTACGCCAGATGCAGTCGGATTAGTGCAAGGAAAATTGATTGAGATGATTTGTGCCACAGATGTTGCTGAAAAAGCAGTTGGTGTAACGATCGAAGATATTCGGGGCAGCTGTCCGCAGAATATGATCTTGTTAGCAATTTTTGGCGATACCGCTTCGGTCACAGCTGCAATCGAAGAAATCAAACGAAGAGAGAAGAATGGCCAATGGTAACTGCAACCTTGATGGATAATATTTGGGCTACGCGCAAATCAGAAAAATTAAATGGCTTAAAGTTGATGCTGGCGCAGGTCACTGGCGGTTCTAGAGATGGTGAACGGATGGTAGTCTGTGATGTGATCGGTGCCGGGATCGGTGATCGCGTGATTATCGCTACAGGATCGGCTGCCAGACGGATGCTGGAAGATGACCTGATTCCGATCGATGCAGCTGTTGTCGGGATCATTGATGAAAGTTGTGAGTCTGTATAAAAGAGAGTGTGGCAAAATGAAAAAATTAATTTGTGCAGAAGATATCGAAACCCTTTATAAAGAGGGGAAACAGTGTCTGACAGTAACAAAACAAACAATTATTACACCTTCTGCAAAAGATTTAGCAGAAGAGTACAACATTGTATTTCAAGTGCAAACAGAACCTGTAAGAACGATGAATCCAGCTGCCTGTGAAACGATTTCTAAAGAGGGATTGGTCTCCTTATTAAGGCAATTATTAAATGATGCTGGAATCGATAGTTTTTCAGACGTTCCTTTTGCATATGAAAAACATAGCAGTGGATTGAAGATCATCAAAGGTTCTACTGTAAAGCTTAGTCCTTTGAATCTAGATGATCCAAGGATTCGTTATCAAGAATTGATCACACCAGCGGAAAGTCGATTTAGTTGCGGAATCATGGAAATACAAGATAGTTGCTTTTATGATGATCAAACGCTGGAGTCATTCAACTACATCATTGAAGGCGAACTTCAATTGACGATCGGCGGAGCAACCTTTGCGGCAACTAAAGGGGATACGATTTTCATTCCAGAGAATCAAGCAGTCAGCTGGTCTACACCAAACAAGGTCACGATGTTCTGTGGAAAATCGAAAGGTGTTGGTAAAGAATGAATCAAGCGATCGGAATGATTGAGACAAGAGGCTTACTTGCGATGATCGAAGCAGCTGATGTCATGCTTAAATCATCAGAAGTACAACTTCTAGGTAAAAATAAAGTCGGTGGCGGGTTGAATACTGTGCTGATCACAGGGGATGTAGCGGCAGTTACTACAGCTGTTCAAGCAGCTGCAGCAAGTGTGGAGCGTTTAGGACCAGGTTTGTTAGCGGGTACGCATGTGATTGCTCGTCCGGAAATTGCTCCTGAACAGTTTATCCAAACGAAAATGATCGAAGAGCCGATCACTGAAACTGTCGATGTGATCGAAGTCATTGAGGCAGAACCTATCGAAGAAGCTTATGACATAGAAACAAATGAAGTCGATAAAAAAGAAGCGCTGTTACAAGAGCTTAGTCAAATGAAAGTCGTTGATTTAAGAAAATTAGCGAAAGAGCAAACCAACTTTAGCATTGCCAAAAAAGAAATCTACCGCACCAGTAAAGAAACACTGATTGCAGCGTTGATTGACTTTTTAATAACAAATGAATAGAGGATCATGAATGGAAACTTTTGACAAAGATTTACGTTCTGTCCAAGAAGCGCGTGATTTAGCCCGCAAAGGTCAAATCGCTGCAGAACAAATTGCGACTTTCTCGGAAGAACAAATCGATAAAATTTTATGTAATATGAAAGAAACGGCAAGCAAGCACGCAGCTTGTTTGGCTGAGCGGGCGGTAAAAGAAACTGGTTTTGGGAAAGTATTAGACAAAACCTATAAAAATCATGCGGCATCGACCTTACTTTATGAAGAAATCAAAAATGAAAAGACAGTCGGCATTGTTGCCGAAGATCCAGCTAAAGGGACCTTTGATGTTGCTGAGCCTGTTGGTTTAGTTTTGGGGATCATCCCTTCAACCAATCCAACATCTACTGTGATCTTTAAAGCAATGATCGCGATCAAATCAAGAAATTCGATCGTCTTTTCTCCGCATCCAGCGGCTCTTGAGTGTACGAAAAAAACAGCAGAAATGTTGAATCGTGCAGCTGTTGCCGCTGGCGCACCAGAAGGGATCATCAGCTGTTCAGCGATTCCAACAATGGCTGGAACCAATGAATTACTACATGCTCCAGAGGTAAGTTTGATCATTGCCACTGGCGGTCCAGGTATGGTCAAAGCAGCGTACAGTTCTGGCAAGCCTGCATTAGGTGTCGGCGCGGGAAATTCGCCGGCATATATTGAACGAACAGCTGATGTAAAAAGCGCTGTCGCAAAAATCATGGCATCAAAAACCTTTGACAACGGAACTATTTGTGCCTCTGAGCAATCGATCATTTGTGAAGAAGGCAATAAAGAAGCAGTTATTCGTGAACTAAAAGCTCAGGGCGGCTATTTTATGTCTAAAGAGGAAACAGATAAGGTTTGTCAGCTATTATTCAAAAATGGATATGCAATGAATGCTAAATTTGTCGGACGTTCTGCCGATGTGATTGCTGAAGCAGCTGGAATAACAATTCCAGTGGATACAAAAGTTTTGGTCGGTGCACAAGACGGCGTAGGTGCCGGCTATCCGTTATCTTTTGAGAAACTGACAACAGTATTGGCATTTTATGTGGTCAATAACTGGGAAGAAGCTTGTCACTTGAGTATCGAGCTATTACAAAATGGTATTGGACATACCATGAGTATCCATACGAATGACCGTGATATTGTGATGAAATTTGCAGCAAAACCGGCTTCAAGAATCTTAGTCAATACTGGCGGCAGTCAAGGCGGTACAGGGATCAGCACTGGCTTGCCGATATCCTTTACCTTAGGTTGTGGAACGTTTGGCGGTAGTTCAGTCTCAGAAAATGTTGGACCGAAACACCTATTAAATATCAAAAAAGTAGCGTACGGCTTAAAAGATGTCACTACTTTGATTGAAAACGATCCAACCTTTACCTTTGAAAAAACAATTGATGATCAGACTTGTCCAACAGTTTCTGTACCGGATACAAAGGTGACTGGAGGAAGTCAGATAGCTAATGATGATCTAGAAACGTTAGCAAAAGTTGTTCGTCAAGTGTTGGCTGGGATGAATCAATAAAGAAATGAGCTGAATCAATGAATAATTATGAAGAGTTATTGGGCCTAATACTAGAAAAACTGGCAGAAGGCGGACTAAAAGAAACAACCTCTAACAGCAATGCAATTCCTGTAGGGATTTCCAATCGCCATATCCATTTATCGCAAAAAGACGTGGATAAACTATTTGGTCAAGGATACCAATTGACCAAATTAAAAGATCTATCTCAGCCAGGGCAGTATGCGTGTAAAGAGACACTAATGATCTGCGGTCCTAAAGGGATGATCGAAAATGTCCGAATTTTAGGGCCGGTCAGAAAACAGACACAAGTCGAAATTTTACAAAGTGATTCGTTCAAAGTTGGTGTCAAAGCTCCTTTGCGCTTGTCTGGTGACTTGGCTGGAACGGCTGGCATCACATTGATTGGACCGCATGGTTCAGTTGAATTGACCGAAGGTGTTGTTGTAGCAAAGCGTCACATCCATATGCTGCCAGCTGATGCTGAGCGTTTAGGTGTACGTGATGGTGAAGCTGTAACGATTGCCTTTACTGGCGAGCGTGGCGGAGCATTGGACAATGTTATTATTCGAGCGGCTGAAAATTCTGGTTTAGAGTGTCATATCGATACAGAAGAAGCAAATGCTCTTGGGGTAAAACCCGGCACAACGATTGTTATCCAAAAAAATTAATATAAATCTTTAGGAGGAAATTATAATGAAATCAGATGCTTTAGGAATGATCGAAACAAGAGGACTAATTGGTTCTATTGAGGCGGCTGATGCAATGGTCAAGGCTGCAAATGTTTCACTAGTAGGAAAAGAATTAGTTGGTGGCGGAATCGTGACAGTGATGGTACGTGGAGATGTAGGTGCTGTTAAAGCGGCGACTGATGCTGGTGCTGCCGCTGCTCAGCGTGTTGGTGAGCTATTATCTGTTCACGTGATTCCGCGTCCGCACTCAGAAGTAGAAAATATTTTACCGACAGAAGCATAATCCATAAAGTTGAAAAGGTGAAGCATAGAAGTCAATCGTGCCTCACCTTTTTATTTAGCGGTAAAGGGAAAGGGAGGAAAAAATGAATAAAACAGTGATCATTGGTTCAAACCATGCAGGAATCGCAGCTGCAAATACATTGTTGGATCAGTACTCAAACCAAGAAGTAGTGATGATCGAAAAAAATTCTAATCTTAGCTATTTAGGCTGCGGCACAGCACTTTGGGTCGGTCGACAAATCGATTCTTATGAAGGTCTATTTTATACAAAGAAAGAAGACTTTGAAGCGAAAGGAGCTAAAATCTATACCGAAACAACGGTAGAGAAGATCGATTTTCAACAAAAGAACATTCAATGTCAGTCCAGTACAGGAGAACGTTTTTGTGAAAGTTATGATACGCTGGTTTTAGCGACAGGTTCTAAACCGATCGCACCAAATATTCCAGGAGCTGATTTAGAAAATATCCATTTTTTAAAACGATTCCAAGATGGTCAGGCAGTAGATAAACGAATGTCAGAACCAAATATCAAAACAGTTGCGGTGATCGGTGCCGGTTATATTGGTGTAGAGATTGCTGAGGCGGCAAAACGCAGAGGGAAGCACGTTCTACTTTTTGACGGAGCAAACCGTTCACTTCCTAGCTACTATGACAGAGAATTTACCGATAAAATGGATAAAAATTTGTCAGAGAATGGCATTGAGCTGCATTTTGGTGAGTTAGCAAAAGAATACAGAGGAAGGAAGGCTGTTGAAGAAATCGTAACGAATAAAGGAACCTACAACGTTGACCTAGTGATCAATGCGATCGGTTTTTTGCCAAACAATGAACTTGGAAAAGAGCATTTAGAGTTATTTCATAATGGCGCTTACGTAGTAGACGAATATCAACAAACGAGTGATCGTTCTGTGTATGCTGTTGGAGATTGTGCCACGATCTATTCAAACGCACTTAAGAAGATCAGCTATATTGCATTGGCAACAAATGCTGTCAGAACAGGCTTGGTTGCAGGCCATAATATTGGCGGAACCAAGCTTGCTTCTTCAGGTGTTCAAGGCTCAAACGGGATCTCGATATTTGGACTGAATATGGTGTCAACGGGACTTTCAGTAGAGGCTGCGAAAAAAAATGGAATCGACGTATTGCATACAGATTATGAAGATTTGCAAAAACCTGGATTTATGTCTGATAACGCCCAAGTAAAAATCCGGATTGTCTATGAAAAAGGCTCACGTAGGATCATTGGAGCACAAATGTGTTCACGAGCAGAGATTTCAATGGGGATCCATTTATTTTCATTAGCGATCGAGCAAAATGTAACGATCGATGAATTAAAATTATTGGATATCTTCTTCTTACCGCATTTTAATCAGCCCTATAACTACATTACGATGGCGGCTTTAACAGCAGAATAATCAACAAGACACTGACGTATTTTACGTTCAGTGTCTTGTTATTTGCTAGAATGAAGAGCCTGGCTCTTTTAAAAAGGCAATCTCTTCTGCCGTAGAAGTTCTGCATAAAATGGCGTTTCGATGCGGATAGCGACCAAATCGGATTAAAATGTCACGGTGTTTCTGTTCAAAATCAAGATTTTGTTCCATTCCTTTTTCTGCAAAGCGTTTGACTGCTTCTTCATGAATCACCAAAGACTCAGAATGCATCAAAGGCATATAGAGAAAGCTGCGTTCTTGAGTAGTCAACTCATTTAGCTTGCCTGAAGTCATTGCTTCTTGAGCTAAAACAAGCGCCATTCCGTCATAAGCAAAAGATTGAGGCTGCTCTCTAAACAAATTGCGGGAAAACTGATCTAAAACAATGATCTCAGCTAAACGCCCGTGAATGGTTTTTCGCCAGTCTGATTTTTCTCCTCGAGCTACCTGCTCGTGAATAGCAGAAAACCGTTCTTTGATCAATGCATCAAAAGCCAAATCCTTTTTGAACCACTGGCTGGGTTCAGTTTCTTCGAACCAAAAATGTAAAATATCGTGATCGTTCATGTGTCATACCTCCAGAACTGAGTGATATCTTTTATTGTAGCATATATAATGAAGCTGAGACAAAAGTGTCTAGCTTTGAGAAATAAGAAGAAGCTGCTTTTATCTCGGTGTTTATTCGGAATAAAAGCCCTGGACAAAACTGTCTTTAAGTTTTGTCCAGGGCTCAATATCATCGACTGATTATTTTAATTTAAATTTTACTTTTGTATTATCATTGAATTGTCCTTGGAATTGGAATTGTTTGTAGTTTGAACCATTTCCTAGTTTGTTTAAGATATGAGTAGTTACTTCTTTTTGACTAGCTGTTTTCAAATCCAAGCCGGCAATGATTCCTTCGATCTTCGTTTGTGCTGCGCTGCCTTGTAATTGGATTTTCTTTGATTTGTCCTGATATTGTGCTTTCACTGTTCCATTAGATTTTACTTCATATTGTAGCTCAACTTCTTGACCATTTTTGTAATCTACTTCTATTTCAAGTTTTTTCAAATCAGACTGTTCAGGAGCTTCTGGTGTTTCAGGGGTTTCTGGTTCCTCAGGTGTTTCAGGAACCTCTGGCGTTTCTGGTACTTCTGGTGTTTCACCAACATAGTAAGATTGTAAACCAAACTCAGCTTTCACATAGCCTTTTGTAATTAAGATCACTTTTAAGTGCAAGTCATCTTGATAAGTCATTTTTTTCAAAAGGTTGATCGACTTAGAATAGTACAAACCAAAATCACGAGCGATCACACTTGCCTCAGAAGCACTATAGCCTGCAGCTTCCCATGTATCAGCCTTTTTCAATTCGTTGTATACCTCAGTTACATTTTTACTTGTCAAAGACAAACCAGTGTACTCTAATAGATCTGCTTTGTTAAATAGAGTGATTGTTTTCGCGTAGTTTGACTCAACAACAGTTGCTGCATCGACAGAATGTACTGCTGTTCCTAAACTTGCTGCACAAAAACTCATTGCTAAACTTGCTGCTACGATACCTTTAAAAAATTTCATAAAAAATTCCTCCTTTTCCTTGCTACTATTTTATGAATAATAGCTTGATTACATTATTGGACAGATAGATCATAAAGTAAAGGGTTATTAATCAATTCTCATAATTTTAAGTAAAATTTAATTTTCTTGGAGAAATGTATGTATGACTATTATTTATTTATAATACTAGATAAGTGATACATTTTATGATTGGCATCAAACGTTAAAAAAGATATTAAATGCATTTATTTGCATTTTTTTCATTGATTTTAACGCATCGTTGCAAAATAATGCATTTAATGTTACCTTTAAATAAAGGAAGTGATGATAATGCTGATGGAAGAACGGCTTGTGAAAATCAAAGAACACATTGATGAACATAAAAGTGCGACGATTGAACAGTTAGCGGACAAACTTCATGTGTCAAAAGACACGATCAGAAGAGATTTGATCAAATTGGAACAACAAAATGTTATTCGCAGAACGCATGGTGGCGCAATAGCTGCCAATCGTGAGGCGTTGATCTTGAATTATGAAGAACGCTCAAGTAAATTCACCATAATCAAAGAAAAGATCGCGCAAAAAGCAGCAATGCTCATTAAAGATAATACAAGTGTGTTATTCGATTCCTCAACGACAGTTGAAGCGGTCATCAGAGAGTTGAGCAATCAGACAATGTACGCAATTACTAATTCATTGACCCATGCGACACTTTTAGCGAAATATGATAAAACTCAAATCAGCATACTGCCGGGCAAACTTCACAAACAACAACTTTTTTTATATGGCGCTGAAACTGTAAAGAAGATCGAAGAATATCAGGTCGATTATACGATCTTAGGCGTTTTTGCTATTTCTAAAGAAGGTCTTTTTATCCACACAGAAGAAGAAGGGCTGGTCAAACGCCAAATGATTGCGCAAGGTCAAAAAGTCATTGCTCTTGCGGATCATACAAAAATAAATACTACTGGTTTTTTCAAGATTTGTTCGTTAGCTGATATAGATATATTGGTCACAGACGAGCCTTTGGAGAAAGTCTTTATGCAGAAGTTAGAAGAAAATGATGTCGATGTAGTCATAACAGCAGAATGAAAAGGAGCAAAAAAAGATGGACAAAAAAATTGTACTTGGGCAAGTAAAAGAGCCGACTCTCTTTGAACATGTCGCACCTGTTTTTTTAACAGACGATACGATCAATGAGCGGAAAGAAAAATTGCTGAAAGAAATGAAAAAATCAAATTTTGATGCGGTTGTCATTTATGCAGATAAAGAACACGGCGGAAATTTTGAGTACCTGACAGGTTTTATTCCCCGCTTTGAAGAAGGGCTGTTAGTGGTTGAGGCTTCAGGAAAAAGTACAGTCATTTTAGGAAATGAAAATCTAAAGATGGCGGCAGTTTCCCGTATTGAAGTGACACTAAAGCATAGTCCACTTTTTTCATTGCCGAACCAACCTATGGATAATGATGCTGATTTAGAAGATATCTTTAAGGAAATCGGTCTCGCTGATCAACAAAAGATCGGGCTAGTTGGCTGGAAAATGTTTACCACAACACTTCATGATCCTAAAGGATTCTTTGATATTCCATATTTTATTGTGTCAGCGTTGTTGAATTGTTTAACAGAAAATAGTGAAGTAGTCAATGCAGCTCATCTATTTATCGGTGGAGATGCCGGTGTACGTACGATCAATAATGCCAATGAAATCGCTCATTATGAATATGGAGCAAATTTAGCCTCTTCGTGTATTTTGAATGCGATGAACGCAGTAGATGTTGGTGTAACGGAGGCTGAACTTGGTGCATGTCTGACGGCAGAAGGTCAGACAAATACAGTGGTAACGATCGCGGCGACAGGCCAGCGTTTTGAAAAAGCGAATGTGTATCCTACACATAAAAAAGTCCAGTTAGGTGATCCACTATCGATGACGACTGCCTTTAAAGGCGGCTTATCAAGTCGCACAGGTTTTGTTGTAGAAACAGAAGATCAGCTCCCAACGAATCAAAGAGATTATCTGGAAGGAGTAGCAAAACCTTACTATAATGCTGTTGTACATTGGTTAGAAGAGATCAAGATCGGAATGGAAGGACGCGTATTATATGATAAAATTGAAGCTGTTTTTCCTAAAGAAAAGTATCACTGGCATTTAAATCCGGGCCACTTAGTTTCAGATGAAGAATGGATGTCTTCGCCAATTTATGCTGATTCAAGAGAAACGATCAAGAGTGGAATGATCTTCCAAATCGATATCATTCCTTCGATCAAGGGTTATACAGGAGTTAGTGCAGAAGAATGTATCGCGATTGCAGATGTCAAGCTTCAACAAACAATAGAAAAGCAGTATCCAGAACTATGGGAACGTATCATAGTTAGAAGAGCATATATAAAAAATGAATTAAATATTGAACTTGCTGAGGAAGTATTACCATTATCAAATACGGTTGCTTATTTACGTCCGTTTTACTTAGAGAAAAACCAAGCATTTACCGTAGTTCATTGTTACTAAAAAATATTAGGCAGTTAGATGATTTGAGTGAACCTATATAACAAGATTTGAACGTATGAGGTAGGGGTTATTGTATGTTATAAACTCTATTCTAAGGAACAGAGTGCTTCTAAAGCAAGCTGCTATATTTCAGAATAATCCAAAGGGAAAAGGACTATTTTATTGAGTAGATATGCGGATAGCAATCCATTCTAATTCTAACAGCCATATGTTCAGTTAAAAAACAGAATTGTAAAGATAACGAATACCACTAGGATAGGTTCCAAAAGAATCATTCTAGTGGTATTTTCATTCTAGAGATGAATTACAGGGAGAAATAGTAGATTACGGTAAAATATTTCAATTAAAAATAATCATTTTTCAAGAAGAATCAAAAACATAAAAGGAATAATATGTTTGAAAAATATGATTTTGATAAAAAATACAAATACGTATTTTTTTATTTAAATATATTTATTATTATTTTATGACGTTTAAAGTAATGTATAGTGAACAAAAAGGAATCGAATATGAGGTCTTCTATAAGGACGACAATATTCAAACTTATCAAAGAGGGACAGACGATCAACTAAGAAAAATTGCGTCAGGCAGACTGGATACAGCTGGTATGAGAGAACTTTCAACAGAAGTAGTAGAGATTGAGAAGAATAAAAATTACTCAATCATTATAAAAGTTCGATATCCAGAAGACGTCAGTTCATTTCATGTAGCCTTGCAGGAAATGAGTGATGCAGCGCAAGGAAAATATCCTGATTTGCCCGAAGGGAAAACTTTTATTAGCCGTGAAAACGAAGAAGATAGTATGTATTGGCGAGGTATCTCAAATGGGGAGTTTTATGGTGGAAGCTTCAAAGGTAATGCATATATCAGTGCCTATACAGACATAGTTGAAACAGAAGAAATAGCTGTAACAGATGTAAAAACTGATCCAGAAAGTGCAGAATTACTTGTAGGAGAAATAATTCAATTATCAGCGACTATCTCCCCAGAGAATGCGACAGACAAAACAGTACATTGGAGTAGCTCAAATGAAGCAGTGGCAGTAGTAGATGAAAATGGAACCGTAAGTGCAAAGAAGAAAGGAAAGGCTCGAATAACTGTTTTGACAGAAGATGGTCAAAAGAAATCAGAAAGCACAATAACAGTTATTGAAGAGAATGAAATTCCTGATGGAGTATATGGAACGGTACCATGGATATGGGAAAAAGAAACACAAACGATTGTCTTTGGGGGAGGTGAGTTTCCGACAAGTACTCTAAACTACAATTTACGAAACCAGTAATAGCTAATAAAAGATCTTGTTATTTATTTGAAGGAATTGAAACACTAGAAGCGATTGAAGGCTTGACCTATTTGGATACCTCAAAAGTAACAACCATGAATAGGATGTTTTCTGGGAATTCCAAATTAACTGCATTAGATTTGAGTGAGTTTGATACCTCGAAAGTAACAGATATGAGTAGCATGTTTAATGGAGCAGGTCTATCCAAATTAGATATAAGCAACCTAGACACTTCAAAAGTAACAAATATGAGTGCCATGTTTTGTGGTATGCCTAGATTAGAGCAACTAGATGTTAGTAGCTTTGATACCTCTAAAGTAACGAGTATGTCTTGAATGTTTGCTGGTAATGATAAGCTTTCAACTATAGATATGAGTAGTTTTGATTTGTCAAAAGCTAATACGGGTCATATGTTTTATCAATCTAGAAGTTTGGATACATTAAAACTAGGGGAGAAAAGTAATTTTGCATAGTCTCCACTTTTGCCAGAAAGATACCAAGTGGGTTATACGCAGAGATGGTTTCTAGCTGATTCTAAGCCGATTTATATTCTTCCTCCCAGTAAGAACTTTATAGAAAACTATGATGGATCGAGGCCTGGAACATGTACCCGAGAAAGGTTATTTCCTCTAACTTCAGTCGAGATATTGTCTAAAAGTGTGGAACTGATTGAGGGAACAGAAAAAGTATTGATACTTAGCTTTACACCAGAGAATGCTACAAATAAGTCAGTTAGTTACTCTTCTTCGAATCCAGCTGTCGCAAGTGTCTCGGAGGATGGTATTGTCACAGGGATGAGTGCAGGTACGGCAGAAATTACTGTAACAACAGAAGACGGCAAGTTTTCAGATAAAAGTACCGTTACTGTTATAGACGCACCAAAGCTGTTCGTTGACAACTTTTATCTAGGGATTGATGAGTACGTAACAGGAGAAGTTGATGCCTCTCTAAGTGCGAAGAAGGCACAGCTATTCGTTAGTGGAGAAGTGCTCACCACAGGAACCGTGAATAGATCTGGCAGTTATGAGTTAGCGGCAGAAGGAAGGATCACCAAAGAAAGCGACAAAGTAGAAGTCGTTGTTTTAGACCGAAAAAACAGCGAAGTAGGCCGGATAGAGGTACCGATCATAGAAAAAAACTATGAGTTGACAGTGAATCCCTATGTGCTGTATGAAGATACACAAGTGAGCGGTACAACGGATTACTATCACACCCATGTAGCATTCATGCTCAATGGGGAAGAGGTTGAAAGAAAACTACTGACCGCCACAAGGACATTTACTTTTGATGCAGAAGAACACATTGCGTATGAAGATGATGAGGTGGAAGTGGTTGGTTATCGTTATGATCAAGAAGTCTCGAGAAAAAAAGTAACGATTGAAGAACCTCAAGTGGAGATGAACTTAGAGACATATACGATCGATACCTTGTATGTGCAAGGAACTGTCAAAGGAAAATCAGCGTCAAGCGTGCGATTATATGTGAATCGCAAACGCCAACAAACAGTCAATGTGTTAGAAGACGGCAGCTTTAAGTTATTGGGTGTATCGATACAGTCCCCAACAGATAAAGTAGAAGTGGCTGTGTTAAACGATGCAGGGATCGAGATCCAACGATTTGGTGTAAAAGTAACAAACTAAATAAGCCAGTAGCTGCAGGAGAATGGTCTTCAGCAGCTTTTGGTTTGAACTGAAACATCGTAATCTCAAAGAGCAGTGATAAAGGGAGGTTTTAAGAAATAATAAAAAGACAGAATAAACATAATCAAAAAAGGAAGATTTTATTAAAAAAAATGAAATTGACAGATATAGTAGTAATTAGTTAAACTAAATTGAACAAAAAATTTTTTAGGAGTGATCAAGTGAAAAAAAGCACAAAGAAACTGTTAGTGGCAATGGGGATGACTACTGTTTTAGTAACAGCACTAACATTAGGAAAAAGTACGACTGCGGATGAAAATAAGGTATATATTCCTGATAGAGCGCTTAGACAAGATGTAGTTAGACAAATTGAAGAGCCAGTAGAAAATGAGCTTCCAACAACACGGCAAATAGAACAGGTTGTCTCAGTATATGGTGGGAACAATGGCTCGTTGGAAGGTGTTCAATATGCGACGAATGCAGAATCAATAAATACTTCAGGTGGCTATGGAATTATTGATTTTCGGCCAATCTCAGGAATGAAAAACTTGAAAGAGTACTATTCATACTCTTCAATAATTCAAGGAGATCCATTGAAAGTTCTAGATATATCGCCGTTTGGAAAACTAATAAATCTTGAAAAACTATCTTTTGGGTATGCAAATATTCAAGATTTTAGTATGTTATCTGATTTACCTAATTTAAAATCAGTAACAGCTTTTGGTGGTTATCCGGTAAAACTTCCAACTGTGTATGTGGATAAAGCGACAAAAAAATTTATCATGGAACATCCAGTAAAATACTCAAAACAATTTGATGGTGAAAAGGTTGTTTCTGGAGTTTCAGGTGCTGTGCTTAAAGGGAATGCCGTAGAAATCGAAAATTTAGAAGAAGATGTTTCGGCGATTAACCTATTATTTGAGGCTTCTTCAAATGATGAAGGAGAACGTTTTTCCAACTCATATTCAAATTTTTATGCTACATTCAGCTGTGAAATACCTATTGTTTGGTATTAATGTAAATTGAAAGAAAGCCAAAAGAGTACTTGTTTTAACGATTTGGTTTAGTTGTTTGCTTTATAGAAACATTATCCTTTTCAAAATTTGGTTTATGAAGAATTTTCAATCTATTAGATATATCGATACAGTCCCTAACAGATAAAGTAGAAGTGGCTGTGTTAAACGATGCAGGGATCGAGATCCAACGATTTGTTGTAAAAGTAACAAACTAAATAAGCCAGTAGCTGCAGGAGGGGCTTCTTCTGCGGCTTTTAGTTTCATGTAACAAGTTTTGATTTAGGTAACCAATGAATGAACCAAAGTGAACGTATTACATAGAACAAAGGAAAGAAATTCCTATAAAAGTAATCAATAAACAAGAAATATATCTAGAAGAACCAAAGATAGGCACAATACAACAGTCTAGAATGATAAAAAAATAAATAATTATCAAAAAAACAAAAAAACACTTCCTTTTTTTGTTTTTTTTTTGATGGAAAAACCTATATCTACCGTATTTTCTACGATAGACTAAAAAAGAGCTGACTTCTCTAGTTAAAAATGCAGGAAAAAAGAGAGGCAGGAAAAAAAAGAAGAAAGGAGAAAATGAATATAGTGTCTAGCGGAAGAGAAAAAGAGAAATACTAGGGAGGAAAAAAATGAAAGAAAAAGTATTGTTTATTAGTTTATTAGCCTTATTTTGGGGAGGAAGCTTTTCACAGATACATGCAGAAGAAGCACCAGCCGCAAGCAAATATGATTTTGTGGAATATGATGTTGAGGCAGGCAAGGAGAAGATCATATCCTTCAATGAAGATTTGTATGAACAGATGTCGGATCATTTAGAGATCTCGCCACCCAAAAAACAATCATACGTGCTACAAAGGAGAGAAAAATAATTCTATAGAGGATTCATATCCAGACATAATTTCGTTCACAAGCAGAATAAATCAGAAAGGCATAACTAAAAGGATATCTAATAAGATAAATTTCAAAGTAAATAGAATTTATGCTAAATGAAAACTAGATATTTAAGGAACTCAAAATGAACTTTGAGTTCCTTTCTCTGACTCCTATTTTAAAAATCGGTCGTATAAAATTTTTAATTTGGATTAAATCTATTATACTAATGAATCTGATAAAAACGGATTACGTCAGTTGAAAAAATATTTTTTATACTAATTTTATTGAGTAAATAATATTTCCTTATTTTTTCTTCAAGAAAGGTTATAAAAACTAAGGTAGCAGATAGCAGGGACTTTAAGGATAGCCAGTAGCAAAGGTAATGGAAAAGTGAAGGTACATTTATAGGTAAATAAAAATATATGATTTTTTTATTTTAAAAAGGATAACAAAAAAGTATTAAAAGGATGAAAAAATTTTAATTATCCTTTTTGTATGTTAAAATATACTTGTGACAAATAAAAAATATCAATATGAATTGTTGGTATGAAGGAGAATTTATAGCTATGGAAAAAGAAATTGGGAACAGAAAAGGGTTTTTAAAAAAAGTTTTAGTGATGTTAGGTATGATTTTATTTGTAGGCGTTATTCAAGAGTCAAAAGTGTATGCTGAAAATTCAGATCCTAATATTTTCGTACATGGACTTACAGGGTTTGGAGAAGGAGAGTTAGGACCCAAATTATATTATTGGGGTGGAAGTACACAAAATATCATTGGAGATTTATCAAAAAAAGGATACACAAGTATGGAAGCAGTTGTCAGTCCTTTCGGAAGTAATTGGGATCGTGCGATCGAGTTGTATTATTATATTAAAGGAGGTACTGTTGATTATGGAGCTGCACACGCTGCAAAACATGGGCACGACCGTTATGGCAGAACCTTTCCAAGCCTCTATCCTCAATGGGATGAAAACAATAAGGTTCACTTGATTGGACATAGTCAAGGTGGGATGACGAGTAGAATGCTAGATACTTTGATTCGTGAAGGAAGTGAAGAAGAAAGAGCGTATGCACTTGCGAATGGTATAGAGTTATCTGATATCTTTTCAGGAAATAGGGCAAGCTGGATTCGAAGTATTACAGCAATTGCCACTCCACACAATGGAACTCAGGTAGCAGCATTAGCTAAGAATTTATTACATGATATAATTTATGGTTCGGCTTTTATTGCTAACAGCTCAACAGTAAATTTGCGTTACGATTTTAAATTAGATCAATGGGGATTAAGACAAGCAGCTGGTGAATCCAATAAGAATTATTTAAAACGAGTTTTTAACAGCTCTGTTTGGAAAGCAAATGAGGATATCGTTTTATATGACCTTACTACAGAGGGGGCAGGGAAACTAAATGAGCAAACGAGTTTGAGTGATGAGGTCTATTATTTTTCTTACTCAGGGAACGCAACATATAAAGGTCCGTTTTCAAATAATTACTACCCATTACTTTCTATGTTTCCGGTTTATTCTGCTTCAGCAACATATATTGGTGCGACCGGTGGAAAAGAATGGCGAGCAAATGATGGATTAGTTCCGGTGATTTCTGCATTGTATCCTTTTGGACAAAATAATAAGATGGCTGATGGAAATCTTGTCACAGGTGCATGGTATGTGGAACCCACTATAAAAGGATGGGAACATATGGATTTTGTAGGTCAGGATTATATACAAGCACCAGCCTTAAAAGGGAAGGTCCAGAAATTCTATCAAAATATTGCTGAACGCAATCGTTCACTATAATCAATAAACTGAAGAGCAGATTAGATTCTGTATTAGTTACATTTAATGTTAAATCATTGCCTGTTTTTGAATGCCCAACTTTCAGAGTGGGCATTCCTTTTTACTATACAGCCTTCAGCACTATTTCCATTGAATCGTCCTATATATATATATATATATATATTTCCAGGGCTGCCTTTTTCTGTATGCTAGAGCTGGTTTCAACGTCTATATTTCTAATTTCAGTGATGTTTTTTACTCTCTTATTGTAATCGAAATAATTTTTATCAGCTATTTTTCATTTCTAAATCAATAACGCAATTATTCCAGATTTATAGGCTAAGAGTCTGTTCCAGGGAGTAAATGATTTAAGTCCTGCATTCCATAATGTATTTCGCTGATTTATTCAAATAATCGAACGTAAGTACGCTTGCCTTTAATAAGAATTTTTTCAATCTCATCTTCAACAGTTTAGTAAAAATAAATGATTTTAGTGAATAAGACACGATCCGATACATTTAATGATATCTCCAGTCTGAGTAAAAAGCTGAATCATTACCTCGATAATATTGCCTGAAAATAAGATATGTTCCATCTTACATAACGTTACCAGATAAAGATGGGGTAGATAATCAGATATTCTCCAAAAACTGTAAGATAACGTAACAAAAAGGTATATAACAGATTTGTAAGAATCGATTGATGGTATGATTACATTTTTTTTATATCATTTTCTGTTGAATATTATTTTGATGAAGATTTAAAAACAATAAAAACATTTCAATCGTTCTTTTTGTATGTTAATGTGTACTTGTGGTGTAAAAACCGAAAAATTGCATGAAGGAGGTTTTGTAGATATGAGAAAGAAAGACGGGTGATTTTCAAAAAAGTTTTAGGAATATTAAGTACAACTCTATGTGTAAGAATAATTCGAGAATTGAAAGTGTATGCTAAAAATCCAAATCCTGATATTTTTGTTAATGTAGTAACAGGATTTAATCAAGGGAAGCAGGGAGTAAAATTGTATTATTGAGGTGGAAGTCTTGCTACGTATGAGGCATGTAGAATTTACGATTCAGGGATGGAAACACATGAACTTATCGATCAAGATTATACATAAGCCACTGGATTTAAAAGAAAAAGTTCAGAAAGTTTATCAAAATATTCTGAACGTAATTGTTCACTTTAAACATTTATGATATATGCTGCTTCACAAAGTAGTAAATAGGATTATCTTCCCTTATTGTGGAAATAAGACATAATAAAATATGAATTTAAAGGGAGTTAAAAGAAAATGGAGTTTAAACAATTATTAAAAAAAGAAATATTGGTAGTAATTAGCGCAATAATTTTGTTCAGTATTACATTAAGTATATCAGAAATATTTTTAGAAAAGCCAACTATTGCATATGCTTCGGAAAATGTAGCGGAAATCAATACCGTTCAAGAATTTGAAACAGCATTAAAAAATAAAACAATAACTACGATAAATGTTAATAAAAGCATTCAATTGAAATGCAATATAGTGGATATTCCTAATCGTGATGTAACAATCAATGGGAACAAACAAAACGGTGTAGTTATCAACTCCGGTCATTACTCTATTTATGGTAAGCAAAACTACAACGGAACAAATATTTTTTCTGTTAAGAACATCAAAATCATTGGTGCAGATAACGATGGACGTTTCTTCACTGGCGGAGCAGGAAACGGTCCTTCAAGTTATGGTTGGAATGTGGATGCAGAAGATGTTCACTATACAGGAGCACGTTTTGTTCATTTAAGTGAAGGAAAACTAAGGTTCTCTGGTAAAGATAACAATGTTAATACACGAGCTGAAAATGCATGGGTCCATGATTTAGAATTCTTACCTGGAACAATTTATAATGGTGTTGCAGCAAACAAAGATCACGGACAATTTTCAGCATTTTACTTCAATGGAGCTTTGATAAAGGGTAAAGCAACCGGTGAAGCAATCATTGGTGACAATGCGAATATAAATGTAAAAATTGGACCACAAAGTACTGTGAATCATTACTATCCAGTATTTTACGATAAAGTTCAAAAAGTTGACGTAGGTGAAGATGCTGTATTTAACGTGGATGCAGCTGGTGTAGCTTTTCAATTTATTCCACGTGCAGACTACGTGAACAAGGTACCAACATTCAATTTAGCTAAAGGAAGTAAAGTTCACCTGAATGGACGCGGTGGTGGGAACTACTCAACGATAAAACTTCAGTATTATGGAGCTGAAGTCAATTTAGAGCCTAATGCAGAACTAATTGTTGTCGGAGATAGTTCAAAATCGGTGATTGAGAGTGAGTATAAAGGTGTAACAATTAACTTGCGAAATCCAACTAATTTTGAAGTAGCAAACAGACGTCCAAATTCAAAATTATTTTATTCAACGAATACAAAAATTAATGGTGCCAATATTGATTGTATCTCCGCTTGGAAGCAAATAGGTGGTGAGTACCAGACCCCTGCTGCTGAATCATTTCAGGGGGGGCAAGGGTTTACGATAGATTTTGGTAAACTATGTGATAGTAAGACTCTATTTATCATGGGGGATCTAAGTGGAAATCAAAAGTTTAGTCTTGAAGATTATGGAAAACTGTCTTTAAAGGGAGCGGAACCTAAGCAGGAAGAGCCGGAAAAACCAATTGAAAATACTAAGGTAGTAATAGTAACAAGACATTATGTAGATGATTTAAAGTCTAATAAAGGCTTTAGATTTTATAAAGAAAAAAGATATACAGTAGAAGAAGGAAGCTATGTACAAATTAATAGTTATAAACTGGATTTCTCTTTTACGGAACATTCTTATGTAGGTGCAGATAGAGGGAACTTTATTGCTAGTAGAAATGAAAATCCTAAAGTAATCAATTACAGGTACTATGCAGAAGTAGATTTTTAAGGGAACTTAATTAGATATCTTATAATATATTAGTTTATAGAATATGGTGCATAATTAGATAAACAGGTATCATTAGTATTCTAATCTCCAAAAGTTAGATCTGAAAATCTAACTTTTGGAGGTTTTTTATGTGTTGGAAAAGATATTTAGAATAGAGACAATCCAACACGTATATTTGAAGAAGAACTTTTTTAAGGAATTGTGAGTAAGTGTATTGCACATGGGGACTTTTCCAAAGCGATGACTGGTAACTGAAATTCGTAGCATAAATGTTATCATCTGTGCATTGGAGGGGTATTTTTAAAGATACATGTTATTTTATAGTTTTAGATTGTTGGATCTTTATTAATACTTTCTCTATATCTAGTATTTCTTGAGCTCTTAATCTATCTGGGATATAAATAGTATAGGTAGCCATTTCATCAAAGCAGGGAATAAAGCTTGAAGTTAATAATAGGTCAAACTTTGTATCAAGTACATCAATTTTAAAAAAGATAGTCAAATTAAAGGAACGCCCAAAATAGCTTTCAAATATATCCATGATTCTTTTTTCCATAAGTATAGGGTAGTCTGTATCAAAGCAAACAGTGATCTCAGATTCAAATGAAGTTATATCTGTCAATGAAGCAAACAGTAAAGCATAATTTGGAATCAAAAAATCTTTATTTTTGAATAGTGAGAACTGTGTCTGTCTTTCTAATTGTTCAACCATGTTAGCTAGCTTCTTAAAAAGAACAGGAAATTGTTCAGAAAATTGAGAAGCATTCGTAAAGCCAGTCATTTCTTCAGGAAAAGCTGGAAAGACAGAGCAAAATAGGTGATTTGCAAAAATTGAAATATAAGATTTTTCTCTTTCTTCTTCTGATAAAGGAATTATCTGTTCAGAAAACAAATCAAAAAATTGTTCAGTTGACTCAAAAACTTCTGTATGGGTTGCTCGATGAAAAGTTAAAATCTCTTTTTTAAAACTGGGAACTGAGAGAAAATTTTCGTGAGATTGAGATAAAATAAAGAAAAATAGAATCTCCGATTCGGGATAATTAAATCTATTAAGCCAGCCTCTAGGTGTATCTAAATATGCTTGTGAAAAATAAGTATGCAGTTGTTCTTTTGAAAGTTGAATTTTGAAACTTTTTCTATATCTTATTAAATTAAGAGCTAGAATATAATGTAGTTGGCGATGCTTTGAGTGATTCCATGGACGTGAAAATTCTTCCATATAGTCCAATAGATCAGTGATTTTTTGCTCTGCGACAGCGGTAAAAGGCCAACCCTTTCCTCTATATAATAGCCAAAAGAAGGTGTAAGCAAATATTCTGATTTGATGCTCTGCGCCAATTAAAATGAATACCCCTTTTTTTTGAGCAATCTTTAAGTAATAAGTTGATAATAGCTGATTTAGTTTTTTTAGTTGGCGTTTAAGTGTCGATTCACTTATAAAGTATTCATTTAAGCAACGACCAATAGAAACTGAATCGCCGAGTAAGAGGTCTTGAAGCAATTTTATTGGTAAACTATGATTGATGATTGATAAGTAAAGTGAACGATAAGATTTATAAGTTGAATAAGAGAGTATAATGGCTTGTTCAGCTTTAATCAGAACTATCTCGTCAGAAGAAAAAGATGAACAGTCTTCAGCTAAAGCATCAAGATATTTTAAAATCGTTTTTCTTTCCCAGTGAGTAGTGGTAATGAGTTCTTGAATAGATACAAAGTCATCTGCTGTTTTTAATTGCTCCAGTAGCAACAATTTTCTTTTTGTAAAATTATCTATGATACTTCCTAATTCCATGATTGTAGCCTCCTTACATTTCTTTAGTATAAAAGTATTAATGAGAATGTCAAAGAATTGATGAGAGTATTTTATCAATAAATAGTACAATACGTTGAAAAACAGTGTTAAAATGACAATAGAAAAATTTTATCGACTTATGATTAGCTACTAAATGAAGGAATTGTCATTAAAATATTCTAACGGAGTTAAAAAGCATTTTGATAATAGGAAGAATGCTGAGAGGAACTGTTCTGTATTATTTTCTATACTTTATAAATTTAATTGAGAATATGTCGACGATTTTGAAATAATCATTGACAAGAAAATAAGGAAAAAAGAGTACGAGGAAATGGCAATACTTACTTGAGTTTCTACAATAACGCTTATATATTGTAATAAATTTTTAGTAACGCTGTTTCAAAGCAATCATAGAAAAAGAATTTTAGGCATCGCATCATCAATAAAAACACTGTGATATTTAATATGGATATCACAGTGTTTTTGTACTTTCCAATTTAATTTAAAATTACGTATCGAGGTAGTTATACATTTTCAACTTTAAAATGTTTTCTTGCATAGAGAATAAAAAAGAATTGAGGTCAAAAAGCACTTTAAATAACAAGTATAATTGAAACGAATTAAGAGAATTCCTTTGTTAAAATGAAAAAAGATTAAAGATATAAAACAAAATATTTCTGAATTGTACAGCAATCCAGAAATAGTGAGTAATATCAAGGGTTCTATGTGTAGTACTTAATAACAATATCGTTTTTATTTAGTTTAGTCAATAGTTTTTTTTGTGCTTTTTAACAAAATAAGTGAATTTTATTGAAAAAAAAACGATTTTTTGCATACGCCGTCAAAAAAATCGTCAAATGTATCGGAGAGTGACAGATATGGTAAAAAAAGGTGAAAATATTTATAAACGAAAAGATGGTCGTTGGGAAGGCCGCTATCGAAAGGGACGAGATGAATATCAGAAGATCACTTACGGATATGTCTATGGAAAAAAATACTCAGAGGTCAAAGAAAAACTGACGATCATCAAAGCAAAAACACTAACACTACATACTTTCACAAGCAATTATAATGGAACTGTTGAGAATTGGATGATCTACTGGTTAGATAATGTGGCAAAGAAACAAATTAAAAGAACAACGTATTACAGTTATCTCAGATTAACTAAAAATCATATTTTAAGTATACTTGGAGACCAAAAAATTTGTGATCTCACAAAAAATGATTTACAAGATTTTGTTGATTTGCTGGAAATGAAAGGACTTTCTTCTGGCACTATCCGAAATATTTTTAATATCATAAAAAAAGGATTGGACAGTGCAGTCAATAAGAATTATTTAGAGAGTAACCCTTGTAGTGGAATTGTTTTACCACAATACAGAAGAAAAAAGGTGCAGGCCTTGACTTTAGCACAACAAAAAAAATTAGAAGTATTAGCTTTTCAAGAGCAAGGATGTTCTCCGATAATACTTGCGCTCTACTCAGGAATGCGTATAGGAGAGATCAGTGGACTAAAATGGACAGATATCAATTTTGAAGAAAACTTGATCCAAGTAAAACGGACAGTTTCAAGAATCTTGAATGAAGAGGGAATAACTTATAAAACAAAAGTTGATATGGATAAACCGAAAACCTGGGATTCAGAGAGAATTATTCCATTAGCCGAAAATTTAAAGAAATATCTTCTCGAAAGAAGAAGAAAACAAGACTCTGAGTATGTGGTTTCATGCAAAGGCCGCTTTGCAGAGCCAAGAGTAATCAATTATCGATTTCAAAAAATAGTAAGCAACCTTGACATAGGAAACATTCATTTTCACGTATTAAGGCATACCTTTGCTACGAGATGTTTAGAGAATGGCGCAGATATAGCCAGTTTAAGCCGGCTCATGGGACATCAATCTACTCGAATGACATTAGATATTTATACAGATTCATTACTTGAGAAACGTCAGGAAGTTATTCAAACCCTAGATCAGCGTTTGGCATAAATAAAAACAAGATATTCCTTTGTCCAGACTCCAAAAGTTAGACCTGAAAATCTAGCTTTTGGATTTTTTTGTTTACCAAAATACCAATTTGAATGTAAGGCTAAAATTTTTCGTAAATATTTATCTAATAGCCGTCACTATGCCGTCAAAAAAAAACATTTTATCCCTAAGGGGAAAGCATTTTTTCCGGATTTCTGGATTGCTGTACAATTCAGAAATATATTATAACGAATAATATCAATGTTTGTTCAAAATTGTAAAAAAAGTATTATATGTTGTTATTATAGTTTCTTTTATTTAAAAATTCAAAGAATGAGTATTAATGATGAACAGGAGGACATGATGATGGGCAAAATAAGTGTTATTAACGTATCTGGAGAGATGGAGCAATCGTACATAGAAGAGTTGAAAAAAAGTAAACATATGGTCGAGTCTGTCTCTTCAAAGAATCTGGAAAGGATTGTTGAAAAGACAGATGCTGTGATCATTTATAATGATGAACGCCAAAAGATGGGAGAAGTTTGCCGATTGATTTTAAAAATTCGCGAGAGTGCTACTTCTTTTGTCTGGGTTTTTTCAAAGCAAAATCTAGAAATGGATCGACTGATTTATCTTCAGTTAGGAGCAGATAATAATTTTAGTGAGGACTGCATACCAGAAGAGTTGCAATTGATTGTTCAAAGAACTATGGCACATCAATTGTCAACTTTAAATAAGCGGCATGTATCTGGTGATCGCCATTTTAAATTGTTGGTTGATAATCAAAGTATTTTGTTAGAAGACGGAAGCGAAATAGAGCTTACCAAGTTGGAATACAGGTTGTTTACACTATTGGAAAGCAAACTCAATGAGACGGTGACATACGAAGAATTAAATCAAAGTATGTGGGATATTTCGAAGGATCATAAAAATTATCGCGTAGCCAATTTAATTTTTCATATAAGATGCAAAATTGAAAGGTACCCAGATAGTGGTATAGAAATTAAGACCGTCCGTTCGAAAGGCTACAGATTACAACTACACTGAGAATTAAAAGAGGTTTTAATTTATGGAAAATTTTTCCATAAATTAAAATATATGACTGATTCAGTCAAAAAAATACTAGAAGAAAGGAGGATAAAAATGAAATGGAAAAATAAACGTGCGGGCATTTTGGCAGGAGCAACTTGTTTTCTTATATTAACGACAGTTTTAACTTATAGGATTGATCCGATTCGAGCGGAAAGTAAAGCGGCGAAAACGGAACAAAAACAGGAAGCAACGGCTAATCCTCTGGAAACAATACAGAATCGGCAAGAGGCACTTTTGGGCACGCAAAAGCAGACTCGAAAAGGAGCGGTTGTCGATGGGGGTGACCCAACCTATGACCTGTATGATGAGAATGGCGTGATTAATCCTGGATGGGTTTATACAGGAACGGATACGAAAAGCGGCGAGATTAAGCTAGGGAATCAAGAGTATTTGCGTTATACGTTTGGGCCATATCTGAGTCTTGATATTAGCCCTACTCCGGATTCTTTAAAGCTCAGCACTTACAATTTCTCTTTAATTCCATCCGTGTTTTTTATCGACAAAAACACAGACGCCAGACCAGTAAATGAAAAAGGAGTAGTGGTTAATTCTTTTTCTAGTCTGGAAACAGATGACAAGCTTGGTAATAGAATATCTAGTTCCAGTCCATTTGTTATAAGTGTTACGCCACCTGCAAATGGGTCACTTCTTTACTCTACTTTTTATTCAGGCTACATTAATCCTATGTATGTATCAGACAACCACGCTAATGTAAAAGGTTTCATGGCAAAGCTCTTTAAGTATTACTATAAAGATCTACCTGATGGAAGTCGCCTGTTGAAACAGGTCGCAGTGACAAAGACAAGTTCCAATTTAGCACTTAAACTGCCAAGCTCAAGTAATAAAGCTGGTCAAGATATACTTGTAGAAGTTGAAACGACGATGATTCCAAAAGGGAAACGCGTTCTTATTGAAAGGAAAGTTACGAATATCGGAAGTACGGTATATCCGGGCTTTACCTTTGGCTCTAATATGGATGCGGCACTGCTGGAAAACATGGGGAATTCGGGACCGATTCCTTTCTATTATGTCGGAAATAACCGTGGGCTGTATATTCAGCGGGAAATAGGAACCGATAACGTTGGTAAACCCTATGGCTATCGAATGGACTTTCTGTTTACAGATGATCATGCAGTAAATAACTGGCGTGCTGGAACGCGATTCACTTCGAGCATGACTGCAGGTGTTGGTGAAATGTATGGTACAACATTTAACCGTTTCCCGCAGCGTGATTCTATAGGAGACGAGACACTAGATGCACCTAGAGATACCAATGCGCTGCCGGGAATAGCTCAGCAGGGTTCGATGGACACGATGCTGTTTATGAAAACTCAACCAGTTGATCTAGCACCGAAATCATATATTCGGACGAGCTATTACCATGGGATAAGTTTAATGGAAGCTAAGCCGGAAATTACATTTGCTCAAGAAGAGAATGCGAAAAGCCCAATCATTTATTATGATCAGCAATATACGTTGAATGGACGCTTTGCGGATACAAATGATGATCGAACAAAGCTAGAGCTGAAGTATTCTGTTGATGGCGGAGAAGAAATTCTTGTAAAATCTTGGAACGTTCCTGAAACTGATGGGGCGAACCGAGAAAATGGTGAGTCAGTTGTACGAGTGGACGAGCCGTGGTCTTTAGACATATCTAAGTACTTAGCTGATGATAAGGATCATACGTTTGTGTTCACAGGCTATAACGGAGTAACAGAAGAGTCGGAAACGGTTGTCTTCAAGTACAATCGGACACCGGAATTAGCTGTCAATGCGGCAAATGCTGCTTTCTATGACGGCAGTAAACTGGTGGACAGAAAATATCCGATCTTGATTGATTATAAAGATGAGGATAGTTCAGAGCTGACGCTACATTATGAAGTTCTGCCGTTTGATGCTGATGGAAACTTAGGTGAACCGGTACCGGGACCAACGACCATTGATTTAACCAATGAACCATTGAATACTCTTCATGAAAAATATGCGGTGATGATTCCGGATGCTGAATTGCAGAGTAAAAAGCAACGTGTTCGTTTTTGGATAGAGGATAAGAATCGCGTGACTGATAAGGAAAGCGAAACTGCTTATTTTGATATCGAAAGAGAGCCGAAGCCGACAATAGCTGTTGACTTAAAAGTAGCGAAGCCGTCTGTTCTGCAAGGAACAGCGAATAGCTATACAGCAACAGTGAAAACAAGTGGTCATCCGGATGCTCGTTTCCATGATCCGAAGCTTATTACAGAACCGTTTGACGCGCGTGTAACGCCAGATACTAAGAGTGTCACTGTTACTGTTAATGGCGTGCCAACGAGTGCCTTTCAGGCTGTATTCGACACAGAAACACGACAGCTAACGGTTAGCTTAACTGGATTTCCTTCCGGTTTAGGCATTGATCAGGAAATTGTCGTTACGTATAACGTAAATACGACCAGCAATTCTGCCGGCGGTCAGCCGATAGAACAAGCGGTTACCTTTACAGGTACGTCTTCAAAAGCACCATATGCGGATGATAAATCAGCAACAGCAACATTCACAATTGTCGATAAAATGGCAATTGCCGTGCGTTACTTTGTTATTGATCCGAATACGGGACAGCTTGAACTTCAAAAGGACTTGTCGGAGGATATTAATGGGGAACATGGTGAAGAAATAGAAATTGTAGCTAAAGAAATCACTGGCTATACGCTGTCTGATACGAAGATAGATGGTAGTAGTGTTGGAACTGTGCAAAAGCCAAAAGTTAAAATAGGGACTAATACGTCACTAGAATTTATCTATGAAGGAGCGTTAGAATTGTCTTCAGCTCCAACAGTAATCGATTTTGGTAACCAAAAAGTTAGCGCAAAAAATCTATTTTTTGATAATCCAAAATATGATCGGCCATTAGTAGTGTATGATAATCGTTCACAAACAACAGAATGGCGAATTCTGCTGAAACAATCAGGAAATTTAAGCATCCCTGGAGACCCTTCCGCACAATTAGTAGATGCTTTAAGTTATCAGACAAGCACTGACAATAAAACACTTTCCACTGAGAATCAGGAAGTTTTCCGTTCAAAGGTTAATACACGAGGAAAATTTGATGTAAGTAAAGACACTTGGGGACCAGGAAAAGAGGGACTACGTCTAGATATTCCTGCTGGAAAAGTGAAACAAGTAGGTGACTATGAAACAACTCTAACATGGACAATTGAAGAAGTTTATTAAATGATGGAGAGAAAAATAATGAAGAAAAAGAATTATCTATTCAGTATTTATTTTGTATTATTCTCTGTTATAGGACTTTTGATTGTCTTCGGCGGAGAAGTAGTACAGGCGGTTGAAGAGGGTGGTCAAGTTCAGACAAATGCAGGATTGGTTTTTTCAGGAGAAGAATCTTCGGATAGTAAACCGCCACATGACTCCTCAACGTCAGATTCATCCACATCTAGCTCGTCTAGTAGTAATAATACTCCTAAGGAAGAAAAGCCTATCGGGAGATTACCTTCTACTGGTGAACTGGTTAAAAAGAGTTTGAGTATTACAGGAGGAGCATTGCTACTCATCGTTTTTGGACTCTTTTTACTGAAAAAAGTACAGCACAAAAAAAGAGGAGGCTAGTCTAAGATGAAAAAAGAGATCAATGTATTCCTAGGTTTAGCCGGACTCCTTTTAAGTGTTGGGCTGACATCAAGTGCTTATGCAGATGAAAGTAGCTATTCTGGGAATGGAAATATTCGTTTTGAAGGCAAGGTCCAAACCCAAGTAATGGATCCAGAAAATCCAACACAAGTAGCTGATCCAGGTGATAGTCCGAAAACAAATGGGAATCTACGTTTTGACTTTGTCCCCCAACTGAATTTTTATCAAGCTAAAATTTCGGCGAAAGATAAGGTTTACTATAGTAATGCTCAACTGTTCAAAAATGATATCGGAGCAAGGGGAAACTTCCTTCAAATCTCTGATTATAGAGAAAATAAGAGTGGCTGGACTTTGCAGTTGAAGCAAGAGACACAATTTACGAATTCAGCTGCAAAAAAACACAAAGAGCTTAATGGTGCAGTACTTTCTTTTGACCAATCGTGGACAAATTCAGCCGTTGATTTTTCTTCGGCGCCGACGGTATCAAAAGAAGTCATTCAAATTTCAAATATCGGGGAATTGTATAATCTGGCGGAAGCAAAGCAAAATGAGGGAGAAGGTACTTGGTCGATTATATTTGGCTCTTCAACTTCAAATGAACAGCATGCTGAAACCTTGAAACCTCGAATGAATCACCAAAATCAACCAATTCTTGATCCAAATTTTGGGAATCAGCCAATGTATGAAAATCAGGCAGTTACACTATCTGTACCGGGCAAAACTCAAAAAGAATCAGGAAACTACCAAACGGTGTTAACTTGGATTTTATCCGAGCTACCATAAATTTAAAAAACTCTAGGAGGAAACACAAATGAAATTCACACACAAATTATGCGGAGTTGCGCTATTAGCAACAATTAGCACAGGAGCACTTTTACCAGTAGCAACATATGCAGCAGAAGATCCATTAGTTTGGAGCAACAATGGTAAAATCAAATTTACAGAAGATGATGGAGATGATGTAGTTTTACCTCCAGGTGGAGAAGATGTGGATCCTAAGAATCCAATTACGCAACCACCAGTAAATCCAGGAGTTGGACCTTTAAAAGTCATTGCTATAACAGGGCTTGATTTTGATGTAAATAAAGTTACTCCAGCGACATCTAACGGTTGGGAATATGTTGCAAAACCAGCAGCAATCGAATACCAAGATGGAACAAAAGCAACTTCACAAAACTTTGTACAATTCAAAGATACGCGTGCTGATAACCAGCCAAATACTCATAAATTGACTGCTGTAGCTTCTACATTCAAAAATGCCGAAGGTGCGGAACTGAAATCAGCAACATTAAATTTCTCGAATATCAAACTTACGAATTCAGCTGACCCAACAAAGGTAAATGAAAATGCTGCAAAGCCTACGAACTCATTAGCTACAGATGGAGTAACGCCAACTGAATTTGTAAACCAAGATGATATTGAAAAAGGATTTGGCCAATTCTCTTTAGATTTTGGAGATGAAACTACTATGGGAGACTCAGTAAAATTAAATATCCCAGCAAGTAACAAATTATCGACAAGTAGCGAATATGTATCAACAATTACTTGGACAATAGCAGATGCCCGCTAAAATTATATTTTTTAAAATATAATAAATAAGTGGAAGTGAACAAGTTCGATAATATATACGAACTTGTTCCTTTTTTAAGAGAAAGGAACAAAATATGAAAAAAAAATTACTTATACAATTATCGACTATCCTATACATAGTTTTTATGATTACCGCTTTTTCCACACAAGTAAGTGCGACTGAGAATGTTAGTAATGCATTTACTTATAAGGTAGTTCTTCCTGAAAATCAACATGATAAGAACTCAAATTACTTTGATTTGAGAATGACACCTAGTCAAAAACAAACCGTACTTATCAAGATGAACAACAGCTCCAATAAAGAAATTACTGTAGATGTGGCATTAAACAGTGCAAAAACAAATACGAATGGGGTAATTGAGTACGGTCCATCGAAGCTTGAAAAAGATAATTCCTTAAAATTTGATTTTGCAGAAATTGTAAAAGGTGAAAAAAGCGTCAAGATTCCTCCGAAGCAAACTGTGGAGTATCCTCTTACAATAACAATGCCCGATTCCCAATATGATGGTCTTATTTCTGGTGGGATATACATGATTCAAAAAGATCAGACAAAAGATCAAAAAGCTATGATAAAAAATGAGTTTGGTTATTTAGTAGGAATGATTTTATCTGAAACAGATACTGAGGTAAAATCTGAATTAAATTTCAATAAAGCCTACGCTGAACAACAGAACTATCGTAATGCAATTTTTATAAACTATTCGAACATTCGGCCAGTATACATTGATGATATGTCTATCAATGTTCAAATTATGAAGAAAGGCTCAGAGGAAGTTCTCTATGATACGCGACAAACAAAAATGAGGATGGCACCTAACTCGCAAATTAATTTCCCTGTTTTAATGAATGGAGAAAAAATGATTGCTGGAGATTACAGTGCCCATATTGTAGTGACAACAGAAAATAATGGTAAGTGGGAGTGGCTGGAAGACTTCACCATCACAGATGAAGAAGCAGATAAGTTTAACAAGGAAGATGTTAGTTTATTACAGGAAAGTCGAATCGATTGGCGTATGATTATTTTCGTTGTAGTAGGAGTTTTTGTAGTTATTACGATCATTTTCTTCGCTGTTCGTCTGTACTATGCTAAAAGACAAAAAGAAAAAAAACGACAAGCAGTTGAAAAAAAGAAAAAGAAAGCGAAGAAAAATGGTAAGTAGTAATGACACAATATTTCTGGAGGATAGAGAGAAATGTCAATTTTAGATAAAATTTTTATTGGAATGCTTTCAACAGCTATTCTCTGCGTTATTTTGGGCATTATTTATTTTATCGCCAGTATTCTGACGAAAAAAAAAGAAACAGAGCTAAAACAAAAAAAAGTAAAGAATAAGAAAAAAAGACGTCTGATAAAAAAAAGAATTCAAGTATTTATTAAAAAGAGAAAGAAACAAATGCGATTAGGCATATGTTTTTGTATAGTTGGGCTATTCTTTACTAGTGGAGCTCTATATATGCGATATCACCAAGCTACAAATTTAGGTGATCGGGATTCAGACGGTATCGTTGAGGGGTATTATCTATTGAATGAGACGAGTCAGCAACTAGAAGCAATCGAACAAACAGAAAATATAGAAAAAACAAGAAAAAATATTCGAGAATTAGCAGCTAAACTATCTAGTTTTGGCGTGCGTTATGCAGATCCGAGACTATCTGTAGAAGGTCAACAGTTATTAAATAGGTATTACTCTCAAATGAAAGAGCTAGGGTTAAACTTGAACAACCAGTCAATTGAAAGCTTAAAAGGAAAAGAAACTTATGATATCTACATGAGTGATATCAAGAAAGGTCAGATGATGCAGAAAAAAGTTTTTGATTACTTTAAAGTCAATGAAGGGGCCTTGCAGCAGAAAAAGTAAGAAATGAATAAATCACTATGAAAAATAAGCAACGATATATGAAAAAAAAAAGAAAACTGCAAATACAGCAGCTAATGAAGGAAATATTGATAACTTTAATTATTACATGTTTATTAGGAATAGTTTTAACTCAGACAGTCTTTAAAATTGAGAAAAATGTTGGTTATGGAATGCGTGAGGCATTGGACGATGGGGATCTTGTTTATATAGATCGCTTGGCAAGATATAAACGATTCTCGCTAGTCAATATAAAGACTCCTAGAACCAACGAATCTTCAATTCGACGAATTATTGGTTTGCCTGGTGAGCGCATCTATTATATAAATGATGCGCTATATGTAAATGATCGTTTGGTCGTAGAACGTTTTTTAGAGAGTAGACTTGCACAAATCAGAATAGAAGGAAATATATATACAGAAAACTTTGATTCAAAAGAATTGTCAGAAACGACAAATGGGATACTTCCAGAAGGAAAATATCTTGTGTTAGGGGACAACCGACCGTTTACGACAGACAGTCGTTATTATGGTCTGATTAATGAGGATGAAATTATTGGAACAATGAAGCTACGATGGTGGCCACTGCATAAAATTAGAAGCTATGACTGAAGGCTAGAAAATATTAAAGCGATTGTTTTTTCTTATCATTGTTTTATAAAGAATTAGTCACCTTTGTTTTATTCATGCCCTTCTTTTGTACGAATGAGCTTTTCAGGTAAATCATAGAGATAAAAAAGTTTACTGTTTATGATGTATTGAAAATAGTAGGGAGATATGGCTCGATAGATATAAAGTTACCCTAAGCTGATCAAGAACGGCACTAGTATTTTTATATAATTTAAAGATTAGGTTATCACTGTAGAGAAAATAATCAAGGTGTTGATTTTGACTTAATATTATTGTTGTCACTTGTAATTACTTGGTTAATGGAGAATAAAAGCAACACGTTAGAAGGATTAATCTAACATGTTGCTTTTCGCTTTTGAGTTGAAAAATTTATTATAGCTCAAACAATGCACAGATTATCAACATAGTTTGATAAAAAAATAGTTGATACTTCTGGTATTCTATATAAGAAATTGAGTGATAAAAAGGTTCTTCATTGTTTCACAATGCAGAATAAATAAATATCTTTTTTTTGTAATATCAACCTTTTACTTAATTAATATTATAAAAAAATGATAGATAAGTCAACATTTTTTTAAATCTCATTAAAAAAAATGTTTTATTTGATAAAAACAATGTTTTTTGCCAATAAAAATGATGCTTTTTATCAGCCGTCAAAAAAATCGTCAAATTTAACAGGAAAGAGAAGTGATTCACGATGACGAAAAAGGGTGAGAATATTTATAAAAGAAAAGATGGACGTTGGGAGGGACGCTATATAAAGAAGCGAGATGAAGATCGAAAAATAATTTATGGATATATCTATGGGAAAAAATACTCCGAGGTAAAAGAAAAATTAACTCTAGTCAAGGCTAAAATAACTTCTGCTTCATTGAATATCAATATGTATTATGGAACACTTAGCGATTGGCTTAGCTACTGGATGGATCATATGATGCGGCGTTCGATCAAGAGTACAACGTTTTATAATTATTATCGTTTAATCAACAAACATATCATACCAGCAATGGGAACCTTTCGATTACATACGCTTCAACGTGAAAATATTCAACAGTTTATTAACTATCTTGTCGATATAAATCTATCTTCAGGAACGATCAGAAATATTTTTAATATCTTGAAAAAAAGTTTACGCGAAGCAGCGATCCAAAATTTTTTAGAACAAAATCCTTGTGACAATGTCGTTTTACCTAAATTCAAACGAAGTAAGATTCGAGCGTTAAATATTGTACAGCAACAAAAATTAGAAATCCGAGCTTTCCAAAGCACCGACTGTTCACCCGTGATCATCGCCTTATATACTGGGATGAGAATTGGGGAAATTAGTGGGTTAAAATGGTCTGATATAGATTTTGATAGTAACCAGTTATATGTAAGAAGAACGTTTTATAGAGTATTGGATGAAGAAAATCCCTTTTCAAAAACAAAAATTGCTTCTGGAACACCAAAATCTTCAGAATCTGAAAGAGTGATTCCTATTGCGGACAATTTAAAAAGGTATTTAATGGAAAAAAGAAAAACTGCTAATTCTGAATATGTGATTTCTAACCGTAAAGGGAGTGCAGCAGAACCACGATTGATCAATTATCGGTTTAAAAAACTTATTAAAGAAGCTGAGATAGACGATGTTCATTTTCATATTTTACGACACACATTCGCCACTAGATGTTTGGAGAAAGGGATTGATGTTGCAAGTTTAAGTCGACTTTTAGGTCATCAATCGACAAAAATGACACTGGATACATATACGGATTCAATGTTTGAAAAACGTCAGGAAGCAATGGAAACACTGGACAAGATGCTAAACTATATGGGATGATTCAGTAAAAAATGTGAAAGATACAAAAAAATCTGTATCTTTCACATTTTTTTATTTTTATAAGCCGTCAATGAAACAGTCAGAAATTGTGAAATGTCTTGTGTAGAAAGTACTACAGCTTGAGATTCTGCATTGTGAAACAATGAAGAAAAAATCTATTTATCTTGCTTTAAAAGATAATAACAATAGAAAAGAAAAAATGAAAATGAAATGATTATCTGATTTATACATATTTCTTAAACGGTTGTAGTTACAGAAAAAACGGATGGTTGGTGAAGAACATTTTCACAAATAAAAATTTTTAATGGAGGGAAAGTAATATGTTCAATATTACGATTATATCTAATAATTGTGGTACAAATAGAAAATATATACATGAGATTAAATCGGTAGGCTTTAAAGTAAATATCCTTTCAAAAATGGATGAGTTTGAAAGGACTGAACTATCTAAAATGAGCAGTGATGTTGTTATTATTGAAGAGTCTGGTTCAGAAGACTTTTTTAATACATGTGAACTTATTATGAAAATCAGACGTAGCAGTAATACATTTATCTGGGTAATGGCTGAAAAGGACATACGAAAACAGAAAAATCTATATTTTGACTTAGGAGCAGATGGTGTTGCAGCATCTGAATATGAACAAGAGATTGCTGTTCAACAAATGCGTAATATTGTGACTCATTCAATGGGTTACAAACAGTTAAAAAAAGAAGAAAGACAATTAAGTGATCAGTCAGTTGTTCTATTACCAGAAAATCAGAGCATCATTGTCAATTCAGGTGATGAAATACCATTGACCAGGTTAGAGTATCAAGTGGTTTCGGCACTTAATGAAAATATCGGAACTGCATTGACTCATGAGGAAATATATCAAATAGTATGGAATAAACATCCAGAAGAAGAAAAAGCAGTGAAATATAGAGTCAGTAATATCATTTTCCATCTACGAAAAAAACTTAAAGATGATTCCCAATATATCAAAACAGTTCGCTCAAAAGGATACATGGTCACAGAGTGAGTGAATCTACCAATTCTTTCACTTGAAAGGGGGGATAAGAAAATTTAGTGTTTTATCAAAGGAAAAGGAGGTAAAAAAATGGAAGCAAAAAAATCCTTGTTGGTTGTACTGAGTTTGATTTTTATCTGTGTTAGTTTTACGGATAAAGCCAATGCAGCTTCAGTAACAGATACATCAATATCGGGAGAATTAGCAGGGATGAACACATCGAAGCTAATTATTGTTCCTGCTCCAAACGGTGGTGCGGCTAAAGAGTATGATTCAAATGCTGTGGGCTTAAAGGCTGCACTTTATGACCTTTACCAGTTTGGTAACAACCAAGATTTTGCGATGTATGTAGGAACAAATATAACTACCATGAATGGTGCTGATGCAAAAAATTTGTCTGGAACCCCTAGTGCAGCAAACATGACATTTTCAACTTTGGAAGGCAAAGTAAAAACATTGGTCATTACAAGTACAACCGCAGATACAATCAACAATAATACGAGCTTACCTACTGGAACAAAATATCTGACATTTGCGTCGAATGCTTATATGGGCTCAAATGTAATTTTTCGGAATGTTGATTATCGTGGAACCAATCTTTATATGAATGGTCATGATTTAAACTTAAACGGCGGTTCGTATGGTAATGGTTTAAGTATCTATGGTGGCTCTGATACTTCTGATATTTCTGGTTCTCCGACAATCACTGTAAACTCAACAGGATCAGGAGTTTGGAATTTCTATGGTGGTAATAGTACAGGTGGAACATTGACTGGGAATCCCAGCTTAGTTTTTAATAATAGTTCTGCTGCTGTAAACACAATTTCTGGAGGAGCCAAAGTAGGTACTGTTGCTGGAAACGTCAATGTTAGGATTAACGATCTAGGTGGCCGCTTGACCTCATATTTTGGAGGTGGAGAAGGAACAGCAGTGAATAAAGCCAATGTCAAAGGGAATGTAACCAATGAAATTAATGTAACGAATAGTGCTACAAAAATGGTGCTTTCACCAATGATTTATGGTGGCGTTTCGTTTGGTGATATCTCAGGCACAATCACTAATACATTGACTGGATATGGTTCGTTTTATGGCTCAGCAACACCAGGAGGCACTACAACACCAGGATATATTGGTGGATCACGTGAAGGAAATATTGGAACGGATCGCGCTAAAAATGCAATTACAACTAACTTTGATTCTAGTAAGTATTCTTCAGGTCGATTACCATTCGCTGGTGGAAACGCAGTGTCAGGAATAATTCAAGGGAATATTGTGAATAATGTTAGAGCAGGGTCGAATAGAGAAGGCGGAGCAATCAGTGGGGCCTATGGTGGAGGAAGTCGAGCTGTAGCGGAGCTTTCAGCAACATTATTAGGTACTTCAGCATTAAAAGTAAATGCTGCTAATGAAGCGTTTGATGCATTGGGAAAAGATGCTCGCCGAGAGCTAGCAAAATCTAAGGCACGATTTCAGGTTTATGGAAATATTGATCTGAACTTATTGGGAGGCAATGTTAGTATAGATTCTGACGATACGTATACTCGTGCTGCTGGTTATGGTGGATATATTGAGGGAGATACGACTGTTGTTGTAGGAACCTTGAATGCAGATGGTTCTGTTGGTGGAGATGGAATGGTTTATTCCAACTATACAGAAACGTATAACAAAAATAACACCGCATATGATAAAACCAAGAATACCAGATCCTTTAATTCAGGATACGATATTGTTGGTGGAGGTGGATCACCATCGCATGAATGGTCGATTTATATTTACGGCAGGACTAAAACTGTCATGAACAATTCCATCGCACGCTGGACTTATGGAGGCAACTTCTCTGGAACAGTTGAGCATCCAGACGGTTATGACGCAGACACGTATGCTTCTGAATATGTAATGAATGGTGGTATTGCAGATACCACAGAAGGTACAGGGTATATTGGTCAAAGAACCTATGGACCAAGTCATACTCAAATTAATTACGGTCAAGTCGATTGGTTCACCTCAGGTGCTGGTTGGGGAGATTGGAAGCAATTTGGAGATGCATCTGTAGAATTTGTCAAAGGAATTCATAATGGTACCGTAGGTGGAACTTATGGATATGATATAGTGAATGGAACTCACGTAATCAATGGAGATGTTTCTGTAACTATTTTGGGCGGAGATTTTTCTGGAACGCCTAGCCATACAGGGAATAAGAACTTTTCTGCTGGTCCGTCTGAGTATGGTACGATCAATGGCAATGCAACACTGACTCTTGATCTAACAACGGAGAACGGGAAGACATTTGTTCCACCCCCAACAGTTAAAATTGCAGCTGGGCGACATGATGGCTCTGGTTCCAATGTAGAATTGGGAACAGGAAATAGTATAGTGACGCTGAATATTTTCACTAATGAAGAAAGTGGAGATGTATTAAAAGGTGCAACGATTTATGGAGATGGCGGTACAGCAAGTGCTCCAAGTAAAGTCGGTCATATCAAAATGAATATTGATGCTCCTGGTTCTACTATTGGAACATTGTATGCTACACAATATAGTAATATTGCTTCTAATGAGCTTTTAAGAAATGTAGATGTTAACATTCAGCGGGTTAAATCCATTGGTGGTATTTCCGGTGGGAACGCTGGTGATAACATCAATAATAATGTAGCGAAAAATAGTTTAACAAACAATAAAGGTTCCAATTTTCAAATAGGTGTTCCTGTTGAAGGCGCCCCTTCAATTGAATTCCAAAAAGAGCCGATTTTAGTTAGCGGCATTGGAATTATCAATTTCACTAGTCTGCTAGTCGATAATGGAACGATTTTAACGGCTTCTGGTACAACAGGAAATGTTAAAAATGGTGGAGGTGCAACTGCTGCAAACCATGCAACTTTATACAATGATTTTGGGGATATCTATCTGAAAAATAATTCTGGATTAGGAGTTGCGGGTGCAACAAATTATATGTCCGGCGGTAAATTGACAATTGATGGCGAGAGTACCTTGGAGTCAGGTCAAGGTACTGGGATTATCAATATTAGTGATATTGAGTTTGTTGACAGTAATGCAGACCGTCTGACATGGATCAAAAATACATCAACATCGACAAATATGGTCGCAAGTACTGGAACTTACTTTGGTGCTAACCAAGCGTTTCAAGTATTAACAATCAATCCGACGATTGCAAACGCATCTAAAATCACGCCATTCAATTTTAAAGGAATGGAAAAATCAACTGGAAAAACATTTATTGGTGATAATGATGTGACTGGGAAAAATAACAATGGTTACGGAATCATGATTCCTGGATCTGTTATTGATTATACAGTGACTGACCCAATCGTTGATGGTAGAGGCTTCATTGAACATAATGTTGCTGAAGTCAAAAAAGACAACCAGCCTTTGACCTTAAGCGTTTGGGGAACAGAAGAAAAAGGCGTGAAAGTTCAAAAAGGACGTTTGATCATTCCAAACTCTACAGGAATTTTACCAACCTTGACGTTTACTCCAGAAGCAACATCAGGTTCTTGGCTTTACAATGTAACAGCTAAGTCTTCAAAGATTGGTTCAACAGATGAAGTGATCGGTGAACAGTCCAATTCTGATCCAGCCGAGTGGTCTTCTAAAGATGGCAATTACAGTTATGATGTTGAAGTTAAATATTCTAATAAGGTTGAATTAGCTGCTAGAGATGTAATCCTCACTGAAAGTGAAGCTGCTAAACTATTAGCAGAAGCAGATGTCAATGCGTATACACAAGTTGAAGGACGTCCGTTTTTAACTTCTACGATTACTGAAACAACGCTACAAGAATTGAGAAGGCCTTTAGATGAGGGGCAATATTCTAGAACAACACAAATCAACTATACAGCAGGAACGGCAGCTGTGAATCCAACAAATGTAATGAATCAAACAGTTAATGTGATCGTTGTAAAAGACGGCTCGCAGATTGCCAAAGATCGTCAAGATGCGATTTATGCAAAAGATGTAACGATTCGAGTACTAGATATTGCTGATGTAGCAAGTCAGTCTGTTTTTGAAAGTGACTATAGTCATGCATTTGCGATCAATTCAAAAGGTGTAGTTTCAACAGTTCAGAGTACACCGAATGATTATTTCGCGAAATTACAAGCAGTCCTTCCAGAAGATGTACCGAAAGATATTTCTGTAACGTATGCATTTGATTCCCCAAGCGAGACGATCATAAAACAAATCACAATTCATGTGATTCCAAGTGAAGCCAACTTGGTTGTAACCTTTGTAGATGAAGTAGGTAACTCATTGCATCTGCCAGTAACATTCAAACGTAATATTGGTTCAAGTGTTGATTTAACAAAAGAACAACAAGTATTGGATGCTATCGCTGATATTCAGAGCAGAAATTATGTTCTTGAAACAAGACCAGATTCTGAGGTCGTACAGGTTGTAACAGGTGGTTCAGAAGTTACTTACCAGTTCAAAGGAATCATCTTTATTGCTTCAGCACCAGATACGATTGAGTTTGGAACCCATACCGTTAAAGCCTCAAAACAACGAATCAATGAACCAGAATCGATGAGTGGTGATTTAGCAATTCAAGATAGTAGAGCAACTCGTAAACCTTGGGTGCTGACAGCGAAGCTTGATACGCCGTTGAATAACGGTAAAGATACTATAGCAGGTGCGTTACGTTATGTATATAAGGGGAAAGAAATTGTCTTGAATGCTGGTGCAGAAGAAGTCGCTGGACATACAAATGCAGATGAGAAACCATATAAAGTCAATAGTACTTGGTCAGCATCTGGGGATGGATTGAAATTACAAACAGATATCGGTGCAGTAAAATCTTCTGGAGATTATACGGCAAGTATTACATGGGAACTGACAGATGCGCCATAAAGATGAAGGGGGAAATGTTAAAGTGAGATCAAAAAATATTTTAGCCTGTGCTCTTCCTATCTTTGTGGGTATCTTCTTTCTGACAGCACCTATTCATAGTTTGGCTGCAGAAGGTGGTCAAGTTGGTCAAGATGCAGTTATTGAGTTTTATACGGACAAATCAGAGTCGGAACCATCAACCTCTGAACCACCAAAAAGCTCAAGTGAATCGCCGATCGAAAAACCGAAAGGTCGATTCCCAAGTACAGGTGAAGTCGTTCAGCGCTCTTTGCTATTGAGTGGAAGTGTTTTGATTGTAGCTGTTTTCTTATTCTTTGCTCTGAAAAAACGCAAAGCGAAGGAGGGAGATGAAAAATGAAAAGAATGACGTTTCTTTTTAGTTCTTTCGCGATCTTCTCATCTCTTTTCATAGGACAACAGGCGAGAGCAGAAGCTGAATCATTTGGTGGAACTGGGAATGTTCAATTTGAGGCATCTTTAGAACCGCCTCAAGTAATAGATCCTGAAAAACCAGGAAAACCTGTAGATCCAGGACCAAGTCCATCAACAGATGGTTACTTGCGAATTGATTTTGTCCCTAAATTTAATTTTGGCCGAAATAAACTTTCTGAAAAAGACCAAACCTATCCCGTTAATGCTCAGCTTTTCCATGGGGAAACCAATGCACGTGGAAACTACATTCAAGTAACTGACAGCCGAGCAACTGGAGATGGTTGGACAATTCAAGTTCGTCAAGAAACAGCATTTACCTCAAATACGAATGAGACGTTGAAAGGTGCATATATTTCATTAGATAAAGCTTGGGCGAATTCCACAATAGATAAACAGTATGCCCCGAGTTTACAAACAGATGTGATCAAGTTAGATAAAGTTGGTACGACCTATAACCTAGCTACTGCAGGTAAAAATCAGGGCTATGGCACATGGGCAATTGAGTTTGGTGCTTCAGACGAAAATGAAGCAGGAATGCAGTCAACACTGACGCCTCTGAAAGACGAAGCGGGAAAACCAGTGTTAGATGCAACCTTTGAAAACAAACAAATATATAAGAACAATGCAGTAAACTTTTTTATGCCTGGTTCAACAACAACTAAACCAGGACAATACCAAACGGTGATGACTTGGATTTTATCCGAGTTACCATAAATAAAACATAACTATTGGAGGAACACACACATGAAAACAAGAACATTATGCTCAGCAGCACTACTAACAATTTTAGGAGCAAGCTTAGTCGCTCCAACTGCGGCACATGCAGCACCAGATGCATTTACAAGTGAAGGTCACATCGAGTACGTTGAAGATAATTCAACAACACCACCAACTGACCCGGAAGATCCAGGCAAACCAGTTGATCCAACAGATCCAGTAAAACCTAACCCAGGTGGAGGCTCATTAACTGTTGATGCACTAACAAACCTTGAGTTTATGCAACAAAAAGCCGTAACAACTGATCAAAACTATTTTGCAAAACAAGTTCCAGTAGCAGAAAACGGAGTAGATAAAGGCGTTCGTGGAAACTTTGTACAAGTAACTGACAAACGTATTGACGCGCGTACTCCTTGGACTTTGAGTGCAAAAATGACAAAACAGTTCACTTCTACAACTGATGCAACGAAAACGTTAGCAGGCTCAACATTGACATTCTCAAACCCATTCATCAATGGTGAAGGTACAGATAAAAACCTTTTCCCAACTTTAGGATCAGCTGCAAGTACATTTACTTTATCTAAAGATCTTGACAACTCAGTTAATGTAATGGGAACTAAAACAGCAGATGAAGGCTTTGGTACATTTACAGTTGCTTTTGGTAACACCGCTGGATTTACTGCTCCTACAGCACCAGCAGGTAAAAACTTTGGATCAGCAACTGCAGAAGATTCAACAGGGACACCAAATGCTTCTGATGCAAACAAAATCGATAATGGTTCAGTGAGCTTATTCGTACCAGGTAATGCAATCAAAACTAAATCTGCTTATACAGCAGAAGTATTGTGGACAATTTCTACAGTAGCGATCGACTAATACAAAACTTGTAACTAAATTAAATGGCTGGGCACTAATTAGCACTAATCAATTAGTGCCTGCTTTTTTGAAAGGAAAAACAAATGAAAGTAAAAACACTTCTCATACTTACTGTGTTCATGATAATTCAATTCCTAACTATAGGTGGTATTTCTACATATGCAAAAGAGGAATCAAAAGAGCAAACAGCTGAGAATTCGGCTGGAGCAACAGGCTTTACATATCAAGTGATTTTTCCGGAGAATCAAAATTCTGATTCTGGCTTTTTTGATTTAAGGATGGTACCAGGGCAAAAGCAAACGGTTGAAATTGCCTTAAAAAATCCAAGTGACAAAGAAATCAAAGTCAATGCGAAGCTGACTGGTGCACGAACAAATTCTAACGGAATCATTGAATACGGCCCTAATAAGTTTTCTGCTGATAAATCAATGAAATACGAATTTACCGACATCGTCAAAACAACAGAGTCAGTCAAAATAAAACCAAAATCTGAAGAGAATTTGAAGCTGAATATCACAATGCCTGAAACAGAATTTGATGGCATCATATTAGGTGGAATCCAACTGCAAAGAGAGTCCAACGATGAACAGGCAGTCGATAATGGTGGAACCATGGTCATCAATAAATACGCTTATGTGATCGGCATGCGCTTGAAGGAAACTGATCGAGAATTACCTATGGATATGACCTTTGTCAAAGCCTATGCGTCATCACCAGATTTTAGAAATACCGTGACGATTGATTTAGGGAATACACAGGCTGCTGTGCTGAAAGATTTGACCGTAGAAGCACAAATCATGGGTGAAAAAAGCGATACCGTTTTATATGAATCAAAGAAAAATAAAATGCGTATGGCACCAAACTCTATTCTAAATTTCCAAGTAGGAATGGCAGGAGAAGCGATGAAAGCGGGGAATTATCGGGCGCATGTCATTGCTACATCAGGAGAAAAACGTTGGGAATGGACGGAAAAATTCAAAATTACTCAAGAAGAAGCAGATAAATTCAACAAAGAGGCTGTCGGATTGGTTCAAAATCAAGGAATCGATTGGAAATTGATTGCAATGATCGTTGGCGGCGTAGTCGTATTAGTAGCAGTTGTATTTATTGTGATTCGTATCGTGATGAATAAAAAAACAAAAGCGAAGAAACGTCGGAAAAAAAGAAAGAATGTTCAAAAATAAATGAGATCAATCGCACAGCGAATAGTTAGAAGGGAGAAATAAAATGACAATACTTGATTGGATAGCAGTCATTTGTTTGGCAACGGCTATTTTATTTCTACTTTCGGTCACACTCTTTTTCATTCTCTTCATTCGAGCAAAAAAAGATGTCAGCAAACTAACAAAGATCCGAACTAAAAATAAAAAGAAACGCAAGCGAATAATCCGTGCAAAAAGACAAGCACAAAAAAAGCAAAAAAGGAATATTCTTTTGTCTATCCTCTGTTTGATCGCAAGTCTTGCTTTTGGAGCAGGCTCTGCATACACGATTTACTATCAGGCAAGTAACTTGAGTGAAGCTGATCAAAAAGCGATCGTGAACGGCTATTATTATTTAAATGAGATTGAAAATCAGCTGTCGGATGCTGCCGACAATGGGGATGAAAAAACGATCAGTACCAATATGAATACTTTGGCATCTCGTTTATCCGGATTTGCGTTAAACAAAGCGGATTATCGGATTAGTAGTGAGGGACAATTATTGATCAATCGCTATTACACCTCGATGAAAGAATTAGGGGTGAATCTTTCGTCTCAGTCCTTAGAAGTTTATAGAGACCCGAAACAATTAGAGACTTTAAAAGCAGATGTTGAAAAAGTTAAAAATAATGAAAAAGCGGTATTTAAAAAGTTTAATGTTGATGAAAAATCATTAGCAGAACAAAAATAGGTGTTGTCAGAGGTCATAGGTAGGAGGAAAAATGAACAAAAAATCTTCCCATAAAAAAACATCTAAACACAGAAAGCAACAAACAAATGGATCTCAAAATAAGCAAAAAATAGATAAACCAAAAAAACAATATCCGCGTAAAAAAAAGAAAAAAATACAACCTAAGAGAAAAAACTCTCGTAAAAAAAATAACAAGAAGAAAAATAAAAGAGGCCGGTTTATCAAACGGCTGTTTTTGGAACTGATTTCCGCAGTCATCTTGACAAGTGTTCTGATTTGGCTGATATCGATCGTTACATTTACCTTCGTAAAGATCGACGGTTATGCGATGATGCCTTCTTTAGCAGCTAAAGAAACTGTTTTTGTCAGTAAATTGAGCGAAAAAAAGAGATTCAAGCTAGTAGCTATTAAACTAGCCGATAGAAAAGAGATCATCATTAGACGTATCGTCGGGATGCCTGGTGAAAACATCAGGTATGACAAAGATCGACTGTATATCAATAATGAAGCTGTTGAAGAGAAATTTATTGCTGAAGAGATTCAGCAGGCTGATATAAGCGGGAGTTTCTATACAAAGGATTTTACTTCAGAGCAGTTGTTCAATGAAAATATGATTCCAAAAGGAAAGTACCTTATTTTAGGGGATAACCGCCCCTATTCTACCGACAGTCGTTTTTATGGATTGATCGATGAAAAAGAAATCATCGGAGTTGTGACTATGAGAATTTTCCCTCTTCATAAAATGACTAAATTTTAAGTTAAAAAACACTCTTTGAAGGGGTGTTTTTTACTTTGGGTAATGCAAAGTAAAAAACAAGAGCATAAAAAGAACTAAAAATTTGAATGCTGTGTATAATGAAGAAAGTGAAATGATTATGATTTATGTAGGAGATGTATATATGAACTTCTTACTGGATTTTATCGATAGCTATACTCAAAATAAACTAGAAATTTTGAACACAATAAAAGATAGCCGGAAATCGATCTCTTTTGAAGCATTAGCTCACATAACTGGATTCGAGCAAAGGACGATCCAAAAATATGTTGAAGATATACGCTATGATCATAAAAATGCGGAAATTAATGACATAAGTGTGATAGTTTCTGATGATAAGTATGTACAAGTGACATATGAAAACTATAAGGGGTATCATAGATTTGTTCAGTATCTTATAGCAACTTCATTTTCGATTATTTTATTACAGGATTTGCTGTTAGGTGAGCAACTTTCCTTAGTTCAACTTTCTATTGAATATTATATCAGTGATTCAACGATAAAAAGGAGAATACAAGAGATCAACCACCATATCAAGGATTATGAGCTTAGAATCATTAGTAGAAAAGGGATGTTGTTGATCGATGGTCCAGAGCTACAAATCAGGTTATTTGCGTATATTTTATTTTGGAATCTGTACAAAGGCAGAACTTGGGTATTTCAAGTAGTAAAAAGAGAGTGGGCAATAGCTTTTGTGGATACTGTTTTTGAACAATCTAAAGCTATTCGAAATTTATCGAATGTCGAAGAAATCTACTATACTGTCGCAATCAATAAAACACGTCAAATAAGAGGGTATCCGATCCAATTTTCCCAACGGTGGCTTCAGCAATTTTTTTCCAAAGAATTTTTAGCATCTGATAAGCCCTGGATTAGTGACTACAATCTAACGGAGAACGAAGGTTTATATTTTTTATTATTGGCACAAACGAATGCCAAATTTTACTTGATTAAAGAGTATGAAGAGCCAATCTTTTTATTTCATCAAACGGAGAAGACACTACTCTACAAAAGTGTTGAAGCTTTTTTTCGAAAATTTTCAGAACAAATTGAATTCATTGATGTGCAAATGAAAGCTGAATTGTATAAATATCTTCTATCATACCATTTATTCTGCATGATATTTCATAATTTTTCCATGGGAATCAACAATTACACTGGGGGAAAAGTTTTAGTAACGAATCATCCTAAATTAGAAAAAAAACTTAATAGGCTGATAGATGAACTATACATGGAAACAAAGATCTCATTATTTCAAGAAAGGAAATTTTTGCGAGAGCGTTACGCGCTAATTTTTTCAATGATTGGACAAGTGTCAAAATTTGAGCCGCTTCTCTTGATCTACATCGATACAGATTTGCCATTCTTAGCTGAAAAAAAAATTATTGGGCAAATCAAGCGTTATACTGAAGAATCATATAATATTATGTTTGTAAATGAAAATGCCACTTTTTCAAAATATGAAGTGGATCTTGTTTTAACGACAAGTTATATCGAAGGATTTCAGGATTTCATTTCACCAGATAAGATTGTTTATATCTCAGAAAATTTAAAACCCGAAGATATTATTCGAATTAGAGATAATTTAGAAAAACTGCTTCTAGAAAAAGAAGAATAACTTATCGATGTTGGCCGTCTATAGAAATAGAATATGAATTAGATTTTTACTTTCTTATTTTAAAAATAACTGGTCGCATTTTGGTTGTTTTTGTTATAATGAAAAGGAGTAAAAAGCTATTTTTAATGATGAATGAAGATAAGAGAGAGGATCTGTAAAAATGAAATGTGCAACAATTTCTAAAACAGTTGATTTATTAGATGGGGGCTGTAATGTTTGCGGAATAATCGAAAATGAGAATTATACCTTGGTCCTAGATGAACAAGCGGTTCCGCTAGATGAACTGACAGTCAATGAGCTTGTCACAGCGATCGTCCTTAAAGAGGGTTTCAAGAGAAGCTATGAAACAGATGTGATCGACGACTTCACCTTATATAAAAAAGAAGCTCAGATAATCAGAATGAAAGAAGAATTCGATCATTTGACCTATTCAAATGGAACGGAACAAATTGAAACGAATGATTACATTATAAATAAAAACAGCCTGATAGAAAGGGTCAATGTTATTCTATCAACTATTTTTGGCTTAGAAAAAATAAATTTTACTCTTTAGACTAGTTTTTTTAAGGCTCCTGTTTATTTGGTGATTTTGGATTGGTAGTCTTAAGTGAGGGTATATTATTTTAAGAATATTAAAGTTTTATATATTTTCAGTTAGGTAGAAAATTTACTGGTGGATGATCTTTTTTGAGTCGTACCAAGCAGTACTAGGGATTGTAATTTTATTTTAATCTACTAGACACAAAAACGAAATGCCATTGTAATGTTTTAATTTGACTTTGTGAAGCGATACGCTTATAGTTTTAAATGAAATAAATACTTGTTAGGTGAGGCTCCTATGTAAACACAGGCTGCTGCTCAGAAATGTCGAAAGACAGGTACGGGTAGGACAAAAATCGTCGAATTAAGGCGTTTTTCTAAGCAGCTAAAAGCAATGCTTTTTACGTTATATAGTGCTAAAACTCAACGAAGAGAAGAACTAGGTGAGAGCAGCTTTTGAATAGCTGTGTTTTGTTTTTATCCCAGTACTTTAATCCCTTCGCTGAGTATTCTTGGTGAAGGATTTTTCTTTTATGCAAGAAGACATATGAGCTGTAGAAAGGAATATACAATGAAAAAACCAGTAAGAATACTTATTATCACGTTGTTATCTATTATTCTCGTGGTGGTCAGTGTAGGCTGTTATGCGGCAATCTCATTTCAGTCAGCAAGAGAAGAAAGTGAAGCAAAACTATCACCGATCAATCAAAATTTTACTGGTGATGAACAAACAAGTGAGAAAGAACTGACTGTTATGGTCGTAGGAAATGATTCGCGCGACGATGATGAAGATCAAGGGCGTTCTGATACGTTGATGGTGGGTCACTATGACGGTAAAACGAAGCAACCAAAATTGATTTCTATTATGAGAGATAGTTATATGACATTTCCAGCTGGCAGCCTCGATAAAATCAATGCAGCATATGCCTATGGTGGAGCACAGATGACAAAAGAAGTCCTCAATACTAATTTTGATCTACCGATCAACTATTATGTTGTGATGGATTTTAAAGAGTTTAGTGATATCATTGATGAGCTTTATCCAAAAGGTGTGAAAATAGATGCTGAGAAGGACATTAATTTAGATGGTGTCGATATTCTAAAAGGGGAACAAGTCATGGACGGCAATACTTTATTGCAATATGCCCGCTTTAGAATGGATGAAGAAGGCGATTTTGGCCGAATCAGACGACAACAGCAAGTAATGGATGCGTTGATCGACCAATCGAAAGATTTGATCCCAATTTGGGAACTGCCTCAGGTCGCAGGAAAAATCGTCGGGAAAATCGACACCAATGTTCCGACAAGCTTGTTTATTGATTTAGCGAAGGATTTTCTGACAGGAAAAGTCAAACCATTAGAATCACTTTCAGTTCCGATAGAAGGCAGCTGGAATTTTAATGATGATACTCCTTCAGGCAGTGTGATCGAGCTGGATGCACCTAAAAATGCAGATGCGATCCAGAAATTTTTGAAAGATACTAAATAGAACTATTTAAAAGGAGCAGTATATAACTCTATGGGTTATGTTCTGCTTTTTTTTCGTTTTAGTTTATTTTCATGCGTTTTGGTTACGCATATGCTATCCTTTAAGAAAACGGTTTAGTAATTTTTGAAAGAAGGTCATGCAGTGAAAGTTGTGATTATTGGTGCATCATTCGCAGGAGTTTCAGCAGCTCTTACGATTCGAAAAAAATACCCTGAAGCTGAGATTTATCTGGTTGAAAAGCAAGCGACAGTCGGTTATCTGCCAGGTGGATTGACTCTCTATTATAACGAAGCTGTAGATACGGTCGAAGAGCTTCGCTTTGTTTCAGAACAGCAATTGAAAGAAAACAGGATCGAGTTATTGTTGAATGCAAAAGTAGTGAGCATGGATTCAAATCAGCAGGTCATCCACTATCAACGATCAGACGAGCTCAATATCTTATCTTTTGATAAGTTGATTTTAGCTACAGGTTCTAGCCAATGGTCAACGAAAATCATGGGGAGCGATTCTGAGAAGGTGCTCAAGTATAAATTTTTAGCTGGCGTCAAGCAAGCGATCGCTCAGCTGGAAAATTGCAAAGAGGTTGCATTGATCGGCGGTGGTCAAATTGGTGCAGAAGCTGCTGATACGCTGTTAAGTAAAGGGATAAGTGTTCATTTATATGAACGAATGGACTATCTATTATTTAAATATTTTGATCAAGAAATGATTTTACCTGTGCAACAGGAGATGGAAAACAGAGGGGTAGTGTTTCATTTTGATGAAACGGTTGAAAAAATCGTAGAGAAGGACGATGGATTACAGATAGAAACGCAACATTCTCGTCGAACGGTCGATCGAGCTGTTTTTGCGATGAATGTCCGGCCAGATTTAAGTTATTTAGATGAAAAAATCGATAGCCACACAGACCAAACCGTTTATGTGGATCACTATTTACAAACATCTCATCAAAATATCTTTGCAATAGGTGATTGTATTCAAGTACCTTACAGCTTGACGAATGAGTCTTTCTATATACCCTTAGTGAATAATGCAGTTAGAGCTGGTGCTGTAGTTGCTCAAAATCTACTAGAACCTACGACAAAATTTATTGGCTCGATTCGTACGATCGGTACGAAGCTTGTTGATTATTATGTGGCAAGTACAGGTTTGACTGAAGCAGAAGGCCTTTTTCATGATCAGCCGATCGAAGTTGCTCATTTAAAGCAAACGAGTTCTTTATTTTCTGGAGAAAAAGAGATTTCTGGGAAAATTATTTTTGAAAAGGAAAGTCATCGGATTTTGGGCGCTCAGCTGGTATCAAAAGCTGATATTCTGGATAAGATCAACACGCTTGCTTTAGGCATTCAGACAGAACAAACATTAGAGCAATTTTATCAAAAAGATTTTTTATACCATCCTTATTTCTCCACAGCTATGGATATCACAAATCAACTCGCGTTTACTGCTTTATGGAGTGATGCCGATGAAAACTGAAGAATTACTAGACAAAAAAGAAGCAAGAGAAATCCAAATACTGAAAAAAGTGATCTTAGCCGGCGGTCGTATGGAAGACACTGAGCTGTTGAATCATTTAGGTGTATCAAAGGCATCTTTTGAAAGTGATTTAAAAGAATTAGGTTATTATTTAAATCCATATAGTAAAGACTGTCGCTTATTTTATGATGGACAATGGGTTTCTGTAGAAATGTCCGATCGATTTTCAGTCAGTAAAGTCGTTGATGATTATATACGGGCATCGATCAAGTTTCAGCTGATCGACCATCTGTTTCATTATCGAGAGTTTACGATGGCTCAGTTGACAACAAAATTTATGATCAGTGAATCTTCCTTATTTCGAAAAATCAAAGAGTTGAACCAGCTGCTGACTGAATTCGGTCTGAAAATCCGAAATGGACAGCTAAAAGGTGAAGAACTGCAGATTCGATATTTTTATTTTCAAGTTTATTGGTTTTTGACACCATACGAACAGCACAGGGAGCGCACCTTGACACAGCAGAATATCCGCATTATCGAAGCACTGGAAAAAGCACTGTCGCTCTCCTTTGAGGAATATGGAAAACTGAAGATCAGTCTGTGGTTGACGATCAGTAAAAAAAGATTGGCAGTTCAGTCTAAAACATTTAAAGAAGTCCGAAATAAAAGCCAAAACCTTGAGCAAGATCCTTTTTTTAAAACGATTCGTTCGTTCGTATTGCGTTTTTTTAGTCGTTATCCGCTTGAGATCGATGAAGAAGAAAGTATGCTGCATTTTATTTTCTTAACAAGTATGTCTGTTTTAACTGAAACTGATTTTATCCAGTATAGCTTGGTACGCGGACGGCGCACACCGTCTTCACTAGCGGACACATTTGTTTTGGAACATGTGATTCTATACTATCGTCCACAAAAATTTTATCCTGAATTGGAAAAAAAGATCTTTTATTACTTCTCACAGATTCATAGCAGGCTTTATTTTTTTAAAGGAGAATTAGAGCTATTCGACAAGGAGAATATTTGGCAAAAAGAGCAACAATTATCCAGTCATCGTTTAGGTGAATTTGCCCATGTTCTTTTGGATAAAAGTCTTAGTTACTTGGGTGAACGTTATGAGCCTGGAAATAGTTTGCACGAATGGTCGTTGGTGAAATATTTAAGTGTGCTTTCGATCATTGATTTTGAAATCATTGGAGAAGTCCGTGTAGGCATCGATTTAAAAATGGATTTGCTATACAAAGAAGCAATGACTCAAGTATTGGTTTTAAGCTTGAAAAATTTGAACGGCTTAACGATCGAACCGTATGATCCGAAGTATACTTATGATCTTTTGATCACTAATGTAATGAACCCGCCAGTTTACCGATCTGTTGGAGAGATTTATATATTATCCGAACTTGGATCAACGTATGACATCGAGCAAATTCGTAAGAAAATCCGAGGGTATCATGGAAATAAGAAAAAAGAAGGCTGAGTGAAGTTGAGGAAAATTTTTCAGCTTCTTCCTTGTCCTTAGTGGATTTTTAGTAAAAACATTCATTTATTTTAAAAATAAAAAAAAAGATGACATTTTTAGGAATCAATTTGCGTATATTATAAGTTCATGAAATATAAAGCGTTTTCAATTTTGTTTAGGATTATGATTTGATTCTGAATGAGCCCATTACACTTTTATTATTATTTAGTTCCACAGGCTTGTCTCTCGGAAAAAAGATAAAAAAAGGAAACGGCGAAAAGCACCGTTCAATTTTTTCCTATTTTTCTGTCGAGTCAGGACGAGCCCACTACACTTTTATTATTATCTAGTTCCACAGGCTTGTCTCTCGGAAAAAAGATAAAAAATGGAAACGGCGAAAAAACACCGTTCAATTTTTTCCTATTTTTCTGTCGAGTCAGGACGAGCCCATTACACTTTTATTATTTAGGAGGAATTACAATGTCAGAACAAAAGTACATCATGGCGATCGATCAAGGGACTACTTCATCACGAGCAATTATTTTTGACAAAAAAGGGAACAATGTTGGAAGTTCACAGAAGGAATTTACACAGTATTTTCCAAAAGCAGGCTGGGTCGAACATAATGCGAATGAGATTTGGAATTCAGTACAATCGGTTATTGCTGGAGCTTTGATCGAATCTGGTGTTCGCCCAACAGACATTGCTGGTATTGGGATTACTAATCAGCGTGAAACAACTGTCGTCTGGGATAAGCAGACAGGTCTTCCTATTCATAATGCAGTGGTTTGGCAGTCACGTCAATCTTCGCCGATCGCAGATCAGTTAAAAGAGGATGGACATGGTGATATGATCCATGAGAAAACTGGTTTGATCGTAGATGCTTACTTTTCTGCCACAAAAATTCGTTGGATCCTAGATAATGTCGAAGGTGCTCAAGAGCGTGCTGAAAAAGGTGAGTTGCTTTTTGGAACGATCGATACATGGCTAGTTTGGAAGCTGACAGGCGGAGAAACACACGTAACAGATTACTCGAACGCCAGCAGAACAATGCTATTTAATATCCATGACTTAGATTGGGATCAAGATATCTTAGATATTTTGAATATTCCGCGTGTGATGTTACCAAAAGCAACCTCTAACTCTGAAGTATACGGCTTAACGAAGAATTACCATTTTTATGGTAGCGAAATTCCGATTTCAGGTATGGCTGGAGACCAACAAGCAGCATTATTCGGCCAAATGGCTTTTGAACCTGGAATGGTCAAAAATACGTACGGTACAGGCTCATTTATTGTAATGAACACAGGAGAAAAACCACAACTTTCAGATAATAATTTATTAACAACGATCGGTTATGGGATCAATGGAAAAGTCTATTATGCTCTAGAAGGAAGTATTTTTGTCGCTGGTTCAGCTGTTCAATGGCTGAGAGATGGCTTAAAAATGATCCAAACAGCTGCAGAATCAGAAGCAGTTGCAAATGAATCTCATAATAAAAATGAAGTTTATGTAGTGCCTGCATTTACTGGACTGGGCGCTCCTTACTGGGATTCTGATGCTAGAGGTGCAGTTTTTGGCTTAACTCGCGGAACAACGAGAGAAGATTTCGTCAAAGCAACATTACAGTCAGTGGCTTATCAGGTACGAGATATCATTGATACGATGAAAAATGACACAGGCATCGATATCCCGATCTTGAAGGTAGATGGCGGTGCAGCCAATAATGATTTATTGATGCAATTTCAAGCAGATATTTTAAATACCTCTGTTCAAAAAGCTCAAAATCTTGAAACGACTGCCTTAGGTGCAGCTTTCTTAGCAGGATTAGCAGTTGGCTTCTGGAAAGACCTAGATGAATTAAAAGCGTTCTATGAAGAAGGACAAATTTTTGAGACAAAAATGTCTGATGCTGAACGCGATGATTTGTATGAAGGTTGGCAGCAGGCTGTTGCAGCAACGCAAATGTTTAAGCATAAATCGAAATAGAAGGAAGAGGTGAACAGTGATGACATTTTCAATAAAAACAAGAGAAAAATCGATTGAAACCTTGAAAAACGAACAATTAGACTTGTTGATTATTGGCGGAGGAATTACAGGAGCAGGTGTTGCGCTGCAAGCAAGTGCGACTGGAATGAAGACCGGTTTGATCGAAATGCAGGATTTTGCTGAAGGAACCTCTTCACGTTCTACGAAATTAGTTCATGGCGGGATTCGCTATTTGAAAAATTTTGATGTTGAAGTCGTGGCGGATACAGTGCAGGAGCGGGCAGTTGTTCAAGCCATTGCTCCTCATATCCCCAAACCTGATCCTATGCTTTTACCGATTTACGATGAGCCGAAGGCGACTTTCAACATGTTTTCAGTCAAGGTTGCAATGGATCTATATGACCGTTTAGCGAACGTGATCGGCACCAAATATGAAAACTATACATTAACAAAAGAAGAAGTCTTAGAGCGTGAGCCTCAGCTTAAACATGAAGGACTACAAGGCGGCGGTGTCTATTTAGATTTTAGAAACAATGATGCTAGACTGGTGATCGAAAATATCAAACGCGCGTCTCAAGATGGCGGAGCAATGGTCAGTAAAGTCAAAGCAGTCGGATTTATTTATGATCACGGGAAAATCAGCGGAGTCAAAGCAAAAGACTTATTAACAGGCGAAGAGTTTGAGATCAAAGCCAATATCGTGATCAATACAACTGGCCCATGGTCTGATAAAGTCCGCGGACTAGATACTAAGGAAAAAGTAACTCCGCAAATGCGTCCGACTAAAGGTGTTCACTTAGTTGTCGACAGCAGTAAGCTGTTTGTGCCCCAACCAACATATTTTGATACAGGGAAGCATGACGGCCGAATGGTCTTCGTTGTTCCAAGAGAAAAGAAAACGTATTTTGGTACGACGGATACGGACTATACGGGTGATTATGAACATCCAACAGTGACTCAGGAAGATGTAGATTACTTGCTGGAAATCGTCAATAATCGCTATCCTGAAGCAAATGTGACGATCGATGATATCGAATCAAGCTGGGCTGGACTGCGTCCGCTGATTTCTGAAAATGGTGGTTCAGACTATAATGGCGGGAACAATGGAAAGGTCTCTGACCAAAGTTTTGATCAGGTCATTGATATCGTTGAAAAATATCAGCAAAAAACGGCCACTCGTTTTGATGTAGAAAATGTCTTAAATCACTTAGAAGATTCCTTGTCTGAAAGCAAAGAAAACCCATCGGCTGTTTCTAGAGGAAGCTTGCTGGAGCGTTCTGAGGATGGTTTGTTGACCTTATCTGGCGGGAAAATCACTGATTACCGTAAAATGGCTGAAGGTGCGCTTAAAGAAATTCAACGTATCCTAAAAGAAGAATTTAACAAAACTATTGAGCTGATCGATTCGAAAACATATGCAGTCTCTGGTGGAGATATCGATGCTACTAATGCTGAAGCAGAATTGAAAGCGTTAGCAAGATATGGCGTTGAGCAAGGATTACCTGAGGAGGATGCAGAATATCTCGCCCATTTATATGGCTCAAATGTGACACAGCTCTTTGAAAAAATCTCTGAGACAACCCCAGTTGAAGGATTGACTTTAGCAGAAACCTTAGGATTGCATTATGCACTTGAAAATGAAATGACGTTGACTCCTTCTGATTATCTCATTCGCAGAACGAATCATGTGTTGTTTATGCGAGATACACTGGACACAGTCAAACAAGGGGTTATTTCTGAAATGGCCAATTACTATGATTGGTCCGAACAACAAAAAGCAGGTTATGAACAAGAATTGAATCAACTAATAGCGGAATCTGATTTAACGACATTGAAAGAAGGAGCGAAGTAAAATGGATACTTCTAGTATGACACAGATTTTTAGTGAGTTTTTAGGAACAATGATTTTGATTCTTTTAGGTGATGGTGTCTGTGCAGCTGTTAATCTGAAAAAAAGTAAAGCAGAAGCTTCCGGCTGGATCGTGATTGCTTTTGGTTGGGCAATGGCGGTAACGATGGCGGTTTATATCTCTGGATTTATGGGACCGGCGCATTTGAATCCTGCTGTAACGATCGCAATGGCTATGGCTGGCAATTTTGAATGGGGATTAGTTGTTCCATTCATCATTGCGCAGGTTCTAGGAGCTGTTGTTGGCGCATTCTTAGTTTGGTTGGCCTATTTGCCTCACTGGAATCAAACAGAAGATCAAGGAGCTGTGTTAGGGACATTCGCGACAGGACCTGCGATTCGTAACTATCCGGCAAATATGATCACAGAAATTATTGGTACATTTGTTTTAGTTTTAGGACTGCTGTCATTTTCACAAAATAGTATTACTGATGGTTTGACTCCTCTGATCGTTGGTGCCTTGATTTTAGCGATCGGACTATCTCTTGGTGGACCAACAGGCTATGCGATCAATCCAGCGCGTGACTTTGGTCCGCGTTTAGCCCATCAATTACTACCGATTTCAACAAAGGGAACTTCTGACTGGGCGTATTCATGGGTACCGATCGTCGGACCTGTTATCGGGGCAGTGATCGCTGCTGGTGTATACATGTTGATGGTTTAATGAAAGAATAAAATAAAATGAAAAGCCTGAGGCAAAACTAAAAAACAGTTTTGTTTCAGGCTTTGATTTTGAATAAACGGCGAGAAAAAAAGTAACTCCTTCTTAATTTATCAGAGCTAAACGCTTTTTATCTCAGCCTTTTTTCATGTAGAGTATTTCAGTGGCTTGTAGAAAATGAGGGACCATGAATTTTTAATGAAAATAACAATATTTTATTTACAACCTATGGATTTTTCTGTACTCTTAAAAGTGAAAACGTTTTTGTGTAATGCGTAACAAAGTAAAAAGTCAAGGTAAGAGGAGGAACACGTGTGTCCTATCAAGAGGTTTTATTTCCTTTTCTAGGCGGTTTAGGAATATTTTTGTTCGGTATGAAGTATATGGGAGATGGTTTGCAAAAGTCCGCTGGGGATTCGTTGCGGGAAATTTTAAATACATTTACTTCGACACCTTTACGTTCTGTTTTAGCAGGTTTGATTGTGACAGCAATTATTCAAAGTAGCTCGGGAACAACGGTTTTGACCGTTGGTTTGGTCAGTGTCGGCTTTATGTCTTTACGTCAGGCGATCGGTGTGATCATGGGAGCGAATGTCGGTACGACGGTCACCGCATTTATTATTGGGTTCAATTTAAGCTCGTATGCCTTACCGATCATTGGCGTCGGTTCGATATTACTTTTCTTTTCAAAACGTGAGACAGTCAATACGATCGGTCAGATTCTTTTTGGTTTTGGTTGTTTATTTTACGGATTGAAACTGATGGGAGATGGAATGGCGCCGTTAAGTGATTTGCCGCAGTTTTCGGAGCTGATGGTCAATGTGTCTCATCATCCAGTTTTAGGGGTAGGAATCGGGACGTTATTGACAATGGTGCTGCAAAGCTCCAGTGCGACGATCGGAATTTTACAACAGCTTTATAGTCAAGGGAGTTTAGCGATCGGTTCAGTGCTGCCGATTCTATTTGGTGACAATATTGGTACGACGATCACGGCGGTCATTGCTGCTTTAGGTGTCAGCGTGGCTGCAAAGAGAACTGCCGCAGCGCATGTGATTTTCAATTTGATCGGGGCGATTATTTTTACGACATTGTTGACACCGTTCACAGCTGTTGTTGTCCGTATTTCTGATGTGTTTAATCTTCAACCGGCAATGCAGATCGCTGTTGCTCATGGTTTATTCAATGTATCGAATTTATTGATCCAATTTTGGTTTATCGACAAAATCGAATTATTTGTGCGAAAAATCATTCCAGGAAAAGATAAAAGTATTGATTTCAAACCATCAAATCTGAATGAATCCATTATTCAAAGCTCAACAACTTTAGCACTTAATCAGGCGAAGATCGAGTTGCTGCAAATGGGTGATTATGTTCTTGGCGCTTTCGATGCAACGAAAGCCTATTATGAAAATCAACATGAGATCGATAAAGAAAATGCTGGTCAATATGAAACAGCTATCAATGACATCGACAACCGTTTAACGGAATATCTCGTTCAGCTTTCGGCTGTAGAATTATCGATAGCTGAAAGTCATGAACAAACGATGATGCTGGAGCTGACGAAAGATCTTGAACGGATCGGTGATCATTGCCGAAACATTATCCAAAATCTTACAGAAGCAATTCAGCTTGAAAAGAAGCAAAAAGCAAAAGACAAGAAGGCTGGAAAAGTGTCTGAACGGGACTCTCTGATTTTATATGATGAAGATGTGGTCGATCTATTTGAAAAAGTCATGAAAAACATTCGTGATTCTTTGGTTGCCTTTGAAAATGATGACAAAGAGATGGCTGCTCACATGCTGGATCGAGAGGAACAAATCGATCAAATGGTCAAAAAGCTCCGGAAAAAATATATTTCAACAATGAACAGTGGTAAGGGGCGTGCCGCAGATGGCGTTTTATTTATTGACATTGCGTCGAATTTGGAACGAATGAGTGATCGGACGATCCATATTGCAAAATACATTTTAGGGGAACGATACGGGACCGAGGAGATCGTGGTCGATCAATCGGTCAATCCTGTGATCACGCTGCAATCAGAATGAAATCGAATAAAGGAAGAAGCTGATACCGAGCAACACGTTGTTGGTATCAGCTTCTTCCTTTATATTGCTTGTGAAATGCGTCGATGATTAAGTGATGTAATGTTTCCAAGGAATTATCACTATTTAGCTTTAGAACCGGACTTACTGAATGTTCAATTTGGTAGCGGTGCTCAGCATAGGTTCCTATATCTGAAGGCTTCTGAGCATTATAGTAGGTTTTGCACCATTCAATAAACTCATTTGTTTGCTCACCATTTTCATCAAAAATCAGTGCAGAATCGCCGCCTCTTTCGATTTCTCTTTTTTTCAGGCGCTCCATTCGCAGATCTTCATCGAGAAAAAGAAAAACCAATAGGTCACGATCCATAAAGCCTTCAGGATTCCAGCCAAAGACGGAGCCGGAAGCAATGAAGTCTTTAAATAATTTGCGGTCATTTTGATAGCGTTTCAAACGTTCAGGGATAGCATAATCCTTTGTGAAGGTGTCGTCTTGCCAAATGTAGCGGTCAGTATCGATCCATTTCACTAGTTCTTTTTCAGCAATATATTGGCCCAAAGTACTTTTTCCGGTGCCAGAAGCACCAATGATTTGAATTTTCATCATGTCACTCCTTTCTTTAAAGGCACTGCCTGTATTTTTTGTAGCTAAAACTAAAGATGGGTAGTAATTCGCTCAGTGCTAACATATAATATATAGTATCAATCGAGAAGAGGGATGGCAATGGAACATCAAACTTTTTTGTCAGCAGATCAGAAGACAGACAATCATTTGATTTACTGGACAACAGAGAAAACACCGGTCGCAACGATCCAACTGATTCATGGGATGGCAGAATATATCGAGCGTTATCATGATTTTGCCGTTTACTTAAATGATCTAGGCTTTATCGTTGTTGGTCATGACCATTTAGGACATGGAGAATCGATTTCTGCAGAACATTCAACGCATGGTTATTTCGGCAAGGGTGATTCGATCGGATTCGTGCTAGAGGATATCGATCAAGTCAACAGCTGGGTCGCAGAGAAATATCCCGAACTTCCGCATTTTATGCTTGGTCACAGTATGGGCTCGTTTGCTTTGCGGACGTATTTACAGGAATATAACCCTCAAATCAGCGGGGCTATTTTCATGGGAACGGGCCAAAAAGCTGCCATGCTGCCGCTTGCATTATCCTTAACAGGCGGATTAAACATGACATTTCCTAAAAAAATCAATAAGAAATTGGATCAGCTAGCATTTGGTTCATTCAATAAGCATTTTCCTGAACCAGGATTTTTTAACTGGTTAAGTAAAAATCAGGAAAATGTTCGACGATATGAGCAAGACCCGTTGACAGGTTTTACTTTTACCAACAACGGCTTTTATACACTATTTCGATTGGTCGATAAGGCAAATCGAAAAGGCTGGGCTGAAAACATTGAGAAAAACATCCCGATATTGGTTATTAGCGGAGAACAAGATCCAGTCGGTGACTTTGGTAAAGGACCTAGAAAAGTTGCCAAAGAATTAGACCAAGCGGCTATCGATGTAGCGTTGGTTCTCTTTGCTGAGCTGCGGCATGAAATTTTGCTAGAAGAAGAGAAAAAGGAAGTTTATAAAGCGATCAGCAGCTGGCTGCAAAAAAAGTTGCTTGATTCTGAAAATCACTAAGCATCTGTTTGCTATTTCGGGTATTTTTCTATAAACTTATAAGGTAAGTCAAAAATTGAGATAAGAAGTATTGGAATACTGAATTTTAGGGAATTTTCTATCTAGGAGGGGTTGGATGGAGAAGGCACGTTTAAGAACATTAGGCTTGGCGAATTTGAAATGGCTCCATGATCATCCAGCACTAAAAGAACAAAAGGAATATTTGATCAGTCAACAGTTATTCAACGATCCTCTCTGGCAAAAAGCGCAAACGATCGCAATCACGAAGCCAATGGATTTTGAATTTGATACGCATATTTTGTTAAAGCAGGGCTGGGCAGAAGGCAAGTCGATGCTGATCCCTGTTACAAATACTGAGCGGCGTCTGTCCTTTCATTCAGTTGGGCCGGAAACTAAATTTACAAAGACTGCTTTTGGTGTCGAAGAGCCCGTCGATGAACCTGAAGTAGGGCGTGAGGTGATCGATCTATTGATTGTACCGGGAATCGTGTTTACTCGTTCGGGGTTTCGGATTGGTTTTGGCGGCGGATTTTATGATCGATTTTTGCTGCAGTTCCAAGGAGAAACATGTAGTTTGGTATTCAGTGAACAAATTCAAGAGCACTGGCCGATCGAGTCTTTTGATCAGCCGGTAAAACGATTATTTATCAGCTAGGAGGAATACATGAATTATCAAACTCAAATGAAATTAAAACGACTATTCAATCAGCCGTTGGTGACATATCTATTGCTTGGTATCACGACGCTGGTATTTTTGGGGATGGAGCTTTCAGGTGGTTCGACGAGCAGTCAGGTGTTGATCGATTGGGGCGCGATGTCTCGCGCTGAAATTATTTATTTGCATGAATATTGGCGTCTTTTCACTCCTATGTTTTTGCATATTGGCTGGCTGCATTTTGTCGTAAACATGGTTACCTTGTATTATGTCGGTTCTCAGGTTGAAAGCATTTATGGACATTGGCGTTATTTAGCAATTTATCTGCTTAGCGGAGTGGCAGGAAATATTGCCAGCTTTGCTTTTGGTTCACAAAATGCAATTTCAGCAGGTGCTAGTACGTCATTGTTTGGATTATTTGGTGCATTTGTTATTTTAGGTCGCCATTTTAGAAACAATCCTGCGATTTCCTTTATGGTACAACGTTATGCAACGTTTATCGGTATCAATCTGATTTTTAATTTGTTTAGTAGTCAAGTAGATATCATGGGCCATATTGGCGGATTGATCGGTGGTTTTTTGACTGCCACGGCGTTAGCGGTACCGGATCGTTCAGATGAATTCAATATCCATGAACGAATTATTTCAGGAATCTTTTTTGTATTTTTACTAGGCGTATGCTTCGTCTTGGGTTTTAAAAAATACAGTTAGCTTGTATAATGATTGAGTGGATCAATAGATGTATGGTGGTCGATCTGCTCTAGTTTTTATAAGGAAGTGCAGGTAAAATGGAAACGTTATACGATGTGCAGCAGTTATTTAAACAATTCGGGATCTATATTTATGTTGGTGCGAGAATCTATGATATCGAGCTGATGATGATCGAATTGAAAAATATTTATGAAAGTCGTTTGATCGACAAAGACACCTATCTTCATGCAAGAAGTGTCTTGCAAAGAGAACATCGAATTGAAGAAAGCAGAGCAACTGAGAAAGGAACCGAGTAAATGGACAAGAAACTGATAGGGATTGATTTAGGCGGGACAACGATTAAGTTTGCGATTTTGACTGTAGACGGTGAGATTCAGCAAAAATGGAGCATCGAAACAAATATTCAAGAAGAAGGCAGTCATATCGTGCCGGATATTATTGAATCGATCAATCATCGTCTGTCGCTTTATGGAATGAAACATGAAGATTTTGTTGGCATCGGCATGGGAACTCCAGGCAGTGTCGACATTGAAAAAGGAACAGTTGTAGGGGCTTATAATCTCAACTGGACCAAAAAACAGATGGTCAAAACACAGATCGAAGAAGCAACAGGAATCCCTTTTGTTTTAGATAATGATGCCAATGTAGCTGCTTTAGGCGAACGTTGGAAGGGAGCCGGCGAAAATAATCCTGATGTTGTGTTTATCACACTTGGAACTGGCGTCGGTGGCGGAATCATCGCAGAAGGTAACTTACTGCATGGGGTGAACGGCTGTGCTGGTGAAATCGGACATGTTACCGTAGATCCTGGTGGTTTTGAATGTACATGTGGAAAACGTGGCTGTTTAGAAACTGTTTCAAGTGCAACTGGAGTTGTGCGTGTTGCCCGCCATATGTCGGAAGAATATGCAGGTGATTCTAAGCTGAAACAAGCAATCGACGATGGACAAGATGTCTCAAGTAAAGATGTCTTTGACTATGCACAGGCAGATGATCCTTTTGGTCTGATGGTCGTTGATCGTGTTTGTTACTTTTTAGGGCTAGCGGTTGGAAATGTCGGAAATACCTTAAATCCATCTAGTGTTGTTATTGGCGGTGGTGTTTCTGCGGCAGGGGAATTTTTACGTAGCCGCGTCCAAGCTTATTTTGAAGAGTTTACTTTTCCTGAGGTTCGCAACAGCACACAGGTCAAACTAGCACAATTAGGGAATGAAGCCGGTGTTATCGGTGCAGCTTCTTTAGCTTTACAATTTATGGAGAAACAGTAAGAAAGGGATTTTGGAATGAACGTTTTATGGATTATTAATATTGTTTTAGCAACGATTTTACTAGCAATGGGATTAAATGAGTTATATCTGCGAATTATGGCGAAACGTTCTGCCAAAACGATCACAGAAGCAGAATTTAAAGAAGGCATGAGAAAAGCACAGATCATTGATGTCCGCGAAAAAGATTCTTTCGATGCAGGTCATATTCTTGGTGCGCGTAATATGCCTTATACAACGATCAAAACGACATTGAATTCGATTCGTAAAGACCAACCAGTTTATCTTTATGATCAGAAAAAATCATTGAGTATCCGTACAGCGAACCAATTACGTAAAAATGGCTTTAGCGATGTCTATATTTTAAAGGGCGGCTATGAAGGCTGGACTGGTAAAACGAAGAAGAAAAATATGTAATGAATCAAAACACAGCAGAAATAAACGGTGACTCTATTCAGAACGGCGTTTGTTTCTCTGTGTTTTTTCTTTTTAGTGGACAGCATAATCATTTCTTTTTTTAGCAATTAAGATAAAATAAGAATGAGGTGATTGAAATGATTCAATTGAAGCGAGCCTATGAACCAGCTGGAAAAGAAGATGGTTTTCGAGTATTGGTCGATCGATTATGGCCACGAGGAATGTCAAAGGAAAAAGAGCATCTGGATTCATGGTTGAAGGAAGTTGCACCTAGTAAAGAGTTAAGACAGTGGTTTAATCACGAACAAAATAAATTTCCAGAATTTGTAGAAAAATACCAAGTAGAATTACAGAACGGTGACGCCAAAACAGCCTTACAAACGCTTTTAAGGATCGTACAGAATTATCCGGTCGTGACACTTATTTATGGTGCGAAAGATCAAACGTATAATAATGCTGCTGCATTGAAAGACATTATAGAGAATAGGTTGGACTAAAAAATTGTATTCAGGGAAGGGAGGGATAAGATGAAAATAGCAATTGTTGGTGGAGGACCGCGTGGACTTTCAGCGTTGGAACGAATCATTGAATGGTCCAGAGATGAACAGGTAGTCCAAATTACAATGTTTGATCCTTATGGTCCAGGAGGAAAAGTGTGGCGTATAGATCAATCAACGTCACTATTGATGAACTCAGTCGTTTCACATGTTACTCTATTTACCGATGAAACTTTAAGCACAGCAGGTCCAATAGCAAAAGGCCCTAATTTATTTGAGTGGCTAAAGCAGGAAGCAATACCATTTATCAGAAAACTAAATAGCGAAAATAGTGCTTTCTTCATCGAAGAATGTGAAAGATTAGGTCCGAACGATCATTGTTCCCGAGCTTTATATGGCGTATACCAGCAATGGTTTTATGAGTATGTTCAAACACGAATGACAGAACAAACGTCGGTAAAATTTTTCAAAGATACTGTACGTGCAGTCCGAAGAGAGGGTGAACTTTTCCAAGTATACACCAAAGCTGTTGAGACAACTGCGGATAAGGTGATTTTGGCATTAGGTCATCAAGAAAATGAACTGACAGGGGAAATGAATAATTTAGCAGCATACGCCAGTGAACACCGCTTGTATTATTCTGCTCCTAAAAATGCTGCTGATGCTCATCTAGAAGCGGTCAAAGAGCAAAAACCGCTTTTGATAAGGGGACTAGGCTTGGCTTTTTTTGACTATCTTACCTTACTGACAAGTGATCGAGGTGGCACCTACACCGAAAAATCAGGAAAATTAGTTTATCATCCTTCTGGAAAAGAACCGAAAATCATTGCAGGAGCAAGACGGGGAATCCCATATCATGCCAGAGGATTAAATCAAAAAGGGTATGGGGAAGAATATCGTCCTCGTTTCTTAAAAGAGAAAAGCTTGAATCGATTCAAGCGTAAACAAAACCTATCTGCAGAGCAATTTTTCTTTTTGTTGAAAAAGGAAGTTGAATTTGCCTATTATTCGGTATTGCTCAAAGAACACTATCCAAAGGTAAATAGGAGTAAGTTTACAGACGATTTTATTCGGACCAAAGGGCATGAAACTGTTCTTCAGAAATTTGGGATCAAGGAAGAAGAGTGGTGGGATTGGTCTTTTCTTGAACAACCAAAACAAGCAATCAAAAAGAAGGAGTCTTTCAAAAAATTTATACAGGACTATTTATTATGGGATATTGAAGCAGCCAAAAAAGGAAATGTCTTCGGGCCATTTGCAGCAGCTTTAGATAGTCTGAAGGATTTGCGGGATGAAGTGCGCTTTATGCTGGATCATGACCTTTTTACAGATGACGAAACGAAAGAATGGCTATGGGATTGGTTTACGCCGTTGAATGCTTTCTTATCGATCGGTCCGCCGCTTGAGCGGATTGCCGAGTTAGAAGCATTGATCGAAGCAGGAATCGTGAATATTTTAGCAGGAGAAATGCAAATAGAAATGCGAAACGAAACATTTATCGCATTTCCTAAAGACGATCCAGAAAATGAATATGCGGCTCATTTTCTGATCGAAGCTCGTCTGCCAAAAACTGAAAATCAGCTGAGTTTAAACCTGTTAGTACAGCAACTTCTAAAAGATGGTTTAGGAACGATTCATTATTTGACCTTATCCTCTGGAGATATTTCTCCCACGGGTGCTCTTTTAGTAGATAAAAGAAACAGTCAAATGATCGGAGCGGATAAAAAGGTCATCAACGGTCTGTTCTGTTATGGGATTCCAACAGAGGGACTTCATTGGCTGACTGCGGCGACAGCTAGACCAGGTACGGATCCTTGGAATTTAAGAGAAGCTGATAGAATTGCCGAAACGATTTTTAACTGATATAGTAATAAAGCATGTGATTCGATTGATGAAAAAGGAGAGAAAGCTTATGCATAGCGGACAACAGAAATTTTTAGCGTTTTTCTTAGAAAATACATTATCAGAAAAACAAGAAGAAGCCAAAGCGATCCTTGTACAAAGTTTTGCTGATCAACAAACGAAAAAAATGACTTTAGAGGATTTCCATGCATTACAAGCAAAAGTACTGCCTTTGGTCAAACCTGAGAAACTGGCTGAAGTCAAAGGAACAATGGCGCACTTCTCAAGAAATTTATCCTAAAAAAGAGTAATACTAAAAGAGGTTGAGACAGAAGTGTTTAATCCCGAGAACCAAGTAGGTACTGTGCAACATAAACTCATTCTTCGTTGTGTTTTACAGCAATAAGAAAGAATTCACGAAAATTGTTTTGCCAATTTTTGTGAATTCTTTCTTATTTCCGAAGGGATTGCTTCTGCTCTCACCGTTTATCCGGATTACAGGTGACTGGGATTTGACTCGCAGAGTTTTGTCTCAGTCACTTTTGTGATCCTAAAGACTCTCATTAGAGTATCAACTTCTATTTTTTGATTAGATGGGTAATAGGATAAGGTTTACCAAATCCATCACGTTCATCTTCAGATTCAATAGTGAATCCATGATGTAGGTAGAACGCTTTTGCCTGTTCATTTTGGGTGTTGACATCAATTCTTTTTATCCCATCATTGTTGATCAAATGAGTGATTATCTTGCTGCCATATCCTTTTCCAATAAAATCCGGATCCAGAAATAACATCACTAACTCATCCTCATCGATTCCGCTAAAACCGACTACACACTCCTCATCGACCCATAAAGATAAATCGACACTTGCTAAACTTTCTGGAATGATTTTTTTATAAAAAGCCACATCTTCCTCTGATAAAAAATGGTGAGTCGCTTTTACAGATCGTTCCCACATTTCTATAATTAAATGATGATCTCTATTATTTGCTGTTCGTTTTTTTAACATCGTACATCCTCCGTTATTTGATTTTTTATCCTCTCCTTTCTGTTAGTAAAGTAATTATTTTCTGAGTATAGCCCCAATTAAAATAGCTGTACATTATAAAATCTCCTGTCTCACTTTTATTTATAATGTCTATCTTAAAGCGGATTGACCAGTCTGTCAATTGATGTAAAGGATGCTCGTGAGCTGTTGAAATTTCTTTCTATCAAGATTGATCAGGATCATCTGTTCAAAAAAAAGGACTGGGACACAACTCTACGAGTTACGACCTAGTCCTCTTTAAAACGAATAAACGGTGGAAGCAGAAGTAACTCCTGTCCATCTTCTTCACTTTAACGTGAAATACGTTTGCGCATTGCTTTTTTACGGTTTTCCTCGATCATATCTTCTTTTTCTTCAATCGGATCGATGACCGTTTTTTTGATCGTTGCAGCTAAGCCGGCTACTGCGGCACAAGTAACAGCAGTTCCTACTAGCATACCAGAAATAAATTTTTTCATAATGATAATGCTCCTTTCCATTCATTTAGACACTTCTATTATGAACTAAAAGTCAAAAAAAATCCAATAGCTTGAAAAGATCAAGGTAATTAAAACTATTGATAAAATTTAGTAAATATTTTATAATAAGTTTACTAAATGAAAAAGAAGGAGAATAGACATGAAAAAAGAGCTTGATCAATTATTTCGATCCACCTTTGGAAAAGAAGCACAAGAGAATTACTTTGCTCCAGGACGAATCAACTTGATCGGTGAACATACGGATTATAACGGAGGACATGTTTTTCCTGCCGCGATCACGATCGGGACATATGGTTTGGCTGGAAAACGTGATGATCGATTGATTCGCTTTTACTCAGAAAATTTTTCTGAGTTGGGAATCATTGAAGTTTCATTGGATGATTTGAGCTATGATAAAAGACATGATTGGACGAATTATCCGAAAGGAATGATCAAGTATTTGATCGATGCAGGCTATCAAATCGATCAGGGAATGGATCTTTTATTTTATGGAACGATCCCAAATGGAGCCGGGCTTTCCTCTTCTGCTTCCATAGAGCTTCTGATGGGTGTGATTGTAAACGATTTATTTCAACTGGAGGTACCGATGCTGGACTTAGTTAAAACGGGCCAAAAAGTGGAAAACCAATTTATCGGTGTCAATTCTGGGATCATGGATCAATTTGCGATCGGTATGGGACAAAAAGATCAGGCTATTTTGTTAGATACCAACACACTAGAATACGAAATGGTTCCAGCGGCTTTTGGTGATTATGTTATTGTGATCATGAATACCAACAAGCGTAGAGAGCTAGCTGATTCAAAATATAATGAGCGGCGTGCAGAGTGTGAGAAGGCGTTGCAGCTTTTACAGACACAGTTACCGATCGACTCATTAGGTGAGTTATCAGAAGAGACCTTTGAAGCAAACAAACAACTGATTTCGGATGAACGCTTGATTCGGCGGGCGAAACATGCAATTACAGAGAATCAACGAACGATCAAAGCAAAGAATGCGTTGGTTCAAAATGATTTAACTGCTTTTGGTCAATTGCTGAACGCTTCCCATGCTTCTTTAAGAGAGGATTATGAAGTAACTGGAGTAGAGCTGGATACACTAGTTTTTGCTGCTCAAGATCAACCAGGTGTACTTGGCGCAAGAATGACTGGAGCAGGTTTTGGCGGATGCAGTATTGCTTTGGTACAGAAAGAAAATGTTGAAGCTTTTACTCAAAAAGTGGGACAAATCTATTTAGACAAAGTAGGGTATTCGGCGGATTTTTACGTAGCAAAGATTGCTGATGGCGCAAAAAAGCAGTAAAATAGGAGCTATGTTAAAATGAAGAGGATAAGAAAATCCAAGGAGGCAATACCATGTCAATTTTAGTATTAGGCGGTGCCGGTTATATTGGTTCCCACGCTGTGGATCAATTAATTAATAAAAATTATGAAGTTATAGTCGTTGATAATCTTCAAACAGGTCATAAGCAGGCGGTTCATGAACAGGCTGTTTTCTACCAAGGAGATATTCGAGATAAAGCATTTATGCAGGATATTTTTAAGAAAGAATCGATTGACGGCGTCATTCATTTTGCAGCAAGCTCTCTTGTTGGTGAGTCGGTTGAAAAACCGTTGATCTATTTCAACAATAATGTCTATGGAACTCAGGTTGTATTAGAAGTGATGGCGGAGTTTGGTGTAAAACAAATCGTCTTTTCTTCAACCGCTGCAACCTATGGTGAACCTAAAGCAATGCCGATCGTAGAAACAGTGCCTACGAATCCGGAAAATCCGTATGGTGAAAGTAAACTAATGATGGAAAAAATGATGAAGTGGTGTGATCAAGCATACGGAATGCGCTATGTTGCGTTACGCTATTTTAATGTGGCTGGGGCAAAAGCTGATGCATCGATCGGAGAAGATCATGATCCAGAGACCCATTTAGTACCGATCATTTTACAAGCGGCATTAGGTCAACGAGAATACTTAGGAATTTATGGCGATGATTATGATACGGCGGATGGGACGTGTATCCGTGACTATGTTTACATCGAAGATTTGATTGCTGCTCATATTGCTGCATTAGAGTATTTACAAAACGGCAACGAAAGCAATATCTTCAATCTTGGCAGCAATAATGGCTATTCAGTGAAGGAAATGCTGGAGGCAGCTCGTGAAGTGACAGGAAAAGAGATTCCAGCAAAAATTTTACCGCGCCGAACTGGAGATCCTAGTAAATTGGTTGCTTCAAGTGAAAAAGCAAAAGAAATTTTAGGCTGGCAGCCTAAAGTAACAGATATCAAAGAAATCATCAAAACAGCTTGGGACTGGCATATCAGTCATCCGAAGGGCTATGAAGACTAGGAGGAACAATGATGTCGATGAGTCAAACGATTACCGACTTTGTAACACTTGCGATCCAAGCAGGCGGCTGGATGGACCTTGACCGTTTATATTTGCAAAATCGAATTCTCGGAATGATCGGAGCGGAATCTATAGAAACCGTTGCTCCTCAAGTGGTCAGTAAAAGCTCATTAGAGTTACTGGATGAATTAGTAAGCGAAGCAGTAAAAAATGGAGCTGTAGAAAATGATGTTTCTGCACGAGAGATTTTTGAAGCACAACTAATGGATTTTTTAACACCGCCGCCATCTGTTGTTAATGCACTTTTTGCTCAGTATTATGAGAAAGATCCTGCCGCAGCAACTGATTATTTTTATAAATTGAGTAAGGAAAATGACTACATCAAAACACGCGCGATCGCTAAGAATATTCTTTTTCCGGCAAAAACAGAGTATGGCGATCTTGAAATCACAATCAATTTATCCCGACCGGAAAAAGATCCCAAACAGATTGCAGCAGAGCGCCAAGCAGTAAAAGTTGATTACCCTAAATGCCTATTATGTATGGAAAATGAAGGCTATAAAGGACGTATCGATCATCCGGCAAGAACGAATCATCGTATTATCCGAATGAATCTTGACGGAGAGAGCTGGGGATTTCAATATTCTCCATATGCATATTATAACGAGCATGCGATCATTTTGTCAGAGGAGCATCGGCCAATGGTGATTTCTAAAGACACTTTTCGTCGTTTGCTAAAAATCACAGAAGTGCTGCCTCATTATTTTGTTGGTTCAAATGCTGATTTGCCGATCGTTGGGGGTTCTATTTTAAGCCATGATCATTACCAGGCCGGCCGTCACGTGTTCCCTATGGAAAAAGCAGACATCGAATATTATTTTGAATTAAAAGAATTTCCATTGATGAATGCTGGAATCGTCAAATGGCCAATGTCAGTCATTCGGCTGCAAAGTCCCAAGTCTGAGGATCTAATCGAAGCAGCAGCATATATTTTAGAAAAATGGCGTCATTATTCCGATGAAGACGTATCGATTCAGGCTTTTTCTGAGGATGGCACCCCTCATCATACGGTCACACCAATTGCTAGACGTAAAGGCCCGTTGTTTGAATTGGACTTAGTTTTACGTGATAACAATGTAACAGCTGAGTATCCAGATGGTATTTTTCATCCTCATCAGGACGTGCAGCATATCAAAAAAGAAAACATCGGTCTGATCGAGGTAATGGGACTAGCTGTTTTACCTCCGCGTTTAAATGAAGAATTGCATGAAGTCGAAAAATATGTTCTTGAACAAGACCATCAAATAGCGGATTATCATAAATTATGGGCCGACCAAATGAAAGAAAAGTATACGTTCGATGATCAGAATGCGAAAGATATCATTCAAACAGAAGTGGGTCAAATTTTTGCTCGTGTCTTAGCAGATGCAGGTGTATATAAACGGACGATAGAAGGCCAGGCTGCCTTTAAGCGATTTATAGATATTTTATAAGAAGGCAGGTGAGAAAATGGCAACGATCAAAGATATCGCAGAGTTAGCGAACGTTTCACCAGCAACCGTGTCTAGAGTATTAAATTATGATCCTACGCTTTCAGTAGGACTTGAAACCAAACAGAAAATCTTTGAAGCAGCTGAAAAGTTGAATTACACCAAGCATAAAAAAGTAAGTAAAAAAGCGAAGGCTAAGCTTCTATTTATTCAGTGGTACGACGAGGCTGAAGAGTTAGAAGATATTTATTATCTCTCGATTCGTTTAGGCATCGAAAAAAAAGCAGAGGAACTGGGAATCGAGTTGATCAAGCGTTCAATGGAAGAGCTGAATGATGAAGCTGTTGATGGTATTTTAGCGTTGGGTAAGTTTGATCAAGAACAGGCTGATGCCTTATTTGAGTTAAACAGCAACCTGCTATTTGTTGATTTTGATGCGTTAGATTGGGGCTATAACTCGCTTGTCGTCGATTTTCAGCAAAGTGTATCCACTGTTTTGAATTATTTTATTCAGCAGGGACATCAAGAAATCGGTATTTTATCTGGTGAAGAACGTACCAAAGGCTGTCTGACGCCTTTGGAAGATAAACGTCTAACGGTCTTTAGAGAAATATTAGCATCCAAAGAGTTATTGAATGAAGCATATATCTTGAAAGCACAATTTACTGTCAACAGTGGATATGAAGTGATGAAAGAGTACCTAAAACAGCATCCGAAAGAGTATCCTTCTGCCTTTTTTGTTTCAAGTGATGCACTAGCGGTCGGTGCTTTAAAGGCGATTCAGGAACTGGGCTATCGAGTGCCGGAAGATATTTCACTGATTGGCTTTAATGACATCAGTGTAGCAAAATATGTGAGCCCAGCATTGACTACAGTGAAGATTCATACTGAATGGATGGGGGAACTGGCAGTAGCAACCATTTTTTCCATTATAGAAGAAGCAGCACCAGTGGCAAGAAAAATCACAGTTGCTACCGAATTGATCAAAAGAGCATCTACGAGATAATATTCGTAGATGCTCTTTCTTATTTATAAGCAATGACAAACAAATTCACATCATCATTGATACAGCTTTGTAAGGTGATTCGTTCACCACCACCAGTACCAACCGTGAAATCCCAATAGCTTGTTCCAGTACCAACTTCGTTGCCATAATCGTCTAGCTGCAATAACGTCTGTACAGTGTAAGTTGTTGGTGCACCAGTTGCATCAGTCACAACGATTTGGCTGCCTGCGCCTAAGGAAAATAAATTAGAGAAGATGCCGGGATTGTGTCCGATGAAGTGGGTATTTTGTCCGTCATCTCCTGATTGGACAGCCGCACCGCCCCAAGTGGAAGCAACACCGCCGGGATTTGAATCGATAATACTTTGACCACTGCCTTGACCGCCATTTTGATAAGGAATCGTTTGTCCATTCATCGTCAATGTCATAGGAGCATAAGCTGGAGTTGACGCTGGTTCAGGGGTTGCTGTGGCAGAAGCAGCGGTTGTTTGTGCTTCAGGAGTTGGTGCAATCGTGGTATCTTCGACAGGAGCTGGAGTAACAGCGATAGGTTCGTTTTTAGCAACAATATGATAGAGTCGATCAGCATGACCGGTGTTTCCATTTTGATCTGTAACAGAAAAGTGAATCGTTTGATCGCCGATAATTGAAGTATCTAACGTATTTTCTGCTGATACTTTGGCTGTAAGATCACCATCATGATCGTCGGTTGCGCTAACGCCATCATAAATATCGACCTGTGCGTCTTGTTCGAGTGTTACTTCAGGGACGTCGATCAAGGGAGCGATCGTATCTTTTTTTACATTGACTGCTACTATTTTTTCTTTCATTTGTTTTTTCTTAGGAGTTGCGACTAATTTCTTCATATCCTGGTCTGTCGGTACATTTTTTATAAGATGGATTTTTGTTGTTTTAGATGAAGGATCCGGAGTGTTTGCTCTACTGATAGTATCTGTCCAAATGTAGCCGCCGATAAATAAGGCTACACCTAAAATAGTGATGAAACCAGCGATGATCGTTTGTTTTATTGTGTTTTTTTTCATGTCTAATCCCTCCAAAAAAGTGGTGAGATTTTCCATTTATCGATAAACTTTAAATCCTCGTTTTTTACACTTATATAATAAAAGCTGTTTTTGAATAATCCAATTGAGTTGCGCTTTCAATCGATTCAAAAAAGGGCAAAATAATGCTATACTTATTGTCAAATAAGGATTTCTTCAAAATATTCCTCATCATTGGAAAAATTTGAAGAAATGTACATTAAATTGAAAAGAGGGGGAAAAATGGAAAGATTATTGTCACCAGCAATGCATCGTAGAGTTCTGTTATTGAATTTATTGGATGAACCAAATGGATGGGTCACATCGGAAGAATTAGCTGAAAAAATCGATTGTTCCAAAAAAACAGTTATGCTGGATTGTCAGTACATAGAGGATCGTTGGTCAGATTATTTTACATTAGAAGTTTCAAGAAAATACGGCATTCGGTTGATTACGTCACCGTACCATTCGATACATGATATTTATATAGAAATCATCAAAGAATCGAATGCGTTTACATTACTAGAATCGATTTTCTTTCAACCGAATCAATCAGCAGCTTATTGGGAAGAAAAAATCTATTTAAGTAATTCCAGTTTATACCGTCTGTCGAATTCGATATTGTCTGCGCTGAAAGATCGAAAAATCAACATGAGTCGTTCGCCATATTATGTTTATGGAAAAGATGAACGAAAAGTTCGTTACTTTTTTACCTCGTATTTCATAGAAGTTTATGGAACCAGAGACTGGCCTTTTCCGTTTGACCGAGCTAAAATATTTGCTCTTGCGGACAAAATAGCTGCTAAATTTGATTTAGAATTGAATGATGGCCAGCTTGTTCATTTGGTCAACTCGATCGCAGTAACGATCATTCGTGAATCTCAGGGATTTTTGATCAAGGATAGAAGAGACCCTATCCACAGCTTTGTCAAAAAAACGATCGATATCAAAAAATATCAGAAAGATGTCGAAGCAATCTTAAAGCCTTTAGAGATCGTTTTACCTGAGAATTGGTATGAAGATTTTTGTTATTCGATTTTTTGGTGGGATTTTGGTTGGGATAATTTACAGGAAAAAGAAAATATACTCAATCAAGGAAATGATTTAGTCGATACGATCAAGAATGCATTGAAGATCGAGATTTCAGCTGCGAGTAGAGCAAGTATCGTTAATCTAGTTGAACATATTTACGCAAAACATAAAATGTTTCCCTATAAAAAGTATATGGTGTACGATCGTTTTTTATATTCGAGCAAAATAATTAGACAGACTTATGTGGTTTTAGGTGCTGTGGTAACGAAAGCATTGAGCGATTTGGAAAAAAAGACGAATTTTCCTTGGGAATCGATGTATTTTAACGAAATGCTGCATGAAATATCGATTCGCTGGGATCAGTTAACAGAGCAATCTGATGCAAAACGTCATCAAGTATCTGTTTTGGTGCTTAGTGATCTAGGGAAAGATCATGCGAAGCTGTTAGGTTCGATTTTACATGATAATTTTAGAGACAAAATTTCAATGACGATCCAAGAATATCATTATTATGACCAACCGCTGCAAACAGAAGACAATACATTCGATCTGTACATTTCAAATTATGCGCTAACACATATAACCGAGGGAGTCAATATGATCGTAGAGGATATTCCTTCCTTTAAAAATATCATGGATCTAAGAAGTTTCATTGATAGAAAAAGATTAGTACTACCAAAAGATGTGCAATATTTGAATTCATGAGAACGATTATTTTTTTGATTTTAAAATAACGCGTGTTTGTTAATTGCTTGTTAGAAAATTGTCTTGGTACATGGATCGGTTTAAGAGTAGGAACAAAGGAACTTAGAGCGGGACATAGGAAAACTATCACAGCTTTAACATTTTTTTAATGCCTTATCTGTAAAAATCACGTATAATAGTAACTAGTGAAATTTCGAGGGAGGGGTAAATCATGGCTTATCAAGCTTTGTATCGTGTCTGGCGTTCGCAGCGCTTTGATGATGTAGTAGGACAAAAAGCAATTACTCAAACTTTAAAAAATGCCATCGTGCAAAAGAAAACCTCACATGCCTATTTATTTACCGGCCCCAGAGGAACAGGAAAAACTAGTGCGGCGAAAATTTTTGCAAAAGCCATCAACTGTAAGCACAGTGTGGATGGCGAGCCATGTAATGAATGTGAAACATGTATCGCGATCACTGAAGGTCGTTTAAATGATGTCATCGAAATCGATGCGGCCAGTAATAATGGTGTTGAAGAAATTCGTGATATTCGTGATAAAGCTAAATATGCGCCGACCCAAGCTGAATATAAAGTCTATATCATCGATGAGGTACATATGCTGTCAACCGGCGCTTTCAATGCACTGTTGAAAACGCTAGAAGAACCGCCTCAAAATGTTATTTTCATTTTAGCGACGACAGAACCTCATAAAATCCCATTAACGATCATCTCTAGAACACAGCGTTTTGATTTTAAGCGTATTGGGACGCAAGATATTGTCGATCATATGGCATACATTTTAAATCAAATCAATGTAGCGTTTGAAGAGCAGGCATTATATGTGATCGGTCGCGCAGCCGAAGGCGGGATGCGGGATGCATTGAGTATTTTAGATCAAACGATTTCCTTTAGTGATGAAAAGGTCACACTGACAGATGCGATGCAGGTCACAGGTAGTTTGACATATGAAATGATGGATCAGTACATTTCAAGCTGTACCGCAGGTGACGTCGAAAAAGCGTTGGAAACGTTAGAAAGTATTCTGGGTTCAGGAAAAGAGGCCCGACGCTTTTTAGAAGATTTACTATTATATTGCCGTGATTTATTGATGTTCCAGCAAGCACCAAAGCTCTTGGCGGAAAAAGTCGGAAATTTGACGGATCAGTTTAAAGAACTGGCTGGTCAAACAGATGCTGAAAAAATTTATCAAATGATCCAAATTTTAAGTGAGACTCAAAACGATATTCGTTTTACAAATAATGCCAATATTTATTTAGAAGTCGCAACGGTCAAGCTGGCTAAAGCAGTCAAACCTGCGATCATGACAAATGAAAATGTCCCGCAGGCAGCCACTGAAGATATCAATGGACTACAACAACAAATCGAACAGCTGCAAAAAGAATTGATTGATTTAAAGAAAAACGGTGTTGCAGCTAAAGAAGCTGAGCCTGTTAAAACAACACGGGCCACAAGCAGTAAGAGTACCTTAAGGATCCCGACAGAAATGGTTTATAAGGTCTTGAATGAGGCAACTAAAGATCATTTGCTGAATGTTAAAAATGTGTGGGATGATCTGCTGCAAATGATGTCAGTAACACAACGGGCAATGCTGAAGGCTAGTGAACCGGTCGCAGCAGGTCCCAAAGGTTTAGTGATTGCTTTTGAATATGAAATCGTTTGTGGACGTGCTATGGAGGACGAAGAGCTGCAATTAGCATTGCATAATAATCTTAGTCGTTTAGCTAATTATGCACCGGAGATGGTCTGCATCACAAAAGAAAGCTGGCCAAAATTACGACAATCATTCATTAGTCAAAACAAAGACAGTGGTAATGATCAGACAGCAAACGAACAGGATACATCAAGCGAAGGTGCCCATTTACTGACAGACGAAGAAGAATTACCGCAAGAAGTGAACAATCAAGTAGTAGACGAAGCGATTGCCATTTTTGGCTCAGAGCTCGTTGAAGTAATAAATGATTAAGAGGAGACGATAAATATGATGCGAGGCATGGGCAATATGCAAGGAATGATGAAGCAAGTCCAAAAAATGCAAAAGGACATGGAAAAAGCGCAAGCTGAATTAAACGAAAGAGAATTTATCGGTGCATCAACCAACGAATTAGTCACAGCAACTTTCACTGGTGACCGTAAAATGAAAGACATTTCTATCAAAGAAGATGTTGTAGATCCAGAAGATATCGACATGCTTCAAGATCTTGTGATCATGGCAGTCAATGATGCTTTAGCTAAAGTTGACAAGGAATCAGAAGCAACAATGGGTAAATACACTAAAGGATTACCAGGATTTTAAACGAAATAAAAACGTAGAGCCAATCGCATAACTGCATGGTTCTGCGTTTTTTTGTCTAGAAAAAGGGAATAAAAGGAGTGTTGAAGCGTGAGCTATGAGTATGTGATTTTTGATTTTGACGGAACGTTAGGAGACTCAAAAGAGTGTGGGTTTAAAGCAACAGAAGAAGCGTTTAAAAAAATGGGACTGACGATCCCAAAAAAAGAAACGATTGAATATTATATGGGCATACCGATTGAAAAATCATTTAAGGAAATGTCGAACCGAGCTCTTTCACAAAATGAATTTGACGAACTGCTTGGCTTATTTCGAACTAGCTACAAAGAATACGAAAACGACTATCTAAAGATTTTTCCAGGGATCAAAGAGTTACTAACAACGTTAAAAACACATAAAAAAGTGCTGTTTGTCGTATCGAGTAAAAAGACAGATGTGCTAAAAAGAAATTTAGAGTCGTTGACTATTAGTGATTATTTCACGGAAATCGTGGGTTCTGATAAAGTGTCTAACTATAAGCCCGACCCAGAAGGTATTCATTATTTACTAAAAAAATATTCGATGAATCCAGTTCAAACGCTAATAGTAGGCGATGCTATTTTTGATATCCAAATGGGCAAAGCGGCAGAAGTCGGAACTTGCGGGGTGACATGGGGCAGCCACGCGAAAGCAGAATTGGCGAAAGAACGACCTGATTTACTGATCGATGAACCAAAGGAACTTCTTTCTTGGATCGGTTAAAAATAGTTCATGAAATTTTCGAAATGCCGTGATAAAAAATAAAAAAGGATTTGTTTAAAGTTATTTTTTGATTTGAATCCATAAAATAATCTCCAAAGGTTGTACCTGAAAAATACAACTTTTAGAGATTATTTTAATTCACACTCTTTTTTTATTCATAGTTATTGTTTTGTTGTTCAAGATACATAGAGATTCGTTTTAAATGGTCAATCAAATCTACGAAATTTTTGCTGCCATCCTGTTCTTCTAAATAATTTTCTGTCGTTGTAATAGCTTTTCTCATGTCGATTACTAGCTGCTTACCAGAGTCACTAAGAAATAGATTATAAGAACTTTTCTTTTGTAAACTCTGTTTTTTTATGATATAGCCTTTTTCAGTATATGTTTTAACGACTCTAGCGACCAAACCTTTATCGACCATTCTTTTTTCTGCAAGAAAATTTTGAGTACAACCGGGATATTCTTCAATAGTGAGAAAATAATTGTAATCCGCTGGGCTAATATCAAATTCTTTGATTTTTGTTTTGTTTACATGTAAAAGTTGACGATAAACACGGTCAATCCATTTACCAAGGATAGCATCGTTATTCATTAGAGAAACCTCTTTTCCATTTATAGATTATGTTACGAGCGGCAATTTTTGTTTTTCAAATTCTTTGAAAGCGTCTTCTATCCCAAAAATGACTTCTTTTATTTTAAAGTAGCTTTCAGTATAAAGATCTGTATCACGTATTTCTTCCCACATAAAATGGTAAGCTGCTAAATCGGTTGTTTCACAAATCGTAAAATCTGTGTAGTTAGCACCTGGAAAAGCTTCTGCGTCGAAGAACCGAACTGAGATAGCTGGATATCTATCAATAACAGAAAGTAATTTTTTAGCCTGTTCATTTCGAACTTCTCGAGAAAGCTTTAGCCATTTTGGGTAAAATTCTAATAAAACAATAAATGTATATTTCATAAAAAACATCCTTTCTCATTAATATATGATAATAATAAAGCGTTTAGTTGATTAAGTCAACTAAATGCTTTATTGAAATAGAGTTAAGATCGATGAAAAATACTTATCAGTTTTTTAGCTACTTAAAGTGAATATTATCTATCCAAAAAAATAGGCATGTGATATTATTTTTGTATGATATATTTTATAAAAAGGTGGATAATTTTATGAAGATACAAAGTGATTTTACTGGTGCTAGTCAAAAGGCTACTGCTTTAAAGGGTGCAACAGATAAATTGATTCAATCAGCTTCGATTACTAAAGATACTCAAACAACTGTGGCAGGTAATACAAATGCGCAGGAAGCAATCACGACAGCTCAAGAAACAGCCACAAAAATTGCACAAGCAGTTTTTCAAGCTTCCAGTAATCTTCAAAGTGTAGCAAAGGAGTTTGAAGCGCTGGATCAAAAAGTAGCGAATACGATGATTCGAGGTCTAGGTAAATGAAGCAATTAGAAATACTGCAAAAAGAAGAACAGCAATTGCAGTCAAAAGAAGAATCGATTGCAAATGAAGAAAAGCAAGTAAGGCGGATAAAAGAAAGCTATGAACAACACCTTCATGAAGCACGTCATTTTTTAGATAATCTATGCTATTTATTCCATAAAAACGAGCAAGGCACATTTTATCAATCTTTGATGGATGAATATTCTCAAGAATCAAGGAAAATACTGGAACATTTGGAAATAGATGAAACAGAACTCCATGATCAAAAGAAGAGAGTGCTAGACCAACTAGAGGATATCGATTATGAAAAGAGAAAATTATTAGTAGAGGAGGATACGAATGAGTGTTGATATGTATGTTTCATCGTCTCAAAGTCAAGCTTCTAGCGTGTCTTCAATGTGTAAGGCACAAACAGAAGGGTATCAAGAATTACAAAAAAGCAATCACTGATTTTGTGGTCGGAAGTCCTTTTTTGACGGGGAAAGCGTATGATTCGGCGAAGGCTTATTTTAATACGGTGCTGTATCCTTTAGCACAAGGGGGTATATTATTATCAGAAGCTGTTGAGCAAGCCGTTAAGAAATTTCCAGAAGAATATATTTCTCAAGTGGATAGTGGCGATTTGAAACAATCAGAATTGGAAGAAAATATTCGTAAAGCAGATCAATTATTGAGTCAGGCGGAAAATATTCGTAGAGAATTACATTCGTCCAAAACACCAGATGCAACCAAAGCATTTCAGCTATTAGGAAATGCAGCGTTGATCGGCATGTATAGTGCGACAAAACAGAAACTAGAAGAACAGCTACAAAAATTGTTGGCATTTAACGGAAGTTCCTCTTCTATTTTTTCTGAAATCGCTAGTTTACAGCAAGCGGTCAATCAGGGTTTAGCACAAGCTAATACCGCTTGGAATGGGGCAACAGGAACGTTTATAGTGCCGAAAAATCTTTCGTGGAAAAACACGATCTCTGCGAAATGGGCTGAGTATGAAGAACGGCATGCAGATAATTTAGAAGTGAAAAAAGTAACGCTTCAAAATGGTGAAACATTTTATGAAGTCTATAGAAATGGTAAGCTAGATAAAGATGCAACGAATGAATTAGCAGTTGAAATCGCAAAAGACGATTTAAAATCATTAAAATCTTTTCTAGCTGGAGCAAGCTATCAGGTTTTAGAAAACAATGGTGTGAAAGCATTGTTGGATGGTCTTTTTGGAGAAAGAGATGTAAAAGACTCCCTGCAACAGCATAAAGGGTATAATGAAGGTGTGTTTGTAGGAAACTTATTAGGTGTATTTCAAGCTGGTGCGGAATATGTCGGTGGTGCTATGTGGTTATTTGGTGGTACGGCTGGTAGTCTTGTCACCGCACCTGCAACTGGAGGGGCTAGTCTAGGTGCAATTCCAGCGGTGGGGGCAAATACATTAGGTGTTTGGGCACATGCAACAGCAGTTGGTGGTATGAGTGTTCAAAATATTATGAGTGGTGATAACTATAGTAATTTTGAAGTCAAAAATACGTATAATGGAATAAAAGATGCGCCACAATATCCGGAAGGGTTTACTGGAGTAAAAAATGGTACAAAAAAAGTTAAAGTAAATAATGGGTCGATTCTAGATGGATTAAGGCGAGTTGAAGCTGGGGAATGGAAAAAGGTATATAAAAATGGTTACGATAAATCAGGAAAGAGAATATCCATTCATTATTTTGAAAGTAAATCTGGTAGAGTGTTTAACGTAAAAGTGAAAGGAAAGTGGAGTACAGGATGGTAATTAATTTAAAAGATCAAAATACAACTGAAATATATTTGTCTATTGTCTCTTTAGGACTATTGAAATGTATTGAGGAAGGAATATTAAATTATGATGATGCGATGGCATTGTTGTATCAGCCTTTTAATATAGAAAAATTAGAAGCTAAGTTTCCTGAATTAGGTTCAGCGATTCACTTAGGCAGTGAATTAGAAGATGTTGCAAGCTTAATTCCTGAAAAATTAGAAACATCAATTAGAGAAATTGAAAAAATGAACAAGGAATTGATAATAAGTAATATAAATAAATTTAGGGAAGATGATGGACTAAACTCACCTATTTATGATATTAATTGATTAGGTATACGGAAATCTTTAGCAAAAAAAGAGCTGAAAATTTTCGTATACCTTTACTATTAGTAAAAAACCTAACACTACTAGAATGTATAATTTAAGTGCAACACTATAAATTGAAGGTGGAAAAGCCTGTTATAATGGTGTTGACGAATTATATCGACTAGGAGGTATTTAGCTATGACTTCATATACACACCTTACGATACGTGAGCGGGAAATGATCTTTCTCTATCATGGCTTTGGTTTTACTATTCGTAGAATTGGACGTTTGATCAAAAGAAGCCCTTCAACGATTATGAGAGAGCTTAAGAGGAATACTACAAAGTTTAGAGCTTATTCGCCTTCTCAAGCACAAAAATCGTATCATAAGAATAAGCAGAAATGTGGGCGAAAGAAAATATTGGATCAATCCCCCTATAAAGAAACCATTCGCAAACTACTTTTTGAAGACCAATGGTCTCCAGAACAGATAGCGAATAGAATTAATTTAGAAAGTAACGAATCTATTATTAGTTATCCTACTATTTATCGATCTATTTACGGTGGTCTATTTGATGAAGGATTTCCTGTAGGTAGTCCTGGGGCACGCAAAATGTTAAGACGAAAAGGAAGAAAATCAGTGAATAAACGGATTGGTGATCGTCGTGGACGATTTACTGATGTGAAAACGATTCATGAGCGTCCAATTAAAGCTGAAAATAGAGAAGAACTTGGTCACTGGGAAACAGATACTGTACTGGGACATCGAGGGAAATCTTGCCTTGTAACATTAGTTGATCGGAAATCTCGTTTTTTGTTAGCGGGTAGAATTCTTAAAAACGATCCAATTTGTGTAAGGGATATGATTATACAATTATTATCTCCTCTAAACAAGAAACAATGTAAAACTATCACACCAGATAGAGGACCAGAATTTGCAAAATATAAGTACTTTAGTGATTATGTGGTATTGATTGCTATTTTGCAGATTCTTGGTCTCCATGGCAACGTGGAACAAATGAAAATACCAACGGGTTAATACGTGAATATTTACCAAAGCGCACGGATATGACGCCTGTTTCAGAGGAATATATTGAATCAGTTATTGATAAATTGAACAATAGGCCAAGAAAATGCCTAAATTGGAAAACCCCTTATGAAGTTTTTTATAGCAGACAACAATTACTAATAAGATAATTACTAATTTTTAAACTTTACAACAATTTACTATACAATAGGCAAGTCAAAGGAATATCTTTACCTGCAATTTCCATCTTGATAACTTTTTCTTTATCACGTTTAAATCCCATTTTTTCATAAAACTGATAAGTGCAGTTGTCATCTGTATATAGATAAATCAATTTATTTCTTTCACGTTTGCTAATTTCATTTATCAATATTGTTCCAATTCCCTTTCTATGTATTGTAGGATCGGTAGCTAAGAAACAAATTTCACCGTCTGGTGTAATATCTTTCGAATATTCCTCAAACATTTCTTTGTTGGCTACATCATAAGTATCGGCTCCATTTATGGAAAGAATTGACATAAGAATTTCAAATATTTGAATATACATTTTTCTCCAAATTGACGAATAATGTTTCGGTTCATTTTTAATATCTGCCATAAGAATACCAACTAGTTTATCATCCATATACGCAGCTAATACTTGTGTAGAACGTTCTAGTTCTGTGTAAAGAAAAAACCTGCCATATAATCTGAGTGCAAATTTATTGTCAATGTATTTATCAAAATTCATTCCCTCTATGGCAAAATCAATTGCTTTACCAAAATCTTTTTTATCTAATTTTTTTATTTCAATTGCCATTTTTATTGCCTCCAGTATTTTCTATTCCTATAATTTCATTTTCAACGATACTACTAAGTTGTTCGGATATAGTAATTAGTTGCGAGCATTTTTCCACGCCAAGGGTCGATAATATATTGCTCTCGAATAGTTCAATTTCTTTGAAAACTTTTTCTAATTGTTGAATACCAGACGTAGTGAAATGAATGTATTTCTCTTTTTTGTTACTTCCATTAACAAGCACTAACAAATTTTTACTAATGAAGTTTTTCAAAATACTATGAACGGTAGATTTAGGAAGGTGCAACCTGTCGCAAATCTGTTTTTGTGTAACGTTAACAGAATCATTGACAATATAAAGCAACATTAAAGAATTGAAAGTCAGTCCATTCTTTTTTGCTATATCTGAATATGCCAAATCAATCTGATTTAATGCATTATTCAACCGAATCATTATTTTTTTATAATCCATAGGCTTCTCCTTTTAGTGCGATATCGTACTTTTATATTACTTCTATTTTATATTAATGTCAAATTTGTAACTGTTGCACTTAATTAGACAATTCTAGTAGACAAAGGAAATGTATGTTCTTATAGTTGAACTGTCTTAAAGGAAGGTGATTATTATGTCGGACAAGCCCGATTTATCAGATACTTATTTTATGTAGTATGAAGATAGGAAAATGAAAAAATGGATGACTGCATTTTCGATTGGTGAATTAACCAATGCAATTAAAAAAACGAAAGATGAAGCAAGAAAGGATATTCCACGATTGCCGCAACAAGATTTGTTAAACATAGAAAAGTGTCTAGAAGTTTCTATTAAGCAAAACGAAGTTCTGAAAATACAGAAGTGAAAGTTAAATCAGGATGGAGTAATCCTTAGGAGGTATGGATATGGAATTAAAATTTAGTGTTGTCAAAAAGAATGAAGCAGAGAGATTGATATTAGTTACGGCTATAGGACTTTTAGAATCTTTGGAAAATGAGTTGTTAACAATTGAGGATTGTGAAAATTATTTGTTCAGTCCGTATTCTGTGAGTATTCTAGAGGAAAAAGGATTAAGTGAAGATGTTATTGAAATTATAGAGTTAGGATGCGAATTAGAAGATATTCAATCTTTAAGACCAGCTAAATTAAAAGATGGAATACGAGAGTTGAAAGAGCAATCAAAAGAATGTTTGAAAAAAATAGCGCCGTTTGATGATCCGTGTAGTGTAAAGAAGTGGTTAGATAATAATTGAGGTAAGTAAAATTTTCATTTAGGTATACGAAAATTTTTAGCAAAAAATGCTATGAATTTTCGTATACCTTTATTATTAGCAAAATATGTCGCCTTACTAGAATTCATCATTATTTAAACTAAACGAAAAATCACAGACAAAACTTCTCATTACAATGGTGTTGACTAATCATACTCAGCAGAGTATGTTAAAATGGAAAATATGAAAATAAAGAGATGTTAGTAGTAAAAGTAATTGAGAAATTATGGTAAAAAGATGGTACAATATACGTTCTGAGAAATAATGTAGAAAAAAACTGCTTGAAAAAATAAAGATCAATGAGTGATTTCCTAGATAGACTTCCTGAATATATAAGCGATATTCTTGATTCTTATTAGTTTTTTAATAAACGTTGTTACTGTTTTTGTTACCGCCTGAAATCATAGGCACTATCAACACTTGATGTGAAAGGAAGTTTAAAAAAATATGCATTATCCTGAACCTATTGCTAAACTAGTTGAAAGCTATATGAAATTACCCGGAATCGGGCAAAAAACAGCTGTTCGTTTAGCTTTTTATACCCTTGATATGAAAGAAGAAGATGTCAATGCTTTTGCTAAGGCGTTGATCAGTGTGAAGCGCGATTTACATTTTTGTAGTATATGTGGAAATATCACAGAAGAAGATCCTTGTGAGATTTGTCAGGATAAAACGCGTGACCGCAGTATTATTTTGGTAGTTGAAGAGCCCAAGGATGTCATGGCAATGGAAAAAATGCGTGAGTATCATGGTTTATATCATGTTTTACATGGAGTTTTATCACCGATGGAGGGAACTGGACCAGAAGATATCAACATTGCGCCATTGATCCAGCGTTTACATGATGATGAAGTCAAAGAAGTCATTATTGCAACGAATGCGACGACAGAGGGAGAAGCTACAGCCATGTATCTTTCCCGCTTGATCAAGCCTGCTGGAATTACTGTAACTCGTCTGGCACATGGACTATCTGTGGGTAGTGATATTGAGTATGCAGATGAAGTGACCCTATTAAAAGCAGTCGAAGGAAGACGAGAATTATAATATATATGAATAACGGTACAGTAAAATGGTTTAATGCAGACAAAGGCTTTGGTTTTATCACAGGAGAAGATGGTCAAGATGTGTTTGCCCACTTTTCAGCTATTCAAGCGGATGGATTTAAATCACTAGACGAAGGTCAAGCAGTAACTTTTGATACTGAAGAGGGTCAACGTGGAATGCAAGCTGTTAACATCCATAAAGCATAAAAAAAGCCGCCATTGTGTGGCTTTTTTTATGTGAGATGATAATGTTATCGCAGAAGTCCAATGTGGACACAAACCATTAATATTTATAAAGTATAATTAGTTAAATGTCACAAGTTATTATGGCTTTTTTTACTGAGAGTAAAATAATAAATGGGATTTGGATAATAGATAAAGGACATTAGTAAAGTTTAGATGAAAGAATTGGTGATTGTTGCGCAATATTTCGGGTTGAATTTCAATTTTCCGATTCAATAAAACGAATAAAATCTGATACATAACTTTTTAAACTTACACATTTTAACGTGGAAAGGTGAATTCAAGCGAAAAAAAATATAGCTCTTTTCTGTTTTTTATGAGTATTCTCTTATAGATAATCGTATCATTTGTACCAAATAATTTTAGCCTTTATAGTAATAATTGTACAAATGGTTTGAATATTTTATGAAAGGATGGAAATTATGGAAAAGAACACAAGAAAAAGAGGACTTGTATCTTATTTGGCACCTGATGAAGGCGCGGGCGTGAATATTTCGTGGGGAGCAATCGTAGCTGGTTTAGTTTCATTCTTTGCAATCTTTATTACATTAAGTTTGATTGGTTCAGCAATTGGTTTTGGTATAGTTAAACCAACCTCTGATAATCCATTGGATGGTGTTGGTACTGGATTGACAATTTGGACAGTTGTAACGTTTATTTTGGCTTTATTTTGTAGCGGCTTTATTGCCGGAGTAGCAGCGCGAAGAATAGGGTTACTCCATGGTTTTCTAACTTGGGCAACGAGTGTTTTAGTTTTAGTAGCTATTCTTTCGTATACAGCAATTGGAGCTTTTTCAGCAGTAGGATCTTTATTTGGCGATATCGTCTCAGCAACAGGAAGTGGTATACAGACAGTAGCGTCTGGGACTGCAGATACAATTGGTAAATCTTTCGATAAAGTTACAGAGAATGTTCAGTCAGTGAATACAGATGAACTTCAATCTCAAGTAAAAAAAGTATTGTCCGATACTGATGTCCCTGAACTACAACCAAATTATTTAGAAGATCAAATGAAAGAAGCAACTAATGAAATTACAGATGCAGGCAAAGAATTAGTAAAAGATCCAGAAAATGCTGATAAAATCTTTAAAGATACTGGGAACTCTTTAAAAGAAAGAGCAAAAAATATAGGTGATTCTGTTGATCGTGAAGCGATTGTAAATGCTGTCTCAGCAAATACGGAACTTTCAAAAGAAGAAGCTGATCAAGCAACAGAGAACATTTATAATGAATTACAAAAAGCCTCTGACGAAGCACAAAAACAAATTGAAACAGCCCAAACTAATCTTGAAAAAGCTAAGGATGATTTGGATGAAACGATCAAAGAAGCGAGAGAAAAAGCAGAAGATGCTTCAAATACGGTGGCAAAAGCTTCTATTTGGAGTTTTATAGCTATGGTCCTTGGAATGATTATTACTTCTTTTGCAGGTATGTGGGGCGCTAATTTAGTAGAAAATCCAGAAACAGAAAGTAAACTGTGATTAATAAAAATATTTTAGAAAAAATATAACAGAATTCAAAACTGAAACTCCAGATACAAATCCGTGTGATTTGAGTTTGGAGTTTTTTATTAAAAGTTTTCTTTAGACATAATTTTAATGAGTAAATAATTTTTATTCGGTTTTTCTTAGAGAACGACTATCAAAATTCAACAATACTGATCGTGAAGCCGTCATATCCTTTAACACCAACGGTTTCTATGGCTGTTGAGCTCAATTCAGGATGGGCAGCAAGATCATCGATGAATGAGCGTACACCAATCACTCGGCCATCTGAGCTATTTGCGTCTAGAACAGCACCATCACGTACGACATTATCGCCAATGATGATTGTTCCTGGTTTGGCTAATTTCAGTGCATATTCTAAGTAGACAGAGTTGTTTTCTTTATCCGCATCAATAAAGATCAAGTCAAATGGAACAGTTTCAGAGGCCGCTAAGCGATCGAGATTTTCTGCAGCTGCGCCGATCAGAATCGTTACTTGTTCAGAAACATTTGCCATCATTAAATTTTCTTTGGCAACAGCCGCGTGTTTGGGATCAAACTCAAGAGAAATTATTTCCCCACCAGGTTCAAGAGCCTTAGCAAACCACAAGGTACTGTAACCGCCTAGGGTGCCGATCTCTAGAATTCGTTTAGCTCCTTTGATTTTTGCAAGAAGATAGAGAAATTTTCCTTGACTGGGAGAGACATCGTGCGGCGGTAATCCGTGCTTTGCGTTATTTTGTAGGAGTTTGTCAAAAAGTGGGTCGCTTCCTACCAGTTTTTCACTAAAATAAGCATCTACATCAGAGAATGAATGTTCCAACGGATTCACTCCTTTTTCTTTATAGCATCAGTGTATCATGAAAGTAAATAAATGAAAGTCTATTCATCTCGGACAATTCAATTAGACTGATTGTGATAGATAAAGTATAATAGGTAGAAGGAATCAAAGTAAGTTAGGGGATTAGTAAAGTGCAAGGTATTTTTATAACGATCGAAGGACCAGATGGCGCTGGAAAAACAAGTGTCTTGAATGAATTATATCCAAGATTGGATTTGGCAGCAGAAAAAAGCATCATCAAAACAAGAGAACCAGGCGGCATTCCTATAGCTGAGAAGATCCGCAAAATCATTTTAGATCCAAAAAATCAAGAGATGGATGAACGAACAGAAGCGTTGCTTTACGCAGCAGCTAGACGTCAGCATCTGATGGAGAAAGTGTTGCCTGCGCTTGAAGCTGGCAAGATCGTTTTATGCGACAGGTTTGTAGACAGTTCATTAGCCTATCAAGGAGCTGGCCGCCGTATCGGCGTTGAAGCTATTGCCTCGATCAATGAGTTTGCGATCGAAGGAACAGTTCCTGATTTTACGATTTATTTGGATGTCGATTCTGATACAGGTTTGAACCGAATCAGGAATAACCGTCAACAGCAGATCGATCGATTGGATTCTGAGGGATTGGAATTTCATCAGCGTGTGCGTCATGAATACTTGAAGTTAGTTGAAGAAAATCCGCAGCGAATCACCAAGATCGATGCTAGAATGAGCTTAGAAAATGTTGTCGAAGCGACTTTTCAGGCAATTGTAACTCGTTACCCAGAATATTTTAGAATTTAGGAAGGTGTTTGACTATGAAAATTATTTTAGCGATCGTCCAAGACAAAGACAGTAACCGTTTAGCCAATGAGTTTATCGATGCAAATATTCGTGCAACGAAGTTGTCGTCGACCGGGGGCTTTTTGAAAGCTGGAAATAGCACATTTATCGTTGGTATCGATGATGAGCGTGTAGAAGAAGCATTAGAGTTGATCAAACAAACCTGCCAGTCTCGTAAACAATATGTGTCAACACCAGTGACATTAGATATTACGATGGATGGTCAAGTACCTTATCCTGTAGAGGTCGAGGTTGGAGGAGCAACAGTCTTTGTACTCCCAGTAGAAGGATTCCACCAATATTAAGATGAACGAAGCACAATATTTAAGTGAGCAGCAGCCGTTGCTTTACCAACAACTTCAAAAAAGCTTTGAGCATGGTCGTCTTGCCCATGCTTATCTTTTTGAAGGGGATACAGGAACTGGTAAAAAAGAATTCGGGTTGTGGATGGCTAAGCATGTTTTTTGTACCAATTTAATAGATAATACTCCATGTAATCAATGCAATAATTGTTTGAGGATCAATGACAATGAACACCCTGATGTGTTGCGTGTAGCTCCTGACGGTCAAACGATCAAGGTCGATCAGATCAGAGCATTAAAAGCGGAGTTCAGTAAAAGCGGTGTGGAAACAGCGCAAAAGGTTTTTTTGATCGAGCAGGCAGATAAGATGAGTATTGGCGCAGCGAATAGTTTGTTAAAATTTTTGGAAGAGCCGGAAGGAAAAATATTGGCGATTTTGGAAACAACTTCATTAACAAAAATTTTGCCAACCATTCAATCCCGTTGTCAGGTACTGCATTTTCAACCGCTTGTAAAAGAAAAATTGATTCATACATTGACAGAAACAGGTATCAGTAAAAATAGTGCAGCTCTTTTAGCAGAACTCACAAATAGTTTTGACAAAGCAGTTGAATTATCCAAGGATGAATGGTTTAATGAAGCTAGGGAAATTATGCAGCAATGGTTTGATTACTTGATCAAAGATGATCTGCAGGCCTTTGTATATGTTCAAAAAAAGATGGTCAAAGTCTTTAAAGAAAAAGAACAGCAAGCATTGAGTTTTGATTTACTACTTGCTTTTTACCGCAAACAACTCACTGACAGTGTCTCTAAGGAACAGCTCAAGCGTGTGATCGAACAACAGGCACAACGGATCGAGCTGATTTTAAAAGCACGCCAGAAATGGGAAGCAAATGTCAGTTGGCAAAGTGTTTGTGAACAATTAGTGATTCGAATGATCCACCCTAAAACATAAATAGGAGGAAGAAAATGGTAGAAGTAGTAGGAGTTCGTTTCCGTGAAGCTGGTCACATCTATTATTTTGCTCCTGGAAAATCAGAGTATTTTTACAATGATAAAGTTCTTGTGGAATCACAGCAGTCTAAACAGCTGGCCACAGTTGCGATACCTAAAAAGACGGTCGATCCGGAAGATTTGCCGGAAGAATTGAAGCCTATTTTAAATAAAGCATCAGAAACTGATTTAGAAAAAGAACAAAAAAATGTGGATGATGCACAAGCGGCACTAAGTGTGGCGAAAGAGAAGATTCGTGCGCATGAATTAGAGATGAAATTGATTCGTGTCGAGTATACATTTGACCGTAGCAAAATGATTTTCTATTTTACTGCAGATGGACGAATCGATTTTCGTGAACTAGTCAAAGATTTAGCTGCAATTTTCCGTACAAGGATCGAATTGCGTCAGATCGGTGTTAGGGATGAAGCGAAAATTTTAGGCGGAATCGGTCCATGCGGCAGACAATTATGCTGTTCAACTTTTTTAGGTGATTTTATGCCTGTTTCGATAAAAATGGCAAAAGATCAAGGACTATCTTTAAATCCTGTAAAAATTTCTGGCTTATGCGGGCGCTTGATGTGTTGCTTGAAATACGAAAATGATGAATATGAAGCAGCGAAAAAAGAATTACCTGACTATGGAAAAGATGTCATGACACCAGATGGCAAAGGCCGAGTAGTTGGTTTGAATCTTTTAAGTAGAATTATCAAAGTTCGTTTAGTCGGACGTGAAACGGCCGTCGAATACGACTATGAAGAAATCAAAGAAGCAACAGAAAAAGCACAAGCTGAAAAAGGTGATCAGAATGGATAAGCGTTCTTTATACGATGGACTGAGTTCTCTTGAAACAGATTTACAGGGAACTTTGGGACAATTATCCGAAATCAAAGAAGCACTTCATGAGCTAGTCGAAAAAAATACAACGCTTGAGATAGAGAATCAGCGATTACGTGAGCATTTACAGGAAGTCACGAAGCTTTCAGAAAATACTGATGATCTTACTGATCCGGCAAAACAAGAGCTATCTAAATCTCGTATGAATTTAGAAAAGCTTTATGAAGAAGGATTTCATGTATGTAATATCTTATATGGTTCTCGTCGTGAAAACGATGAAGAGTGTGCTTTTTGTTTAGATGTTATTTATGGTGAACGATACAAATAAAGAGTTGACATGGAAAGTGTAGGACAGTGGTTATGTACATTTGTTTTGCACTTTTAGACTTTGAAGAGGCTGGGAGTGAAACATTTGTCCCACCTTTTTTGTGTAAAAGGAGAATGTATGCAAAAGCAAAAAAGTTTTGATTCAGCTAATCAGGGGCAGCTTTACTTAGTGCCGACCCCTATTGGAAATTTAGAAGATATGAGTGTTCGGTGTATCAATATTATGAAAGAAGCGACGATCATTGCGAGTGAGGATACCAGAAATACACAGAAGTTATTGAATCATTTTGAGATTTCTACTCCTCAGATCAGTTTTCATGAACATAATTATAAAGAACGAATTCCGCAATTCATTGAACGTTTAGCTTCTGGGGAAATGATCGCACAAGTGAGCGATGCAGGGATGCCATCCATCAGTGATCCGGGTCATGAATTAGTGACTGCTTGTATTGAAAATGACATTAAAGTCATTGCACTCCCTGGTCCAACAGCTGGCATCACAGCGCTGATCGCATCAGGATTATCTCCTCAACCCTTCACTTTTTATGGTTTTTTGCCTAGAAAGAAAAAAGAACAGCTCGAGTGTTTAGAGCAGCTGAAGCAGGATCGTCCAACACAGATATTTTACGAATCTCCTCATCGAATCGCAACTACAGTGAAGCATGTTGCAGAAGTTTTTGGAGAGGAACGGAAGGCTGTGATTTGCCGTGAATTGACAAAGCTTCATGAAGAATATCTACGAGGAACTTTAGCTGAATTAAGAGATTATTTGGCTGATCACACCTTAAAAGGAGAATGCTGTCTATTAGTAGAAGGGTTTTCTGGAGAAACGCTTGACCAAGAAGAGCTTCATTTATCGATCAAAGAACATATCGAATTTTTGATCGATGAAGGACTTTCTTCAAAAGAAGCGATCAAAGAAGTTGCGAAACAAAGAAACTTGAAAAAGCAAGAGGTCTATAAGGAATATCATATTAATTAAAATTTAGAAGAGCTTAATTATTAGCGTGTCTTTTCTCTTCTTTTTTTATATTTTATGAAATGGAACAATCATCATTTTTTTGATTTTTGTTCCATTTTTTTCTCTTAAATTTATCATTTCTGAAAAAATATGATACAATACGTCTTTTTTTTTTGTAAAATAGGGTATTAAGTTTTGTATTTTTTATTTAAAGAATAAAAAAACTTGATAAATGTGCTGAGAATAACAAAGGAGAAGAAGGATGGGCAAGAAAAGAATAGTTACTTTAATTCTAATGATTTTGGGTATTGTTGTGTTTGGGGAAACAACGGAAGCGGCTCAACTTGATTTACCAGTCAATACAATTACAGGTTCTGTTTATCAAGATATCAATGAAAATGGTGTGATGGAGCTGAAAAATTTTGAGATCACAGTTCCAAAACAACAGGTTCGTTTGTATCATTCATTGGTAGATGCACAACAAGATCAAAATGTCATTAGTGCGACTAATACGAATGCAGTAGGTATGTTTAGCTTTAGTAAACTAAAACGAGGAAATTATTATATCCGTTACGACTTTGACAAGGCTTCTCGTCCGGTCAACTTTGCTCAAAATGTATTAGATGATGCTGGTATTCAAACCAGTGGTATCGCTAAAATAGATGCAACAAATCGTTCTAAATTATTATATACAATCGACCTTCCGCAAAAGCGTGTGACCAATTTGGAAATTTTACCTTTTGAAGATAAAAACTGGAATGGGTTAATGGATCCAGAAGAAGCAATTATGGATGGTAAAACAATGATCATTTTGAATGTTCGTCGTTTTTCTGAAGTTATCAAGAATAAAGAACTTGATGGTTTGGATGTATCCAAATTGCTTTCGGGTGCTCTAGGAGGCAATCTCGACATCTCAGATGCGATTTATTTTAGAACGACAAAAAATGGTCAGCTCATAAATATGCCGGATGTCACTTCAGATTTATATATTATTATTCGCTCTCCATTTGATCTGACTTTGACCTCGATGGTTGGTAACATCACCAAGATCAATGCATTGTTGGCTATTATACAAGGTGGGGATATCGAGGCGATTTTGAATGATCCGGAATTGATCGCGGCAGGTGATATCGATACAAATTCAGATAATGAATATATCCATCTGTTAGCATCGATCTTACCAAAAATAGCTGATGAAGTGGATAAAATCAACTATAATGAGATCATTGGAGAAGATAATGCTGCCGTGATCACGAAAACGACCAATCAGTTACGAGCAATTGAAACGCTACTTAATAAGATTCCTGCGATGCGCTTTGTCAAAGTAGATCATTTCGGGAATAGCTATGATTTGACAGGTCTGAAATTCAAACGTACAAATCAGTTTTTCTTTGGCATCAAAAAATATGCAACCTTATCAGGATATGCGTTTAATGATAAGAATAAAAATGGTAAAAAAGATCTGTTAGAAAGACTACAATCGATCGATCTAACTATTTATGATGCTAAAGGAAATGTTTTGAGCACTGTGAAAACACCAGCTAGCATCGGTGAATACAAATTGATCAACTTACCTTATGATCAAACTCTTTATCTAGGAATCCCTGAAAACCTAACGAGCACGACAGCAATGACTGTAGATAAACCAGCAGCATTAGCAGACAAGAATATCATTGGTGAATACTATATAGAAGGAACTTCAGGAAACGCTAGTTTAAGACAAGATATTGGTATCATCAATTAATTAGAGAAATAAAATATCTCGGCACATAAAAAACAAGGATTGAAATCATTGTCATTTCAGTCCTTATTTTTGGTGAAATCGCTCTATTGGTATAGATGTCATTTTTCATCACGTGAATTGTCAGAAAAATCAAATTATTTTTTATTTTCAAGATATTTTCATAGGAAAATGAAAACAAGGATGCTAAAATACCGATAAAGCTAAATGAAGGTTGGCTTAATTTATTGATGGAGGGGTTTAGTATGGAGGCAGGAAATATTGCGTTTATTTTGATATGTTCGGGTATGGTTTTTTTGATGACGCCTGCGTTGGCTTTTTTCTACGGAGGTTTGGAACGGCGCAAGAATATTTTGAATACGATGATGATGGTCATCTGTGTAATGGGACTGGCTTCAGTATTATGGGTGATGATCGGCTATTCTTTATCTTTTAGCGGCTCAAATGATTTTATTGGGAATCTTGACAAGCTATTCTTTAACCATGTATCGCTGACAGAAGGAGAAAAAATTCCGGAGGCATTATTCGCTGGTTTTCAAATGATGTTTGCTCTGATCACAACAGCAATTATTACTGGAGCGGTCGTTGGTCGAATGCGTTTTTCAGCAATTTTTTTATTTATTGGGATTTGGTCGCTTGTTGTTTATTATCCGATGGCTCACATGGTTTGGGGCGGAGGATTTTTAGATAAAATCGGATCGATCGATTTTGCTGGTGGAAATGTAGTTCATATCAGTTCGGGGATCTCTGGTTTAGTTTTAGCAATGGTTTTAGGGCAGCGTCGTGAATATCATCAAACGGAATATAGACCGCACAATATTCCTTTCGTTGTTTTAGGAGCCGGTTTACTTTGGTTTGGCTGGTTCGGATTCAATGCGGGTTCTGCTTTAGCAGCTGATAGTTTAGCTATTCATGCGATGTTGACAACAAATACTGCGGCGGCAAGTGGGATGCTGTCATGGATGCTTTTAGAGAAGTGGAAAATTGGTAAGCCAACAGTTGTTGGTGCTTGTACAGGAGCAGTCGTTGGTTTAGTTGCGATCACACCAGGAGCTGGATTTGTTTCTCTTTGGAGCTCTTTTGTATTGGGCGCATTAGTTAGTCCATTTTGCTATTTTTTCATTTCTTTTGTCAAACATAAAATTGGGTATGATGATGCGTTGGATGCTTTTGGCTGTCATGGTGTTGGTGGTGTATTTGGCGGGATCATGACAGGAATTTTTGCTGATCCGGTGATCGGAGGCAAAACAGGCTTGCTTTATGGCGGAACAGAATTATTTATGGCACAGATTGCTAGTATCGTCTTCACGCTGATATTTGCAGGAGCAGCCAGCTTTTTGATCATCAAAGGAATTCAGCTGTTTATGCCGATTCGTGTTTCAGCTAAAGAAGAGGCATTGGGATTAGACCGGATCGAGCATGATGAAACAGCATATCCTACGTTTATGGGATTAGATTCATAGGAGGAAAAGAAATGAAAAAAGTGGAAGCCATCATTCAGCAAGAAAAGTTAGAAGAATTGAAACTCGCATTAGATCAGAAGTTGGATACGACAGGAATGACTGTCACACAAGTATTGGGATGCGGCAATCAAAAAGGATTGAAAGAGTATGTACGTGGACAAGAAATCATTACAAGTCTTTTACCTAAAATAAATGTTAGCTTTGTTGTCTTCGATGAAAAAGTAGAAGACATCATTCAATTGATCTTGACTATTTGTCAGACAGGAGAAGTTGGGGATGGTAAAATTTTTATCTCTCCAATAGAAGAAGCTATTCGGATCAGAACAGGTGAAAGAGGAAAAGAAGCAATATAGTTTAAAAAGAGGATGGGACAGAAGCGTCAAGCTTCGAGAAATAAGAGAGAATTCACGAAAATTGCTCTTCAAATTTTTGTGAATTTCAGCTTATTTTCGAAGCCTTCAAATCTTAGTGCTTTAGCACTTAGAATTTGATGTGATCGAAGCGAAGCGTAGTAGTTGCTTCTGTTTCCACCGTTTATTAAGATTTAGAGTGCGAAACAAAACTGATTTTTAGTTTTGTCCTGCACTCTTTTTTGCCACTTATTTAAGCAGTCGATTTTGATTGTAAATGAACAAACGTTCGTATATAATAAAGACATAAATGAAAGTGTAGACAGGGGATAATTCATGAGAATCGGAGACGTTTTGTATGGACATTTTGAAGTAGAAGAAGTTCTAGAACAGCTGATTTTGTCAAATGAGGTTCAGCGGTTAAAAGATGTACATATGGCTGGCCCAGCCTATTTACAAAATCCATTGTGGAATGAGACACGTTATGAACATTCTGTCGGTGTAATGCTATTGATCAGAAAATTAGGCGGTACGTTGGAAGAACAGATAGCAGGATTACTTCATGATGTTTCGCATACAGCTTTTTCTCACGTGATTGATCTTGCTTTGGAAAATGAATCAGATGATTATCATGAAAAAATCAAGGCAGATTTGGTTGAACATTCAGAATTACCTAAGTTATTGCAGGCATATGGTTTTGATTATGAACAGATTTTATTTGACGATCAAAAATGGACATTATTAGAGCAAGAAGCACCAAGACTGTGCTGTGATCGAATAGACTATACACTTAGGGAGGTACACCGCTATTTTGATGTTCCTCTTTATGAAATAAAACAATTCATCGAAGATATTCAGATCGATGACGGGCAAATCACCTTACGATCGATCGACTGGGCTGTTTGGTTTATCGATCAATACTATAAAGTTGTGATCGACTTTTTCTATGATCCTCGGAATATTTGCAGTTATGAATGGATGGCTCAGATCATTCGTATCGGTTTAGCCGAGGATATGATAACGATGATGGACTTGATGGGGACAGACACAGCGTTTATCGAAAAAATCAGAAGGATAGACTCTGAAGTGATTCAATCCTTGATAAAGCGAATGGAAGCACCAGCTTCTTATGTTGTTTGTAAGAAAGAAGATAATTATGATATCTATCAAAAAAAGAAGACACGAATCGTAGACCCTGTTCTTATAAGAGACAAGCAATTAGTTCCAGCATCAACTGTATCTGAAAAAGCAAGGAGCAAGGTAGAACAGCTGCGTTCGGATAGTGAGCAAGGAATTTATCTTAAATTGATTTGATGATGGCTTGAGTGAATTTGACCAAAGGAGGATAGATTGATGATCAGTGAATTGCGTTTCCCTTTACGAAAAGATACATCACGTAAGATTATCCATATCGACATGGATGCTTTTTTCGCTTCAGTTGAAGAGCGTGATCATCCTGAATTAGTTGGTCATCCTCTCGTGATTGCCCGTCATCCCAGTGATACAGGAGGAAAAGGCGTAGTGACGACAGCCAATTATGAAGCAAGAAAATTTGGTATCCATTCAGCGATGAGTGCGCAAAAAGCTTTTGAACTTTGTCCGCAGGCTATTTTTAAAGCAGGCGATCATCAAAAATATTCGGAAATTTCTCAGCAGATTCGTGCAATTTTCCGGAGATATACGGATGTTATTGAGCCTGTTTCGATCGATGAGGCTTATCTTGATGTCACCGTCAATAAAATCAATAGTAAATCAGCGATCAAGATCGCGAAACTAATACAGTTTGATATTTGGAATGAGCTGCATTTAACCTGTTCGGCAGGTGTCAGTTACAATAAATTCTTAGCAAAACTAGCTTCAGATTTTCAAAAACCAAAAGGCTTGACTGTTGTGATGCCGGATGATGCAGAAGCTTTTTTAAAAGCACTGCCTATTGAAAAATTTCACGGTGTTGGCAAAAAAACAGTACCGAAAATGCATGAATTAGGTATTTTTACTGGAGCAGACTTATACGAAAAAGATGAGATGGAACTGATCAGCAAGTTCGGTAAAATGGGGTATTCACTCTATCGAAAAGTTCGTGGGATCCATGATTCACCTGTCAACGTGACGAGAGACCGTAAATCAGTTGGCAAAGAGCATACGTATGGCACGCCATTGACCACACAGGCGCAAGTGACAGCTCAATTGAGGCAGTTGGCAGAACGGGTGGAAGCGTCCTTGGAGCATGTTCAAAAGCATGGGAAAACGGTCGTTCTAAAAGTTCGTTATACTGATTATACAACCGTGACGAGAAGGCAAACATTACCTGAGTATATTTCAACAAAAGAAGAACTATTTTATCAAGCGAATTTGATATGGGAAGAAATTTTAGGCTTAGAACAAGGGATTCGATTATTGGGTATCACGCTAACCAATCTAGATCCTATGGCATATGAAAATATTATTTTACCTTTATGGGAAAAGAAAGAAGAATAAAGCGAAGCTTTCGTTTTACTCTTCTTTTTATGCTACACTCAAGAATAAAGGTAGGGGAAATAGATGAGCAAAACAATCATGTGGTTTAGAAAAGACCTGCGCTTAGATGACAATACAGCGTTTATCCAACTGTTAGAACAAACAGCTGCAACTGAAGAGCTTATTTGTATTTTTCAATTGAATCCAGCACAGTTTATCCCGAATAGCTATAATCATGACGCATTTTTTTCTAGTGTAAAAGCATTTCGTGAGCAGCTTAAAACAAAAGAAATACCGCTTCATTTTTTATATGGTGATCCAGAAGAGAATTTTTCAGAGTTAAAGACTGCTTTTCATGATTGGCAAACTATTTTTTTTAATAAAGATGAGCGAGGCTTTGGTCGAAAGCGGGATCAAAAAATGACGGACTTCTTTAAAAAGCAGAAGATCCAAGTTCATGCTTATCAGGATAGCCATCTGCATGGTGTTGAGGAAATCAAAAAGCCTACGGGAGAAAAGTATAAAGTTTTTACACCTTATTATCGAAACTGGCAAAATCAACCAAAAAAAGCGTATGAAAAGTTAGCGACAATCGATCGTACGTTTTCAAAAGTATCCCATTCGTTATTTCTTGAGGGCGAAAATAGATTTAATGAAATAGTAGAAAAGATAGATTTGCCCTTTACTTATGATTGTGGTGAAGCCAATGCAGAAAAAGTTTTGAAAGCATTCATCAAAAATGAATTACATGCATATGAAAAAAATAGAGATTATCCATTTATAGATCAGACAAGTAAGCTTTCCCGATTTTTAAGAACAGGAGAATTATCTATTCGAAAAGTTTGGCAGGCAGTTATTGTTGAGCCGGATTCTGATGGTCGGCAAACATTTATTTCTGAACTTTGCTGGAGAGATTTTTATAATATGATTTATTTTGCGAACCCTGATCAAAAGAAACAAGAAATCAAGGAACAGTATCGTCAGCTCCGATGGCAATACAATAAGCAGCTGTTTGAGCGTTGGCGAAAAGGTGAAACAGGTTATCCGATCGTAGATGCAGCTATGCGCCAATTGAATCAAACTGGCTGGATGCACAATCGTTTGAGGATGATCGTGGCATCATTCTTAACGAAAGATTTATTGATCGACTGGCGGTTAGGAGAGCAATATTTTCAAAAACAATTGATCGATTATGACGCAGCCAGCAATATTGGCGGTTGGCAGTGGGCCGCTTCAACTGGGACAGATGCGGTTCCATATTTTAGGATTTTCAATCCAACGACTCAGAGTGAAAAATTTGACTCTAAAGGAGAGTTTATCCGTAAATATCTACCAGAATTGAACAAAGTTCCTAATAAATTTATTCATGAACCGAGTAAAATGCCGAAAGAATTACAAGAATCACTCAATGTTTTCATCGGGAAAGACTACCCGAAACCGATTGTTGACCATAGTAAAATGCGGGCAGAGATCCTTACTTTCTTTAAGGAAAATCATTAAACGAGATGAAGGCTGGGACAGAAGTGTTCAACTTCAAAGGGACTGGGATATAACTCCACGAGTTACAACCCAGTCCCTTTGGAAAATCGCCAAAGAATCTGACTTTTGGCATCGATCATTGTGTTTTAAAGTGCGAAACAAAACCGATTTTTAGTTTTGTTCTGCACTTTTTTTAGCTAGAGTGAATTATATCAATTCAGATTTTTTGATTTGCTCATAGGCCTGTTCTCCATCATGGCATTTATCCCAAATGACCGCTTGGCCGCAAGCTAAGGATTTTTTTACATCGATGATTCGCTGGTTACTGCTTCCTCTGAATTGTAAGTTCAAATTCTTTTTTGATAGCTCAAAGCGTCCATCGACTAAAATATCGATTTTGCTCAGTAACTCTAATTTATCAGGAGATTCCAGCAGCAGTTCTTCAAAGGTATAGCCGGACCAGGACCAAATATCTTTAGCTAAACCAAATTCTTTATGAACACGATTGACAACAGTTAAGCAAACCTGTGTATTTAAAAAAGGCTCCCCACCTAATAAAGTCAATCCCTGAACGTAATCGTGAGAGAGATCTTCAATAATTTTATCCTCTAACTCTTTTGTAAAAGGCTTTCCATACCGGAAACTCTGCACGGCTTGATTAAAGCATCCTTCACAAGCGAATAAACAGCCACTGACGTATAAGCTATTTCGAACTCCTTCGCCATCAACGAAATTGAATGCCTTGTAATCAGCAACATAGTTTTGACTAAGCTCATCTGCTAGCCACTCTTGAGGTTTAGGATTTCTCATGACAGTTCCTTCTTTCAAATAAAAGTAAACAACATTTCCATAGTAGTTCATCTAAATGACGATTATGAATAAGAAGTACAATAAATAGCTAAACAACTGAAAAGGTGAGACTATTTTTCCAGTTGCTTAGCTGAATGGTTTATTTCATATGCTTCACTCGTGAAGAGATTTCTTTGTGTCGGCCATGAACCATCGGTCTTGCTTGTGGATTACCTAGATAGCCGCAAGTCCGTTTTACAACATCACAAGATTTTGGATCATGATTGCCGCATTGTGGACATTCAAAGCCTCGTTCAGTTGGATTGAAATCTCCCTCAAAGCCGCATTCATAGCAATGATCGATCGGTGTATTTGTTCCGAGGTAACCAACACGGTCATAAGCATAATCCCAAACTGATTCTAAAGCTTTAGGGTTTTGTTGTAAGACAGGATACTCACAATAATGAATAAAACCACCAGAACAATATTGAGGATAGTCTTTTTCAAAATCTAGTTTTTCAAATGGCGTTGGATTTTTACGTACATCATAATGGAAGCTATTTGTGTAATACTCTTTATCGGTGATATTCTCTACTACTCCAAATTTTTCAGCATCCAAGCGGCAGAAACGGTCAGTCAGACTTTCACTAGGCGTAGAATAGACACTGAAATGATAACCATAATCATTGCCCCATTGATCGGCATGGGCTTTTAGATCTTTCAAGATTGCAAGCGTGAAATCTTTTGCTTCTGGATCGTTTTCCCAATCGCCACCATAAAAGGCAGCAGCGACTTCATACAAACCAATGTAACCTAATGAAATGGTTGCACGCTTATTTTTGAATAATTCATTGACTGATTCTTTTCTAGATAAACGTTTCCCAAAAGCGCCATACATATAAAGGATCGGTGCATTGGCTGGGATCGCTTCTTTACAGCGTTCCACACGATAGACTAAAGCGTCTTTCATGATACCTAAACGTTCTTCTAAAAGTGTCCAGAATTTATTTAAGTCGCCGTTTGCTTCCATTGCGATTCTTGGTAGATTCAACGTAACTACCCCAAGGTTCATACGACCGACATTGATTTCTTCTCCATGTTCATCCTTCCAGCCCTGTAGGAAAGAACGACAACCCATAGGTACTTTGAAGCTGCCAGTCAATTCAACGATTTTATCGTAACTCAAAACATCTGGATACATCCGTTTTGTTGCACATTCCAGCGCTAATTGTTTTACATCATAGTTTGGATCAGTTTCATTTAGATTGACACCGCGTTTCAATGTGAAAATCAACTTAGGAAAGATCGCTGTTCGTTTTTCACTACCTAATCCATTGATCCTGATTTGTAAGATCGCTTTTTGAATTTCACGCTCAAACCAGTTTAATCCCAAACCAAAGCCTAAAGAAGTAAAAGGAGTTTGCCCGTTTGACGTAAACAGAGTATTGATCTCATATTCTAAACTTTGCATCGCATCGTAGATATCTTTTTGCGTTTTAGCTTTGGCAAATTCTTCTTGGCGTTCAGTGCCGTCGATCCATTCTTTCGCATCTGCCAAATGTTTTTCATAATTTAATTTTGCAAAAGGAGCAAGCAGTTCATCTACACGGTCAGCTGAGCAGCCGCCATATTGACTTGAAGCTACATTAGCGATGATTTGAGAAATTTGAGCAGTCGCTGTTTGGATCGATTTAGGCGATTCAACCTCTGCATTACCAATTTTAAAACCGTTATTCAACATGCCCTTAAAGTCGATCAGGCAACAGTTTGTCATTGGGGTATATGGATGATAATCTAAATCATGATAGTGGATATCTCCTTTTTGATGGGCATTTGCCACATGTGGAGGAAGCATCTTCAATCCAATCGATTTCCCAACGATCCCTGCAGTTAAATCACGCTGTGTATTGAATACATCGCTGTCTTTATTTGCATTTTCGTTGACGACCGTTTGATCCTTATTGATCAATTTACCGATCGTAAAATTGATATCTGTTGATTTGCTGCGTTCAAAATCACGGCGTGTACGGTAGTTGATATATTCTTCTGCAAGCTCGTACTCATTTTTAGCAAGTAAAATATGTTCTACGATATTTTGAATTTCATAGATTTTGACATTATCTGCAAAACGTTCCGCAATTTCTTGATCGATTCGTTCCACGATTTCCTGAATGCGCTCATGAGCAAGGGGGTCTAATGAACCACGAATTTTTTGTTCAGCTTTGATCAAAGCATCATAAATTTTCTGGTCATTAAAATCAACTAGACGTCCATCTCTTTTGATAATTTTCATCGTATGCAAAGGTAAATCAGTAGCACCCACGTCATTTTTAGCTTGCTTAATCTCCATCATTTATAACCCATCTCCTCATAGATTTATTCCTTTCCTATCATAAATCAAATTATCGAAAGTTTCAACTATATATAGTGGCTATTTTTTATTTTTTATCACGTGAACAACTATATATAGTGTTTATTAAAAATGAAAAAAGTATGAAAACGACTGCCTAAAAGGTTTGTGGAAAGTGTCACAACTTTTTGTCAGGAAAAATAAATACTTCCTAAACATTTTATTATCATTACTTAATTGTAAGAGGAATCGATGTTCACCAGTTCAAAAAATTGGTAGAATAAGGACAATGAATAAACTGGAGCGAATCAGATGAAAAAAATTTTAGAAGTGAATCATCTAAGTAAATCTTATGGCTATCGAAATAATAAGGTTCAGGTCCTAAACAATATTTCCTTTTCTGTAGAACAAGGCGAATTTGTTGGGATCATGGGACCAAGCGGAGCGGGGAAGTCAACATTGCTGAATGCGATTTCGACTATCGCTTTGCCGACGACTGGCACAGTTCAGATCGATGGTCAGGATATTTTAAAAATGCGAAATAATCAAATCAGCGATTTTCGTCGCAAAGAATTAGGGTTTATTTTTCAGGATTTCAATTTGCTGGATACGTTGAATGTGAAAGACAACATTTTATTACCGTTAGCGATCGATCGAATACCGATTGAAAAGATGGAGCAGCGTTTGAACCATGTGGCTACTATTTTGGGAATTGAGCAATTATTGGAAGAATATCCTAATACGATTTCGGTAGGTCAAAAGCAGCGGGTTGCTGCAGCTAGAGCATTGATCACAGAGCCCAAATTGATTTTTGCGGATGAACCTACCGGCGCACTAGATTCTAAGTCGGCTGCGGAGCTGCTCCAATATATGACGAATATGAATGTTGAGGATGATGCAACGATCATGATGGTGACGCATGATCCTTATACGGCAAGTTACTGTAATCGTATTTTATTTATCAAAGATGGGGTGATTTTTTCAGAAGTCGTACGCCAAGGATCAAGAAAGGAATTTTTCAATCGAGTGATCGATATGCAGGCCACGATTGGCGGAGGTGGTCGTGCCAATGATTTTTAACTTATCCTGGAAAAATTTTAAAGGGCAATTTTTGAATTATTTAGTTTATTTTGTCAGTATGACGTTTGCGGTAGTTGTTTATTATTGTTTTAGCGCAATTACATACAATCGTTCATTGACGAATCGGCTAGGGCAGGAAATCCATATAGATGGTGCAATGAATCTAGGTGGTGTTTTGATTGTCATCATGATTTTAGGTTTTATGTTTGCAGCAAATCATTTCTTCTTATTGAAACGTCGAAAAGAGATTGGGCTGTATCAGCTGGTTGGAATGAAAAAGGCGCAGATATCCTTATTGTTTTTTATTGAAACATTATTTTTAGGCGCTATTTCCTTGATCACGGGCTTGTTTTTAGGTGTGATTTTTTCGAAGCTCTTTTCGATGATTCTTGCCAAAGCGATGTTTATACAGGTAGAAAGCTTGTTTTCTATCTCGATTCCTTCGATGATTCAAACGAGTGTTGTATTCGTTTTTATGTTACTGGCGGTATCGATTCGAAGTACTTGGCTGATTTATCTGTATCAGGTGACCAATTTACTAACACCTGAAAATAAACGATTAGCTACTTCTAGTCGATTATCCGGATTTAAAGCGGGGCTTGGTGTTTTCGGTGCGTTCTTGATTCTTTTGGGTTATTTTTTATCATATAATATTGTACGGTTTATTGCACTTTTGATGAAAACTTCACTGGGATTTAGCGGTTTTTTTATTGCTCCTCTAGTTATTTTAGCAATTTGCTGTATTGGTACTTTTCTATTTTTTAAATATACGATGCATCTAGTGGTTTATTTATTTACAAAAAATCGCTCAGCTTATTATCGAAATTTGAATATGGTTACTATTGGAAATACAAAACTTCATATGACAAGAGTGGGCAGTACACTTTTTGCGGTCACGATTTTTATTGCCATTGCATTGGGTATGATCGGAGGCTCAGCCTCTGTTTATACGATTGGCATGAATTCTGTGAATATTGTTGCTCCAAATGACTATATCGTAGCGGAGGATGATCTTGATAAAATAGTGGGGACAATCGAAAATGAGCCAGACACCTCAATAAAATCGCAAGTAGAATTGAATTATAAGCTGACCGGCAGCCGATATAGTCTTAAGATTGGTCAAGATGCGAGTCAAAGTAATTTAAGCCCAGTCAATATAATGGCTCTTTCAAATTACCGTGAATTTCAAAAATATAACCATTACTTAAAGAATATCGACTTGAAACATCCGACCGATCTGGTTGTTTTGGATAGTATTCAAAACACATTAGCCGGCGTTATCCGTTATGATTCTGACTTTATTTTTTCCGAAAATGCCAGATTTCAGATCGCCGATGTTCGACCGGATTATTTAGGTCAGGATCTGCTTCGTTATAGTTTTCCAACGGTGATCGTCTCAGACGAAGAGTTCAACAAAATCAATACAGGGATCAGCTACTCATTATATGCGATAAATGTAGAGTCGAAAGATGAAGAGGCTCTCTCTGATAAAATAGCTGAAGAAATAAAACCAAAATGGATCGCACCTGTTTATTATAATTATCAGTGGAAAAATCAGAAAATTGAAGGCTACACTTCAAAAACAAGTCAGCATCCAGAAAAAAAAGAAGGACAAGATCAATCTGATTCAGACGAGCAAGAGTATTGGCAATTAAATTATACCAGTCGTTTTTCTGATTTGAGATACAAAAGAAGAGAGATGGGCTTGTTTATCTATGTTGCTATGTTTCTGGGAATCTTAGCATTGATCATTACAGGGAGTATTCTGATGCTGCATCAGTTTTCGGAAGCTGAAAGAGAAAAGGAGCGCTATGAGCTATTAAAGAAAATCGGAATTTCTGAAAAAGAGATTCGAAAACTTGTCTATCAACAAAATAGCATCATCTTTTTTCCACCAATGATCATTGGTGTTCTCCATGCGAGCTTTGCTATTTATATTTTTAGTAAAATCGTTACCAGTTCAGGCTATTGGTTAGCCTATTTATCTTGTGGTCTGTTGATTTTAATATATTTAGCGTATTATTTTTTAACTTCAGCGATTTATATTCGAATCGTACTTGAGAAAGATTAAATAAATGAATGTAGAAGAAGGTTAAAAATGGATAATAAAATAAAACTATGCTTCATTTTCTAGGCATTCAAGTATATAATAGGTAAATGTGTTTAATATAACTAAGAAAATTCGAATAACCTTAATGATTTTTTAAAAAAATAATGATACTAAAAAAATAAATTTCTAACGTTTCCAAATACTCAATCAAGGGTGGAGCAAAGCTTATGACTTTTGTCCACCCTTTTTTTATGGAAGTGACAAAACTGTTAGTAAAAAACAGTTATTTGTTAGCAAATTGGATTTCTTTTTTCATTTTACTTTATTACAATTACCTTACAAAAAAGGTAATAGGTGACTGTTTAGGAGGGCTAAAAATTGAAAGAATTTTTGAATAGGAGCAATGTTCAATATTGGAGCAAATTTATCGGAAAAACAATTTTTTATTTTGGCATACTATTGATGCTGATTTACTTGTATCATTATAAAAATATTGATGGTGGATCATTTATTTATAATGAGTTTTAGAAAGGAGAGACTTCAACATGATTACTGATATTATTGAAGCAGTCGATCGTTGGGGAATAAATGAGCCAAATCGACCTGTGTATATTGAAGCTGATCAAACATATACTTACGGAGAATTAAAAAGAGACTCCGATGCTGTTGCTGGATATTTACAGCAAAACATAGAACGCTCTCGTCCTGTGGTTGTTTATGGGGAACTAGAATTCGACATGTTAGCCTGCTTTCTTGGCGCCTCTAAAGCTGGTCATGCCTATATCCCAATCGAAGCTCATACACCGGCTGAACGGATCGAAATGATTTTAGATGTTGCGGAGCCAGCGTTGATCTTCTCTATAGCAGACTGGCCGGACATCGCGACCCAAGCTGAAATTATTTCTTTAGAAAAAGTGAAGGAAGAGCATACGATTTCTACTTCAGCAGACACGCTTCGACCAGTTGAAGGATCACAAACCTACTATATTATTTTTACCTCTGGAACGACAGGTGTTCCTAAAGGGGTTCAAATCAGTCACACCAACTTATTGAGTTTTGTAAACTGGGAGCTGGCAGATTTTGGCATCTCTGAAGGGATGCGCTTTTTATCGCAAGCACCATATTCCTTTGATTTGTCGGTAATGGATCTCTATCCTGCATTAGTTTCAGGAGGCTCTTTGACGCCAATGAAGAAAGAAATCATCACCGATTTTAAACAACTGTTCAAGGTTCTTCCGACTCTAGAGATAGAGGTTTGGGTTTCGACTCCTTCATTCATGGATATCTGTTTGATGGAACCAAATTTTGAACAAAAAAATGTAAAGAGTCTGAAAATTTTCTTATTCTGCGGAGAAGAGTTACCGAAAGCAACTGCGCAAAAATTACTGGAGCGTTTTCCAGATGCTCATATTTTTAATACCTATGGGCCAACGGAAGCAACTGTGGCTATTTCCGGAGTTGAGATTACACCAGAATTGTTAGAAAAGTATGATCGAATACCGATCGGATATGTAAAAGAAGACACACACGTATATATTATGGATGAAAATACTGAACTGCCAGAGGGCGAAGTAGGAGAAATCATCATTGCAGGACCAAGTGTTTCTAAAGGATATATGAACAACAAAGAAAAAACAGAAGCAGCCTTTTTTGAGTATCAAGGCCAGCCAGCATATCGTACAGGCGACGCTGGAAAGCTGGAAGAAAACATGCTGATTTATGACGGACGAATCGATTTTCAGATAAAAATGCACGGTTACCGCATTGAGCTTGAAGATATCGATCACCATCTGGCTAACGTTTCCTACGTAAAACAAGCTGCAGTCGTACCAAAATATCATGAACATAAAGTCCAGCAGTTAGTTGCGTTTGTCGTTGCTCATCCAAATGAATTTGAAAAAGAATTCAAATTAACAAAAGCAATCAAAGAAGAACTAGGTCAAACGGTCATGGATTATATGATTCCACAAAAATTTGTTTACGTGGAGCAGTTGCCGCTGACTCCCAATGGAAAGATCGATCGTAAGGGATTGATGAATGAGGTGAATGTAACATGATGGGCTTTCCGCATATGATTCCCTACGCGAATCCGCTCTATTTTATTTATTTGCTAGTCGCACTGTTGCCAATGATTTTGACCTTATTGATCAAAGGAAAGCGCTGGTCATGGTATCAAGTGCTAGTTACACTATTTTTCTTGTATATGAGCTTTGGCGGAGAGGATTGGAAGCAAGGCGTTGCCTTGATTGGTTATGTGATTTGGCAAACGATTTTGGTTTGGTTCTATTTTCATTATCGACAAAAACAAAATGCCGCATGGGCTTTCTATTTAGCTGTTTTTCTGGCCATCTTGCCATTAGTACTTGTTAAAGTAGTGCCGTTTGTATCAGGTCATGCCTCATTGTTGGGCTTTTTGGGAATTTCTTATTTGACATTTAAATCTGTTCAAATCATCATGGAAATGCGGGATGGTTCGATCAAGGAGTACAATGTGTTTCGATACATCCAATTCCTTTTGTTCTTCCCAACGATATCTTCCGGCCCTATTGACAGGTATCGCCGTTTTGAGAAAGATGTCGAAAATCCGCCAGCACCTGAAAAATATGTTGATTTTTTAGGAAAAGGAATTCATAATTTCTTCCTAGGCTTTTTATACAAATTTATTATCGGGTATTACTTTGGTCAGGTTTTGATGCCTGTTGCAGCTAAGATAGCTGAAAAAAATGGCGGCTTCTCCTGGGCATTGGTTGCGTACATGTATATTTATAGTATGTATCTATTTTTTGATTTTGCTGGTTATAGCCTGTTTGCAGTTGGGACAAGTTATTTGATGGGCTACGATACGCCAGTCAATTTTAATAAACCTTTCTTGAGCTGGAATATCAAAGAATTTTGGAATCGTTGGCATATGACTTTATCTTTTTGGTTCCGTGATTATATTTATATGCGCTTGATGTTCACACTGATAAAAAAGAAAGTGTTTAAGAGTCGGATCGTTGCTTCTAATGTCGGATATTTCGCTTTGTTTTTACTGATGGGCGTTTGGCACGGACTGACTTGGTATTATTTAGCTTATGGTATATATCATGCAACATTGATTTGTGTGACGGATGCTTGGCTGCGTTTTAAGAAAAAACACAAAGAAAATATCCCATCCAATAAGTTTACGCACGCAATGGCAGTATTTTTAACATTTAATGCAGTATGTTTCAGTTTCCTGATTTTTTCAGGATTTTTGGATACGTTATTTTTCAAATAAAATATGAGTTAAAGGAGAATGGATCATGAATGTAGAAGAAACAGTTTTAGATATTTTAGAAGAAATCACAGGTACGGATGAGGTAAAAGAAGATAAAGAGGTAAATTTATTCGACGAAGGACTAATGGATTCATTAGCAACGGTTCAATTGTTAGTCGAAATCGAAGGACAATTAGGTGTACAAGTCCCTGTTTCAGAATTTGACCGCGAATTGTGGAACACACCTAATAAAGTCATTGAACAAGTGAAAGCATTACAGTAATGACAATGAAAAAAAAGATTTGGGGAATCATTGGGCCGATCCTGGTTTCCGCGGTTCTTTTGGCTGTATTTTTCTTTGCACCGTTCAAAATAGATGTAGATAGCAAGCATGTTTTAGCTGATGCATCTACATCGATGGCGACGAATGTTTTAAAAGGAGATGCAATCAAAAATAAAGCGATTGGCTCAAAGGAATATGTCCCATTTTTTGGTTCTTCTGAACTGAGCCGGATCAGTCCGTTTCATCCTTCTGTCTTGGCGGAAAAATATGACCGAGATTATCGGCCGTTTTTATTGGGAGCGCCAGGTACGCAGTCATTGACACAAGCCATGATGATGCAGTCGATGGGGAAAAATCTTTCGCATAAAAAAGTAGTTTTTATCCTTTCTCCTCAATGGTTTGTTGAGCAAGGAGTGACGAATGACTATTTCAATGCCTATTATTCAGAACTACAGACGTATCAGTGGGTGAGTGATTTAAAGACAGTTACAGAAGATGATAAATATTTTGCGGAGCGTTTATTAGATTTCCCCAAGGTAAGAGATGATAAACGCCTAACAAGCGCATTGTCCGATATTCGAGCAGGAGAGCTGCCGGATACTTCTGATAAACAATATATTGAATTGATGCTGAATATGTTCTCAAGAGAAGATGAATTGTTTAGTAAAATTGGGATGGTCAGCAAAAATCAAGCCATCGAAAAAGCAGAGAAACATCTGCCTAATGTCTATGATGAACAGGCACTTGATGATCTAGCGATTACGATCGGACGAAAAGCAACAAGTAATAACCCGTTTGAAATTTCTAATCCTTTTTATACAAAGCGCGTGAAGAAGAAATTAAATCATTTAGAAAATTCTCAAAAGAATTGGAATTATCTTTCCTCACCGGAATATTCAGACTTACAATTAGCTTTGAGTCAATTGTCGCAAGACAATGCAGAGGTGTTATTCATTATTCCGCCAGTCAACAAACGCTGGACAGACTTTACTGGTTTGTCTCAGGAAATGCTGCAGGGTTTTTCTAAGAAAGTGAAATATCAGCTCGAAAGTCAGGGATTTACGAATATTGCTGATTTTTCAAAGGAATGCGACACACAATATTTCATGGCGGATACGATTCATTTAGGCTGGCGCGGCTGGTTAGCAGCAGATCAGCGGATTCGACCATTTCTGGAAGACAAGAAAGTAACTACACCAAATTATCAGCTGAATCCAGCCTTTTATTCAAAGGAATGGCAGGAACAAGACCCAGCTGATTTATAGAAATAAATGTTAGGCTCCGAATAGAAAAGAACGAAGAATGAAACAGAGCCATTGCTGCGTTGTTTCATTCTCCGTTCTTTTTATAAGCAAAAGTAAGTTAAATCCAAACATCATTTTCTGCTGTCAGCTCGCTACTGTTATCGCCAGTTTTGACCACACCTTTTGGCTCGATCAGCAAAATTTGACATTCCTTTTCTGAGAAAGGTCGATGTTCCACTCCTTTTGGAATAACAAACATTTGTCCTTGCGCTAATTCAACTTTTCCATCTCGAAATTCAATAGTCATTTCTCCATCCAAAACTAAAAATACTTCATCTGTGTCCTCATGTTGATGCCACACAAAACGATCCAAGATTTTCACTAATTTAAATTGATAATCATTCATTTCTGCGATGACCTTTGGCGACCAATGTTTATTAAAAAGAGTTAATTTTTGCTTTAAATCAATAGCTGTATACTTCATACACTTGTTTTCCTTTCCTTATTCATTTTTTTTATTGAGCAAAGCCAATTAGTAAATTTGTATCATTATAGCATATCAAACGATGCTGAAAATGGATCATTTGAAGTAAAAACAAATAGTTTCTTTATTTTTATTTAAAAATGAATGGTATAATACTAGAGGAACTATTCAGGAAGGGAGTTTTATACTGTGGATCAAAAAGAAGAACAAATGCTGATCGAGCTTACAAATGCCAAAGGTGTACCCGGAAATGAAGGAGAGGTCAGAGATCTGTTCAAAAAATATGCGGAGCCTTTTGCAGATAAGATCATATATGACGGATTAGGCAGTATCATTGCTAAACGTATCGGTGATAAAGAAGGACCAAAAGTCTTTTTCTCAGGTCACTTGGATGAAGTTGGTTTTATGGTGACTCAAATCACGGATAAAGGTTTTATCAAATTTCAAACGCTTGGCGGCTGGTGGGGACAAGTGATGCTGGCACAACAAGTACAGATCAAAACTACAAAAGGCAAGCTGTTTCATGGAGTGATCGGATCGAAACCACCTCATGTATTAACACCGGATGCGCGAAAACAGCCATATGAAGTGGCGGATATGTTTATCGATATTGGTGCGTCAAGTTCAGAACAAGTTGCCGAATGGGGCATCAGACCTGGGGATATGATCACACCATATATTGAATATCGTCGTATGAATGATACAAAATTTATGTTAGCTAAAGCTTGGGATAATCGTATCGGGACAGCGGTATCATTGAAAGTGTTGGAGAATCTAGCTGAGCAAGGGCACCCTAATGTTATCTTTGCTGGAAGTGATGTACAAGAAGAGGTCGGTCTGCGTGGTGCTCAAACCAGTACTCATTTAGTCGATCCTGATATCGCATTCGCACTTGATACTGGAACAGCAGGAGATACACCGGGCATGACACCGAAGGAAGCTGATTCTGAATTAGGTAAGGGACCACAAATTTTGATTTTTGACGCATCGATGATTCCACATAAAAAACTACGTGATTTTGTGATTCAGGTAGCGGAGGAAAATGATATACCTTTCCAATATACAGTTATCACAGGCGGAGGAACGGATGCTGGCAGAATGCATTTGACTCGAAACGGTGTTCCTTCATTGGCGATTACAGTGCCGGTTCGTTATTTACATTCACATACATCAATGATCCATGAAGATGATTATTTGAATACAGTTAAATTAGTAACAGAAGTGATCAAGCGATTGGATCAAGAAACGGTTGCGAAGATCCGTGAGTATTAATTAAGAAAGGTTTTTGTTTATGAAAAGTCAAATTACAAATGCTATGCATCGAGAGCAAGCACGGATTTCCTTGAAGAATCAATGGGGAACGATGGCTTGGATTACCTTTTTGGCGGTTTTTATTCGATTTATTATTGGTTCAGTCGTGGGAGGGATCGCTAACTTCCCGCAAGATAGTGCAGGAAATAATGTGATGTCTTTTTTACTAAATAATTTTCTGTTTTTTGCGATTACGTATGGTACGTATTTTTGTGCGCTGCAAGTCCTTCGCGGCAAGCGCGTGCAGGCAAATATGCTGACAGCGATTTTTCAGGGGAAGTTCTATTTGCCAATGCTATTGATCAATTTTACTCAGACTATTATTGAGCTTGTGTTGAACGTACTTGTGTTATTGCCGATTTTCATCTCATATGGTGCAACAATCTATTTTGGCTTGATGTTCAATACAGTGACAGTTGACCAATTTAGAACTGAAATGACTGGGGATATTTCCTTAGCTTTGTTATTGATCATTTTTGGTTTGTTGATGATCTTGATCAGTGTGTTTGTTAGCGGAGTGTTCCAATTCGCTGTTTGGGTGAAAATGGATGATCCTGAGCTGTCAGTTAGTGATGCACTTAAATATGCACTGTTCTTGATGAAAGGCCGTTTTGGTCAATATTTACTTTTACAGCTTTCATTTATTGGCTGGTTTATTATTGGAACATTAGTGTTTGGTATCGGATTACTATGGGTGATTCCTTATCATGATGTAGCAATTGCAAGCTTTTATGACACATCCCGTGATGAAAAAGGAGCACCAAAAGTTATTGATTAATATAAACTAGAGCTGTCTTTCAATAGGCATGCTCTTTTTTTGTTTCCTCAGTTAATTCTTTCCCGTTATTTTCCATTTTTATGTTACCATAAGGATGAGAAGAATGAAGGAGGTCGATGGAGTTGAACATTACCGTTTTAGGCTGTTTAGGCGCATATCCATATAAAGGCGAAGGAACAAGTTCGTATTTGTTGGAATCGGATGGGTTTCAGCTTTTATTAGATGCAGGAAGTACAACGCTTGTAAATTTGGAGGAGCATATCGATCCTTTGACCCTTGATGCTGTGATTTTATCTCACTACCATCATGATCATATCGCTGATCTAGGTGTATTGCAGTATTACCGCCAATTATATCCGGTGATGGAACCGACGCCTATTTTACCGATTTATGGACATACAGATGATCAAATTCATTTTGAGGCATTGAATATGCCGAATGTCTCAAAAGCGGTACCGTATTTTGAGGCTGAAGAATTAAAAATAGGGCCATTTTTGATTACCTTCATGAAAACGATCCATCCAGTTCCTTGTTATGCCATGCGTTTTGTAGAGGAAAAAACAGGCAAGGTTTTTGTTTATACGGGAGACTCAGGTTACTTAGAAAGCTTTATTGATTTTGCTGAGAATGCGGATGTTTTTTTAGCAGATACGTATTTATTTGAAGGAAATGAACAGCATCATGCGCATTTCACGTCCAAAGAATCAGGAGAAATCGCTAAAGCTGCTCATGTTAAAACGCTTGTTTTGACTCATTTGCCTCAACATGGTTCGTTGGAAGAGCTAAAAGAGCAAGCGCAAAAAGCAGCTGGAGATCAAGTCGAAGTTTGTTTAGCAGAGAGAAATTTAGTTATTACTATTTAAGGAGTGAGCGAGTGTGATTTTTGTACCAAATGAAAATAATGACCCAAGAGTAAACTTAGCAATCGAGACATATCTTCTAAAAGAAAAGCCATTGGATGAACCGATATTATTATTTTATATCAATGATCCATCGATCATCATTGGTCGTAATCAAAACACCATCGAAGAAATCAATAAAGAATATGTAGATGAAAAAGGGATCCATGTTGTTCGTCGTTTAAGCGGTGGTGGTGCAGTGTATCATGATCATGGCAATCTGAATTTCAGCTTCATCATGCCGGATGATGGCAATTCCTTCCGTGATTTTGCTAAAGTCACGCAGCCGATCATTCAAGCCTTGCATGAGCTTGGTGTTTCCGGAGCTGAATTAAAAGGTCGTAATGATTTAGTGATCGACGGCATGAAATTTTCAGGCAACGCGATGTACGCGACTGCCGGTAGAATGTTTGCTCATGGAACATTGATGTTTGATAGCGATATCGACGAAGTAGTCAACGCTTTAAAAGTTCGCAAAGATAAAATTGAATCAAAGGGAATCAAATCTGTTCGTTCACGTGTAACGAATATCAAACCATTCTTACCTGAAGAAAAACAAGGAATGACGACAGAAGAATTTCGTGAGGACATTTTATTGAAAATCTTTGGAGTAGATTCTGTCAATCAAGTAAAAACGTACGAATTGATTGATGATGACTGGAAAAAAATCAATAAAATATCTGATGAATATTACCGTAATTGGGATTGGAACTACGGCAAATCTCCTGCATTCAACTTAGAACGCCGCCATCGCTTCCCAATTGGGGCAATCGATGCTCAAATGAATGTAGAAGACGGTGAAATCAAAGAAATCAAAATTTTCGGTGATTTCTTTGGCTTAGGTGAAATCAAAGATGTCGAAGAAATTCTAACTGGTACAAAATATGAAAAAGCAGCGATCGAAGAAGCTGTCGACAAAATCGATGTGAAGAAATACTTCGGCAATATCGAAAAAGCCGATCTAGTCTCATTGTTATACTAAATAGGACAACAAAAAAAGAAATCGATCTTATAAGCCAAGTAGAGGTCGCTTATCGGCTGCTTTTTGTTAGCTGTTTACTTAAATTTAAAGAGTGTGGAACAAAACTGATTTTTGGTTTTGCTCTACATTCTTTTTTGACATCAATGCTATCTCTTCGTATAATAAAGAAGCGAAAAGGAGCGAAATGTATGCGAAATGAAATGATGCATCGACCAGTTGTCAAAAAGGAACTTGTCGATTTTATGCGAGATAAACAAAAGAAAATCGAAGGTGAATTAGGTGTGATCGAAGAAGAAGCTCACGAAGCTGGAGTTCCGGTCATTCCTCATGAAACAGTGGTTTTTTTACAATTTTTCTTAGATCAAATGAAGCCTAAAAATATTTTGGAAATTGGGACTGCGATCGGTTTTTCTTCTAGTTTGATGGCACAATATGTCGGGGAAGAAGGGCATGTCACGACGATCGATCGATTTGATGTCATGATCAGAAAAGCGAAAGCTACTTATAAACGCTTAGGTTTAGAGGAGAAAGTGACTCTACTTGAAGGACAAGCTGCTGAAATTTTACCTACATTAACTGGTCCATATGATTTTATTTTTATGGATAGTGCAAAATCAAAGTACATTGAGTTTTTACCTGAATGTTTACGTTTATTACGTGTTGGTGGTGTTTTAATGGTGGATGACGTGTTTCAGGCAGGAACGATCTTAGATCCAATCGAAGAGATCCCCCGCAGCCAGCGGACGATCCACAGAAAGCTAAATCAATTTTTAGATACTGTGATGACTCATCCAGATTTGACTTCAACTCTGTTACCGTTAGGTGATGGTGTGATCATGATCACTAAAAATAAAGAGCTAACTGAATAATTCATCTACTCAGATCAAAATAGCATCATTTGGTCTGAGTTTTTCTACATCCACAATCAAACAATAGGAGGAGAGAGGAATGAAAGCGGTTGTCATTTATGAAGCAGGAGGACCTGAAAATTTAGTTTATGAAACTGTTCCAACGCCAACACTTAAAGAAGGTTGGTCATTGATCAAGGTGATGGGGTTTGGCATCAATCATTCAGAAATTTTTACAAGAGAAGGAAAGTCTCCTTCAGTCAAGTTCCCTCGCATTTTAGGTATTGAATGTGTGGGTATGATCGAAGAAACAACAGATCCAGTTAAGTTGCCGCTAGGGCAAAAAGTCGTTTCGATTATGGGAGAAATGGGACGAGACTACGATGGCAGTTATGCGGAATATGCGCTATTACCAAATGAACAGATTTATCCAGTCTGTACTAAGCTTTCTTGGGAAACCTTAGCAACGATCCCAGAAACCTATTACACAGCATTTGGCTCTATGCAAAATTTAAATATACAGCCAACAGATAAGGTGCTCGTAAGAGGTGCAACAAGCGGAGTAGGCAATGCATTTCTTAAATTACTCAAAGGAAAATATCCTAAAATCGTGGTAGACGGGACCAGCAGACAGATGGATAAACAAACGAAATTGCTCGCAGCAGGTTTTGATCATGTGATCGAAGATCGAAATGGGTATTTACAAACAGCTAATTCTTACGACAAAATTTTAGAATTGATTGGTCCGGCAACGATCAAAGATAGTTTTAACTATCTTAACGAAGGCGGTATTTTATGCAGCACTGGTCAGTTAGGAGGAAAGTGGTTCCTTGAAAACTTTGATCCGATCATTGATCTGAAAAGGAACAGCTACTTAACAAGCTTTTATTCTGGGAATGTCGATAGTGAAAAATTAACTCAATTATTGACTTATATAGATAAAAATAAGATAAACATCAAACCAGAAAAAATTTTTCAACTCAAAGAATTATCAAAAGCACATGAATATTTACAAAGCAGCGGTAGCTTTGGGAAAGTGATTATCTTAAATGAAGGAATCGAAATTGAAGAAAAATGATGAACAAAAAATAAAAATATTGAATAATTTAGTGGCTCATTACGGATATCAGTATTGGTGGGAACAGGAAAATCGAATCGCTGACTGGGTATCGATGATTTTGATCCAGCAAACAACTGAAAAAAATGCGAATAAAGCATTAGATAATCTGACACCTCATCTTACTGTGGAGTCTCTACTGATGATCGATCTAGACACGTTGCAGGAATTGATTCGTCCAGCAGGCTTTTACAAACAAAAAAGCAGCTATATCAAGGCGTTGATCGAGTGGTTTGCTTCACATGATGCTGATCTTGACAAATTTCGTTCTTATCCGACAGATATACTTAGAAAAGAACTTTTAGCAATCAAAGGTGTGGGAGGAGAAACCGCAGATGCGATGCTTTTATACATCTTTGAAAGAAATGTCTTTATTGCAGATCAATATGCTATGCGCTTGTTTGCCCGCTTTGGTTACGGTCCTTACAAAAATTATGAAGCGATGCGTAAAGAATTCAATCATTTGACTGAGCAAATTCCCCATCAGCTATGTAAAGAATGGCATGCAGCAATTGATGTTCATGGAAAACAGTTCGCTAGAAATAAGAAGATGGATGAAAAATTCCTTTTAGCATAAAAAGAAGTTGTATCCTAGTATTTTAATGTTCATTTAAGTTTCAAGGCATATGCTCTTTTTGAACAGGAGGCATCGCAATGAAGCAGAAGAGAACAGTTAAAAGCTGGATGATTCAACTTTTTTCAATGGCAACGATCATGTTGCTGTTCATTTTTTTAGGACAAAAAAGTCTGACAGTATTTGCTGATAAATCACTAGAAAATAATCAGCCAATACCCATTCAAACACCAACGATCATGGTACCTGGAACTAACGGAACTGTGGATCGCTTTGATGGCTTGATCAAAGCTTTAAAAGTAAAGGAACAGTCAGAAGTTTTAAAAGTAACAGTAGCAACTGATGGAACAACTTCTTTCAGTGGAAAACTTTCACCATCATCTGAGCATCCGATCATTGTGATTGCTTTTGAAGATAGTAGTGACGACACATTAGCTATTCAGGGTAAATGGTATCAACAAGCATTAACAGCTATTCAAAAGAAATATATCTTTAAGACCTATAATTATTTGGGGCATTCCAATGGCGGATTGGTGATCACTTCCTATTTAGAAAACTTTATTTTAACAGAAGATCCTAAATTGAATAAGCTGATCACTTTAGGAACACCGTATAATGGAACTTCTTATAAAAAAAATGATACAGTAACTAATGCTGGCGAAGTGAAGCAAGTTAGTCAGTTACTAAAGAGCTACGTCCAAAACCGTCATGAGATTCCTTCAACGATCGCCATGTTGAACATTGCTGGAGAAATCGAAGATAGTGCCACAGATGGAACTGTTCCAGTTCAAAGTGTTTTTTCTGGAAGTATGATCTACCAAGAAAATGTGTCTGACTACCAAGAATTATTGATTCAGGGAGAAAGGACTAAACATAGCGAGCTGGTTGAAAATGAAGAATTCATCAAACAGCTACAAGCCTTCTTTTGGGAGACGTAATGCAGTAGAAGTAGAAATGAAAAAACGTTCATTTCTACTTCTGCTGTTTTTTTATTTAAGCCATGAAAAATGTTTCATTACTTTATGTAAAAATCAATAGGATTCTATTTAAGCTCCCTTTTTGATGTTATTGAGAATGAAGCTTGTATATTCTCAAAGAGAAGCTTGAAATATCAAAGATAAAATAACTAAATTATAATAATTCTATTGACACAATTATTTCAAACTGATAGGCTAGGGTTGTAGGAAAAAAAGTTTGCTGAAGTCAGTTTGTCTTTTAATTTTATAAGAGTCGAGCTTTCATTCAGTACATAAAAATTAGGAGGAAAAATAAATGAATTTAATCAACACAAAATTATTGGATTTTGAATGCGACGCATACCAAGATGGAGACTTTATTAAAGTTAGTACAGCAGATGTTTTAGGCAAATGGAGCATTTTCTTCTTTTATCCAGCTGACTTTTCATTTGTTTGTCCAACAGAATTAGGGGATATGCAAGATCACTACGACCACTTAAAAGAGTTGAACTGTGAAGTCTATTCTGTATCAGAAGATAGCCACTTTGTCCACAAAGCATGGGCAGATGCAACAGACACGATCGGCAAAATCAAATACCCGATGTTAGCTGATCCAAACGGTAAAATCGCTCGTTTCTTCGGTGTTTTAAATGAAGAGTTAGGTCAAGCATACCGCGGCACGTTCATCGTCAGCCCGGAAGGCGAAATCAAATCGTACGAAATCAACGATATGGGAATCGGCCGTAACGCAGATGAATTAGTTCGTAAGCTGGAAGCTTCTCAATTTGTTGCTGAACACGGAGATAAAGTTTGTCCGGCAAATTGGAAACCAGGTGAAGAAACGATCGCGCCAAGCTTAGACTTAGTTGGTAAAATCTAATTTTTTAATAGTAAAACTTAGAGGCTGAGACAGAAGCGTACAAACTTCTGGTTCGGCTTCTTTTAAAAAAGGAGACAGAAGAAAATATATGAGTCAAGAAATTTATGATTTGATCGTTATTGGCGGAGGCTCTGCTGCTTTATCAGCTGGGATCTATGCTGGACGGGCGATGTTGGATACATTGATCATCGAAAAAGATAAAATCGGTGGACAAGTGACGACTACATCTGAAATCGTGAACTACCCAGCGATCAGAGCAACAACAGGTCCAGAATTAATGGAAGATATGCGGTTACAAGCTTTAGATTTTGGTGTGGATTTTACAACAGATGAAATCATTGATGTTGATTTGAGTCAGACAGTTAAAACAGTAAAGTCTGCAACTAAAACCTATCAAGCATATGCAGTGATCATTGCTACAGGGGCTTCTGCACGTAAAATCGGTTTTCCTGGAGAAGTCGAATTTACTGGACGTGGAATCGCTTATTGCTCAACCTGTGATGGTGAATTTTTCCAAGGACTAGACATTTTTGTTTTAGGCGGCGGTTATGCTGCGGCAGAAGAAGCTGTTTATCTAACTCGTTATGGGAAATCAGTAACGATGATCATTCGTGAGCCTGATTTTACTTGTGCAAAGCTGACAGCTGAAGCAGCAAAACAACATCCTGATATCAAGATCGTTTATAATACCGAGGTAAAAGAGATCACAGGAGATGATTTTGTCCGTAAAGCGGTCTTTTTCAATAACGAAACAGGTGAGGAAACAACCTATGAAGCACCAGAAGGCAGCACATTCGGCATGTTTGTCTTTGCTGGAAACAAACCTAGCACAGAAATCTTTGAAGGCAAAGTCGAATTAGATCGCGGCTATGTGCCAACCAATGAAAATATGGAAACAAATGTACCAGGCGTTTATGCAGCCGGAGATCTTAGAATCAAAGAATTACGCCAAATCGTCACAGCTGTTGCAGATGGTGCAATTGCAGCAACAAGTGCACAAAAATACGTGACAGAAGAAAAGACAAAAGCTGGTTTGCCAATCGTTAATGCACGTCTGGAAGCCCGTTTAGAAAAACAACGTGCTGAAAAGAAAGAAGTAAAACCTAAAGAGCAAAAGCCGGCAAAAACAAGTGGAAGCAGTACCTGGTTCCCAGATGCGATGAGAGAACAGCTTGGCGGAATCTTCGGCAAACTAACAAAAAACGTAACATTGCTGCAAGTTATGGACAGCAGTGCAGAAAAATCACTTGAATTGAATTCATTCTTAACAGAGTTCGCTTCACTAAGTGACAAGATTCTTTTAGAAACGATCCAAAAAGGCGAGAAAACTGATTTAGAAGAGCAATACGGCATTGATAAATTACCAAGTGTAGTTGTTTTAGATGATCAAGGAAAATATACCGGCATCAAGTTTAGCGGTATTCCAAGTGGTCATGAAGTCAACTCGATCGTGTTAGCTGTCTACAATGTAGGGAGCGAAGGTCAGCCGATAGAAGAACCGGTAGTTGCTAAAATAAAAGAATTGCCTAAGAAGAAAGTTCAAATTTTTGTCTCTTTGACTTGTCATTATTGCCCAGATGTCGTAGCTTCATGTCAGCGAATTGCGTCACTGAATCACGATGTCGAAGCAGAAATGATCGACATCGGTGTTTTCCCAGAACTAAAAGCAGAGAAAAAAATCATGAGTGTACCAGCAATGATCATTGATGATGAAGACATTGTTTTTGGATCTAAAAACATGGAAGAAATCATTGAGATTTTAGAAAAATAAGCGAACAAAAATGAGGCTTGCATTTTGCAAGCCTCTCTTTTATTTCGATAGTCCATATTTTTCATTTAGGTACTCTGAAAAAGGCCGTTCGATCGTCTGGAAAATCCGCTGAGCGATTTCTTCGTGCCCTTTAGTATTAGGATGCATATCCTTATCCAGTTCTTTTCTATCGATAATGTTCGGATACTTTTTGGGATCGATAGTATCCGTTTGAGTAGTCCATAGACCACGAATATTTGCGACTGGAACACCATATTTTGCTCCTACTTTAAAAAGAACGTCATCATAGCGCTGGGATAGTTTTTGATCGCGATTCCAAGTAGTCACTAAAACGATAAAAATGTGTTCAGCCTGCAACTCTGTAACGATATGAGAAATATTTGCTTCAAACTGAAGTAAGCTTTGATCATCTTTATAAGCTAAAATATCATTGGTACCATATTCGACCGTTACCAAATCTGGTTTTTGTTCCTTTATGTCTTCAATGCTGGATATTCCTAAGCCACTTGCTTTTTCGCCTGCTTTGAAAATACCTTTCTGATCGATGTTTATATCAAACTCTTCTGAAAGTTTAGTTGCTAAAACAGAAGTAAATTTCTCGTCTTCTTTTTCAACGATCCAGCCAGCACTCAAGCTATCGCCCATCGGAGCATATACAAGTTTTTCTGGTAGGCTTGTTGAAACTTCATTGGTAGTTGACGTTGACTCGTTTGTTTCAAATGTGCTTGACTCGGCAGCTTCCATCGTTTTTTCTTTTGCAGGATTTGCGGCAAAGAAAAAATAGAGGATAAATATAATGATAGGAACAGTCGCACCAGCCAATGCATAACTAATTTTTTTCATCTAGAACATCCTTTTTTTGTAGTAGTCTAGAGTATACCAAAAAAAGACCGCTTCCTACAACTTGAAAATCAAGTGAACGAAGCGGAGAAAGCCGGATTATTTGATTGTTACTAATTTTTTCAAGGGTTCTACACCGAAATGTTTTTCCTGATAAAGTAAGATTTCAGCACAGGCACGACTATCTTCAAGGGCGTCGTGGTGATTGTTCAATTGAATATTTAAGTTCTCACAAACAGTATTCAACTTGTGATTTGGCATTTCGGGAAAAAGTTTGCGGCTTGTTTTAACTGTACATAAGGATAAATAGTTCGGCTGATTTAATCCGTAATAATCTAAACAGCCAGCAAGAACACCACAGTCAAACGGAGCATTATGAGCAACAACTAAACTGTTTGGTTTGAAACAAGCTTGAATTTGCTGCCAAACATCTGGAAACTTGGGTGCATCAGCCACATCTTCTGGTTTGATTCCGTGGATTTGAATGTTTTTCCAGAAGAAATCTGTTTCTGGCTTGATCAGTGAATAATATTCATCAACGATCTTACTATTTTCTACTTTTACTAAAGCGATGGAACAGGCACTATGTTTAGCATAGCTGGCTGTTTCAAAGTCTATGGAATAAAAGTTCATGGTCATTATCCCTTTCGATTAACAAAATTAATTCATACATGCAGTATATCAAAAGATTAGACAGATGGTAAGGCAAATTGAAAAATATTAATAAAAATGAAATAAAATTCGTTAAAGGCTATGAAAAAGCCAAATCGACTTCGACTGGACAATGATCACTACCTATAATATCAGTATGGATTTTTGCATCAGTCAATTGCTCTTTTAAGCCATCAGAAACAACAAAATAGTCGATTCTCCATCCAGCATTATTTTTCCGTGCATTGAAGCGATAACTCCACCAAGAATATACACCTTCTTGATCTGGATTGAAATAACGGTAAGTGTCAATAAATCCACTGTCTAAAAGCTCAGTAAATTTCTGACGTTCTTCAGGTGTGAAGCCAGCATTTTTTTGATTCGTTTTCCAGTTTTTTAGATCGATATTTTGATGAGCTACATTTAAATCACCACATAAGATCACAGGTTTTTCTTTGCTTAATTCATTCAAATACGCACGAAAAGCATCTTCCCAAGTCATGCGATAATCCAAACGTTTCAATTCGTTTTGAGAATTAGGTGTATAGCACGTGATCATAAAAAATTCTGGATACTCTAATGTGATCAGCCGACCTTCCTGATCGTGTTCTTCAAGCCCCATACCGTAGCGAACGCTTAGCGCTTCTTTTTTCGCAAAAATCGCTGTGCCAGAGTAGCCTTTTTTTTCAGCATAATTCCAGTATTGATAATAACCAGGAAGCTCCAAATCGATTTGACCTTCTTGTAATTTTGTTTCTTGTAAGCAGAAAAAGTCTGCATCTAATTCATTGAAGACGTCCATAAAATTTTTCTTCACAACAGCTCTCAAGCCGTTGACATTCCATGAGATACATTTCATCTTTACAGCACCTTTCTAGAGTAATGATTTGATAGTCTTAGTTTAACATAAAGAAGAGGAATATCGAGAGTTTAAAACTTTTTATATAAGGTATAAGTGGTGCTGTATTGAGAAAATATAGTATGATAGAGCTATCAATTAATGATTGTGAGGAAATCAGATGAAAATCGGAGTGATCGGTTTAGGGAATATTGCCCAAAAAGCTTATTTACCTATATATGCTGAATTGAGAGATCAGGCAACCTTTATCTTATCTACCAGAAATGAGGCAACGCGTCGGGAAGTTAGTGAAAGATATGGATTTACGGAGATAGTATCATCCATCGAGGAATTGATCGAAAGAGGGATCGATGCTTGTTTTGTCCATGTAGCGACTAAAGTGCATGGACAAGTAGTAAAGCAATTGCTTGAAGCGGGTGTCCATGTATTTGTAGATAAACCGTTAAGTGAAAATTTGGCGGAAGTGCAGGAAATCCAAACATTGGCAGCAGAAAAAAACTTACTTTTGATGGTGGGCTTCAATCGCCGGTTTGCACCTTTAGTAGATGAACTAAAGGCAGTGAAAAATAAAAATATGTTATTCATCCAAAAGAATCGGACCGCTGCACAGCAAACGACAGATTTTGTCATCTATGATCTATTTTTACATGTTGCAGATACACTAGTTTATTTACTGGATGATTCAATCCGCCAGGTTCAGACGAAGATCATTGAGGAAAAAGGGTTCTTAAAAAGAGCTGTTCTTCAGGTTGAAACAGAAACAACAACAGCGATTGCCTCGATGAATCTTTTTGCTGGAGCCAATACAGAAACGTATCAATTGATGAGTGATGAGGGAACGTATACTTTAGAAAATCTAACTGATTTGACAGTCAGAACTATTCAGGGGACAGAACAAAAAGGATTTGGTGATTGGACGCCGACTTTAGAAAAAAGAGGATTTCAGCAAATGGTGACGACATTTATTGCTGCAATAGAAAACCAAGAAATAGAAACGTTACGGCAAGCGGACATTTTTACAAGTCATGAATTATGCGCCAAAATGATTCGTCAGCATCAACAGCATATTTTATAGAATCGGACTAGAAAGTTTTCCTTAGGCATGCTAGAATAAATAGGATGTTTGAAAGAAAGGAACGACTTTCGATGAATAAAAATGAAATGATGACTGAATTAAAAGATATAAAACTACTATTTGATGAGCCTTTGATGAACTTTACTTTTACGAAAACGGGAGGCCCGGTCGATGTTTTGGCTTTCCCAAAATCAAAAGAAGAAGTCGCTTTATTAGTTGCTTATTGTAAAAATCATGACCTTCCTTGGCTTGTTTTAGGAAATGCCAGTAATTTGATCGTGCGTGATGGCGGGATTCGCGGAATGGTCATTATGTTGGAAGAAATGAAGCAAGTATCGGTTTTGGATGATGGATTAGTGGTCGAAGCTGGAGCAAAATTGATCGATACGACCTACGTTGCGCTGGATCATGATTTGGCTGGTTTTGAATTTGCCTGCGGGATTCCGGGAAGTGTGGGTGGCGCTGTTTATATGAATGCTGGCGCTTATGGTGGAGAGATCAAGGATGTTTTTACATCTGTCGATATTTTATTAGAAGACGGTACGATCAAGACTCTTACAAATGAAGAAATGGACTTTTCTTATCGCCACAGTGTGATCCAAACAATGCATTGTATCATTCTTGAAGCTAGATTTAGCCTGACGAAAGGTGACCATAAACTGATCAAAGCGAAAATGGATGAGCTGACAGAGCTGAGAGTTTCTAAACAACCGCTGGAATATCCTTCTTGTGGAAGTGTATTTAAACGTCCGGAAGGGCATTTTACTGGAAAACTGATTCAAGATGCAGGTTTACAAGGACTAAAATGGGGCGGTGCGCAGATATCTGAAAAGCATGCCGGCTTCATTGTAAATATCGATCACGCCACTGCAACTGACTATGTGGAATTGATCGCACATATTCAAGCAGTCATCAAAGAAAAATTTGATGTTTCATTAGAAACAGAGGTTCGAATCATCGGGGAAGAAAAATAAAGAATGATCGAAGATAAAAAAAGAGCTTGCACCGTGCAAGCTCTCAGACTGTAGACAAAGTCCTAAAAAAGGATGACGTCTACAGTTTTTTCTTTTATACTTAATGTATGAAAACGTTTTAAAGGAGCGCGTAAAAAATGATGTCAAAACACCCAATGAATGGAAGGGATCAATACATGATGATTTCCTTGGAAGAACTTGTCCCAAAAGATCACTTGATCCGAAAAATAGATAAAGCAATTGATTTTACCTTCATTTATCCAATTGTTGAATCAACTTATTCGACCTTAGGTCGACCAAGTATTGATCCTGTGGTTTTAGTCAAAATCGTCTTCATTCAATATCTCTTTGGTATCCGTTCCATGCGTCAAACGATAAAAGAAATAGACACTAATGTCGCTTATCGTTGGTTTTTAGGCTACGATTTCAATGAAACCATTCCACATTTCTCTACCTTTGGAAAAAACTATGTTCGCCGCTTTCGAGAAACTACACTCTTTGAAGATATTTTCGCCTACATACTGGAACAAGCTGTCAAGGCTCGGATGATTACGGAAGATGTTCTCTATATGGATTCTACTCATATCAAAGCTAATGCAAACAAGCATTATTTTACTAGAGAAATGACGCATATTGAAGCAAAAGCCTATCAATCAGAATTAGAGAAAGAAATTAACGAGGAACGCATCAAGGCAGGAAAGCGCCCTTTTACTTTCCCGACAGAAAGTGAGCTGAAAGAACGAAAAATAAGTAAAGTAGACCCTGAGAGCGGGTATTATGTAAAAGGAGAACGAGAGAAACAATTTGCTTATTCTGCTCATACTGGTTGTGATGAACACGGATTCATTTTAGATGTCATTGTAACGCCTGGTAACCGTCATGATAGTCAAATTGCTCCTGATCTAGTTGCCTCTATCTGTACTAAATTTCCAGCGATACATGCTGTAGCAGCTGATGCTGGGTATAAAACTGCCACTTTTATAGAATTTCTCCGACGGAGAAAACTTCACCCTGTTCTTCCTTATACACGACCTAGAGGTGATCGAACGTTACTAGCCAAAAATCAATTTGTCTATGACGAATACTACGATTGTTACCTGTGCCCTGAAAATCAACCCTTACATTTTTCTACACTTACTCGAGAGGGATACCGTGAATATAAGTCAAAATCTTACATTTGCCAGAATTGTCCGCAATTGAAGCAGTGCACAAGAAGTCAAAATCATCAAAAAGTAGTGACCCGTCATATTTGGCAAGCTGGGTTGGAGAATGCAGAACATCTTCGTCATACTTCCTTCAATCGAGAAACATACCGCAAACGTAAAGAAACTATTGAAAGAGTGTTTGCCGATGCAAAAGAGAAGCATGGGATGCGTTGGACAAAATACCGAACCTTGGAAAAAGTCGCAGTGCATACGAGACTGATTTTTGCTGCAATGAATTTAAAGAAATTAGCCCTGTGGGGCTAGAGAAAGGCGAATGCCTTTATTTTTTTGCTTTGATTTTGATACTAAGATAAAAAAATACGCTCAACACTCTATTTTCTGAATGTTGAACGTATTTGTCTACAGTCTGAGAGCTTGCACCGTGCAAGCTCTTTTTTTATCTATTCTGCATTATTTGCTTTTAAATCTTCGATTTCAACAACTTTTAAGTTTTTACGCTCTAGATTTTCAACTATTTGAGCACAAGTTTCTTCAGTTGTTTCAGCTGGTAAAGTAATCAATGTACGGCGGATAAACTCATCTTCGCCAATATCTAAAGTGATACAGCTAGCAATACTACTGTGTTTAGCAATGATTTTCGTCATTGCAGCTAAATCACCTTGTCTTCCAGTTGTTGCGATCGTCAAAACATAGCTTCCGCGTTCGATATTCCAAGATTGCGCCAAAATATTTAATAACGTACTATGTGTTAAAATGCCGTAAAAATAATTGTTTTCATCTAGAACTGCAATGTAAGGCAACTCTTTGATCGTGAAAAATACTTTGAAGAAAGAAGTATTCACAAAAATAAACTTAGTGGCATTCTTCAATAAATAAGTCACTGGTAGACTCATGTCTCCGCCGTTTGCTTTATGGCGATAGATATGCATTTTATAGATATTTCCTCGGAAGATTTTTTCTGATTCATCAAGAATCGGCACACAGCGGTAACCTGAATCTTCAAGGATGTTCAATGCTTCTTCTAAAGTACAAGATTCATTGACAGTTGTAAGGTTTTTCTTTTTGATAACAACGGATTTTAATAACATGATAAGCCCCCCGTAGGATAAATTCTTCTGACAAGCTAATCATACCATAATTCCCTTGAAAACCATAGTTTATTGAGTATAGATTGACATTCTGTCAAAAGAATGATAATGTTAGTTAGTAAATTTTTGAATAGAGGAGGTTGAACAATGGCAACCAAAAAAGCAGCACTTGCATGTTCAGATTGTGGCTCCAGAAACTATTCTAAAGCCGTCAGTGAAGGAAAACGTGGAGAACGGTTAGAAATCAAGAAATTCTGTAAATACTGTCAAAAATACACGTTACATAAAGAGACGAAATAGATATTGGAGGGACTCAAATGAAGTTTTTACGTAGTGTTAAAGATGAGATGAAACAAGTAACTTGGCCATCAAAAAAACAATTACGCAAAGATACATTGGTCGTTATTGAAACGTCAATTATTTTCGCAGCATTGTTCTTTGTCATGGATACTGCAGTTCAAACAGTGTTTGGCTGGATTCTTAAATAATAAAACTAGTAATTTAGCAGAAACGATGCTATAATTGCAGTGGAGAAAAACTTCGGGGAACTGAGGTTTTTTTATTTTCACTTACAAAAGAAAATGAGTTTTAACTAGATGTTTACGATTCTTGAATGATCATTTTTACTATAAAATCAAAGGAGCTGCATCAAAATGGAATCATTTGAAAAAAATTGGTATGTACTTCATACATACTCTGGTTACGAGAATAAGGTCAAAGCAAACATTGAATCACGTGCGCAAAGCATGGGAATGGGTGATTTTATTTTCCGTGTTGTTGTTCCAGAAGAAACAGCCACAGAAATAAAAAATGGGAAAGAAAAAGAAATCGTCAATAAAACATTCCCAGGATATGTTTTAGTAGAAATGACGATGACGGATGATTCTTGGTACGTTGTCCGTAATACACCAGGTGTTACAGGATTTGTCGGCTCACATGGAGCGGGGAGTAAACCAGCACCGTTATTACAAGAAGAGATCAACCACATTTTGCGTTCGATCGGTATGAGTACTCGTCAGTCTGATCTAGATGTTTCTTTAGGAGACACGGTTCGAATCATTGAAGGAGCATTCTCTGGACTTGAAGGAGAAGTGACTGAAGTAGATGAAGAACGTCAAAAACTGAAAGTAAATATCGATATGTTCGGTCGTGAAACAAGTACAGAGCTAGACTTTGAACAAGTAGATTCAATTTAAAAGATCCAATATACTAAAGCAGGTCAAGACTGGAGATTCGGTTTGGCTTGCTTTTTTTGATTTTATTGTTATGGAGGTTCGGTTATGAAAAGAAAAACGATGTTTTATACAGTTCTGATTGGTTTAGCGCTTCTTTTTACAGGCTGTACAAGTAAAAAAATAGTGGAGAAGCAACCTTCATCAGACCCGACAAGTTCTAGTGAAACTAAGTTAAAATCAGCAGTTCCTACACTTTTTATTCATGGTTATAGTGGCGGCAGCGGTTCTTTTGGCGGAATGATCAAACGACTAGAAGCAGATCGCGTCACGAAGAAAGAACTTGTTCTAACGGTAAGTGTTGAAGGAGAAGTGAAAGCTTCAGGAAATCTTACGGGAAAACAGGACAATCCAAGTATCCAAGTATTATTTGAAGATAATAAAAATAATGAATGGAACCAAGCGGAGTGGATCAAGAATTGCCTGATTTATCTTCGAAATACATTTGAAATCGATCAAGTCGATCTTGTCGGACATTCAATGGGCGGCGTCAGTGCGTTAAGGTATTTGACGACATATGGCGATGATCCAAGCTTACCGGCAGTTCAAAAATTTGTTGCGATTGCCGCTCCTTTCAATAATTTTGTTGAATTGTCAGAAGGGGAGACGATTGATGGATTGCTTGCAAATGGACCGTCTGTTCAAAGTGAACGCTATGCAGATTATGCAAACGGGATCAATAAAGTTTCAGCAGGAATGCCTGTACTGATTCTTGCCGGAGATATAGAGGACGGCAGTTTAAGTGATGAAATCGTTCCAGTAGCAGATGCACTAAGCGTAGTAGCCTTATTTAAAGCACATGGAAATAGTGTTCAAGAAAAAATCTTTTATGGGAAAAACGCACAGCATAGTCAGCTGCATGAAAATAGAGAAGTAGATCAGGCTGTTGCAAACTTTTTGTGGCTGTCTGAAAAATAAAAATGAAAAACTGTTGCACTCCAGATGAAACTCAATGGAGAGTGCAACAGTTTTTTAGCTTATTTTGTTTGATTATTTGCGATTTCTTTTGTCAGCCGTTGAGCAGTTGGTGTCATCGCTAATCCGCCTTCGGCAGTTTCTTTGAAGATTTGAGGCATTTGACGTCCTACTTGATACATTGCTGCTACGACTTCATCTGGTGGTATGACACTGCGGATGCCGGCAAGTGCCATGTCTGCTGAGATAAATGCTTGTGAGGAACCTAAGGCATTGCGTTTCACACAAGGAACTTCAACAAGTCCAGCGACAGGATCACAAATTAACCCCATCATATTTTTTAAAGTGATCGCAACCGCTTGAGCAGACTGATCGGCGGAGCCGCCGGCAGCACTGACTAAAGCAGCACTGGCCATTGCACTGGCTGAACCAACTTCGGCCTGACAGCCGCCTTCTGCACCACTGATAGAGGAATTATTGGCAATCACCAAGCCAAAAGCGCCAGCAGTAAATAAGAAATCCAGCTGTTGTTCATGTGTTAAATGTAATTTTTCAATAGCTGCCATCAAAACACCGGGAACGACCCCAGCACTTCCAGCTGTCGGAGTGGCGCAAATCAAGCCCATGTTGGCATTGACTTCGTTTACAGCAACCGCATTTCTAACAGCGGTTAAAATCGTTTCGCCGCTTAAAAAATTTCCAGCTTGAATATATGTATTTAATCGGGTTGCGTCCCCTCCCGTGATACCAGTGACTGATGTCACACCAGCGACACCTTCTTCGATCGACTGCTTCATAACTGCAAGGTTGCGTTCCATTGTCTCAATGATTTTTTCACGACTATGACCATGATTTTCGATTTCTGTTGCGATCATCAATTCAGCCACAGAAGGGTAAGCTGCTGCTTGTTCTACTAACTCTTCTATTGATAGAAACATATTTTTACTGCTCCTTTCGTTTAATCAAAATAATTTACACTGAAAATATGAGGGATCTGAACTAGTTTCATAGTAATGTCCCCAATATCTGCATGATCGATCTCAATGATCATGATAGCTTTTTCACCCTTCGATTCCCGTGTGACAGTCATTGTGCCAATATTGATATTTGTTTCAGAAAGAAGGTTGGTCACTTTAGCGATCATTCCAGGAACATCTTGATGGACGATGATAAATGTCGGAGTTCCCATAGTCAACGAAATCTTGAAACCATTCAGCTCGGAAATTTGAATATTACCGCCGCCGATCGAAATTCCAGTAACTGACAATTTACGATCTCCTTTAGAGACGAGTAATTTTACTGAATTGGGATGCTCTGCTTTTTCTTTGAGTGGCACAAATAGGACTTCCATATTTTGTTCATGAGCGATTTTTAATGAGTCTGCCAATCGTTCATCATCAGGCTCCATATCCAATAATCCTCCGACTAAAGCAATATCGGTCCCATGCCCGCGATAGGTTTTAGCAAACGATTCATATAAATAAATATCGACAGTATCAGGCTGTTCTCCGAAAATACTGCGGACGATTTTACCGATACGTGCTGCTCCTGCAGTATGGGAACTGCTAGGACCGATCATTACTGGACCAATAATGTCAAAGACACTTTTATAACGTAAATTTTCCATGATTTCATTCACCTATTTTCTTATTTTTGAACGTAGATTTTTGCTAACGAAAGTCTATCATATTTGTATAAATAATACTAGAGAATAAAAATTGAATTTATTTTAACTTAATGTTATATTTAATGTATAAAAAGAAAAAAGGAGATAAAACGATGGAAAAAATTAGAATGATGACTTTTGCAGGTTTAATGGTGATTTTCTGTAGTTGTTTTGCTGGGAATGTTGCAGTAGCAAGTGCTGAAAGCAGCAATGATCGGATAGTAAAAGAAGGGAACGTCAATATAAGGTTTAATAAAATAGACACGATCACTATAGGCGATGGAATCAAGCCATTGTTTCCGCAGAGCGATGGCAAGCCGGAATTTGTCAGAATCCATGTTACAACTGCAGGATTTCCTCCTGTTTTACGATGGTATAGCAACGGTAAAAAATCAGGCTATCTGACGAAAGAATCTCATCATAGCCAAGCACCAGGTATTATCTGGTTTATTACTTATAGTGGATATATCAAATAGATAAAAAAGAGCAAGCGGTATGTGCTGAGCCTAAAGAACTAGATTTTGGGATCTATTTTTGGCATGGGTACAGATAACTTGCTCATTTTTATTTAGTAAGCTGTTGAAATACGGATAAAAAGAGTGTATACTGACTTAGTGTGCAATTTTGTACATCATAATTCTTTGCTCAAACAAAGAAGGACTGACGTGGGAGGAGAAATCTTCATCTCCAATTAACCACATCACGGACTCAAGGAGGTATGTCTCGTGGCAAAAAAAGTAGAAAAATTAGTTAAATTGCAAATTCCTGCAGGTAAAGCAACACCAGCTCCGCCAGTAGGTCCTGCACTAGGTCAAGCGGGTATCAACATCATGGGATTCACTAAAGAATTCAACGCTCGTACAGCTGATCAAGCTGGTTTGATCATTCCAGTAGTAATTTCTGTATATGAAGACCGTTCATTTACATTCATTACTAAAACACCACCAGCTGCAGTATTATTGAAAAAAGCTGCAAAAATCGACAAAGGTTCTGGTGAGCCAAACAAAACTAAAGTAGCTAAAGTAACTAGCGATCAAGTAAAAGAAATCGCTGAACTTAAAATGGCAGACCTAAACGCAGCTAACGTTGAGTCAGCAATGCGCATGGTTGAAGGAACTGCACGAAGCATGGGAATCACTGTAGAATAATTTTATTCTATCGTCCCGAAGAAGTAGCTTCTCAGTTTATTTCATATTTAAAGATATGAATTACGTGGGAGGTTCTACCGTTATAACCACAATCAAGGAGGAAACAAAATGGCTAAAAAGAGCAAAAAAATGCAAGAAGCATTGAAAAAAGTTGAATCAACAAAAGTTTACCCAGTAGCAGAAGCGATCGCTTTAGCTAAAGAAACAAATATTGCAAAATTCGACGCAACTGTTGAAGTTGCTTACCGTTTAAATGTAGACCCTAAAAAAGCAGACCAACAAATTCGTGGTGCTGTAGTATTACCTAACGGAACTGGTAAAACACAATCTGTTTTAGTTTTCGCTAAAGGCGAAAAAGCAAAAGAAGCTGAAGCAGCTGGTGCAGATTACGTAGGCGATGCTGACATGGTTCAAAAGATCCAAGGTGGATGGTTTGACTTTGACGTAGTTGTAGCAACTCCAGACATGATGGCTGAAGTTGGTAAATTAGGTCGTGTCTTAGGTCCTAAAGGTCTAATGCCTAACCCTAAAACTGGTACAGTAACAATGGACGTAACAAAAGCTGTCAACGAAGTAAAAGCTGGTAAAGTAACTTACCGTGTTGACAAAGCTGGTAACATCCACGTACCGATCGGTAAAGTATCATTTGATGATGCAAAATTAGTTGAAAACTTCAATACGATCAACGACGTATTGTTGAAAGCTAAACCATCAGCAGCAAAAGGTCAATACATTAAAAACATTTCAGTAACAACAACATTTGGACCTGGAATCCACGTTGACCAAGCTTCATTTTAATTAGAAAAGCTGAATGAACTCGTTCGAGACTGACAGAAAAATAGAAAATACTATTTGTGACGTTTTTTGTCACCAATAGTATTTGTCTTTTTTCCGAAGTTTCAGTTCATAAAGCTAGATCAATAGAAAAGTACAATAGACCAGTTAGGTTGTGAGCAAATTAGAAAACTTACTCAAAGATGGTTTTTATCTTTGAAGGAAGTTTATCTATTTGTCGAGCAATCTGGTCTATGGAACTAGATCAATAGAAAAGCTGAATGATTTTTAAAATTATTCTTGACTCACTCACTTACCTTGTGGTAAAGTGAGTGAGGTTAATAATTAACTGTACCGAAGACAGTAGGTGACGCAAGTCTTAATTTCCTACCGAGGACAATGATTGATGAAATAGATCAATGGTCCCTCTATGTCAACGGTGGCATGGAGTTTTGTTGTTTTACACGACTTTTTGAAAAAAAGACGATGTAAAACAATACTTGGCGAACAAAGTGAGCGAAGTTTTCGTTATTGTTACTAACTTTTTGTGGCAAAATAGATTTTTTTGCTACATATACGTCGAAACTCCACCATCACTATTCAGGAGGTGAAAATAAATGAGTGAAGCAGCAATCGCTAAAAAAGAAACCCTAGTTGAAGAAGCAGCAGCGAAATTCTCAGCAGCATCTTCAGTTGTTATTGTAGACTACCGTGGTTTAACAGTAGAAGAAGTAACAAACCTACGTAAACAATTACGTGATGCAAACGTTGAAATGAAAGTTATCAAAAATTCTATCCTTTCACGTGCAGCTAAAAAAGCAGGTCTAGAAGGTTTAGACGAAGTATTTACTGGTCCAACTGCTGTCGCTTTCAGTAATGAAGACGTAGTAGCACCAGCTAAAATCATCGATGAATTCGCGAAAGATGCGAAAGCATTGGAGATCAAAGGTGGCGTTATCGAAGGGAAAGTTTCTTCTATCGAAGAAATCACAGCTTTGGCAAAACTACCAAGCCGCGATGGATTACTTTCTATGCTATTATCTGTATTGCAAGCGCCAGTCAGAAACGTGGCTTACGCTGTCAAAGCAGTGGCAGACAAACAAGAAGAAGTTGCTTAATCGCAGCCTAATTTACACAAACTAAAAAAACAATTTTAAATTAAATGGAGGAAATTCAAATGGCATTAAACATTGAAAACATTATTGCTGAACTAGAAACAGCAACTATCTTAGAATTAAGCGAATTAGTTAAAGCTATCGAAGAAAAATTTGACGTATCAGCAGCAGCTCCTGTTGCAGCAGCAGCAGGTCCTGCAGCTGGCGGCGGCGAAGAACAAACTGAATTTACTGTAGAATTAACTGCAGCTGGAGATCAAAAAGTTAAAGTTATCAAAGCAGTTCGTGAAGCAACTGGTCTTGGCTTGAAAGAAGCTAAAGCTGTAGTTGATGGCGCTCCTGCACCAGTTAAAGAAGGCGCATCTAAAGAAGAAGCAGAAGCATTAAAAGCTGCTTTAGAAGAAGTTGGCGCTTCTGTAACATTAAAATAATTCAATTTGATTATTTCGAGTCAGAATCCTTAGCAATAAGGGTTCTGACTTTTTTTGTTTTGATGAACTTGATTTTTTATTCTTTCATATAAATAAAGAAATATACTTCCAGTGTGTAACAATGATCGATTTATCTTGATGAATTTTTAGTGAGCAAACTTTTTACAGGATCATAGTATCTTTAAGCAATAAAGATGGCAGATAATAGTATTTATTTGAAATTTTCTATAAATAAAATATAGAAATTTAGCTTTATTGGAACAAGTTACTTGAAAAATTGTTGTTTTTACAATAAAAAAAGACCCGAAGGCCTTTCTTTATTGTAAGGATTCTTTCATACTCTTTGTCATCTCAGTTAAGCTATCTCTGTAAGAAATAAGGAAATCAACAAGCGTATCTTTTCCAGCTAGTTTCTTATTACCGTAGCTAGAATATTGTTTCTTTTGTGATTCAAGAGCTTGGTCATATTGTTTTTTTTGTTCTTCAAAAGATGCTTGATCATAAAGCACAGTATCTTTTACAGCAGCTTCATATTCGGATAAGAAGTTATTGATAATCGCTTGATACATCGCTAGATAATCTTCATAGGTTTTGATCGATTTAATTGTTTCATCAGACACATCAGTAGGCTTAAATGCAGTAGATTCAGATTTTTCAGAAGCTTTTGTCTCTTCTTTAGAGCTAGAAGGAGTACTTTCTTTAGAACTAGAAGAAGGAGCTTCTTTTGAACTAGAGCTTGAAGTATCCGTATCTTTACCGCCCATATATTTTTTGAAATCTGAATCATTTAAAAAACTTACTGTCCAAGAGCTTGGAGAGTAATTGTCATCAAAAGTGATCGTGTCACCTTCTTTTAAGATCAATCGTTGTTTGGCTCCTACATCTCTAAGCATTTCACTTTTTCTAGTATTACCACGAACATTCATGCTCACATAAGCATTTTTGTCAGTATCTCTTTCTCCATGGCTTAATTCAGTCAAAACAGCATAATAAGTTCCAGGTTCAATATCAGTCCCTACGATATAGTCTCCTTTAGCGACAAATTCAACTGACTCAGGTTCATCTTTAGCTTTGCTCTCTTCTTTTGAAGAACTGGTCATTTCCGTAGTTTCTTTCGTTGAACTATTTGTTTTAACATTTTCTTTTTTTCCGCCAGAACTACATCCAGCTAAAAGGCTGACCCCAACAGCTAACAAAATAAATTTTTTCATTTTACTCCCCTTTTCATTGTGTGATATTTTTTGGATATTCTCATAAAATTATGAGTAAAAACAAGTCAATAGCTAATTATTAACTTGTTTTTTATATTATATCAGTCATAGTAAGCGATAACAATATCATGAAAATGAAATAAAGTGAGACTTATTTAGAATTTTATATTCTTTAGACATTTTAGTAGATTCGATTAACAATAGAACGAAAGTTTTATATAAAATTGAAGCTTCTAATCATCCATTGCAATGGAAAATTTCATTATTTTCTCATTTTGATGCATATCTTTCGCATGAAATAATAGAATTTGTTAGCATAAATAAGTACTCATTTTTATTTTTAAATTTTGTTGTGAAGGAGGACATGAATATGCATTGGTTATGGACATTAATCGTCGGTGGTGTGATCGGCGCAATTGCTGGCGCAATCACTAGTAAAGGCAAATCTATGGGCATAATTTTCAACATTATCGCGGGTTTAGTCGGTTCATCGATCGGTCAAGCTTTACTTGGTAGCTGGGGTCCTCAGCTTGCTGGAATGGCTTTGATTCCTTCAATCATCGGTGCGGTGATTTTAGTGGCAGTCGTTTCATTCTTTTTAGGTAAAAAATAAGTATTTTCAGTAAAAACCGCTTGGAAGCATTGTTTCCAAGCGGTTTTTTTGTGCTAATCAAATAATTTTTCTATAAAAGCTTCATAATTTTGGACTAGTAACAATTGTTCTAGTTTTTCACTTGTAGAAAATGTATCTATCATAAAATCAAATAATTGCCGAAACTTTTTCATATCTCTTTGGTTCATGACGATCATTATGATGACTTGAACGTAATGAGTGCCCCACTGAACTGGCCGATCATTCAGAATGATCGAAATGCCCGTTTTTTTTGCGCTCATTTCAATTGCATGAGGTAATGCAACTGAGTTATTGAAAGAGGTTGCGGACATTTTTTCACGCTCTTTGATCAGCTCGATGAAAGAAGACTCGATATGCTGACTTTCAATCAACTTACTCCCTAGATAGTCGATATAGTCATATTCGGACGATAGATAAACATTTCGCTCAAAACGTTCAGAAGTCAGATACTTGCCAATACTTTCTTTCAAATCAGCAACAAGTTTTTGTTGTTTCAACCTATTGATCGCTTTTTGAACCTTATCGATATCTTTCCCAGACAAAAAAGGTGAGAGTTGAACTGTATTAGAAAATTCCTTGAGTTCGATCGTAGACAAAACTAAATCGGAATTGCTCATCTCTAAGCGACTTTGCTCATCTAAACGATAGAATGCGCCTGTTATGTTTATACTTTTCTTAAAAATATCGCTGATCTTATAAACTAAGCGTTTGTGCATGTCATAGTATTCAGGTGTATAGATCACACAATTCAATTTATTTTCTGTTTCGAATTTTTCTTCAAAATAAGAACCAATATGAAGTGCAATAAATGTGATTTCATCATCAGAAATGGGAATATTGATTTGTTTTTGAATTTGTTTGGCAATAAAAATCGCTACTTCGTAAATAAAAGCATAAGACTGTTTGATTTCTTCGGAAAGAGGATTACTGACTTGTTTGCCTCTTTTTGCTCGTGAAATTAAATTTGAAACGTGTAAGGCTAAGTTCAAAATCAATTCTTCTGAGATATGAGTAATAAAATATTTTTCTGCAACAGTTTCCATTGTTTGGGAAATAAAGGCATAAATGCTGGTATCCATATACTCTCTTAAAAAGGTTTCATTTGCAGGAGAAATTTTTGTCATCAGTAAAAGAGCCAAGTTATGAATTTCATAAAGATCCATTTCGATAGATAGAGCTTGATGGATGTCTTTTCCAATATCAGTGGCAATCTTATATTCTAACTGATCTTCTGAGAGAAGCTCTGAAGTCATTTCTATATCTGAGCGTTGATGATGTAAGAGACGATCGATAGCAATTGCAATATGTAGTAATAGACTATTGATTGCATAGCCATTGACATAGAGATGCTGATTACTTAAACGCTCGACAACGATTTTTTGAATCGTTTCAATAGGAACATCTGGAAAAATCGTCTGAACATAGTCAAGTGACTGGAAATTACGTAATGCTTCATCTTGCAGCAAATCACTCGTAAGCTTTCTAAAATCGATTTCCTCTCCAATCATCGTAAGATGCTGTCCGTTTTTAATTATTTTTAAACGATATTTTTCCATTTTTTTACGTAAACGAAGCAAGTCTTTTTCAATGGTCGGAATGCTGACAAACAATGTTTCAGCGGCCTCAAAATAATTTATAGTATGATGCTGGATCAATAAGTTCACCAAATAATTTATTCTGTCTTTAGGTGTATTAATTTCCTTTTTGCTTAGAGAGAGAATGTCATCGATTTGGACGGCATCATTGATTTTATAGCCTTGTCTGGAAGAACAGATTATTTCATGCTCAGTCAATTGATTGATTCGAGTAACATAATTGCGGATCGTTCGAGTCGAAGTAGATAACGTTTCAGCTAAAAAAGCGGCAGATAACCAGTCATGATGCTGGGACAATAGTTTGATCAGTTCTGCTTCCTTTTTGTTTAACGACACATTTTTCACCTTCTTTCCCTTTTGTACTTCTTATTATTGAGATTTTCAAACGGCAAATCAAGTATAGTTGTTTCCGCTAAAACTCTTGTGAGAGGAAAGAAGTATATTTGAAACTGTTTAAAAAAAAGTTGAAGATGAAAGTGTAGCAAAGAGCTGTTTCAATTAAGTGATATACCGTTTGTATGCAGCAGCCTAGTTACGTAAATACGTCGATCTTGAAAAATAGGAGGAATAAAGATGAGTGAATTGAATGTGTTATTAGTTTGTGGATCAGGTGCCAGCAGTGGATTTATGGCAGCAAATATGCGAAAGGCAGCTAAGTCCAAGGACCTGAATATGAATATTGTTGCTAGAAGTGAGTCGGAAATTGAAAATTATATTGAAGAAATCGACGCGCTGATGGTTGGGCCTCACCTTGAGTACATTATTGACGAAATCGATGAGATCATTCATGGATTTCCAGTAAAAGTAATTCTGATGAAGAAAGAATATTATGCAACACTTGACGGAGAAGCTGCGATCGAGCACTTATTAGCATCAATGAAGGAAGAAGAATAAAAAAGGAGGAGTAAGTGATGAACAAATTGATTTTCTGGCTGGAAAATAGTTTTTCACCAAAGATGAATAAAGTGAACAACAATCCTTGGATCGTTAGTATCAAGGATTCGATCATGCAAACATTGCCGTTTATCTTTTTAGGATCAGTCTTTTCAATGCTGGCGATTCTAAATGATTACTTTCCAGCATTACCAAGTTTTTGGGTACCGTTTGGCTGGACGATGGGGAAAATTTCATTATTTGTTGCTTTTTTGATTCCATTTAATTTAATGGAAAAAAAAAGATTAAGAAAACAGCGGATCGTTGCTGGTATGAGTGGTTTGGTCTTATTTTTGATGATCATTTCACCGCAAGTGGAAAAAGATAGTGTCATTGGTTTTGGTCACGATGCTTTGGGCGCTGGTGGAATGTTTGTGGCGATCGTAGCTGGGCTGATCGCAGGATTCGTTTTGGTGACGCTAGGCAAATTCTCTTTCTTCAAAGAAGAATCGGTGATTCCGGATTTTGTTAGAGCGTGGTTTGATTCGATGCTGCCGATCGGAATCATTGTGATTTTCGGCTGGGTCGTTGTCTTGATCATGAAAGTCGATCTGTACAATATCGTTTTAAGTATTTTTATGCCATTATCAAGTTTTATGGAATCACCAGGCGGTTTTGTCGGTATGATGTTCTTGATTTGTTTCTTGTACTCAATGGGAATCTCAACGTGGGTCTTGACGCCAGTGGTACAGCCTGTTTTATTAAAAGCGATCGCTGAAAATATCGCTCTTGTTCAAAATGGTACAGCAAGTGTTGAAACATTGAATTTGGTAACTAGCAGCACGTTATATTCTGCGTATCTTTGGATTGGCGGAATCGGTTGTACGATGCCGCTTGTTTTGATGATGATGCGGGCGCGTTCAAAAAAAATCAGTGCTTTGGGGAAAGCCTGTATTGCACCTTCGATTTTTAACATCAATGAACCAGTGATTTTTGGTGCGGTTGCTTGGAATCCGCTTTTAATGATCCCGATGTGGCTTCAGGGGATCATTTTACCGATCGTGATTTATATTTTTACGAAAGTGATCCCATTTGCACCGATTCCTAAAGTTCAATTTGAACTGTGGTATTGTCCGTTTCCGTTTGCGACATGGTTTACCACTGGAACGATCACAGGTTTGATTTTGATGGTCGTGATTTTTATGCTCTCGGCTGCAATTTGGTATCCATTTTTCAAAGCATACGACGATCAAGAAGTAAAAGCAGAAAACCAATCATTGAAGGAGGCTTAAAAGGATGGATGATCTATTATCAGAGCAAGCCATGAAAATCATTTTATATGCTGGAGATGCCAGAGTCAATTGCCGAAATGCACTTGTTGCTATTGAGAAAAATGATTTTGATACAGCAAATGAAGAAATGAAGCTTGCAAAAAGCAATATCACACAAGCACATCAGGTACAGACAAAAGCGATTCAAAGTGAAATGGAAGAAGAAGCAGAAGAACATCCTCATTCACTACTGTTTACACACGCACAGGATACATTGATGACGATTTATAGTGAGATCAATATGGCGAATCATTTGATCAAGATAGCCAAGCAGATCGATGAACGACTACAACAACTTGAAAAACAATAAAGAAAAGAGGTAAGACGGATGTATCAAGTACCAAAAGGGTTTCCAAAAGATTTTTTATGGGGCGGCGCTGTTGCAGCAAATCAATGTGAAGGAGCCTATGAATATGAAGGCAAAGGCACAAGTGTTGCTGATATCAATGAATTTAGAGCAGATTTGCCTTTAGAAAAGCGCTCAAATGCAGAGATATCGACTAGTTATATTGAAGAAGCTTTGAACAGCAAGACGGGAGTATTTCCGAAAAGATGGGGAATCAACTTCAAAGAAACGTATCCTGATGACTTGAAGCTCTTAGGCGATATGGGCTTAAAATTATTTAGAACATCGATTGACTGGTCACGGATTTTTCCAAATGGCGATGAGTTGGAGCCAAATGAGGCTGGACTCCAGTTTTATGACAAACTGATCGATGAAATCATTGCAAATGGGATGGAACCGATGATCACTCTTTCTCATTATGAGATTCCTTTGAACCTGACATTGAAGTATCAAGGTTGGTACTCACGGGAAGTTGCAGACTTCTTTATTCGTTATGCCAAGGTCATTTTAGATCGTTACAAGGGAAAAGTAAAATATTGGATCGTGATCAATCAGATCAATTTGATCGGGCATGAATCCTTCAATCACTTAGGAATTGCGGAGGATAAAGTAGATAATTTGCTGGAGGCAAAATATCAAGGGGTGCATCATATGATGGTGGCTTCTGCTGCAGTTACTGAATATGCGCATCAAGTAGATGAAAATTATGAAGTTGGCATGATGCTATGTGGAGGACCGGAATACGCTGCGACTTGTCAGCCGGAAGATGTATTGGCAACATTAAAAATCAATCAAATGCAGTATTTCTTTGCGGATGTATTGTTGAGAGGATACTATCCAGGCTATGCGTTTCGCTATTTTGAAGAGCAGGGAATCAAGCTCACCTTTGCTGAAGAGGATGAAGCAGTTTTAAAAAATACAGCTGATTATATGTCCTTTTCATACTACTATACGCAAATTTGTGATGCAAAGCATGATGAACCTTACCGAAATAAAGAATTACCAGCAAATCCTTGGGGCTGGACGATCGATCCCTTAGGACTAAGAACATTGCTGAATTCTTTTTATGACCGTTACCAGTGTCCGATCTACATTACTGAAAATGGGATCGGCTGTTATGACAAACTGGAAGCAGATGGAACGATCCACGATGATTACCGAATCGATTATTATAAAGCGCATATCGAACAAATGAAAGAAGCAATCAAAGACGGTGTGGATCTTAGAGGCTATTGTGCGTGGGGGCCGATCGATATCATCAGCTGTTCTTCTTCAGAGATGAGCAAGCGTTATGGTTTTATTTATGTGGATCAGGATGATTATGGCAAAGGCAGTCAAAAACGCTATTTGAAAGATAGCTATGCCTGGATGAAACAAGTGATCGAGACGAATGGGGAAGCTTTATAATCGATTGGAGGAGTTCGATAGTGAAAAAGAGTTGGGTAGTATTTGTTGGTTTAGTATTTTTGTTGAGCGGCTGCAGTACTGGAAAAACAACTGAGAAAACAAAAGCATCTGAAACGAAAGCGAAACAAGAAACAACCTTATATTTTGTCCGACATGGCAAAACGATGTTCAATAAAACAGGCCAAGTTCAGGGCTGGTCTGACACGCCGCTGACTGACGAAGGGGTGCAAGGAGCCAAGGAATTAGCGATAGGATTAAAAGAAACACCCTTTGTTTTAGCATACTCGAGTGATTTAGGCCGAGCCATGTCTACGGCAAATCATATACTCGATGAAGGCGATCGCAAAGGAGTAACGCTGGAGACCTTATCAGGATTAAGGGAATGGAATTATGGCGGCTATGAAGGTCGGGATAATGCGGATATGTGGACACCGATTTTTGAAAAAAATGGGCTAAAATTTGATGAGGAATGGACTCAATATGGAGAACTGACAAGAAAATTAAGTGATGAAGAGATCGCTGATGAAATTGCCGCAAATGATAAAACTGGCACTGCTGAAAATTACAAACAGATCGTTAAACGATCGAAAGAAGCAATGGACCAAATTTTAGTAGAAGCGAAAGTAAAAGGCGGCGGGAATGTGTTGATCGTGGCTCATGGTAGTGAAATCCCGACGATTTTGGAAATATTAGTTCCAGGAGGCTATCAAGGAGAAGACATCAAAAATTGTAGTGTAACAACAGTCAAAGTCAAAGATGATACATTTACGATTGATAAAATCGGTGACCTAAGTTATTTGGAAAAAGGAAAAGAATAGAACATATAGATGTAAAAGAATAGAGAAACCGTACGATGCATGCCTTGCATTGTACGGTTCTTAGTTTATTCTACTCTGAAAAAGCTGTTTATTTTCTAGTCAATTTTACCACAGCTTCACAACGTGCTGTTTGTGGAAACATATCTACTGATTGTAAATAATCGATGTCAAAGACTTTAGCTAGATCAACTAGATCTTTTGCTAAGGTCGATACATTACAAGAAATATAGACCATTTTTTTAGGCGGCTGCTTCATGATCGCATTCAGCAGCTTTTGGTCTAATCCAGTTCTAGGTGGGTCAACGACGATTGCATCGGGTTTAAAGCCAGCCTGTAACCATTTCGGCAATAACTCTTCTGCTGTGCCGACTTCATAATGGGTGTTGGTGAAACCTAAGCGCTCAGCATTGAGTTTGGCATCTTCGATCGCCGCAGGAATGATGTCCATTCCTCGAACTTCCTTAGCTTTTTTAGCAAGGCTTAAACCAATCGTACCTACACCGCAATAAGCATCGACAACGGTTTCGTTTTCCTGTAAATCTAATGCTTTGATCGCTTCATTATATAAAACCTCGGTCTGTTCCGGATTTAATTGGAAAAAGGCTCTTGGTGATAAATCAAAAGTGACCTCGTTGATTTTTTCTTCGATGCTTTCTTTTCCCCATAAATGGATCGTTTCGTCACCCATAACGATCGATGTCCGCTTGTTTTGAACGTTTTGCATAATTGACACAACTTCGGGAAGCTGCTGGGTGATTTCATCGATCAATACATGTTTTTGCGGGAACTTTTTTGATTGAGTGATAAAAACGACTTGAACTTCATTGGTTTTGATGCCGACACGAACCATCAATGTACGGAAGATACCGCTATTTTTGCGTTCATTGTAGATCGGCAGTTGATATTTATTTAATAATTCGACTAAAGCGTTCATAACCTTTGTTGTAGCGGGTTGCTGTACGAGACAATCATCGATCGGAACTAAGTGGTGTGAATCCGCTTGATAGAGTCCCGCTTCGATTTCTCCGTCGATTTTCCGTAACTGAAATTGTGCTTTATTCCGATAATTCCAAGGCTTTTTCATCCCGATTGTTTTTCGCAATGGATACTTCTCGAAATTTCTTGGTTTAAATTTGTTCAAGGCTTGTTTTAATAGATCCTTTTTAAACGTCAATTGAGCTGGATAAGCAAGGTGCTGTAATTGACAGCCACCGCATTCTTCATAGACAGGACAAGGCGGTACCACACGTTCAGGTGCGGATTTAATGATCTTTGTTAGTTGTGCTTCCACGAAGCGGGGAGCGACTTTTGTGATTTTTACAGAAATGTCTTCTTTAGGTAAAGCACCTGGAACAAAAACGATCGTCTTTTTATAATACCCGATACCTTCTCCGTTGATGCCTAAACGTTTTATCTTCAAAGAAATACTTTGGCCTTCTTTTAATTGATGTGTGGTCATGGTTTCATCCTTTTATTTCATGATTTTATTAAGTACTGTGTAGTTGTTCTAAAACTTTGCTTTTTTACTTCATCCTATTTTAGCACAATTTGACTGGTTTAGCTTCTGTCATTTATATGTTATAGTAGAATATATGTTCTCACTAGAAAGGCGGAGGAAGATGGAAACAATCACGAAAATCACGAAGGACAAAGGGCAGTTTTATTTAGTCTGGCTGTCTTCGGGAGAAAAATTACGCGTATCAGAAGATACACTCGTCCGTCAGCGCTTATTAAAAGGACAAGAACTAACTGATACAATGATCGAACAAATAAAAAAAGCTGGTTCGTATGACGTTGGTCTGCAGCTGTCTTTAAATTATCTTAGTTATCAATTACGCTCGAAAAAAGAAATTCTTGATCATTTGAAAGAGAAAGAGATTTTACCGGAAGATCGAAAAAAAATCGTTGCTCGGTTAGAAGAGATGAATCTGCTGGATGATAAATCTTTCAGTGAAAGTTATGTACGGACTTTGATGCGAACCAGTGATAAAGGGCCTAAGATGATCGAACAACAACTAAAACGCAAAGGGCTGAGCGATGAAGATATTCAGCATGGTTTGACTTTTTATGCAATGGAAGATCAAGTTGAAGTCGCTGCCGCTGCCGCTCAAAAGGCAATGAAACGCTATAGAACGAAAAGTTTTAGAGAGGCATTGCAGAAAGTTCAAATTCACCTGATGCAAAAAGGATTTAACCGTGAGGTGATCGATCTAGCGCTTGAAGGGTTAGCTTTTGAACGGGATGAGGAACAAGAGATAGAGGCAATCAAAAAAGAAGGAGATAAGCTTTGGGAGAAACACCGTAAGCTTGATCCTTATAAACGCTCGATGAAGGTCAAACAAAGTCTGTTTCAAAAGCAGTTTGATTCAGAATTGATCCAGCAATATTTTGATGAAAAGGAATTAGAGGATGAAGAATGAAAAATATTGGGAGACATGGAGCACAGAAAAACTTCAGTCTTTTCAAGAAGAATTTATTGATTGGTATGAAAAAGAAAAACGTAACTTGCCATGGCGCGTCAATTTAGATCCATACCGTATTTGGATTTCAGAGATCATGCTGCAGCAGACACGTGTCGATACTGTGATCGATTATTATTATCGTTTTATGGAGTGGTTTCCGACGATCAAAGACCTGGCTGAAGCACCTGATGATCGTTTATTAAAAGCTTGGGAAGGGCTGGGCTATTATTCCCGAGCTAGAAATTTAAAAGTGGCAGCGCAACAGATCATGACAGAATTTGATGGCCAAATGCCCCAAACGATCGAGGAAATCAGGCAATTGAAAGGAATCGGACCGTATACGGCAGGAGCGATCGGCAGCATTGCCTTTCAACTGCCAGAACCAGCGATTGACGGAAATGTGATGCGTGTGGTCAGCCGTTTATTTGAAATCAGTGATGATATTGCAAAAGCTGGCAGCCGCAAAGTTTTTGAAGAAGCGATGTATAGAATCATCGATAAGGAGCGTCCGGGGGATTTCAATCAGGCAATGATGGATCTAGGTTCAGCGATCTGTACACCAACGTCGCCTAAATGTGAGGAATGCCCAATTCAGCAATATTGTTTGAGTTATGAAATGAATACAATGACTGATTATCCAGTCAAATCAAAGAAACAAAAACCGAAAGATGTTTATTATGTAGGTGGGATCATCGAAAATAATCAACGGGAGTTCTTGCTGGAGCAGCGTAGTGCTAAAGGGTTATTAGCGAATATGTGGCTATTTCCGATAGAGGAAGTCAGCAAGGAACGATTTGATTTTCTACAAAAATCACGGGTAAAAGAAGAACAACAGTTATCTCTTGAATTTGAAGAAACACTTTTTGTCGCAGAAGAAAATTCAGAGATTTTTGAAGAGTATCCTCAGGTTGTTTGGCAAAAGCGAAACTTGGGAGAAGTCGTTCATATTTTTAGCCATTTAAAATGGCATATTCTGGTGTTTTATGGAAGACAAACAGGTCCAATTTCTATCAATGACAATCAGAATTGGATAACTCCAGAAGAATTTTCAAACTATGTATTTCCAAAGCCGCAGCAAAAAATGGTAGAACTTTATCAAAAAGAATTTAGAATGAAGAAATAATTAGTTGGTGCGAACGTTAAGTGCCCATGAAATAGCTAGGAGATTCGCACCGAAATTTTTTAAGATTTCAGCTGTAAAAGGCTGTTTTCTCATTTATATTTAATGTTATAATCGCCTTAGTCGTGGAACGGCTGGGATATGTCAGATATTTCAGCCTATTTCACAGTCTAGCTCTGTTTAGAGCTAGTGGATTGAAATTTTCGAGCGGAAACCAAATATAGCACCCTTTTTTGTCTAGCTCTATTTAGAGCTGGATTTTTTATTATGAAATATAATAGACTAAAAGTTATTTAAACGTAATTTATAGTATTTCATTTAAAACAGTCGTAAGAAATCAAACTCCTTAGTATGCAAAGTTGAAAATTATGATATAATTATAGTGATATCGGTGTAATGAACACCCAAACGAAGCGCAATCAGCTTTGATATGCGATTTTTCGTACGAGGGAAAGTTGGGGGACTATGGCAATTCCAAAAGAAGGTGAATTTGTAACGATCCAAAGTTACAAACACGATGGACATTTGCATCGAACATGGCGAGATACTATGGTATTGAAAACAAGCGAGTATTCTTTGATTGGCGTTAACGATCATACTTTGGTGACAGAGTCTGATGGGCGTCGATGGGTTACTCGGGAACCAGCGATTGTTTATTTTCATAAAAAATACTGGTTCAACATAATAGCGATGATCAGAGAAAAGGGGGTTTCTTATTACTGCAATCTTGCGTCACCATATCTTTTAGATGATGAAGCATTGAAGTATATCGATTACGATTTGGATATCAAGGTTTTTCCTGATGGAGAAAAACGTTTGTTAGATGTAGACGAATACGAGTTTCACAGTAAAATCATGGAGTATCCGGAAGATATCGATTTTATTCTAAAAGAAAATGTGAAGACATTAGTGGATTGGATTAATAGTGGAAAAGGTCCGTTCTCTGAAGACTATGTGAATATCTGGTACCAACGCTATCAGGAGCTATCTAGAAAATAGCGAATGTAAGATGTTAAGTGAATAATAAAACAGCAACTAAAACAAGTAGATGTTTTGGCTGCTGTTTTATTATTTTTTTACTGTAGCGTTTTATTCATTTGATAATGCTCTATATTAGCATCAAGGAACATATCGCCTTCTTTAACGTAACCCATCCGCTCATAAAATCCCAAAGCAGTGATTTGTGCACCTAAAGTGATCACTTTATATCCTTGCTCTTTTGCAAATTCTTCGGCTTTTTCTACAATGATCCGGCCGTATTCTTTACCTCGATACTCTTTTTGAACAGCCATTCGTTGTAGTTTTATCCTATCATTTTCAAGTGGTAATAGGCGACAAGTAGCGATGGGTTTGTTATCATCACCATATAAGACAAAATGAATGCACATTGCTTCATATTTATCGATTTCTATCTCGCTAGGAACCCCTTGCTCCAGCATGAATACTTGATGACGGATTTGAACGGCATCTAAATAGATGTCGCTCATCGTATCTCTTGTTTGAACGATTTTCATTTGGCACCTCTAACTCTTATTATTTTATTTATTATACCTTAAAATCATTGTTGAAATAAAGATTTGTAACTTTTTTAGTTATAGATCAGTTATAATTGAAATCTTAACTATTCTGTTGAATAAATGAAAAGGAGGGATAACCTTGAACGCAAAATTTGTGTATATTTTGGGGATATTTACTATTCTGTTTATCATTGTTGCTATTATTATCAATATCTCACCTTATCCCGTAATCTTTTTCGCAAAGCATACAGCGTTTAAAATTCCTAAGGAAACAAGAGCAAATCAATATGAGGATGGGAATGTAACAGTTTTTGTAAATGAGTCCTATACATCAGCTTATAAAAATAATCAATTTGATCTCTATTTGCCTAAAAAACAAATGGCAGGAAAACCCGTTATCGCATGGGTACATGGCGGTGGCTTTGTTGGTGGAGATAAATTAGAAGAAAAAGAATTTGCAACAAAACTAGCTGAAGAAGGATATACAGTTGCTGTAATGAACTATGCACTTGTTCCAGAAACTAAATATCCTATACCAGTCGTTCAGACCTCAGAATTTTTAGCCTATTTAAAAAAGCATGCCGAAAACTATTCGATCAATTTGGATAATCTTTTTATCGCAGGTGATTCTGCCGGAGCTCAAATCGCAAGTCAATTTATCACAACACAAACGAACGAAGCATATCGTGAACTTATGAATATCGATCAAGTAATAAAAAAAGATCAAATTAAAGGTAGTTTACTTTATTGTGGCGTATACGATGTACCAGAGGTCGTCCACTCCTATTCAATACCGCCAGTTAAATTTATGTTTCAAAAAATCGGTTGGGGCTATGCACGGGATAAAAACTGGCTTCATGGTAAATTGGCAGAGAGTTCTGTAATATCCAATTTTGTTACTGCAGATTTTCCACCTGCCTATATCACAGACGGCAATACGCTATCCTTTGAGAACCAAGGTAAAAAGTTAGTCAGAACATTGGCTTCTAAAGATATTTCTGTCAGTCAACGATTCTTTCCAAAATCAGAATATAAAACAGCTCATGAGTACCAATTTGAAATGAAATCAGAACCTGCGAAAATTGCATTTAAAGACACCTTGACTTTCTTGAACAAGTATAAACAGAGGTGATTTTTATAGGTCCAAAGAAGTATTGCTATCTTATATAGGAAAAGGTATGCTAAAATCTATAGGTAAGAAATTGAACTTTTTCAGATATAAAATAGTATCAGATCTTCGTAAGAGAGTATTGATCATTTGCTGAGAACCACAATGGAAGAATTTGAGTTGATGATGAACAGTACAAGACTTTCGAAGAAAGTGTTGATCATTTATTTTATCCAGCTGCACAAATCAATCCTTAGGAAAATAGATAAATTGCCAGTGTGACAAAGGGCGTCACAAAGTCAATTTCCTAATTTTCTACAGGATTAGACGATTTGTTCCGCTTTTATTTTAAGGAGGAGTATTTGTGTTTGAACGTTTAAGGCAATCTAAGTTATTTTTTTGGTCAGCGGAGTTATTGGTTATTGCTACGTTGATTCTTGTCTCTTCAAAAATCAATTTTATTTTTGCACCAGTAGGGACATTTTTCTCGACATTATTTGCGCCAGTACTTGTGGCAGGGTTTCTTTATTACATTTTGAATCCGATCGTCAATTTATTGATGAAAACTAAGATGAAACGAATTTATGCGATTTTGATCGTATTTTTGCTTTTGATTGCAACGATCGTATTGCTTTTAGTCAGTGTTATTCCTAGTTTGGTTTCTCAATTATCTAGTTTAGCATCGAATATGCCTGAGGTATTCAAGGGTGTGGAGGCTTGGGTCACTCAGATGTCTGAGCTGCCGATTTTCAAAGAAGCAGAATTGACGAAATATATTGAGCAATTGGACATTTCATATGGGAATATCATCCAGCAATTTTTGAGTGGTTTATCAAGTAGTTTAGGCTCCATCGTTTCAACGGTTGCCTCAACGACGATCATTATTGTGACAGCTCCATTCATCCTGTTTTATATGCTAAAAGATGGTGATCGCTTAGTTCCTGGAATCAAGCGTTTTTTACCGAAAAAACGTCAGGATGACATCGTTGAATTATTAAATAAATTAAATAAAACATTATCAAGTTATATCAGCGGACAAGCAATCGAATGTTTATTCGTTGCTACATTTACTGTGATTGGCTATTCTCTGATCGGTGTACGCTATGCCTTTTTATTCGGTGTTATCGCTGGTATAACCAATTTGATCCCATATTTAGGACCGTATTTAGGTTTAGCCCCAGCTGTGTTTGTGACCGTTTTTGACGAGCCATTCAAAGCATTGCTTTGTTGTTTAGTCGTATTGGTTGTACAACAAATTGATGGAAACATCATTTATCCAAATGTGATCGGTAAATCTTTACAGATCCATCCTTTAACGATCATTATCATTTTACTTGTTGCTGGAAATATTGCCGGACTGTTAGGGATTTTCTTAGGTGTTCCATTTTATGCGATTTGTAAAACGATAGCAATTCATGTATATAGCATGGTGCGTAAGGATAAAATGGCTGAGGATTTAGTGCTGGATTTAAGTGGCGAAATAAATTCACCATCAAGTAAGGAAAAATAGGGTGAGAATATTGAAATCACTTTCTATTTGTGATACGATTTCATCGTGACTACATTGTGTAGTCACGTTTTTTAAAACGAAAGAGTGATCTTTCAAAATACTAAAATAGTTAAATGACCTGTTTAACTATTTTACAGACATTTAAGGAGAGAAAACATTATGAACAATGCTGACCCCGATAGTCAGTCGCTTATCGCACAAGTCTTATTATTGATCGTGTTAACCTTGATCAATGCATTTCTTGCGGCATCAGAAATTGCGGTAGTTTCTGTAAATAAGAATCGTGTTGAACAAAAGGCAGAAGAAGGAGATAAAAAAGCGATCAAGCTTTTAAAAGTCCTTAAAGATCCGACCAGTTTCCTATCAACGATCCAAGTTGGTATTACCTTAGTCAATATTTTATCTGGTGCATCTTTAGCTGATTCTTTGTCTGCAAAATTAGCCCCAATTTTAGGTGGAGGAGCTGCAGCAAAAAATCTTGCCAACATTATTATTTTAGCTTTACTGACATATGTTTCGATCGTTTTTGGTGAATTATATCCTAAACGAATCGCTATGAATAAATCTGAGGAAGTTGCTCAATTTACGTCTGGCTTTGTCCGCACGATCGGTGTTGTTGCTCGACCATTTGTTTGGTTGCTTTCTGCATCGACAGATTTACTTTCGAAGCTGACACCAATGAAGTTTGATGATGCTGATTCTAAAATGACGCGTGATGAAATGCGCTATATGCTGGAATCAGAAGGTGTGCTGGACAATGACGAATTGGAAATGCTCCAAGGAGTCTTTTCTCTAGATACAAAAGTTGCTCGTGAGGTCATGGTTCCACGAACAGATGCCTTTATGATCGATATCGAAGATGATATCCACGAGAATATCAATGCTGTTTTATCAGAAAACTTTTCAAGAATACCTGTTTATAACGAAGATAAAGATAAGATCGTAGGGATTCTTCATACGAAAAACTTATTGAAAGCTGCCCATACATTCGGTTTCGATAATGTTCAGCTAAAAAATATCATCCAAGAGCCATTGTTCGTACCTGAAACAATTTTTATTGATGATCTATTGTATGAGCTGAAAAGAACACAAAATCAAATGGCGATTTTGCTTGATGAATACGGTGGTGTCGTTGGACTAGCTACCTTAGAAGATTTATTAGAAGAAATCGTTGGAGAGATCGATGATGAATCTGATGAAGTCGAAAATCTATATACAAAGATCAATGAACATGAATACTTGATTCAAGGTAGAATGCTGATCGATGAGTTCAATGAAGCGTTTGAAACTGATCTTCATATGAGCGATGTTGATACGATGGCTGGCTACTTGATCACAGCTTTAGGAACGATTCCGGATGAGGGAGAGAAATTATCCTTTGATGTTGGGAATTTGACATTGACTTCTGAAGAAATGGAAGGAACTAGAGTGTTAGCTTTAAAAGTTGTTTTTCATGATGAAGAAGAGGTTGATGAAGAACCAGAAGAAAATCGTCGTTTCTTCCGTAAAGAGCTGGAAGAAGATGAACCAAGAAGATAGAGTTAAAGAAGACTAACGTTAGATGTTAGTCTTTTTTTGTTGGATTAAATTACTTCCTTTTTGATTATGAACATCTTTGATTGCTTGATAGAGACTGAGATATTGTTCATCACTATCTGCAGAAAAACGAAACACAAATGAAGGTAAAGGACAATCTTCGGGAATCAAGAAAGAAGAAGTCGTTACCATAAAATCAAAAGAGGAAAATTCACCATATTTGTATGCGACTAACTGAACGAAAGGAATATCTTTTATAAATTGCGTCAATGGTTCAACCAAGAGATAGTTTGACTCTGCTACTAAAGCAATTCGAATAAGATTATTCCCTAGAAAAGATTCATAAAGTGGAACAAGTAAAGCCGAAAGTGTGTCAGATAAAGCATCGATATTTGTTTTTAGCCAAGCGTAGTTTTTTCTGTTAGAAATTTTTTGAAATAATGCTTTGAATTCAGTAAATAATTGATAATAATATTTATTTTTTGAATAAATATTATTATCAGTCAAGTGAAATAAGGTAGGAAACCTTTGCTGGATAATGCTATGAGAAAAAAGAATGTTGGCAACATTTCCAAAAAGGATTACCTCATTGTTCCAAGAAAAACCAATAGGCATAAACTTATCTCTAAAGAAAACAGTAAATTCTTCCAGTAATTTTGTAGCACTATTTGAATGTTTTTCCAAATAAGAATCTAGAAGTAATAATCGATGCTCACCTTCTCTAAAAAAATTAGGGGATGCGATCAATAAGAATGCTGCAAATTGAGCTTCAGCAGCTAAAGCATCTGGATCTTTTATCAGGTTCCCAAAATGAGTAATAGTGTATACTTCAGGAACACTGATATACGGCTCGATTTCTGTTTTTTCTGTTAAAACATTTCCTTTTCGTATTCGTAAATAGACGATATCAAGCATTAAAGAAATCTGTTTGCGAGCGCCATAGCTAAAGGTATCTGGAAAATAGGGGCTGACAATTTTGCTGACCTCATCATAAGTGATTGGGTTACGCTTGATTTTTGGCAGGTTGGTTCCTTGAGTGGTCATCCAAATGAGATTATAAAATAAGATCCGAATGATACGTTCATCACCTGAGAGACTCAATTGAGAAATATTTACTCTGATCGTAAAGTGTTTGAAGTAATCGATCAATAGTTTTGATTTGCGAACGACAGTTGTTCTACTTTGATAATGTTTATCGCAAAATCGATCTAGATTATCTTCAGGAAAATAGAGCAACGAGATCAATAATTTGTATGGGATACTTTGTGTGATCAAATACTGATAATACATATCATAAGTGATATTTTGCTTGTGATGGACACCATTTTTTGTGAGCAGATCGACCTTTTTACCAGTCATATCCGTTAAATCTTGCTGAATCAGCTCAAGGAGATAGACAACTCGACTATACGAATAATCAAGTTTACTCTCAAAAAATTTGATGCTATACCTCTTATCAGAGAAAAGGGTTAGTAGTCGAAAAAGAGTTAATTTACGTTTATCAGTGTTTTCCAACATCATTGCATCTAACATTTTTTCACATCCTCGTATAAAATATTTATCAATAAAAATAAGTTAGTTCGTTTTTTTTGAACAATTTGAATAAAAGAGCGTCAATTAATAACATACGTTTGAAATTGATGCTTGAAAATCAAGATATTTTTGGATAAAATAACAAAAATTATTTTTAGATAACTAAAATAGTGTGTCTATGCGCTTATTTGCGCAATTATAACTCTGACTTTATACTTGTTTTATGGTTACAAAGTAATTTCTATTTAAATTACTACTGTTTTTCCTAGGTAACTTATCAAGAGGTGTTTCTTCCCCTATTATTAAGTGTCAGGCATGGTCTTTAGACTTTGTCTGACTCTTTTTTTGAAACTTAGCTAAAGCCTTTGAAAACTAGGGTAATTACATGATATACTACACTAGTTGAATAATAAAGACCAAGGAGAATATTCCCATGTAGAAGGATTCTTAAAAAATAAATGATTGATCTGTTATACCTATTTAAGAAAAAACGATAGATTGGAGCAACAAATGAAAAATTCACATTTAAAAGAACAAGTTGACAGCCGCCGTACATTTGCGATCATTTCCCATCCGGATGCCGGGAAAACAACTATTACAGAGCAACTATTATTATTTGGCGGAGCGATTCGTCAAGCAGGGACTGTTAAAGGGAAAAAGACCGGAAACTTCGCTAAATCAGACTGGATGGAAATTGAAAAACAAAGAGGGATTTCCGTTACCAGTTCTGTGATGCAATTTGATTATGATGATAAACGTGTCAATATTCTAGATACCCCTGGGCATGAGGATTTCTCCGAGGACACGTATCGTACGTTGATGGCGGTAGATAGTGCTGTGATGGTCATTGATAGTGCGAAAGGGATCGAGGCGCAAACGAAGAAATTATTCCAAGTGGTCAAAAAACGTGGAATTCCGATTTTCACGTTCATCAATAAATTGGACCGTGATGGTCGTGAACCTTTGGATTTGCTGGAAGAATTAGAAGAACTGCTCGATATCGAATCCTATCCAATGAATTGGCCGATCGGTATGGGGAAAGGTCTAGAAGGACTTTACGATATCTATAATAAACGTGTAGAAGTGTATCGACCTGAGACAAACAATGATGAGCGTTTTATTCCATTAGTAGATGGGGATATTCCAAGTGATCATCCACTGCATAAGGAAAGCGTGTATCAACAAGTATTAGAAGAAGTTGAGCTATTGGTGGAAGCGGGAGATGAATTTGACACAGAAAAAATTGCTCGCGGCGATCAAACACCTGTCTTCTTTGGTTCAGCTTTAACGAATTTTGGTGTACAAACATTTTTAGAAACCTTTTTACAATTTGCCCCTTCACCGTACAGTCATAAAACAGAAGATGGACAAGAAGTCAGTCCTTATGAGGAAGAGTTCTCAGGTTTTGTTTTCAAGATTCAGGCGAATATGAATCCGGCTCACCGTGACCGTATCGCATTTGTTCGAATTTGTTCAGGAACTTTTGAGCGTGGGATGGATGTCATCTTAGGAAGAACTGGAAAGAAAATAAAATTAAGTAATGTGACGCAATTTATGGCGGATTCTAGAGAAAATGTGGAAGAAGCTGTTGCTGGTGATATCATCGGTATCTATGATACAGGAAATTATCAAATCGGCGACACATTATATGAAGGTAAATTGAAAGTCGAATATGAAGAGCTGCCTTCATTCACACCTGAGCTATTTATGAAAGTTGTCGCTAAAAATGTGATGAAACAAAAATCATTCCATAAAGGAATTTATCAGCTTGTACAAGAAGGTGCGATCCAATTATACAAAACCTATCTGACAGAAGAATATATCATTGGAGCAGTAGGACAATTGCAGTTTGAAGTGTTCCAGCATCGGATGCTGAATGAATATAATGCAGAAGTCGTTATGACGCCAATGGGTAGTAAAATCGCTCGCTGGATCAAGCCGGAAGACTTAGATGAACGGATGAGCTCAAGTCGAAATATTTTAGCAAGAGACCGTTTTGATCAACCATTGTTCCTATTTGAAAATCAATTTGCTGAGCGTTGGTTTGCAGATAAGTATCCAGACGTAGAATTAAAGAGTTTATTATAAAATAGAAAAGGGACTGGGTCATAGCTCATAGAGTTATGACCCAGTCCTTTTTAAAACGAATAAACGTTGGAAGCAGAAGTAACCACTCTGCTTCGCTTCGATCACATCAGCTAACGCATACAGTTTCACTATTGTTCAAAGAACAAAGCGAAGTTAGCAAAATTCTAAGTGCTAAAGTACTAAGAGTTGAAAACTTCGGAAATAAGCTGAATACTTCTGGCCCATCCTCTTTTAGTGTAGAAAGAACAAATCGCTGAAAGTCTAGACTTTGCGTTTGATCAACTCTCTCACATAGTTGATTCCAATGACCAAAAAGACGATGATCCCTGTAAAAATGAAGAAGAAACCAATTGGTAAAAGATAAAAATTTTCATGCAAAATTCCTGATTGATCGATATATTCGACAGAGTTTGCTTTGATAAAGAAACAAGCAAAACCAAAAAACAATAAAAAAGCGCCAATCAATGTTGTGATCATATTGAATCTTGCCCGCCTTGTTTCACTACCATCCTGAATCAGTTTTTCAGTTATATTATTCACGGTATTTCCTCCTAATATCAAATCATCAAGTGAAATATGAAATGAACGAGCAATGAGGATCAACATTTCGAGGTCTGGTAAATTTCGATTATTTTCCCAGTTTGAAACGGCTTGTCTTGTAACATTTAAACGTGAGGCAAATTGTTCTTGTGTTAATTGATTTTCTGTTCGTAATACTTTGATTTTAGCTCCAAATTCCATCGTCTAAATTCCTTTCACTGATGTTTCTCAAGCATAAAGAGGATCACAGAACTTAGCAAGAAAGCAGTGCTTGCAAGAGGGAAAGTGTCACTTGCTATTGTGATAATCACGTGTTTGGCAAAATAAAAAGACACATTCTACTCAAAAGAATAGAGTATGCCGTTTTATCTACTGTTCAACTAAACTAGAGGTTACAGGAATTGAAATTTCAGTCACGTCTTTTAATTCGATGATCGAAATATCTTCTTGACGGTATTTTTCTTTAGGAATACGCTTTAAGAAGTAAGCTAAAATTTCGTTGATCTCAGTTTTGCGTACAGCACGTTTTTTATTGACGATCAATATTTCTGCATGCTTTGTTGCCTCAGAATAAACGACAGTGGTATTACCTGCTGAGTATACTTTAACAAAGTAGGCATCAGTATTTTCCAATTGTTTATTGACTAATTGCTTGTAGCTGTTGGTTACATTGACTAGCTTCATTTTTTTTCACCCCGACTTATTTCTATATTTTAGATTGATACTTAAAATGTGCTAATTTCGCTTAAAATAGACATTTTTGACGTTTGTTGTAGATTTACTCATTATTATTATAAATTTTTTTAGCCTAAATAAAAAGAATTTTGACTCAAAAAAACGAAAAAAAGACACTGAATAAACAAAAAAACGCAATCGTTTTCATTTTATTTGAGTCGTAAAAGACTAAAAATAGTTTGAAGTGAAGGTAATGCTACACCAGAGAAGGAACCTACTAAAAACGACTGTTTAAAGCGGAATTATTTGACATATGCTATATGGAGAGAAATATCATTTGGCTGAACGATCGATCTAGCCTAGGATAGATCGTCAATTAGATGAAAGAGGCTGGACATGCTGTGATGCGTCTAAACGTTTGTAGATGAATAGCCAGAAGGTGCAAAGATCAAGAAGATTTTAGATTGGATTGGTCACAAGACCCTATTGATTATCTGAAAAAGCAATTGCGGAATTAGAGCAGGCACATGTGATTTTCCATGATGATGAAAGTAAAACGACTTATGGCTTTCCCCATTAAAACAAAAAATGAGATCAGCGTTCATTCGCTGACCTCATTTTTTTATTCTTCTATTGTTTGTTCGCTATCAGGAGAATCAGATAAAGGAGCTTCTTCAGAAACAGTTTCAGTTGAACCAGTTACACTGATCTTCCCATCATCATCCAATTTAGCCACTAAATCATGATCTTCTGGATGATCCAAATAATATTCAGCAATTCCGTCTTCGATCTGTTCTTGGATCGTTCGACGCAATGGTCTTGCACCCATAGAAGGATCGTAGCCTAAATCAACTAATTTTTCTTTTACGTCTGTTGGAACTTCGATATGGATTTTTTGATGAGCAAGTAAGCCGTTCACTTCATCCAGCATCAAGCTGACGATATTCATCAAGTTTTCTTTGCTCAAAGCTTTGAATTCGATGATACCATCAAAACGATTCAAGAACTCAGGAGTAAAGAAGTTATTCAATTGGCCTAAAACAGATTTCGTCACGCCTTCGCGAGCAGCGCCAAATCCAACGTTGGCTTCCACATTCCCAGTTCCAGCATTACTTGTCATGATGATGATCGTATCTTTGAAGCTGACTGTTCGACCTTGAGCATCTGTCAAACGTCCGTCATCAAGGATTTGCAAGAACATATGCAAAACATCTGGATGTGCTTTTTCGATTTCATCAAGTAACACTAGGCTGTATGGATTGCGGCGTACTTTTTCAGTCAATTGTCCAGCTTCATCATATCCAACATAGCCAGGAGGTGAACCGATCAATTTAGAGACACTATGTTTTTCCATATATTCACTCATGTCAAAACGAATCATTGAATCTTCTGATCCAAATAGTTCAAAGGCCAATTGTTTTGCTAATTCCGTTTTACCAACACCAGTTGGTCCAACAAATAGGAAAGAACCGATTGGTCGATTTTGTTTACCCAAACCTACACGGTTACGGCGGATCGCTTTTGAGACTTTATCGACAGCATCATCTTGTCCGACAACATGAGCTTTCAAGTCGACTGCTAAGTTCTTCAATTGTGTTTGTTCTTTTTCTTTCAGATCACCAACTGGAATCCCTGTTTTTTGTTCAACGATCGCTTCGATATTTTTCTCATCGATCACAGGTGTTTCTTCATCGCTGATTTGTTTTTCCTTCATCGCTTGTAACTTATTGATTTGATCACGGTAGTAAGCCGCCTTTTCAAAATCTTCTTCAGCAGAGGCTTGTTGTTTTTGCTGTTCTGCTTCGGCTAATTTCTTTTCGATCGTTTTTGGATCGACGATTTGAATCGTCAAATTCATTTTAGAGCCTGATTCATCTAATAGGTCGATCGCTTTATCTGGTAAGAAACGGTCTTGGATATAACGATTAGATAAGGTTGCAGCCGCTTTGATTGCTTCATCTGTATATTTTACGTGATGATAATCTTCATAGCGTTTTTGCAAACCTTTCAAGATCTTGATCGTTTCATCGACAGTGGGTTCGTCTACACGAACGGGCTGCATCCGACGTTCTAAAGCAGCGTCTTTTTCGATGATGCGGTATTCATTCAATGTTGTTGCCCCAACCATTTGGAGTTCTCCACGAGCAAGCGCAGGTTTTAAAATGTTACCGGCATCCATATTGCCGTCACCAGCAGCACCGGCACCGACAATTTCATGGACTTCATCGATAAATAAGATAACATTTTCAGCTTGCTTGATTTCTTCGATCAATTTTTGCATGCGTTCTTCAAATTGTCCGCGAATGCCTGTTCCTTGAACTAATGAAACAACGTCTAAACGAATCACTTCTTTGTCCAATAGTTTTTGGGGAACATCACCATCGACGATTTTTTGAGCAAGTCCTTCGACAACGGCTGTTTTACCAACACCGGGTTCACCGATCAAGACAGGATTATTTTTTGTCCGGCGATTGAGAATTTCGATCACACGCTTGATTTCTTCATCACGACCGACAACAGGATCGATATCACCATTGCGAGCTGCTTGAGTGATATTGATACCATATTCTCCAAGTAAGCCGTCCGCTTGTGCGACACCGCCGCGAGGAGGTTGTCCGCCATTGAAGCCGTTACCGTCACCAAACTGTGTTGGAGGGACTTGGCCATTCGGGTTACCTTGTTGTTCCTGCATTTGACGAGATAAAGAGCGGTAGAGATCATCTAAACTTCCAAAACCAAATGGATCTTGCTGAGACATTGTTGGTTGATTATCATTTGCTTGTGCTTTTAATTTTTGGTAGCAACTTTGGCAATAGTCTAATTGTTTTCTTTGACCATTGACATTCGCATATAAATGGATCGTTGCTGGATTTTGCTGACAATTTTGACAGATCATAGGATAAAACACGTCCTTTCAAAATAAGACTAATCATGTATCAAAGTCATTAATAAGAAAGTCAAAAACCAATTGACCATTTTTGACCTTTGAGAATATTATAGCATCTTTCTCAGAAGAATCAAGCAATTGAACTTTAAATAGAATCCGATCACACATATAAAAATCGAGAAATAGCTTAGACAAATACTTCATTTTGTCATACAATAACCTCAGTCTAAAAATATACAGAAAGCGGTGAATAAATAATGGTCGAGAATTCGTTTGAAGAACAAATCAATGCGCTGAAAGAAGGAACGATCTCTGAGCTGATCGTTGATCCGCAGGATTTTCCTGCGTTTAGGGAAGCGTGGAAGAATTTACCAGATCGGATGTCGATTGTCGGAGAAGCTGGATTAAATGGACGAATTATATATCATTATATGAAAGAAGAAAATTAAGAGGGCCGTTCAATCAATAAAAAATAGGTGAAAAGTGTTGTATCTACTTTAAAAAAATGGTAATCTTAAAAATTGAAAGGGTCTTTTCTTGATGTCTGTTTTATTCGAATCAAGCAGAGAAAGGAAAACCCTAACATAAAAAATTATTTTACTTACGAAGGAGACCGATTCATATGGAAAAGAAAGATTTTCACATCGTAGCAGAAACAGGGATTCACGCTCGTCCAGCTACATTATTAGTACAAACTGCAAGTAAATTCAACTCAGATATCAACTTAGAATACAAAGGTAAATCTGTTAACCTTAAATCAATCATGGGCGTTATGTCTCTAGGCGTTGGCCAAGGTTCAGACGTTACTATCTCAGTTGATGGTGTAGACGAAGCTGATGCATTAGCAGCAATCGTTGACACAATGAAAAAAGAAGGATTGTCAGAATAATGTCTGATATGCTAAAAGGAATTGCCGCAAGTGATGGTGTCGCTATCGCTAAAGCTTACCTGTTAGTTCAACCTGATTTATCTTTCGACAAAAAATCTGTAGAAGATACTGCTGCGGAAGAAAGACGTTTAGATGATGCTTTAGCAAAATCAACGACTGAACTGCAAGCAATCAGAGAAAAAGCAGCTCAAAGCCTTGGCGAAGAAGAAGCGCAAGTTTTTGATGCGCATTTGATGGTTTTATCTGACCCTGAAATGATTGGTCAAATCAAACAAAACATCCAAGATAATAAAGTAAACGCTGAAGCAGCATTAAAAGAAGTGACTGATATGTATATCGGTATGTTCGAAGCAATGGATGACAATGCCTACATGCAAGAACGTGCAGCAGATATTCGCGACGTTGCAAAACGTATTTTAGCTCACTTACTAGGAGTTACGCTTCCTAATCCTTCAATGATCAACGAAGAAGTGGTTGTGGTTGCTCATGACTTGACTCCAAGTGATACTGCTCAGTTAGACCGTACATATGTGAAAGCATTTGTAACGGATATCGGTGGACGTACGTCTCACTCTGCTATTATGGCGCGTTCTCTTGAAATTCCTGCGATCGTAGGAACAAAAGAAATCACTGCAAAAGTGAAAGAAGGCGATATTTTAGCGGTAAACGGGATCGATGGCGATGTGATCGTTCATCCAACGGACGCTGAAAAAGCTGATTTTGAAGCAAAAGGTAAAGCGTATGCTGACCTTAAAGCTGAATGGGATAAATTAAAACATGCTGAAACAGTGACTGCTGACGGCAAACATATCGAATTAGCTGCCAATATTGGTACACCTAAAGATTTAGAAGGCGTACACAACAATGGCGGAGAAGCTGTTGGTTTATACCGTACAGAATTCTTATACATGGATTCTCCGGACTTCCCAACAGAAGAAGATCAATATGTTGCATACAAAGCTGTACTAGAAGGCATGGACGGCAAACCTGTCGTGGTTCGTACAATGGATATCGGTGGAGACAAAGAATTACCTTATCTTCAATTACCGCATGAAATGAATCCGTTCTTAGGTTACCGTGCATTACGTATCAGCTTATCTGAACGCGGCGACGATATGTTCCGCACACAAATGCGTGCATTATTACGTGCTTCTGTTCATGGTAACTTACGTATCATGTTCCCAATGGTTGCTACATTGAAAGAATTCAGAGCAGCGAAGAAAATCTTCGATGAAGAAAAAGCAAAATTAGTTTCTGAAGGAACAAGCGTATCTGATACGATTCAAGTCGGTATCATGATCGAAATTCCTGCAGCAGCTGTGATTGCGGATAAATTCGCCAAAGAAGTTGACTTCTTTAGTATCGGAACAAATGACTTGATCCAATACACAATGGCAGCAGACCGTATGAACGAACGTGTTTCTTACCTATACCAACCATACAATCCTTCAATCTTACGTTTGATCAAAAACGTGATCGACGCATCTCATGCTGAAGGCAAATGGACTGGTATGTGTGGAGAAATGGCGGGCGACCAAACTGCAGTACCTCTATTAGTAGGGATGGGCTTAGATGAGTTCTCTATGAGTGCAACATCTATCCTTAAAACACGCAGCTTGATGAAACGTCTAGATACTAAGAAAATGACTGAACTTGCGGATCGTGCGTTGAATGACTGCGATACAATGGAAGAAGTTATGGAATTGGTTGAAGAGTTCACAAAATAAGAATTTAAAGCTTCTGTTGTTTAGACATGTGTCTAAACAACAGAAGCTTTTTTTGTATAAGAACTCTTTTATGATTTGATATGCTGCTTGATCTTTTTTATTGCCCATTCGTAGTGACTAGAAGTTGCAGAAACACAGTAGCTTCCTAGTGTAGATGTTCCAGTCCAAGGCAATGTATTTTTAGCGAATAATTCTTCATTCGTGAATGTCTCAATCATTTTTAATACCTCAGCATGGCTATTTTTTAGAAGTTCCTTTGCCTCATTCAGAGAGGTATTTTGATGTTTTTCTATAAATTCTTCATTGAGTTTACCGTAAGTTCGCCAATTATAGGGAGTGGGTATGAAAGGCTTTGTTTCGCCGTTTTGATTAGAGTCTACCCAATTTAAAAGCAATTGATGCCATTCATATAAATGAATCAGCACATCCCGCAAATTCTTATCACGTTGCCAGTGAGCTTCCTTTCTTTTTTCCAAAAAGGTTTCACTAAAGACAAATGATGCATTCTGTTTTTCAGCAGACATAGAATCGATCAGCTGCCATAATTTCGAAAACTGTTCGTCTGCTGTTGTGATCAAGTCTATTTTAGTTGTAGGTCTAGGCATAATATACACTCTCCTTTGCATTTATACTTTCATGGTAGCATAGATAAGGTGACAGCTGTTTGTCACTTTATAGATTTAAATAATTTTTTTTTATCTCTTCGACCTGAGTCAGTAACTTTTTTTCTACATGTGCTGGTGAAAGGACTTTGACTGAAGCACCTAAAGATAAGAGAAAAGAGTATAGCCAATAATCTTCCGGTAATAGCGCATCTACAAGTAAAGAGCCGTCTTGATTGATCTGGATATCCTTCATATCAAATTCATCATACGCTCTGAAAGCAATCTCTTTTGTGAATAAAAGAGTTAAGTGCAATAAAGTGGGGCTGTCTTTTTCTTCAAGAGCAGGAACGGTGTAGCTACTTCTAGAAAAAGCTTCGTCAAGTATTTCCAAATCAGTGATCCTATTGATTTTATAGGTTCTGTAATCTTGTTTTGAAATGCAGTAAGCTTGTAGATACCAGGCTTTAGATTTAAAGAGTAATTTTAATGGATAAACGATTTTTAAACTTGTTGATCCGTAAGAGGTTGCATAGGAAAAAGAGAGAGCTTTTTCTGTAAGGATAGCATTTTTCAAAAGTTCAAATTTTTGATTGTCGGGATCTGTTTTCCCCCAACGGGAAAAGTCAACTTCGATCCAACTAGTGTCAGTCTTTTTAAAAAGAGTTTGAAGTTTTGATAAAGTCGTTGCAGCATTTAAATGATGTGTCACAGCTAAGCTTTGAAGAGCAAAGAGAATTTGGTCTTGTTCGTCAGCTGAAATCATCGATCTGTCTAACACGTAATGATCAAGCAGAGAGATCCCGCCACCTTTTCCTTTAGTTGTGTAAATTGGAATACCAGCGATAGATAACGCTTCTATGTCCCGTAAGATCGTCCGTTTAGAGACTTCGAAATGTTTTGCTAACTCCATTGTCGTCATCTTTTTTCTTTCGAGTAGAAGATAGACGATTTCAAACATTCTATTTAGTTTCATGATAGCACACCTCCTATCTTAGAGTATTTACCCTAGGAATAGTATATCATGAAAGAAAAAAATAATTTATGATAGGCAAAGTTTTAAAAATTATAGATTCGATGAGAATGTTACTATTTATAAAAATATACATATTGAAAAAAAGAAGTTTTTTCTATAAAACCTTCTTTTTATGATATAATAAATAAAATCAAGGAGGGAATAAGGATGTCTGAGACTATAAAAAAAACGAGAAAAACAAGAAAACAAGGAAATACATACATTACAACTTTACCTAAAGAGGTAATTCAAGCGTTATCTCTACATGAAGGTGATAAGCTTGAATTCGTTATTCGTGATGGGCAAGTGTTATTAGAGAAACCATTATCGATCAAATCAGATAATGTTCCTGATGAGTTTTACGATGACATCGACTTTTTTATGAATAAACATGATCAAGCGTTTAAAAATTTGGTTGAGAAATAATGAAGTATTTGACGATAGAAGAAGTCATTGCGATGAATTATGCATTGATTAAACGATACAGTCCACTTGAGGTTATTGGTGTCAAGGAAATGGGCGCTTTGGAAAGGATTATTGCTCAACCAAAGCAGGAAGTATTTGGAAAAGAATTGTACCCAACTGTTTTTGATAAAGCCTATATTTTATATGAAAAATTGATCAAAAAGCATTGTTTCCACAATGGTAATAAACGTACGGCAGTTTTAGCATTGTTGGTTTTTTTGAAGCGAAATGGATTGATTTTAGAGGTGGACAATAGAGAGTTGGAAGATATGAGTGTGGGAATTGCTATTAATAAAGTTTCGCAAGATGAAGTTATTTCTTGGATTAAAAATAATTGTAAGTAACGATCATATTGATTTGTTAAGAATGCTTTAGTGATGGTTAAGGTAGGTTTAAATTTCTACTTATTATATAGAAATACACTTTTTTGTAGAAAAAATGTTAGAATTAACTTAGTAATAGAAATAAAAATTGAAATTATTTCTTTATCAATATAATTCTTAATGTAAATAAAACACGGGAAAATTGGAGAGACAAAGATAATGACGAAATCAGTAGAAATATTATATGAGAACACAGAAATTAATGTTACTAAAGAGACAAATCTCGTTTTAGCTATTGCAAACAAATTAAGAGGAACATACAAAGCAGAGGATTATCAAGATGTGATAATTCCAATGGTTATTATTCGTCGTTTCGAATGTGCTTTAGAAGACACAAAAGATGAAGTTGTTAAAACATATGAGGCAAATCCTAAGATTGCCCCAAAAGTATTAGAAAGAAAGTCAGGCCATAGCTTTTACAATGTTAGTCATTTTAATCTTAGTAATCTACAAGATCAAGCAGACGATATAAAAGGTAATTTTAAAGACTACATTAAAGGGTTCTCCGCTAATGTAAAAACAATCATCGAAGATTTAGACTTTATTAAACAAATCGATAAATTGGACAAAGCGAATAAACTTTTATTAATCATCAAAGCTTTTGCTAACTTTGATTTATCTCCAAAAACAGTTGATAATATGCGAATGGGTTATTTATTTGAGGATATTTTACGTCGATATTCAGAGAATGTAAACGCTGGAGATCATTATACTCCACGGGAAGTGATTCGCTGTTTAGCAAATCTATTACTTGCAGAAGGTTGCGATGATATTTATCAAGATGGGAAAATCGTTAAAATTGGTGACTTTGCGTGTGGTACTGGGGGGATGCTCTCTACGATAAATGATTTTATTTTACGTAAAAATTCAAGTGCAAAAATCCATATGTATGGGCAAGAAATTTTAGATAGTTCATATGCTATCTGTTTAGCTGATATGTTAATTAAAGGCCAAGATGCAAGTCATATTCAACAAGTGAACACGTTGAAAGAGGATGCCTTCCCTGATGATGAATTTCGTTTTGTTATTATGAATCCGCCATTTGGTACACCTTGGAGTGGAGATAAAGCGGCGAATGGGACTAAAGAAGCGGTTGAGGAAAGTGATCGTTTCAAGCATCGAGTAGGAATTGATGGACCAGAAATCACGATGACACCTGCAAGTGGAGATGCTCAATTATTATTTATGCAACATGCTTTAAAAAAGTTAAATAAAGAAAATGGTCGAGCAGCAATTATTACGAATGGCTCGCCGTTATTTTCTGGTGGTACAGGTTCAGGTGAAAGTCAGATTCGTCGTTGGATGCTAGAAAATGATTTGATTGAAGCAATTATTGGGTTTCCTGATCAATTATTTTATAATACTGGTATTTCAATCTATGCTTATATATTAAGCTATAATAAACAGCCTAAGAGAAAAGGAAAAGTACAGTTAATTGATGCAACAAAATTTTATAAAAAAATGCGTAAATCTATGGGAAATAAACGTAATGAGCTATCAAACGATCATATCAAGAAAATTACTCATTTATATGCAGATTTTAAAGAAAATGACTATTCGAAAATTTTTGATAATGAAGAATTTCTTTACAAAGAGTACGCTGTGTACCAACCAATGCAACGGAATTATCGAATTGATGAAGAACGGATCCAAGCAATGATTGATAATAATACATTGAAGAACTTTTATGACAAAGACAAAATTGAAGAATATCAATTGATGGATCCTCTTCCTACAAAAACCAAGCTATTATTGAATAAGTTTCTTGAGAATGAATCAACGTATGAAGAAATTATCCATCGTTTAGTGACTAAAGGTGAAGAAATTGGTGAATTTAAAGAGCCAAAAGAGTTCACCAAAAGAGTTAAGAAACTATTTAAAGATTTAGATATCCCAGCTGGAGTAGTGAATTCTATTATTAAATCAATGAGTAGAATGGATAAAACAGCTGATATTCAAAAAGACGCATTGGGTAATATTATTCCTGATAAAGAAACAAAAGATATTGAATTAGTTCCTTATAAACAGTCTATAGATGAATATATGGAAAAAGAAGTATTACCACATGTTCCAGATGCAATGGTATTTTTTGAAGAGGATTTAAGTAAGAAGACAAAAGGAAAATCTACACCGGCGATAAAAACTGGGGCTGAAATCCCATTTACCCGTTATTTTTATAAATATCAGGCACCCGAGTCTTCTGATGAATTATTAAAAGAGTTTAAGGATATCGATTTGGAATTAAATAAATTACTAGAAGAATTAGGATAGGTGTTTGAAATGAAAAATGAGTTAAAGTTACCTACAGGATGGAAACTCAATAAATTTAAAACAATATTTACTACAGAAAAGGGATTAAGTATAACGAAAGAAAATCTTCAAGATGAAGGTTTAGCTGTTGTTAATTATGGACAAATTCATTCAATAAAGGGAATGGAAATAAATTGTAAATTTGATAATCTTCCATTCATTTCTTTAAAGTATTTAAAAAGAGCTAAGTCTGCTCTTTTAAATTATGGGGATTTTGTTTTTGCAGATACTTCAGAAGATATTGATGGTTCTGGAAATTTTAAAATGAACGTCAGTGAAGATGGTCTAATTTTTGCAGGATACCATTCAATCATAGCTAGACTAAAAAATAGCAATCATCCAAGATATTTTATGTATTTATTTGAATCGGATTGGTTTAGATGCCAAATTCAAGATAGCGTAAGTGGTGTAAAAGTATATAGTGTAACTCAATTAATACTAAAAAATACTAAAGTTATTAGACCTTCTTTCCCTGAGCAAATTGCCATAGCAGAATTTTTAGATAATAAAGTTAGTGCGATGGACAAATCAATTAACCTGTTGGAGTTAGAAGTTAAAGTGTTAGGTGAATTCAAGAAATCATTGATCTATGAAACTGTAACAAAAGGTCTTAATTCAAGTGTTAAAATGAAAGATAGTGGAGTAAAATGGATTGGTAAAATACCTGAAAATTGGGAAGTTAAACGTTTAAAATATGTAATGGATAACCATGATTCTAAAAGGCAACCAATTGAAGCTTCTGAGAGAAGTCAGGTCGGTGAAACTCTTTATGATTATTATGGAGCAAGTGGGGTTGTTGATAAAATAGATGATTATATATTCGATATGGATGCCTTACTTATTGGTGAAGATGGGGCTAACTTGGTAATGAGAAGTTTGCCATTGATTTATATTGCTAAAGGAAAATATTGGGTAAATAATCATGCGCATATTCTTACTCCGAAGGAAAACCATGATTTAACTTATATGGCATTTTTAATGGAAACTTTAGACTATTCTGACTTTATAACAGGATCAGCTCAACCAAAATTATCTCAAGAAAAGTTGAATAATATTTTGTTGTTAACTCCTCCATATATTGAGCAACTTGAAATATCTAAATATTTAGTTTATAAGACTGAAAATATAGATAAAATTTTAGATGAGAAAAAAGTTGAATTAAAGCTATTGAAGCAAATTAGAAAATCCATAATTTTCGAATATGTAACGGGTAAAAAAAGAGTAGATTTATAAAATTTATATGAACTAAAAAAAGGAGGAAAAAAAGTTGTTGAAAAATCCAATTCGTGAACGTTCAGAGTACCAAAAGTTCATTATTGATTATTTGGTAGAAAAGAACAATTTTGTTGAAAGAAAATATTCAGAAGCCACTTACGATCAACATAAAGCAATGGATATCAAAGAACTACTTACATTCCTAAAAGATACCCAGCCTGACGAGTATGATGAGCTCCATGCATACTACAGCGAAAATACAGATGAAATTATAGTTAGCACCATTCTAAAACAAATCGATACAAAGAACGGTATGATGCTAACTGCACTAAAACATGGAGTAGATATTGACAATACTCATTTTGAGTTAATGTATCGAAAACCAGGAAATGATTATAACCGAACGTGGTCAGAAAACTATCAGAAAAATCGTTTTACAGTGATGGAAGAGGTCTACCATAAAGAAGGTGAACGCATTGACTTAGTTCTTTTCTTAAACGGGTTGCCGATTATTACCATTGAATTAAAAGCGAATACTTCTGGTCAATCGTATAAAGATGCTATTGTTCAGTACCGCAAGGATAGAGACCATAGAACTCGATTGCTTCGATTTAAAAAAGGTGCCTTGGTTCACTTTGCCATGGATTTTAAAGAAGTGTATATGTGTACTGAGTTAAAAGAAAATGCATTTTTCCTGCCTTTCAATAGAGGATATCAAGACGGGGCTGGCAATGAACCGAACGAAGATGGCTTTGGTGTAGCTTACATGTGGGAAGAAATTTTCACTAAAGATAGGTTATTAACCTTAATTTCTAAGTTTATATTTTTGGAACGTACAAAAGAAGAGGGCAAGAAAAAGGAAAAAGAATCGTTGATTTTCCCACGTTTTCATCAACATCGTGCAGTAAATCGAGTCATAGAAGACATGCATAGCCATGCTACAAGCAAAAATTATTTGATTCAACATTCTGCTGGTAGTGGTAAAACAAAAACTATCGCTTGGTTATCTCATCAGTTATCTCAACTAATTGGTGCTGACGGAAAAGCGGTGGTAGATAGTATTATCATTATTACAGATCGTGTGGTGGTTGATCGTCAGTTACAGCGTGCGATTCAACAGATTGAACATAAGTCAGGTCTAGTGAAGGTAATGGATGAAGATGCTACCAGTCAAGACTTAGCGGATGCATTAAATAGTAGCTATAAGATTATTGTTTCAACGATTCATAAGTTTAGTTACATCTTAGACAACGTTCGTGAATTAGACGAGCAAAAATTTGCTGTAATTATTGATGAAGCCCATTCATCAACTAGTGGTCGGATGATGGATGGAGTCACTGAAGTATTGAGCAAAAAGGCACAAAAAATGGCAGATGAAGAAGGAGAAGAGCTTGATCAGCAAGAGTTAGTGACTGCAAAAATTGAAACGGATATTGAAGCACATGGCAAACAAAATAATGTAACCATGATTGCATTTACAGCGACACCTAAACCAAAAACGCTGAAAGTATTTGGAACAAAAGACATTAATGGTCATGAAAAAGAATTTGATCTCTACTCAATGAAACAGGCTATTGAAGAAAAATTTATTCTCAATGTTTTGGAGAACTATACAACGTTTGAAACATACTACAAAATTATTTTGAAAGCGATGGAAGATCCTGACTTAGATACTTCTCAAGCGAAAAAAGAGATTACTCGTTTTGTTTCCTTACATGATGTGAATATTCGCCAAAAAGTTGAGATTATCGTCGAACACTTTAGAGAAAATATAAAGCACATGTTAAAAGGACAAGCTAAAGCGATGATTGTAACAAGTTCTCGTGAGGCTGCAGCAAAGTATTATTATGCATTCGAAAAGTATGTGTCGGAACGACGTTACAAGGATATTAAGCCATTAGTTGCTTTTAGTGGTAAGGTAAAACTTGATAAGGTTGGAGAAGTCAGTGAAACGTCAATTAACGGGTTTGCAGAAGAGGATTTGGCTGAGAAATTTGATACAGATCAGTATCAAGTATTGCTGGTTGCCAACAAATACCAAACAGGTTTTGATCAGCCCAAACTTTGTGCAATGTACGTGGATAAGAAATTATCTGGCGTTACAGCAGTTCAAACATTGTCTAGATTAAATAGAATCTATCCTGAAAAGCATACATTTGTATTAGATTTTGTTAATTCATACAAAGACATTGAAAAAGCTTTTTCAAAATACTATACGGGCACTCATTTAGGAAATGAGATAAATCCTCATGACATTTTTGAAATTGAAGAAAAAATCGAGTTGCGAAATATTTTAGATTATGATGATATTAATGCCTTTAATACGTTGATGTATCTTGAAAAACGCTTAAAAAAAGAACGACTAAAAGTTGAATATTACCTAGATAAGGCGGTAAAAAGATTTTACAGACTGTCAAAAGAAGAACGTGAAGAAGCATTTTTAGAGTTAAAGCATTTTGTCAGCTTCTATACATTTTTAATTCAAGTAACAAGTTTTAAAAATATTGATTTGCATAAAAAATATAATTTCATTCGATTTTTATTAAAAGAAATGGATGTATCTGGTGCAAATACTGGTGTTGATTTAACTGGGAAAATTGATGCTGAATTCGGAACACCAAAAATTATCGATAATATAAAGACAGGTAATCTAAAATCAGGACAAGGAGAGTTGAAGCTTCCAGGAGCAGATGCGCCCAAACCTTACGATCCAATTATCAAAAAATTATCTGAAATCATTGAAGAATTCAATCTGTTACATGGCACCAATTTTGATACTGAAATTGAAATAGAATCCGTGTTTCATGTGAAAGAAATTCTTGCGAAGGATAAAGAATTACAACGTTCTTCAAAAGTAAATAATAAAAGTGATTTTAGATTGGAATATAATTTACGATTAGATGATGCATTGATTGAAGGGATGGATAGAAACCAAAATTTCAATAATACATTACTATCTAATGATGAGATGAAGCACGCTATCTTTGATTTGTTTATGGATGAAATTTATAAACGAATGAAAGAAAACAATGAACCCTATACAACAGAAAATCGATATATTAAAGTAGCTGAAGATGATGAAAAGTATGTAAAATAAGTTTCTTTAAATGAAATTAGAAGTGATTTAAATAATCTAATAAATCACTTCCTGAGTGTATATAAATAATTCAGACTAATGTATGATATTTTGTTTTTTCTTGGGTTCCAATAGCTAGTATTTGCAATTCAGCTTCTTGAATCAATCGATTGAATTCTAGATTAAATGTTTGGAAAATTTTCGAACAAGCATAATACTCCTTCACCACTTTTTTCTTATTGATTGGCGCACCAGGATTGGTAAAATACTTCTCCAAAACCGCCAACGGTTCTTGCCAAGAGTCCAAACGCTCAAGCGTATTGCGAAGGTCGATAATTTCCTGATAAGGAACAGCTTTGATACAAATTGCGGAATGTTTCATAAGTAAGTTCTCCTTTTTCTAAATCTATTAAGTAGCAGTCGACAAATGAGAAAAAGAAAAACAATAAGAGAGTGCCGTCTCTACCGTTGAAATGATTACCGATCAATAGCACTTTCCTTACAAAACACAAAAATTTGTGAAAATGTCTAGAAATTCTTACAAAAATTAGGTACAATAAAGAAACCAGTGCTACGGTGCTGGTAATCAGGCAACTTGGATAGATAGGTTACGCTGTCTATTCAGGGCTTCATTTATTGGGTGGTACCGATAAATGAAGTGCCTATTTATTTTATTCTTTTTCTCAATTTTTAAAGTATAGAAACAAAAAAACGACTACAGTTCACCTGCAATCGTTGACAATAGGCAAGACAAATAAACATCATTTTTACTTTTTTGTGTTTGAAAGGAGAAGGTTGTTAATCTTCTGGAATACAAAAGAATGTAAAAACAAGATTATGTCTAACACTATTGGCGATTTGTTTAAGCAGGTTACTCTGATTAATCAAAACTTCTCTAGTTTGGTTGGTAGCCAGATCAGGAAGCGCCAATTATTTAGTTTTATCGTTAGGAGAAATTACATCTAATTCACTCATTTCGTGCTAAGTGGATGATTACTATTTCCCTTGTTAATTATTTCTATCCTATGGCTATTAGTATACCGAAAAAAACAGCTGTTCGCAGTAAAAAATCTTACATTTTATGATTAAATAAAACCCAAAACACTCCCTATTATATATAAGAAAAAATAACAAATTTTTTTCAAAGCAAACAATCTATAATCTATTAAGTGACCTAATCTTCATAGGAGCATGTGTTTATATAGTCATAGGAAATACTAGAAATATCAATATACTAAAATTTAATTTTTTTGTGGGAGAGTTACGGTCCTGGAGATTTTACTGATTATACGAATAAATTTGATTTAGTTTTTAAAAGTATCTCTAAGCTAGTCCATTATCAATTTTTTGCAAAGGGCGTAATTGGAATTCTGCATCTAGATTGTTACTATTCAAAAATGATATTAAAATTTGAATTGTATCCTTATGAAAAGCAACTATATTTTAATTAAATTATGAGTAAATAGATCAAGTTACATAAAGGTACATGGTGGTTCAATTACTATTTAATCTATTATTTTTTCTGCCCTATTTATCTCAACAGAAAATATTTATAGGTCAATTTTTATGAACGCTGATTTTCCAATGAAAACTGCTGAAAAAATTGTTCTCCTGCTCGAGTTAAAGTGACACTCCGGTTGTCTGAATTCTGATAAATATATTCCTTTCTAATAATCATCTTTAGAAATGCTTTCCCTAAATTTCCGCCTAAGTGGAATGTTCGTTCAGTCCAATCTAAACAGGGTTTAGCGAAGATCCCAGCCCTTTTTTTCACTTCATTAGTGTCTACTTCAATACGATTCAAGAAGAGCATACCTTCATGCGTGAGTTCAACTTGGTTATTTGCTAAGATCAGATAATTTTTTGCGATCAGAAAATCAAAAAATATGACACCTAAAGCTCCTGCCAGATGGTGGTAACAGGTTCGACCACATTTCAATTCCTGAAACTCTTTATTTTGATTATAGGAGTTGATTTTTTTGACAGGACTGATCAACATCAAGCTTTCTAGAAGCTCTGCTACCGCAGGATTTATCAGTTGGTAATAAACATGGCGGCCTTGTTTGTAATATGTCACCCATTCCAAAGCTTCAAGTTTCTTCAAGTGGTAAGAAGCTGTTTGGTCTTTTATTTTCACTGCTTGCGCGATTTCATGGACCGTGTGAAATGTTCCGTCCATCAAAAGTGTCAAAATTTCTAAGCGTGACTGATCGGCTAATAGTTTCGTTGTCTGCTGTAAATCTGGAAAACCATTCATTTTTTTTCTCCTTTAATAGTTCGATACGCATCGAGGTTTATCGTTAGTATACTATATTAAGAGGTGAAAGATATGTTTAAAAAAGTAGAAAAAACAAGTTTTTATTATGGATTTCCAGTCGTGTTGATGACAACGAAAGATTTAGAGACTGATCGAGACAACATCACTCCGATCAGTTCTACTTGGACATTAGGCAAGTCAATTGTTCTAGGAATCGGTTTGCATAATAAGGGATTTTTGAATCTCGAAACAGGAAGTGAAGTGACGCTTAATCTTGCTGATAAAACCCTTTGGGAAAATATTGAACGAATTGCGCAAGTTACAGGAAGCAAACAGATTCCAGCGTATAAAAAGCAGGCAGGATACTCATATTGTGCAGATAAATTTGATTTAGGGAACTTCACTAAGCTAGCTGGTCAAGAGGTTCAAACAGTAAGGATCAAGGAATGTCCGATTCAAATAGAAGCAACGGTCGCAACTATTTCCCTCAGAGAAGAGTTTGCAATCGTAGAGTGTACGATAAAAGGGATTTTTATTGATGAAAAAATCTTGCATGATGAGCGATACATAAATGTTGATCTATGGCATCCGCTCATTTACAAATTTAGAGAATATACGACGACAACGCAAGGAATCGGGAAGAATTTTCGGTTCCAAGAATTTGATAGTACTATTTAGATGAAACTTAAAATAGTTAGAAATTAGTATAACAAAAACGCAAGATATCTACTAAAATTTTCTTAAAACGGAGCCTCCTTAAAGCATATTGAAAAAGATTACTGTATAGTAATATGCAAGAACAAGTTTTTATAGGAGGATTTTTATGAAACATAAACAAAAAAAACTCGCACTTGCGATGACCTTACTTTTGATTTCAGCAGGTGTCTATAATGGAACCACAGCTTTTGCCACACAACAAACGTCAACTGAAATTACTGCAACTAGTGAATCTACGACAACAACAAGCAGCTCTGAAAAAGTACTTCAAATCAATGCAGTTGCTTTAGGAAACGCCTTAACACAGGAACAAAAAGACTATACCTTGAAAGCACTTGGTGCAAAGGGCGAAACACCAACTTATACTACAAATGGCGCTGATTTGATGAGCTTCATCCCAGACGGTGGTTTTAACGCAGAATGGGCAGTATACAGCTCGGTTCGGATGGAAACCCAGAAAAAAGGTTCAGGTATCACAGTAGATATTGCGACACCTGAAAATATCACGAAAATCACTGCCGCTCAATACCAAAATGCCGCCTTGACGGCTGGTATCTCTGATGCCAAATTGACCGTTGCTTCCGCTGTACCGATCGATGGTTCTGGCGCATTGGCTGGTGTCTATAAGATCGTTGAAGAATCTGGCGGCATCATCAATCGTGACCGTGTTGGCGTAGCGCAAGATGAAATGGACGTTTTATCTAAGATCACAGAGGAAAATAAAGACAAAGAAGGTTATTCGGATGAAGCGCTAAATGCAGCTCAGGAAGAAGCCAAAAAAGAGTTAGCAGCTAAAACAGCTGATGGCACAAAGTTAACCAAGGAAGATATCCAGCAAGCAGTTGATAATGCATTAAAAAGCCAAGGCATCCAAGATGTCATGACCTCAGATCAAGTCAATGAATTGACTACCTTGATGAGTGACATGAAGGATAAAAACATTTTTGATGACTTTGTGAACCAACTAGATTTAACCAAAACGAAGGAACAACTTCAAGAAAAATCTAAGGGACTTTGGGAAAATATCAAAAGCTTCTTTAGTGGTCTTTGGGATTCGATCACAGGGAAATAGTTTGGCGAATTAGCATAAAAAATAAACTAAAATAGACATACAAATAAAAAAGAGATGAAATGAAAAAGGAAACTTTTATTTCATCTCTTTTTTTGTTTTTATTTAAGTTGAAATAGGTTTATTGATCTAACTTTCATAATGTAACATTAAAATTGCTTTTTAAATCATTTGTAGTGTGTGATATTTAGAACATAACCTGATTAAAAGATGGAAAGAATGTTTTAAAGATAGGAAGGATTGTATGAAGATTGGACAATTGATCAAAGAAAGTAGAGAAAGGAAAAACATGACGCAACAACAATTAGCTGATCAGTTTCACGTAACAAGACAAACAGTGTCACGATGGGAGAATGAACAGTCGTATCCGAATTTGGATACATTGGTCGAATTAAGTTTCTTTTTTGAATTTTCATTGGATGAAATTTTGAAAGGAGAAGGGAAAGCAATGGAAGAAAAATAATAAAAAAGGAACGAGATAACTTGATGCTTCTTATATAGAATAAAGAAAGCGAGTGAAATGAGAGTGGGACAATAAACCACTCTCTTTTTTGTATTGAATAATAAAATAGGAAACAGATGGATAATTTAGTTGAAAGGAATTGTTACTCTATCAGAAAAATGAGTATTTTTTGAATTTTTAGATAAAAATAGATGCCTTATTGTGTTGAAATAATAAAGTGATGGTTTTAGTTTAAGAGTAAGTGAGAGAAAACATCTGGTGAGAGATCGCGCCAATCATAAAAGAAACAGACTAAAACATTTCTTCTGTGATTGGTCGTGGGCTATAAAAAAGTAGAACGAGCATTTGTTTTTAGGCTTTTTGAGCAATCTAAAAAATTTGAAAAACATGCTAGGAATTATTTCCTTGTAGTTTATTCATAGAGGTGAAGTTAATTGAAAGATACAGACATCGACAATCAAGAACTTTCAGAGATCAAAAAAATAAAACGGAGGACATTAGTTGCCTTTCTAGGAGTGTTTTTGATAATTGTTATTGGAACAGGAGGAAAAATATATATGGATAACAAAAGGTTTCATGATAAGATGGTGAATGTGGTAAAGAGCAGTCAAGCAAAAAAAGAAATAGAGTTAGGGTTAACAGATATTGATTCAAAAGCATTGACACCAGAAGGAATTATAAATTCCTATGAAATAGATTACGGTAGTATTGAACATAATCCTATGGGGGCTATTATGTTTGATGTAATTATTAATGGCAATGATAAGCTTATTGCTAGTTTTGATTTGAATAAACATTCCAATACACTAGAGTATGGCGGAATTGTACTCTCAGAAAACTCATCAGATTTAATTGATGAGGTGACATATGACTAATTATACAGATAAAGAACGTAAGCTTATCGCGGAACAACAATACAAAGACTTAAAGACTAATAAAAAAGTTAATGTTAAGGGAATAGGTACAATAGGCTATGTTTCAAAAGTAGTAAATGACAAAAAAACAGGCGAACAAGCATACATTATTACAGACGGTAATCCTAAGGTACAAAAACCAGAAGAAGTAAATCATGTAACCGTAATGTTTCAAGGATCGTTAGGCGTAGATAAAACCTTGTAAAATCCTGGTGAAGTAATCGACAAATGTACAATAATTGAGCACTAAGTCAAAACATTAGCAATTTTGTGAGTTTTACTGGAACTAAAAACTGAATATTAAGTGGTAACTAAATGTATTAAATGATTCATTGACAGAATCAAAAGAAGCATGATACAATGAATTTGTGAATGGTTCTACTGTTTCGTGTTAAGCGGCAAGTTTCTTTTTTTAGAATAATAAAAAATGTGAATGTATCTACTGTTTTCAGAAAGGATAGATGATTAGTGAACTACGTTGAAGAATTGAAAAAAAGATTTGAAGGAATTATAAAAAATTCAGAAGATATGTTGCAGTTAGCAGCATCCGTTGAATTAGTCTTATACAATCAAAAAGAAAATTCAGATTCCATACTTTTAAAATCGTTAGATAGTGAGTTTAATTTGAAAGAAATATTTTTAAGTGAGTTAGAGACTACAAGACGAAGTGAGAAGTTAATAATTGACCTTATACAAAAAAACCTACCCTTTATTTTGTCTGGTTTTGATAATAGTATGTTTAGAGAATTTTTAAGGATGAGTAATTACATCTTAAATACGAATGAAAGCATTTTTGATTATATGATGACTAATGTTAATAATGAACATAGAAAGTCTTTATATTTTACTTCACCATCTCTGAATCAATTGATTTTAAGAATCTTAGATATACAATCTGAAGATTCGGTTTTAAATCCTACAGTGGGATATGGTGATATTATGATGGATATCCTTAAGAGAAATAAAGAGCAAACGATAGTTGTTCAAGAAACTAATCAGCTTGTTTATGAACTCATGCAAATACGTTTCTATCTCAATAGTGTAACTAATACAGAAGTTTTTAATGGAGATATTCTGAATGAATGTATGTATGTCGAAAATAATGAAATACGCACATTTGATAAGGTAATCTCTCAGCCGCCATTTGGAATAAGTTTATCTCGTGGTTTTGAGAATCAAGATAAATATAATCGTTTTCCATTTGGAAATATTCCACGTTCTAATGCAGATTGGGCATACATTAGTAATGGCATTGTATCATTAAATGATCAAGGAAAAGGTGTTTTTATAGCTCCGCTAGGGGTATGTTTTAGAGGCGGCTCCGAAAAGAAGATTAGAGAAAAAATTTTATCGTTAGATTTAATTGAATCGGTTATTCAATTACCAGCAGGGGTTTTTTATCCGGAGACATCAATTCCTATTGTCGTCTTAATAATCAACAAGAAGAAAGAGACTAATAATCAAGGAAAAATCCAATTGATCAATATGAGTGCTTCCGAATTAAAAAAAGTAGATATGAGAAATCAATTAATGAATGAAACAATCGATGAAATTATGACACTACTAACGACCAAGAATGAAGAAAAAACAAAATCAACAATTTTAAATGTCAAAGATCTCAGTGAAGCTAATATTTTACCTGATAAGTATTTATATAAATCAGAAATCTATATTGAGGATTTAGGTAAATTCTCATTTAATTTAGATGTGTTTAGTAATGTGGAAACAGTAAAAATCAAAGATATTGCCAAAATAAGCCGAGGCTTGACTACAACAGTTAAAGATGAACATGAAGCAGGAGACATCAAAATTATTAAAATTTCTGATATTCATGATGGAAAGCTAAATTATGATAAGTTGTCTTCTATCTATAGGGAAAAGGTAACAAGTGAAAAATATTTTGTTCAAAAAAATGATTTGATTATATCAAACCGAGGAAATACATTTAAAACTACTGTGATTGAAAAAGAAGTGAAAGACGTCATCTTCTCTCAAAATTTTGTTAATATTCGGCTGACAAATGATGGATTTTCTCCGAGATGGATCGAATTATTTTTAGATAGTCCAGTAGGAAAAGGATATCTTGATGTAAATGCTGAAGGTTCGGCCGTTCGAATACTATCAACAAATGCAATTAGCGAGATGGAAATTCCAAAACTTCCACTTGAAAAACAGTTACAAATCATTCAGCATTATCAAATGAAAAAAGAGGAAATACAAAGCCAAATCACAAAATTGGAAAAAGAGCTAGTGACATTGAAATTAGACACTTATGAAAGTATGGGATTAAAAAATACATTTGAAAAACTTGATAGTTAGGGGAAGGAGATACAGCAATGGAAAATGAAGCTTCCGTAAATATTACAATAAATATTTATTGTGGAAACTCAGATAGTTCAGTGAAGATTGGTGATAAGAACAAAATAGATCATTCTTCTATTGGAGAAAATGAGAAAAATAAAGAAAAGGAGAGCTAAGACATGCAAATTGGGGACGGAAATAAAATAAAAAATTCTGTTATTGGTAATCATAATAAAGGAGATCATCCCACTTCAGCTGAACCAAAGTTGGACAAATTATTAATTACTGTAATCGGAGGCGTGATTGTTGCTGTAATCAAAATGTTCCTTGATTTAAACTAATGTAAATAATTTATCTTTTTTTCTAAAAAATTGGTATACTATAGTTGATAATTTGTGTAAAACAGGAAGGAATAAATAGAAAATGAATGAATTGAACCGCAATTTACAAACTTCAAATAATGTACAAAAACAAGCAAATTTAATCTGGAATGTGGCAGATATTTTAAGAGGACTATATAAACCTCATGAATATGGGAAAGTTATCTTACCAATGACAGTGATCAAAAGATTACACGACACATTGTTACCAACTAGAGCAAAGGTTCTTCAAACTGTAGAAGAAACAAAAGCAATGAACGATCAGATGAAAGATAAATTTTTACAAAAAGCTTCGGGTTATTCATTTTAGAATTTTGTTTATTCATTACTAGCAACAGATCTATATAAAATGTTGAAAACAACCGTTTAGTATTATGTTTAGTCATATTATCTATTGCTAAATTAAGACATAGAGAGGTAAAAACATGAACACTAATTGGAAAAAACTAAAACAATCAAAAGATGGCATACCAACGTATGATTCTTTAATCCCCTACATTTTGAAAGTGCTTGAGACTGGAGAAGAAACGACCACGTCAACCATTAGCAAAAAAGCAATTCAATTTTTAAAGATTCCAGATGAAATTCGGAATATAAAATACCCTAAATATCCAAATAGTGATGGCGTGTTGATTAATCGTTTTAGTTTTGCTCTAAGTGATTTATTTAAAGCAGATGCCGTAGTTAGACCAAACAGAGGGATTTATCAAATTACTGATTTGGGAATATCTTTACTAAATGAATACGGTGATCAACTTAATAAAAAAATATTGAAAAAGCAACCAGCCTATATTAAGTATATGCAAGAAATGAATGAACGGAATAAACTGGCAGGATTAAATGAAACTGACGAACCAATATCAGAAGATGATGAAATCAATCCCCGAAAAAGGATTGATGAATTAGCGACAACCTTGAACAATGAAGTAGCCACTGAATTACTAAGCAAAATTAGAAATAGCGATCCCTATTTCTTTGAACGTTTAGTTGTGGATTTACTTGTGGCTATGGGATACAGTGGTGAAAATGGAACAGCTAAAGTAACGAGTAAATCGAATGACGGTGGAATTGATGGCGTTATTAATCAAGATCCGCTTGGAACAAGTACAGTTTATATTCAAGCAAAACGATACAGAGAAACAAATGTCGTTCAACGAAATGATATTCAATCATTTTATGGTGCATTAGCGGGTGTCAATGCTGACAGGGGAGTATTTATTACAACCTCTAAATTCTCAAAAGGTGCGATGGAATTTGCCAAAAATCAAGGTATTGTCTTAATTGATGGAATTCAACTAACTGATTTGATGATTGATTATCAAGTTGGCGTTGAAACGGCCAAAACGTATAAAATTTTCAAAATAGATAGCGACTATTTTGATTTTGAATAATAATCTTTGATAAACTAGGAACACTCTAACGAGTGACCTAGTTTTTTGTAGTATGTGTAATAATTTAACCTAGCTAATTACCGAATTTCAGATAGACTCGGAAATTATTATATACTTCACTTCTTCGCGCATCGACTCAGGCAACTTTAGTTCAACCAGCAACACAAACGACTTTCATCTGATCCCCTCAAGCCTTGCTGTATCTGTATCACCATCTGCTCAACATAAAACAAAAAAACGCTATTGGAGTTTGTGGACTACCAATACCGCCATCAATTCCTAGAAAAAACGCAAGAACTAAATAAAATACCTTCCTTAAACTAAAACTTTTCAAATGTGCTAGAAAATAACAGAAAAATTAGGTACAATAAAAGAACTAGTGCGAAAGTGCTAGTAATTGGCAACTTATATAGATAGTTTGCGCTGTCTATGCAAGGCTTCATCATCTGATTGCTGTCAGATGATGAAGTGCCTTTTTGTTTTATCTTGAAAAATACCTCCTTTCACTAAATTGTAGAATAGAAAAAACGATATTGGGTGATTTTACCCAATATCGTTTGCAATAGTCCTCAAGAAACAACAATTACTTTTTTCTGTACACAAAACAAGATATCCATAAAAATAGACGGATTTTAGGTACGCTGAAAAAAGTTAGTATCTGCTGCTAGCACTATTGGCAACTTGTTTGGGCAGTTTGCGCTGTCATTACAAGACTTCATCTATCTGGTTGCTGCCGGACAGTGAAGTGCCACTTCAATTTTATATTCTGATATCAACAGTTCATTTCCACATGAGCTGTTTTTTTATTGCTGATCATAACTTTTTTTCAAAGCAGCTGATGAGCAATCCTTGATGACAGAAGGGAGAAACTTCTCCTTTCTATTCTACTTCCTCAGTATATACAAAAAGTACAAGAGAAATCTAGTCACTTTTGTAAAAAATAGCATTAAATAACAGCTTGATTTGTTCTCTTATATATAAGGAAAAATAACAGAGAAATAATTTTTTATTGATTCAACGAATTTTATAACATATAATAAGTTTTAAATTGAATGTTTTTTGTAAGTAAAAAATGTCTTTTTTAGTTTGGCAATTACGTTTAGCAATCTGTTAATATTTCCATTGCGTTATATTAAAAAAAATGCAGCAGTATCAAAAAATAATAATTCGCTATTTAATTCATCATAGTTTAAAAGAAAAGTAAGAGGTTGTGAGTGTTTTGAAACCAATTTATAGAAATACTAGAACAATAATTGTTTGTTTATTTCTCTTAATTTCGTTTTATCTAACTATAAGAAAAATTTCTACAAATAGACCATCTACATTCAATTATGAAATTTTTTCAAAAAGGTATTCAGATTCTAATAAGCTAAAAAAACGAACAGTTAAAGTCGGTTTAATTGATGGTCTAGTTGATGACAAACATAGTGCATTTTTTAAATTAGCAAAGTTTAATAGAAAGAAGATTGTTGCAACAAACCACAATCAAGATACACTACATGCTAGTTCAGTTTTGAGTGTTATTAGTCAAAATTTTCATAGCGATAAGTCGTATGGAATAGCTGATCCAAAATACTTAGAAGTATATAATGCTGCAGTGCTATCTAATGGAATTTGTAAGCAAGCAGACCTCATAAGTGCAATCGAATGGTGTGTAGATAAACAAGTTGAAATTATTAATATCAGCATCGCTTTCAATACATTTTCGGGAGAAATTGAGAGCTTAATCGAAAAAGGTCGTAAACAAGGAATTATATTTGTGTTTTCAAATGGAAATTTTGACACAACTGAACGTCAAATAGAAAGTAAAGAAAATCTATTTTTTATAGGTGCAACAGATGATCATTTCAATAAATCTATGATGAATTCAAACAATAACGCTGATTTTTATTTTCCCGGAAGTAAGATCAAAGCAATCGTAAACGATCTTGGAGAGTATGCAAACGTAAAAGGGACAACCTATTCTACAGCAATCGCGACCGGAATCCTTGTTGATAAATTACAAAAATCAGCTGTGAAAGAAGAGATAAACTTTACAGATTTGAGTAAGTATCTCAAATCTGTTGAAGTTATCAATAAATAATTATTTAAGGAGATGAAAAATGAAAAAAAGTGTTGTAAGTTTATTGTTGGTTTTGGTATGTGGGTGGATAAGTAATACTGCCTACGCAGTTACAAATGATCCTGTAGCAAATATTGAAAAAAAGATTTTAACAGAATTAGAAAAATCAAGTGATGAGAGTACCACATTTGAAAATGTTGATATTGATTTGAAAGAAAGTGAGCTTACTATTAATGCGATTAAGCAAATTGATGATGACATTGAAAAGATAGAGATTAAGCAGGAATTTCAAGAAGAGGTGATTAGTTCAGATGGTTTACAAATAACCGAGTCCACTGAAGAAGGAACGAAAGAATTTAGCATTTACTTTGGAACGTTAGAACAAAAGAACGAGTTGGATAAGGCGATAGCAGAAGAAAAAATAATAATGAGCGACATTGAATCTGGAAAATATTCAGAAGAAGAAATCCAAAAGATTGAATTACCAACAAAAAAAATATTTGAAAATGAAAAAAATCATATCACAACAGAAGAACAACTTGCTGAAACACCAATTGTTGTGACCGATGAACAAACTCAAGAAAAGAAAGAAATTGCCCCGGAGGATGGAATAGCATCGGGGTTTGCAATAGGACCTGGTATTCGAATAGCCGTACCAGTTGCTCGGCAATTAATCAAAATATTTTTTGCAGCTATAGTAGGTGGCCTGCTAGGCTTAGCATTGACCATTTTTTCTGTGAACTCAAATTACAGACAATTCTATGATCATTATAGAGCAGTGAGAACAGGAAGAGTCGGTATTGTGGTCTACTCTGGAATGAATCTGAACACAGCAGTAACTTTTATGAAATTGAATGGTGATTTATGGTCTACCAGTTCAACAGATGCGTTTAAGGTAGCCAGATTAGCTGGTGGATTAAGAGGAGGGAAATTTCAGCAGCCTATATTAGAAAAAAAGATAAAACCAGGTAATTTTCCACACTATCATACTTGGAATAGAAAAGGAGGTCATTCATTCTTTGGAGTCGCAGCAAGAGGTTAGAGCCCAGTATAATTATGAACAAGATATTAGTGACGATGTATATGAAAAAATACTATCTATGACAATAAAAGCTGGATGTGATCATTTTGAATTTACGATTCGTCACGACATTGATTTTATGGAAGACTACTCGTACTCATACAAGCCACAAACATACCAGCTGTTGGATGAATTGTCTGAGTTTTTAGTAAAGGTAGAAAAAACAAATAGATGGGCAACATCACTTGTAATAAGCTATGAGATCGTTGCCGATGTCTATAGGTATAAACTAAATCAAGCATCATTAGCAATAGTGTTACGCTATTCAAAGAAAATAAGTGATTGGTGTGGGCCGACATTACCAGAGGATATTGCTTTTTTCGAAGGTGAAAAAATGTGGATGGGTACAGTTGGTCATGAAGTTGAGAGTGTTTGGCATTTGACAGAATCTGAATATCAGGAAATTTATTCCCTAGGAATTGATCCTTGGAAGAGCTAGAATACTTTGTAAAAAAGTAGTCGCATTAGCTAGTGGATTAAGGAGGAAAGTTTCATACTTGGAACAGAAAAGGAGGTCATTCATTTTATGGAGTTGCTTCGAGAATTTAGAAATCATTATAGTTATGAACAAGAGTTGACCGAGCAACAGTATAAATCTGTTTTACAAATGGCATTGAAAACAGATTGTGATTACTTTGAGTTTACGATCCGACATGATATTGATTTTAAAGAAGATTATTCATATTCATATAATCCTCAAACTTATCAACTAATCGATGAACTATCCGAATTTTTAGTAGAAGTAGAAAAAACGAACAGATGGGGCACCTCGATTGTCATACGTTATGAAATTGTTGCTGATGTTTATAGATTCAAGTTGAACAGTGCTTCTTTAGAGATATTATTAAAGTATTCAAGCAAAATAAGTGATTGGTGTGGGCCAACCTTACCAGAAGACATTGCCTTTTTTAGAGGAAAAAATATGTGGATGGGAACTGTTGGACACGAAACTATGATTTTTTGGCATTTAACAGATGCTGAATATGAGGAAATTACTTCTTTTGGGATCGATCTTTGAAAGAGCTAAAATGCTTCGTTAAGTGAATGAAAATTAATTGATACTATCTTACGTGACCTTAGCAGTATATAAAAATTGCTTTGAATAATTTCAGCTAGTAGTTCTGAACGGTCAAGAAAAAGGGACTGGAGAATAACTCTACGAGTTACGATCCAGTCTTTTAAAAGTAAATAAACAGTGGAAACAGAAGCGAATCCGTCGTGAAATACAGCAATGAAAAAGTTAGATCATAAGAGCCTCTTTATTCAGTCATTAAACTAGAAAAATCGAATATCATATTAACGGTTTGAGCAGTTTCTCCTAGTTCTTTCAGCGTTGCTCTTTCTATGAAGCGGACATTTCTTTCCGGAGCAGTAAAGTCGAATGTTTTAACCTGTAAAGGGTTTATATGTCCGTTCACTTGGTGATCAGCGCTCAGCTCGATAAAATGACTTTTCACATTGGTAGTTGACGTTATCGGACAAACGGCAATCATTCCAGTCACGGCATTGTACTCGTCGCTGCTAATGACGATACCTGGTCGTTTCTTTTGGATTTCCCGACCAATACTAGGATCAAAATTGATGATTACGATATCTCCACGCTTAGGCGTGTATCCATGAATACTGAAAACCATTAAAGTTGTTCCTTTCCAACAGGGTTGTCGTCTGGAAAACCATCGCCGACCTCTAATTCTCGATTATCTTCAAACGCCGTCTTAAATAAGTTGGCTTTCTTTTTAATGAAAGTAATGCTGTCATCATCACCCTTAATAGCGATATAATCAATATTTTCTTCTATTCCGAATTTTGCTGGAATCGTCAAGACAATTGCGTTCCCTTGTTTTCTAGTCTTCATAATATCCCCTCCTGAAATTCTTTTCTGATACTATTATACAATAAACAATCAGTAAATACGATGTAATTACTTTTTTCTTGTAGTCATTCCTTTACTTCTTTTAATTTCTGTCAAATCAGATAGTTTTTTTTATCCAAAAAAAAGAACCAATTCATGATTGGCTCTTTTCGATTCTATTTCCAAATTTCAGTCATCGATTTGTTGATTACTGTATTTGATTTCGTCGTATAATTTATATAGCGTGCTGACATTCCCCAGCCATCAGCTAGAATGATGAAATCGTGATTTTTATTATTTTTCTTTCCAGTCCATGTTCCTTGAACCGACACCGAATGTCCTTTGGTACTACTAATAAAATAACTAAAAATGACATCGTGTTTATTTGATATTGCATTTCTTATTGTTGTAAAACTAGGGTTGCTAGCATCTTTATATTTGAGATTAACTTTTTTATCCTTACCCAAACTTACTAAGGCAGGACCGATTTTATTTACTGGTGTTCCACCGTAAATAATTGTTTTACCATTCTTAACCGTTCTACTTGTTTCTTTAGTCGATGATTTAGACCAAAGGTTATTGTATGTTGTTTTTAAATTAGATGGCACCCATGATTGACCAAGTCCATATCTATCTGCAACAATTGTCATTGCTGTTACTGCACATGCGTATTTCCCGGCAGCAGATTCTGATTGCCCTTGGGTCATCGAAATAAAATATGGCAACATATGGTTTGCTTGGAAAGAGTAATCACTAGGATAATTTTGCATAACGTCACCTGTGTGACCATATTGAGAGGCTGTTGTTATACTTTCTCTAATAACATCAAAAACTTCTTCTTGATACATTTCAAGTTCATCAGCATCCATCACTTTACCTGAACTTGTCAATGCTGTATCTTCTACAACAACTGAATATTCATTTGGTAAAGTTTCAATCAAAACTTGTTCTGATTCTGGAATATCATCTTTGTTCACATTTTCATTCGTTCTTTCGTCTACATTTTGTATCATTTGTTCATAAAAATCAGGTACATTTTTTTCTAAATTGAATTCAGAAATATAGTCACCATCTAAACTCATATCTACAATCACATATCCGTAATCCACACCATTTTCAGATAGTTTACAATCATAAGAAAGAATCTCATGTTCACTATTCAATATAGGTGTCATTGCAGTAACAGATAAATTTTTATCAGGTAAAATACCATTGGCAAAATCAAGTGCTACCCTAGGATAAACTTCTTGTGTAATTTTAGTTGTAGTTTCAATTTTGGCTGTATTTTCTTCTGTATAGAAAACTTCTGATGCATACGTAACCGTGTTACTTGAGAAAAGAATACCACTAAACAGTAAACCTAACATTTTTAATTTAAACATTTTTTTCATTTGTCCCATGAACCTCCAATTTTTAAATTTGACAACGAGTTTACTCTTAAAACATGATCAGACAATAGTTCATTTGAGTTGGATAACAGTTCTACATGATCGCCAACTTCAACAGTTTTCATATAATTAAATAGACTTTCTTCAGTGGCATCATTTCCATGTTGATCAAATGTTGCATTTCTAATATCGATTTTTAATAGTGAATCTGTTTCGATCTCCATGAATTCACTAGAGATAACTTTTATTGTGAAATCAAGTTTATTTTTAGAAGCGACATCCCCAATAATCAGTTCAGGAGGAACTGTATTTACAATCAAGTCTTGAGAAGGTACTTTCTTTTTTTGGTAGAAATATCCTACAATACAAATAATAATAATAACAATGATTAAAACTTTCCATTTCATGTTACTTTATCCCCAATCTTTTAAACTAAAATAATCATCTTATATTAAAGAATAACTCATTTAACTAATGTTATTTTAATTTAAACTAAAAGTCAATATTTTTTTGTTTTAAGTAATTAATAGTGAGTGTGGATAGAAAAGTTAGATAATGAAAGAGAGAGGAGGTCGGGAAAATCGGGAAAAAGTGTTCAAATCGGAAAAATAAGAAGGAGACATTTCTGCTCCTAGGGCTTATTCGTTTTCTTCTATTCTGAATTTTACTGGAATCTTCAAAACAATCACTATAACCTTAAATAATTCTATATAGCAAATCGACCTAAACATATCTCTATATAAAAACCTTTCTAAAAATAACCCCATCAAGCAAATTTATCACGGTTTTCCAATACAAACCTGTATAATAAAAAACAGCAAGTAATCGAAAGGAGAGCAGTAATGAAAGATGGTTTATACTACGCAAAACAATTCCGAGAAAAGAAGCTGAGTGTCACCGAATGGATCAATGAGCGGGATCAGCAAGTAAAGAAGCTTAATCCTGAGCTAAACGCTTTCGTCGACTGGGATGCTGAAACTGCCAAAAAGCAATTTGAAACGACTCAAATAGCTGATGGCCCTTTTTCTGGTCTACCAATTCCTTTGAAAATGTTAGGGCAAGACAAAGCGGGCATGAAATCGACTTTGGGATCTCGTTTATTCAAGGAGCATCGAGCAGCAGCAACGGATAATTTTGTTCAAGGGTTAGAACGTTTAGGTTTTATTCCGTTTGGAAAAACCAATGCACCTGAATTTGGATTTAAGAATATTTCTGATCCGACGATTTATGGTCCAGCGAGAAATCCGTGGAATTTGGCTTATTCTCCTGGCGGTTCTAGCGGTGGTGCGGCCGCTGCTGTGGCGAGCGGGTTGTTTCCAATTGCTGGAGCCAGTGATGGCGGTGGTTCGATTCGGATTCCTGCTTCGTTTAGTGGGTTGATCGGTTTAAAGCCGACAAGAGGCACGATGCCGGTCGGTCCCAATAGCTGGCGAGGCTGGCAAGGGGCTTCGATCGATTTTGCTTTGACTATTTCGATGAGAGATACGGAGACGCTTTTTTATCATTTACGAAGGACAGAAAAAGCAGCACCGTATCAAGCGCCAAAGGCAGAATGGTCTCACCAAAAGGCATCCGCTAAAAAACGTTTGAAAATTGCCTTTTTGACTGAATCACCGGTTGGGACGCCTGTTTCATCAGAAGCTGTCAAAGCAGTGCGTAAGGCGGTCGCTTTTTTAGAGCAGCAAGGGCATGAAGTGACCGAAATTTCGTATCCAGTCAATGGACGTCAATTGATCGACAGTTATTACGCAATGAATGGTGCAGAGACTGCGGCAATGTTTAGCGGTATTCAGGAAGCCATTCAACGTCCGTTAACGATTTCTGATATGGAGCTGATGACGTGGGGAATCTACCAATATGGACGACAATTACCTGCGAGCGAGTATGTTCAGTCACTGCAATTATGGGATCAGGCTGCCTATCAAATGGAGCAATTATTTGAAGAATATGATTTGTTTTTAACACCAACGGCAGCAGATATTGCACCAAAAATCGATGCAGAGCTGCAAAGTGATCAGATTCGCCAAGATTTAGCTCAGGCAGAATCTTTATCAGTAAAACAGTTACAGAGGTTGGTCTATGAGATGTTTGAAAAGAGTTTGACGATCACGCCTTTTACCCAGTTAGCAAATTTAACAGGACAGCCGGCGATCAGTTTACCTACCCATATCGCTGATTCTGGTTTACCGCTGGGGATTCAGTTTATGGCTTCAAAAGGCAGAGAGGATCTACTTTTCCAAGTAGGAGAACTTTTTGAGCAGGAACAGCAGTTTTTATTACCTAAATTTTATCGTGAATCATAGGAGGTTCTAATGAAAAAGATTATTACTAGTTTAAGTGTGATAGGCTTATTGTTTGTTTTAGCAGCGTGTGGGGGATCGAAAGAATCATCTTCAGGTAAAGATCAAAGTTGGGAAAAGGCAGAAGAAGCGAAGAAACTGACCGTTGCGACATCTGGTACCTTGTTTCCTTCGTCTTACTACAACGATCAAAATGAATTGACTGGCTACGATGTGGATGTGATCAAGGAAGTGGCTAAACGGTTGGATTTGAAGGTTGAATTTAAAGAGTACAATGTGGATGGACAGATCACATCTGTGGCAAAAGGAGAGTCAGATCTGGCGGCAAATGATTTTAGCTTGACGGGAGAAAGAAAAGATAAGTTCAGGTTGTCTTCACCGATCAAATACTCTTTTGACAGCATGATCGTGCGGAAAAGTGATGATTCAGGTATCGCTTCTCTGGAAGATTTAGAAGGCAAAAAAGCAGCAGGTGAGCCAAATACAAATTATATGAAAATCGCAGAGAAATACGGAGCAAAACTAGTAACATATGATAATGCCACGAATGATCAATATTTGACAGATGTTGCCAATGGTCGGACAGATGTGATCTTGAATGATTATTACCTGCAAAAAATGTCTGTTGGGGCACTGCCGGATATTCCAGTGAAAATTTTAGAGGGTGTCTATTTTAACGCCAATTCAACCGGCTTTTTAATGAAAAAAGACAGTGTAGCGCTTAGTGAAAAGATCAATGAAACGCTGAAAGAAATGGCGAGTGATGGCACGTTGAAAAAAATCTCTGAAACGTATTTCCAAACGGATGTTTCAGTAGAACCAAAGGAAAAGGTTGAAGAAAGTGTTTCGGTGGAGTAAATGTATATTCCAATGATCGATCTTCGTTTAATGGTTGACTCCATACCATTTTTACTGACGGGATTACCTTATACCATTGGCATCAGCGTGTTGACTTTTTTGATTGGGAATTTGTTAGGTATCATACTGACGATGTTTGGTATGTTGCCGTCAAAAATCGTGAAAGGGTTTGTTCGTTTTTATATTTCCTTTTTGCGTGGTGTGCCAGGGTTGGTTTTACTTTTCCTTCTGTATTTTGGTTTGCCGTATCAGTTAAATGCATTGACTGCGGCGTGTATTTGCTTTAGTTTGACCAGCAGTGCCTTTATTGCTGAGATTTATCGCGGATCGATCGCGGGTGTAGATGCTGGACAATGGGATGCGGCGTATGCGTTAGGCTTACCTTTTGGACGAGTGATGCGTAAAATTATTTTACCGCAGGCGTTTCGAATCTCTATTCCAGCATTGGGCAATGTGGCGATGGATTTATTAAAAGGCACTTCGCTGGCGGCGATGATCACGATTCCGGATATTTTCCAAAAGGCTAAAATCGTCGGTGGTAGGACATTTGATTATATGTCGATGTATATTTTAGTGGCTGTGATGTATTGGTTACTGTGTATTGGGATCGGCTGGGGGCAAAATCGTTTGGAGCAGCATTATGAAAAACGTTATATAGCTTAGAATAGAGTCAAAATATAAATGGTTTGAAAATAAGCTAGAACTAGGCGAAAAACTGAAAGAGTTGGGATTAGAAAAAGAACCAGGTACCTTTAATGAGTGTAACTGGTTCTTTTTTTGTAAAACACAATCTATTTTTTATATTCAAGACTTTAATTTGACCAGTTATACATGTTATTCTTTATATTAAGATTTTAAATATAAACTAATTGTTTCGTTTTGAATAATTATTAAATAATATACATTACTTTATGGATGCATATTTGATATACTATAAATGAAACTATTATTTGGAGGGATCTTGATGACAAGGAAAGTATTTATCAGCCACAGCTCTTTAGATCGAAATTATGTTGATGAGTTTGTTAGATTACTAAAAAGATTTGGTTTTCGCGACAAGGATATTTTTTACAGTTCGAATATTACTAGCGGAGTGGAGCCAGGAGAATTAATTTTGGACCGATTAAAATCTGAATTGGCTGAGAGTCCTATAGTATTGTATTTTTTATCTAAAAACTATTATGAAAGTGCTATTTGTTTGAATGAGATGGGAGCATCTTGGATGGTTACGGATAAACACTATCCCATCGCATTGCCAGGCTTTTCACCTAATGAGATAGCGGGAGCAGTTAATAGAGACCGATTAACAATTATGTTGAATGAAAAAACAGGTGTTAAGGAAATCCACTCTTTGTTAAGAAAATTATCATCAGATACTAATATTGTTGCTGATGAAGATGTCGCGATTGATATTAAGGGAAATATAGAACCCTTCCAAGAAAGAATAAAAAAATTGATAGAAGAAAATTACTATTTAAATCAAGATGAGGATGGTTTTTTTGAAGCTGTATTGGAAGAAAAAAGGATTTTGCCAAATAAATGGCAAGAGAAATCCAGTTGTTTTAAATTATCTGGCTTAATCAATCCTGAAGTACTTGGTGTTGAAAAATTACCTAAACGTGATAGTCATTGGCTATTCTTTTACAATACTTGGGGGAGTTTTAAAAAAGGGGATAAAGTTAAATTTCAATTGAATGAACAGTTGCCGTACGAAGAAAAGAGTTTCAAAGATATTGGAAAGTGCAAAAATATTTATGTATCACATTTAGAAAAAGTGTAATTGAAAATGTAAGTAGGAGGAGTATCAGATGATGCAATGGAAAAGGTTAGTTGGGACATTTAGAATTTCTTTAAAAAGTGACAAAGCATGGCCTAATGACAAACTGACTCATAAGAATTATCTTTTAGAATTGAGTGTGGCTTTCAATAGTGATTATCGTAGAGTTATAAAAAGTGACTCTTTTAGACGTTTACAAGATAAGACGCAGGTTTTTCCTTTAGAGAGAAATGATTTTGTACGTACAAGATTGACGCATAGTTTAGAAGTAGCAATGCATACAAGGGATTTGTTAATAGGTGTAATTAGTAAATTGAATAAAAAAGGGATCAGGATTGATGAGTTAAATGAAAGCTACCGTTTATTAGAAACTGCGGCATTAATTCATGATATTGGAAACCCTCCTTTTGGACATTTTGGGGAAGAAGCGATTCGTATTTGGTTTAGTAAAAATGGAGAGTCACTTTCATGTTGGTCATTATTCAATGAACAGCAAAGACAAGATTTTTTGAAATTTGAAGGGAATGCGCAAACTATTCGCTTGCTTACTAAGTTACATAATGATAACGGATCATCAGAAACAGGAATGAATTTAACTGCTTCGACGTTGGATTCTGTTATTAAGTACACAGCTTCGTCAGATAAAGTAAATAAAGATGATTTGTTAACTAAAAAAGTCGGTTATTTTTATTCAGAGGAAAAAGTTTTTAAAAATATAAAATTTGTAACTGGAACGATGGATTGCCGTCACCCACTTGTATTTTTGTTAGAAGCAGCAGACGATGTGGCATATACATTTTCGGATATTGAAGATGCTTACAATTATGGATTATATAGCTATAGAAAACTAAAATCTTTTATTGATGAAAAAACAAATACAAATAAATTTTTAATCAATAAAGGCTCTGAAGCAGCAGCAATTCAGGAATTTTTGCGCGAAACGCAGAAAAAAGTCTATCAAAGTGCAAGTCAAACATTTGTTGACCATTATGAAGAAATCATGTCCGGAACTTTCCATGGTGAGCTTATAAATGAAGAGTGTGATGAGGTAAAATGCTTTAAGTCATTGAAAGAATTTTCGTATAAGTATGTGTTTCAAACAAAGACAATTTTAGATCAGGAAGTATTAGGATTCAATATTATCAATCGTCTTTTGGATGAATTTATTCCAGTTGTATTGAAGCATGATAAAGAATCAATGAATAAATATGAAGAGCGCTTGTTCAATAATTTGCCAAGAAGCGCTGAAGATTTGTATAAGAGAGAAACAGATGGATGCTCAGAGGTAGATAAAGATTATTACCGTTTGAAAATGGCAGTCGATTTCATTTGTAATATGACTGATGGTTATGCTAAAAAGCTACATGATACTTTGTTCAATTAGTAATCATTAAGCAGAAAAATGAATAACCAAACTCGTTGGAAAACCTACACAGTATAGCAAAAATGATTATTAATAATAATATAAGTAGAAAGATAGTAGAATGAGTGATAACTTATTCTTCTATTTTTTTATAAAAAAGTTGTATGATCGAGTGCAGATTAAAAAACGAATCAATTATGTATATCTATTAGAATGTGAGTAATAGAATTATTTTTAAGCAGAAAAAAAAGGATTAGAAAAATAGAAAGGAAAATCATATGAGAAAACAAAATTCAAAAATCAAGATTCTCGAAACGTCATCAAATTCATTTCGATTTATTTGTGTTAATTATTGGATGAAGATTTAAATCATCATAACTACGATGAAAAAAGATAAAGAAGGGTATGTTCGTTTCAATACATCTCGTGAAAACTAATCAGTGTCTATGGAGTATGACGAGGAATAGCAAATCGTGTTTTACTCAAAAATTTTGACCAAGAGTATGTAAAGTTCAAAAGAGTTTTTCTCCAAAAAGAGTAGCGTTAAAAAAGTTTCATGGTAATTGATGGATCAGTTTATATAGAAAAAAGACAAGGCTTTCAGATGTAGATTTTGGAAACAGTTATTTATTTTTTGTCGTAGTCAAATTTTATAAAAAATACGAGATCACACGAATTCCTAATATTTCGCCTTATGAGGATACGGAGATATTTATTTGTGTGGGAAAAAATTTATAAAAAAATAAAAATCCATGTAAGGTAATTTGCTTCGACTTTTACGGCGAAAATTAAATACACCCTTTAGTGTTTCTAGTTTTTTATTCTTAACAAATATACCGATTGTATTCTTTTTTGAAACTAGAAGAAAGTTGAATGCTGTATGAACGTGATCTTGTCAGAATATACATTCTTTTTTCTTTCTAGAATGTATAATTTAAGTGCAACACCAGAAATTGAAGGTGGAAAATCCTGTTATAATGGTGTTGACGAATTATATCGACTAGGAGGTATTTAGCTATGACTTCATATACACACCTTACGATACGTGAGCGGGAAATGATCTTTCTCTATCATGGTTTTGGTTTTACTATTCGTAGAATTGGACGTTTAATCAAAAGAAGCCCTTCTACTGTTATGAGAGAGCTTAAAAGGAATACTACTAAGTTTAAAGAATATTCACCTTCTCAAGCGCAAAAATCGTATCATAAGAATAAGCAGAGATGTGGGCGAAAAAAAATATTGGATCAATCACCGTATAAAGAAACCATTCGCAAACTCCTTTTTGAAGATCAATGGTCTCCAGAACAGATATCGAATAGAATTAACTTAGAGAATAATGAATCGGTTGTCAGTTACCCGACGATTTATCGATCTATTTACAATGGTCTATTTGATGATGGATTTCCTGTAGGTAGTCCTGGAGCACGAAAAATGTTAAGACGGAAAGAAAGAAAGTCAGTGACTAAGAGAATCGGCGATCGTCGTGGACGGTTTACGGATGTGAAAACGATTCATGAACGGCCAACAAAAGCTGAAAATAGAGAAGAACTTGGCCATTGGGAAGCTGATACTGTCTTGGGACACCGAGGAAAATCATGTCTCGTCACACTCGTTGATCGGAAATCTCGATTTTTATTAGCTGGAAGAATTCCTAAAAATGATTCAATTTGTGTAAGGGATATGATTGTAAAACTACTGTCACCTCTAAACAAAAGCCATCGCAAAACCATTACACCAGATAGAGGACCGGAATTTGCTAAATACAAGTACTTCAGCAGATTATGTGGTATTGACTGTTACTTTGCAGACCCTTGGTCTCCATGGCAACGCGGAACAAACGAAAATACAAATGGACTGATACGAGAGTATTTGCCTAAACGGACGGATATGACTCCAGTTTCAGAAGAGTATATTCGCTCAGTCGTTCATAAATTAAATAACCGACCAAGAAAATGTCTAAATTGGAAAACCCCATATGAGATATTTTACGATAAGTCATTAAGTTTTATTTCGTGACCGTGAGGAGAAATTTACAAAAATTTTGTTAAAAATATGAAGAAGTGAAAGAGACAGAGTATAATATAAGTTGTCTAGCTAAAAAAGAATAGATTTAATTTGAAAGGAAATATAATGATAAAAAAAGAAGAAATGCCTTTATGTGACGTTGCAACTACAGTTCAATTAGTTGGTAGTAAATGGAAGCTCTTAATAATTAGAGATCTTATCTCAGGACCCAAAAGAACATCACAACTTAAACGTTCTTTGTCGGGTGTTTCTCAGAAGGTTTTAACTGAAAGCTTGAGTTCAATGATAGAGGATGGTCTTGTGGATAGGATAGATTTAAAAAAAGTTCCTCCTCATGTTGAGTATCAATTAACACCGCTAGGAGAATCATTTTTACCAGTTATCGAATCTATGAGACAATGGGGAAAATACTACAAATCTCAATTATAAATCATGGTTACATTTTTGTGCCTACTTCACAAAAGGATTCTATTAATTTAATATTGATTTAAACAGTTTTTGATGAGGAGAAGATGTAAATGAGTATAGAATTATTTGAATTTACACCCGTTCATACTACTTCTAAATTAGTAGAATTTGAAGGTGAAGCAGTCTTGCAGGTAATCAAAAGTGAAAAAATAATGGAATTCGATGAGAATACTTATTGTAAAGTAGAAGACATTTCATTTCACAACGGAGTAATTGAAGTAAAAGTTCTAAGTAGGTTATTACCAGATGCACCTGATTTCGCAAGAGGGTTCATAGGAATTGCCTTTCGAATTAATAAGGATGATTCTTCCTTTGAATCATTTTATATCAGACCCACAAATGGAAGAGTGTCTGATCCTATTAGAAAAAACAGAGGAACACAATATTTTTCCTATCCCAATTACACTTTTGATTATTTTAGAGAGCGAGGAATTACAGATTTTGAATCTTCAGCTGATATAGGTCTTGATGAATGGATTACAATAAAAGCTGTCATTGAGGATCAAACCGCAAATTTCTATGTGAATGACGAAGAAACACCAACTCTTATTGTAAATAATTTAATATTAGGTTCTGAAGCAAGAGGTTCAATTGGTCTGTTTGTGGATATTGGTACACAAGGTTTCTTTAAAGATTTAAAAATCACTTCATATGACTAATACAAAATGACTATGGAATTTCTTAAGCCAAATAAATAGTAATATAAAAACTGTGTATACAATAAGAAAAAGTAATTGAAAAATTTTAAACTTATATCAAATGAAAAAAACGTTGCACTTAATTAGACAATTCTAGTTGAATGAAAAGCGTTATTTGATGAGTTTAAATAATGGTTTCATTGACGAGGATCATTGCACCGTTAACCATAAATCTTTTTTACTCCTTTTTCAGAACAGTACAAAAATTACTTGAAAAAAATACTGACACAATGTAAACTATTGTAATGAAGAAAGGAGTATTTTATGAAAACTATTGAAGAAACAGGGAAAGTTTCATTTCCCCAAGCAGTAAAAGATTTTTGGAAAGGCTATGCTGATTTTAGAGGGCGCTCAACTCGTGCAGGTTTTTGGTGGGCGAATTTGTGTATTGCTATTATTTATGTTGTTCTATTTATCATCATAAGCACTAATTCTGCCAGTCGATCTTATTATGAGTCATCTGTGAGTCCAGTTCTATTATTTATCATTGTCATTTTTTCTCTGGCATTAGTTGTGCCCATGTTGGCACTGACAGTGAGAAGATTAAGAGACGTAGGGTTAAAGAGCAAAGCGATACTTGCATTGATGGTCCTTTATTACGGATTATATCTTACATTTGTTTTGAGTTTTTATTCATCATTTTTAAGCTCGATCACAAGTATGCTTTATCAATATTCTGATAGTTATTCAGCACCTACTATTATGAGTAGCAGTTCACCATTGTTTATTTTCTTGTTTATGACATTAGCAACGTTCGTTTCTGTATGTCCATTTTTACCGACAAATATGTTGGCGACTAAAAGCAATAATCCTATTTTAAAATCTATTTTTTCTAGTACGTACGAAAATATCACAGAATAGTTTAAATCAAAGCAATAAGTTGAGAGCTATAAATGATAAAGTATGTAGCTTATTTCTGATTTTGATATTTATTTAAAGACAGGGCTGTCCCTGTCTTTTTTTGCATATTATAGTCTTTAGTACGTATTTTGATATATGTATGGTGAGGAAAATAGTAAATCGTATGAATCAAACAAATTTGAAGGTAAAAAAATTATCAATAGATTTCAACATTTATAAGTAGTAAACTGGATTAACAAATGTTTTAAAGAAGTTATTAGGAATAAGAAATTTTAAGAATGTGATAGAAAGGAAAATGATATGACAAAACATACTACAGAAATCAAAATTGTTAAGACAAACTCAGAAGACGAACATTTTCTTTATCTATGTCGATTGTTGGATGAAGACTTAGATCATCAAAGCTACAATGAAAAAGATAAAGAAGCTTACTCTCTTTTTAATGAGCCTCTTAAAAATCAATTGGTATTTATAGCCTATGATCAAGAGCAGCCTATCGGTTGCGCATCACTTAAAAGATTTGATCAAAATCATGCAGAGGTTAAACGAGTATTTGTCAAAAATGAATATCGTTCAAAGAAGATTTCTTGGCAATTGATAGATATTTTGGCTGATGAAGCGAAGAAACAGGGGTTTCAGAGGTTGATTTTGGAAACGGATATTTATTTTTTTGGTGCAATCAAATTTTATGAAAAATATGGCTTTACGAGAATTCCAAATTTCCCGCCTTATGAAGAGATGGAGACATCGATTTGCATGGAATATGAATTGTGATAAATAAAAAACACAGTTGATTGTTTATGTTGGTATAAATAGAAAGCAACATGGTGCTTTAATTAGTTACGCTATGTTGCTATTTTTGATAGAAAGTACTGCTGCGTAACGGATTATTTAGCGACAAAAGACATGGTCATTTTAGTTGCTAGAAGAATACATTTAGTATTTAAAGAAAGAGCTTGTTGATGATTAGGGATTTGTTGTCTATAATATGAATGACTTTACATATCTAAAATGGGACTGAAATTTTTATCACCGATACTTTTGTTCCATTGAAAGCACTACAAATCATTTGATACAGAGAGGACAAAAAATGTCTTTCTTTAACTGAAAACTATGACTCATTTCAATCGGAGGAAAAAATGGAAAACGCACATCTGATTCAAAATAAATGTAAGACCTGCGGCGCGCCCATGGGTGATCCTAATGCGCAAAGATGTTCTTACTGCATGATGCCGCAGCAGGAAAACAGTGATCAACAAGCATTTCTGTGTTCAAATTGCGGCTCTTATCTTGATCACTACATGGGGGGATTCAAGTGTGCCTATTGTCAGTCTACGTTCTCTTTGAATGATCAAATGGGCTTAGACAAAGCCTTTTTTGGGAAACAAGAAAACCTGGATTTAGAGGTTTCACAAGATCAGGCCAAAACGGCTTTTTATGAATGGTTGGCTAAGAATGATTTATCTCAAGGAGAAATAGAAAGTATAGAGATAAAGCCGTTATATGTTCCTTATATGATCGCGACTATTAAATATCAGGCAATATTTAGTGCGGATATCGGTCAAGAAGCGTGGGGACCATACGTTGAGATAAATGGTGTTGAGAAAAAAAGAAAAGTGATGGAATGGCAAACCGTACAGGATCATTTTGAAAGTTCTTCGATCAAGAGTTATCTGATCACAACAGAGCTTTCTTTAGAAGTTCAAAGTTTTGCAAAAAAAGTTGAGTGCAAAAAATTCATGGAAAGAGCGAGAGCGCTCAAAAATGAAGAGCGGGAAAATGATTCATACTTGCCTGTGTCATCTAAAAGTGTCGAAGCGGTCACAAGAATAGTAAAAAAACATATTCCGATTTCTGCAAAGAAGCTAGCTAAATCCAAGCTATCGAGCAGTGAGGTAAAAGAGTTGAACATTGATTCATTAAAATATGAAATGGCTTCCGATTATCTTTATGTCCCATTTTGGCAAGTTTTTTACAAATATAAAGGAAAAAATTACCAAGTATTGATCACTGGAATGGATCGAACAGAGCTAGTTATAGACGGGAGTCGGCCAACGATTGAAAAAGCACGCGCGATTGCCGAAAAAAAGGAAGTTCAGTCCTATAAAAATCCGTTTAGCTTTACTATTTTACTTATTTTTTTAGCAGCTATCGCTATGTTTAAACCAATCAGATTGATCATCTCTGTTTTACTTGGTGTTTATTTGCTAGGGTGTCTAGCTACAGCTCTCAAGAACGCTAAAGCTAAAAAAAATAATCTATGAGAGAAAAAATATAAAAATCCGTGAATATTTTCGCTTCTTCCCGCCTAAAATGTTTACATTTAACTAGCTATAGTGTACTATTTAAAGGTATGCATAACATCAATTCATGTATAAAATTAAGTTATTCGGAGGGAAACAAATGTCTGCGAAATGGGAAAAAAAAGGCACCAACGATGGTGTGTTAACTTTTTCAGTTGATCAAACTTTAATTGAAAAAGGCTTGAAACAAGCATTTGATAAAGTCAAAAAAAATCTTAACGTTCCAGGATTCCGTAAAGGGAAAGTGTCACGTCAAGTATTTAACCGTATGTACGGTGAAGAAGCATTGTATGAAGATGCTTTGAACGCTGTATTACCAGAAGTTTACGAAGCAGCTGTGAAAGAAGCTGGGATCGATCCAGTATCACAACCAAAAATCGACGTTGAAAGCATGAACAAAGGCGAAGACTGGGTCGTAACTGCAGAAGTAACAGTAAAACCTGAAGTAAAATTAGGCGAATACAAAAACTTAACAGTTGAAAAACAAGACCGTGAAGTAACGGATGAAGACGTAGATGCTCGCATCCAACGCGAATTAGAAGCACAAGCAGAATTAGTGATCAAAGAAGACGAAGCTGCTGTTGAAGGTGACACAGTTGTCATCGACTTTGAAGGCTTCAAAGACGGCGTTGCTTTTGAAGGCGGCAAAGGTGAAAACTACTCTCTAGAATTAGGTTCTAATTCATTCATTCCAGGCTTTGAAGACCAATTAGTTGGTAAAAAAGCTGGCGAAGAAGTTGAAGTAAAAGTAACTTTCCCAGAAGATTATCAAGCGGAAGACTTAGCGGGTCAAGAAGCTGTTTTCCAAGTGAAAGTACACGAAGTAAAAGCAAAAGAATTACCAGAATTGGATGATGAATTTGCGAAAGACGTTGATGATTCAGTTGAATCATTAGACGAATTAAAAGAAAAATACCGTAAAGAATTAACAGAATCTAAAGAAGCTGCAGCAACAGAAGCTAAAGACGAAGCAGCAATCCGTCAAGCAGTTGATAATGCTGAGATCGTTGATCTTCCACATGTCATGGTACATGATGAAGTACACCGTTCAATGGATGAATTCTTGAACAACATGCAACGTCAAGGAATCGCGCCTGATATGTACTATCAATTAACTGGTACAACAGAAGCTGACTTGCACAAACAATTTGAAGCAGAAGCAGAAGTTCGTACGAAAACAAACCTTGTGATCGAAGCGATCGCTGCAGCTGAAGATATCGAAATTACTGAAGAAGAGATCGAAAACGAAATCAAAGATCTTTCAGAACAATATAACATGCCGATCGATCAAGTAAAACGTGTCTTAACAGAAGATATGTTGAAACATGATATTCGCATGAAAAAAGCAGTAGAAGTTATTACTGAAACAGCAACAGAAAAATAATTCAACTAAAAAAGGCATTCCTTTTCATGAGGAATGCCTTTTTTGTTTTACTGAAAATCATCATTTTGAGGTAATTTGATCTAACCAACCGATCAATAGTTGATAAATACGCAACCCTTCTCCGTTGTTTAGGTCACGATCAAAATCATGTGGCAAATCTGAAACTTCTTCATAAGTCACTGCTGGGATAAGAGTAGCTGCTTTTCTAGATATTTCAACAGGTACATCCTGATCACCAGAGCTATGAGTTAAGAAAGCCGGTGGTAAGCTTGCTAAGTCTGTTTCAGATAAGCTAAAAGTATTTTTTTCACTAGGAGTTTTCACTAAACAATTTAACCAATTTCCAAATTGTCTACCTGATAAGTAAAGAGAAAAACGTTCGTTGATCGATATGGTTGCTTTGGGTTTAGGAGAGATCAACGCTTGTGCTGCTAGTGGTGCTACTTTAGCAAACTGGTTATAATAACTACTAGGCTGGCTAAAACGAGGATCAGTCAAATCGTAGTACCCATAGAAGCTGATCATTCCTTTTTGTTCGGTTTTTTGGTATTTTGAAGAGAGTAAGTAAGCCAAATAGCCGCCAGCAGATCGCCCAAATAAAAAATAATCAGCGTTAGATAATCCCAATGTAGTTTGATGATTAGCCAAAAACCAATCGATCGCTTTTTGAAGATAAGAGTCGATCTCAGCAAGTTTACATTCTGGTGCTAACGGGTAATCGACAGTCAATAGATTGTAGCCATTTTCTACAAGTAGTTCACAATAAGAATTAGGTAGATCATCCCGTTCACCGTAAACTAGACCACCACCATGGAAATAGAGTAGTGTGGCTTTACTTTCAGTTGTGTTTTCATCAGAATAAAAGGTCAAAGATAACAGTAGATCGTCTAATTGAGCATAGCAAAATTCTTGTTTTAGCATGAGAATTCCTCCGTAATTTTAAATAGTTTCACGAACTTATTTCTATTTTAACCCAAGTAAACCCAATATTTATGTTTAATGCGCACAAAGATAAGAGTTAATTTGTGAAGGTTGGATAGTGTGTGAAAATCAGGAACCGCTTACAATGAATATGATAACAAAAGAGGGAGATGTATCAAATGGATTTAAAGAAAGTGTTACAAGAAAATATCGATCACTTATCTAGTATCGGCAATGATCCAACCGGCGGAATGACACGCTTGTTATATTCTGATTCATGGTTGGCAGCACAAACATCTGTAAAAGAAAAATTAGAAGCAATCGGTCTGACCGCTTCATTTGATGAGATCGGGAACCTCTTTGGCAGAATAGAAGGAACAGAGTTTCCAGAAGAAACGGTTCTATCAGGATCACATATAGACACCGTTGTAAATGGAGGAAACTTAGATGGTCAGTTCGGTGTGATCGCAGCCTATGTAGCGATCCAGTATTTGTTAGAAACACACGGAAAGCCAAAACGTTCATTAGAAGTCATTTCGATGGCAGAAGAAGAAGGCAGTCGTTTCCCGACAGTTTTCTGGGGCAGTAAAAACTTTGTTGGTGAGGCGAAGAAAGAAGACGTCGTAGACATCGCTGATTTTGAAGGCTTGAAATTTGTGGAGGAGATGCACCGCCATGGCTTTGACTTTAGAGATGAAACAAAAGCTGTGCGCAATGATATCAAAGCATTTGTAGAAATCCACATCGAGCAAGGAACAGTTCTTGAAAAAGAAAATCTTCAAATTGGTGTCGTCAATAATATTGCCGGACAAAGAAGATATACGATCGTCTTAAAAGGTGAAGCAAACCATGCTGGAACAACACCAATGGGCTACCGTAAAGATGCAGTCTACGGTTTTGCCAAAATTTGTTCACAAGCAATCGATCGTGCGCTTGAGGTCGGTGATCCTTTAGTGTTGACTTTCGGAAAAGTCGAACCAAAACCAAATACAGTGAACGTTGTTCCTGGTGAAGTCTTATTCACGATGGATTGTCGTCATACGGACAGTGGCGAGTTGCATGCATTTACGCAAGAAATCGAGGCGTTGATGAGAAAAATCGCTGCGGAGCATGAATTAGAAATCGATATCGATTTGTGGATGGATGAAGCGCCAGTACCAATGGATCAAGAAATCGTAACAGCGATCGAAGCAGCTGCTAAAGCGGAACATATGGAGTATAAAGTCATGCACAGTGGTGCCGGTCACGATTCTCAAATCATCGCTCCTAATTTTCCAACTGCCATGATTTTTGTTCCAAGTATCAATGGGATCAGTCATAATCCAGCAGAAGCGACAGACATCGATGATTTAGTCAATGGCGTAAAAGTATTAGCAAGCACGTTGTACGAATTAGCATATAAATAAGAAAGTAGGCAAAATAAAATGGGGTACAAAAATAATCAAACAGGCTATCTTGACGGTTTATTATCTTCAAGAGCAGTCATCAAAAAAAATAATTACGCACTAATTCCTCATGATGGATTAGTGAACAATGTGATTCCAGGTTTTGAAAATTGTGATTGTTCGATTTTAGGCTCAAAACAATTAGGCGCAAATTTTGTCGATTACATCATTACCCTTCATAAAGATGGTAAAAATGAACGTGGTTTTGGCGGTGAAGGAATCGAGACGATCGTCTACGTGATCGATGGTGTCCTAAAAGTCAGCGATGGCACTGAAACTCATGAAGTAACTAAAGGCGGCTATGTTTATTTACCAGCAAGCACATTGATGTATTTAGAGAATGGTCAAGATGCTGATACGGAGATTTTCTTGTACAAAAAACGGTATCAACCATTAGAAGGCTATGAAGCACATAAAGTTGTTGGAAATGTCAATGACATTGAACCGATTGAATATGAAGGAATGAAAGATGTTTTATTATGGGACTTCTTACCGAAAGATTTAGGTTTCGACATGAATTTCCACATCCTTTCATTTGAACCTGGGGCTAGCCATGGGTATATCGAAACACATTACCAAGAACACGGAGCGTACTTACTTTCAGGACAAGGCATGTACAATTTGGATAATGAATGGATGCCGGTCGAAAAAGGGGATTACATCTTTATGAGTTCTTATGTACAACAAGCGGCATATGCTGTTGGCCGTGATGAGCCTTTGATGTATGTCTATTCAAAAGATTGTAACCGTGATCCAGAAATTTAATTTAGTGAAGAGGAAGTTTAAGAATGAATGAAACTGTTGTAGTGAAACCAGAAGAATTGCATGCATTGATTGAAAATAAATTAGAAAAAGCAGGTCTGAAATCAGAGCATGCAGAGGAAGTGGCGACACACTTGGTATTTGCAGATGCTTGCGGTATCCATTCACATGGCGCCGTTAGAGTGGAGTATTACGCAGAACAAATCGACAAAGGCGGTGTAACCCTTGATCCAAAAATTGAATTTGAAGAAACTGGACCAAGCTCAGGGATCGTCCACGGAAAAAATGGAGCTGGACAATACGTAGCGGATGTCGGTCTTGGCTATGCGATCGATATGGCGAAAAAATCCGGCGTAGCTGTTGTCGGTATTTCTAAAATCAGTCATAGTGGTGCACTTTCTTATTACGTGAAAAAAGCTGCACAACACGATTTAGTTGCGATCGCAATGTGTCAGTCTGATCCAATGGTCGTACCATTTGGCGGGAAAGAAAACTATTTTGGTACGAATCCGATTGCATTTGCTGCTCCTAGAAAAGATCATGAGCCGGTCGTTTTTGATATGGCAACAACAGTTCAGGCATGGGGAAAAGTATTAGATGCTCGTTCTAAAAATAAAGACATTCCCGATACTTGGGCAGTCGACAAAGATGGAAAACCTACAACAAATCCGCATAAAGTAAATGGTCTATTACCGATCGCAGGACCAAAAGGATATGGACTGATGATGATGGTGGATATCTTATCCGGTATGCTTTTAGGCTTACCATTTGGGAAACATGTATCATCGATGTATGATGACATCACTAAAGGCCGCGATGTTGGTCAAATGTATATTTTGGTCGATCCAAGATGTTTCACAGATCTAGATATGTTTAAGAATTCTGTGAATGAGATGGTGGAAGAGCTTCATGAGATTCCAGCAGCTGATGGTTTTGATCAGGTCTATTATCCAGGTGAAATCAATCAAATCAATTATGAAAAATCAATGGCGGATGGTATTGAGATTGTCAAAGATATTTATGATTATCTGAAAAGTGATACGCTGCATTATGATCGGTATGAAAATACGAACGCTTTTGGCGAAAAGAAATAATTAGATTGAACTAATGTAAAAAAGTAAAAGGACTTTCACAAGAAAGTGTTAAATATTAATGTTATCCAGCTACACAGACTAGCTCTTCGGAAAAAAGATAAAAATAGAGTGAGACAAAAAGCGTCTCAATCGATTTTTCCTATTTTTCTGTCAGAGCTTGTCGAGCCTGTTCCGCTTTTAAATGTTATCCAGCTGCACAAATCAATTCTTAGGAAAATAGATAAATTGCCAGTGAGACAGAAAGCGTCTCAATGTCAATTTCCTAATTTTCTACAGGATTAAGCGATTTGTTCCGCTATTAATGTTATCTAGCTGCACAAATCAATTCTTAGGAAAATAGATAAATTGCCAGTGAAACGAAAAGCGTCTCAATGTCAATTTCCTAATTTTCTACAGAATTAGGCGATTTGTTTCGCTTTTACTGTTATCCAGCTACACAAATCAATTCTTAGGAAAATAGATAAATTGCCAGTGAGACAGAAAGCGTCTCAATGTCAATTTCCTAATTTTCTACAGAATTAGGCGATTTGTTTCGCTTTTACTGTTATCCAGCTACACAAATCAATTCTTAGGAAAATAGATAAATTGCCAGTGAGACAGAAAGCGTCTCAATGTCAATTTCCTAATTTTCTACAGAATTAGGCGATTTGTTTCGCTTTTACTGTTATCCAGCTGTACAAGCCAACCTTTCGGAAAAAAGATAAAAATAAATTGTGGTAAAAAACACCACATTTTATTTTTCCTATTTTTCAGTCAAGGTTGAACGTCTTGTTCCGCTTTTATTAAAAGGAGGGATTCACTTATGAGAGTTACGAAAGCAGAGTTACATCAATTGATCCAAGACAAAATTGCAAAAGCAGGGTTATCAAATGAGCATGCAGCGATCGTCAGCGATGTGTTGACTTTTGCCGATGCTAGAGGGATTCATTCGCACGGGGCAATGCGTGTAGAATATTATTCCGAAAGAATTGCAAAAGGCGGGATTACAAACGATCCAGCTTTCTCCTTTGAGCAGACTGCACCAAGTTGTGGAATGTTTGAAGGTGATAATGGCTCAGGTTTTGTGGCAGCAAAATTGGCTATGGATCATGCGATTGAAATGGCAAAAGAAAATGGCGTAGCAGTTGTTGGTGTGCGTAATATTTCTCATAGTGGAGCCCTCGCTTATTATGTGGAACGAGCGGCAGAACAAGATATGGTTGCTTTATCTGTTTGTCAATCTGATCCGATGGTGGTACCATTTGGCGGAAGTGAGCCTTACTTTGGTACAAATCCGATTGCCTTTGCAGCACCAAGTAGTGATGAACGCATCATCACGTTTGATATGGCAACGACTGTTCAGGCATGGGGCAAGATTTTGCATGCTCGTTCGAAAAAAGAAGCCATTCCAGATTCGTGGGCAGTCGATGAAAAAGGTAATCCAACAACGGATTCTACAGCAGTTAATGCTTTATTACCGATCGCAGGACCAAAAGGTTACGGTTTGATGATGATGGTCGATGTCCTGTCTGGGATTTTATTAGGTGTACCATTCGGCAAACACGTTTCTTCAATGTATCATGATTTGTCTAAAGGACGTGAATTAGGACAGCTTCATATTGTGATCAATCCAGAATTTTTCATTGGAATAGATACATTCAAAAAAAATATTTCTGCAATGTTGGATGAAATCAAACAAATCAGTCCTAGTTCTGGATTTACAGAAGTAAATTATCCTGGTGAACGAGGACGGGCACGAGAAAAAAATTATGAAAAAAATGGAATTGAGATCGTCGATGATATTTACCAATATTTGATCAGCGATGATATTCATTATGATCGCTATGATCATAAAAATAAATTTGCTGAATAGCTTTTCAATTTTGCTGAAAATCACAGCGAAGATATTTGAGCTGATGATGAACAGTACGAGACTTTCGTAAGAAAGAGTTGAACATTTTTTCGATAAGAGCTTATACGAGCTCACTACACTTTTAAACGTATCCAGTTTCATAGGCTAACTCTTCAGAAAAAAGATAAAATCTGTATGTGACAGAATGCATCACAGACATATTTTTCTATTTTTCAATCAGAGAGCCTATTACACTTTTAAACAAATGGAGGAATTTCAATGCTGCATACTATAATCAAAGCGAACAGCTATCAGGATTCCATCGTATTGATGTTATTGACGAACAAATTAAATACGATTGATGGTGTTCATAATGTCTCTGTTATGATGGGGACTCCAGCGAATAAAGATATTTTTAAAACTGGTGGTCTATATACAGATGAATTAGAAAAAGCGTCATCAAATGATATGGTGATTGTTTTAGATATCGAAGATGATTCGTTGATCGATCAGGTATTATCAGAGATCAATGTATTTTTAGAAGAGCAAACAAAAGGCGGCGGAGATGGCGCTGGAGAAGAAGTTGCCAAAACTTGGGACAAAGCTTTTGAGTTAGGAAAAGAAGCTGGCGTAGCTGTATTCTCTATTCCTGGAACACATGCAGCACTTGAAATCGAACGAGCGTTAGATGAAGGAAAACATGTTTTTTGTTTTAGTGATAATGTAGCGATCGAAGATGAGAAACGCTTGAAAGAAAAAGCGCATGAAGCTGGACTTTTACTAATGGGACCAGATTGCGGTACGGGTATCATTAACGGTATTCCTGTAGCTTTCACTAATGCTGTACGTAAAGGAAAAATCGGTGTTGTTGGTGCTTCAGGTACAGGTATTCAAGAAGTAACAACGATTATCCATAAATTAGGCGGTGGTGTGACGAATGCAATTGGTACAGGAGGTCGCGATTTAAAAGAGGAAATTGGTGGTATCACGCTTAAAGACAGTATCATGACGTTGGAGAAAGATCCTAATACAGAAGTGATCGTAGTGATTTCTAAACCACCAGCACCCCAAGTTCGCGATGAAGTGCTGAACCTTTTAAGAAGTATCTCTAAGCCTGCAGTGACGATTTTCCTAGGAGAGAAACCAGATGCACATGAAGAAAATCTCTACCGTGCATATACACTTGAAGAAGCTGCTCAAATCGCCGTTCAACTGTTGAATAAAGAAGCTGTTACACCAAGAAAAGAAAGCTTGAATGTACCAGCACATACGCTGAAACCTGAACAAAAATATGTGAAAGGTTTATACTCCGGCGGTACACTGGCTTATGAAGCAGCGATGCTCATTAAAGAAGGTTTACACTTATCAGAGGGAGAACATGCACCAGAAGGTTTCATTTTGAAAAATCAAGGGCACGAAATCATCGATCTAGGTGATGATATTTATACTCAAGGGAAACCGCATCCAATGATCGATCCAACAAAACGTAAAGAAATGCTGGAAGAAGTAGGAAAAGATCCTGAAACAGCTATTATTTTGTTAGATGTTGTACTAGGTTATGGTTCCCATGCAAATATGGCACAAGAACTTGCTCCTACGATCAAAGAATTAAAAGTACAAGCAAAAAATCAGGGAAGAGAATTGTTTGTCATCGGTACAGTTGTCGGCACTGACGAAGATACTCAAGATATTCATGAACAAGAAACGATCATGAAAGAAGCTGGAGTGATACTTTGTGATAGTAATGCTCAAGCGGTTCGCATGGCGCTAGCAATTTTAGAACACCCGCTGACAGTAGAAGTAAAAGAAGTTTTACCGCAGTCAGCAGTGACTCCTGTTTCGATAGCACCATCTGAAGCAATGTTGGCGTTATTGACAAATCAAGGATTTATCAATATTGGCTTACGTAGTTTTTCTGAAGCAATCACAAATCATGGCGGTAAAGTCGTTCAATATGATTGGCAACCAATTGCAGGTGGAAATATCACACTACAAAAAGCATTACAATTTCTAAAAAAAGTAGAATTAGGCAAATAAGATTATCAAGCTATTCAAGCTATTAAAAGAAATACAGCTTGTTCAGCTTTAATGGAGGCTAACAAAAAATGTCATATAAAACAATCGATGAAGCAAATCAGGCAGTTGCAGCTAAAATCGTTGCCGGTTCTCCTTTTTTATTAGATGTAGTTCCGGCAAAATCAGTGATCAAAGAATTAAATGAAGGAAAAGTCTTGCTACATGCTGGACCGCCAATTACTTATGATAAGATGGTCGACCCTATTCAAGGCGCTTGCGTTGGCGCTGCCCTATTTGAAGAATGGTGCGATACTGAAGAAGAAGCTAGAGAAATGCTGGAATCAGGGGAAGTGAAGTTGATTCCTTGTCATCATGTAAATGCTGTAGGTCCAATGGGCGGTATCACATCTGCGAATATGGCGGTATTAGTCGTTGAAAACAAAACAGACGGTAATCGCGCATTCTGTACAATGAATGAAGGAATCGGTGCTGTATTACGTTTTGGTGCCTATTCAGATGAAGTGATCACTCGTTTAAGATGGATGAGAGACACGTTGGCACCTGTCTTGAGTGCAGCCTTGAAAACAAAAGAAGATGGTTTGAATATCAACGTTTTAATAGCAAAAGCAATCGCTATGGGAGATGAATTTCATCAACGAAATATTGCAGCTTCATTGGCTTTCTTAAAAGAAATGGCGCCGATCATTGTTGGTTTAACAGATATCGATCAAGTGAAACGCGAAGAAGTTGTTCAGTTTTTAGCTGATACAGATCAGTTCTTCTTAAATGTGATGATGGCTTCGGCAAAAGCGGTGATGGATGGAGCTAGACAAATCCAAGAAGGAACGATCGTCACAGCTATGTGCCGAAATGGACATGATTTTGGGATTCGAATTGCTGGAATGGGTGATGAATGGTTTACAGGTCCAGTGAACACACCACAGGGATTATATTTCTCTGGTTTCAGTGAATCAGATGCGGCACCAGATATGGGCGATAGTGCGATAACGGAAACCTTCGGCGTTGGGGGCATGGCAATGATTGCAGCACCGGCAGTAACTCGTTTTGTCGGTTCAGGCGGCTTTTATGATGCGTTGAATACAAGTGATGAAATGACAGAGATTTGTATCGACACGAATCCGAATTTCCCTGTTCCAACTTGGGATTTCAAAGGCATCTGTTTAGGAATCGATGCTAGAAAAGTTGTCGAAACAGGAATACTTCCTGTGATCAATACAGGAATTGCTAACAAAAAAGCTGGCTTAGGTCAAATTGGTGCAGGAACAGTCACACCGCCAATTGATTGTTTTGAAAAAGCTGTCTTAGCTTATGCGAAGAAGTTAGGTTTTACAGAATAATCCATTTAGAAGAGACTGGGACATAACTCTACAAGTTACAATCCAGTCCCTTTAAAAACAAATGAACGGTGGGAACAGAAGCTACTCCTTTTATTTCTAGGAGCTAAACACTTCTGTCCCGACCTCTTCTAATGAAAAAGATAGATCAACTTAGACCACTTACTATTGTTGTTGAAAAGGAGGCAGCTTTAGCAAGCGTTATTTGTTATGCCTAAATGTTCAATCTCGTTTAGTAAAATGACAATCAAGAAAATGGAGGAAGAAAGATGGCAAATCGTGTCGTGATCGCACTTGGAGGTAACGCGATCTTAAAACCAAATCAAGAAGCAACATTAGATGTACAATTAGAAAACGTAAAGCTTAGTGCAGAATTGATTGCTAAAATAGAAGAATTAGACTATCAAATTGTGTTGACCCATGGAAATGGTCCGCAAGTAGGAAATATTTTAAGACAAAATGAAGAAGCCAAAGATGTTGTTCCGCCATTCCCGTTAGATGTTTGTAATGCTGAATCTCAAGGGTTTATCGGATATATGTTGGAGCAAAGCTTGAAAAATTCTTTGGAAATAAAAGGTTTGACAAGTAATGTCGTTACTCTTTTGACACAAACAGAAGTTTCAGCAAAAGATGAGGCCTTTGAGCAGCCAAATAAACCAATTGGCATTTTCTATTCTGAAATAGAAGCCAAAAAGATGGAAAAAGAAAAGGGTTGGGTCATGATGGAAGATGCTGGTCGAGGCTATCGTCGTGTTGTGCCATCACCGCAGCCCAAAGCGATTCATGGCGTAGACGCTATCGTTAAGTTATTAAATCAAAATACGATCGTGATTGCCGGAGGAGGCGGAGGGATTCCTGTGGTCCGCTGTCAAAATGGTTTACTGAAAGGAATCGAAGCTGTGATCGATAAAGATCGTACGGGTAAAAAATTAGCCGAGCAAATCGATGCAGATACATTCATGATGTTGACCGATGTAAGCAATGTTTATATCAATTACGGTAAAGAGAACCAAGAGAAGCTTGAAACGATTTCTGTCAGTCAAGCTCAGCAGTATATGGATGAAGGACATTTTGCTGATGGCAGTATGGGTCCGAAAATGGAAGCTGCGATTGCATTTGCTAAACAGGGAAAAACAGCGATCATTTGTTCATTAGAAGAGGCAGACTTAGCTTTATCAGGACAAGCAGGAACAAGAATCACAGGCTAAAAAAAGAAGTTGACCGAATCTTTCTGATAGGTCAACTTCTTTTTTTAATGTTGATTTGAACGTTCGGATAATTCTAATGCCAGGCGTAAGTTTAGGCTGTTGATAGGGTCTTGAATATTTTTGCCTAATAATTTAGCACAGTGATCGATCCTATATTTGATTGTATTTCGGTGTAGGTACATTTCCTTGGCTGTTTTAGAAATCTCACATTGAAAACTTAAGTAACATTTGAGCGTTTTTCTGAGCTCGATAAAGGAATCTTCGGTTGGATAAGCGAGCTCTTTCAAAGTCGTTTCGCAGAAATAATGAATGTCCTCGGCACTCATTTTTTCAAAAAGACTCTTCATTCCTTTAGGGTGATAGCGATGGATCAAAGGTGTCTCCGTCATCGCTAAAGTTTCTTCATAAGCGGTTTTTGCTTCAATAAATGAGCTGGCGATTTGCTCAGCCGTTTCATATAGATTTCCTAAAGAAAAAGTAAGTGTGATCGGTAATTTATCAGAGAGTTCAAGCGAAATCTCCTGTAAGATCTGCTCCAAGTCATTGACTTTACTTTGGATCAGAATAGCAAGATGATTCGTATTTTTTACTTTGAAAATACTTGTGTATTTTACTCTGTGCGGTAAACTTTCTTGAAGCCATTGAAAAGCAACATCACTTTCTTCCTGCTGGTACTTGATTTTTGTTGCGGTTGTGGTCGTTTGACTACAGACGGCATACACGATTTGGTATTGCGTACTTTTCTTCAGTCCGTAATTAGCACCTAAATCAAGCCAGTCACGTTGTACCTGGTGAGGTGTTTGCTGATGTTCGATCAGCTGACCTAAAAAATCACTTTTCAAAAGCTCAAGTGATTCTTGGACTTTTTGATTTTTGTACAGCATGAAAGACAGCACCAAGCAAGCTTGCTCCACTGCAAATTCAGACATTGGGTAAGGAACTTGTTCTGGGTTTAAAATCAATAAATAATGCGGAAAATAGGTGTTCACTGTTACCGAAAAGCCTGCAATTTGAAGAGGGAGTTGATTTAAGTCATCGATAATAAATGAAGCATGACTATCTTCGTTCCAAGATTTGTATTTTTCAACTAATTGTTCAACGTAATATTCAGCAGGTTTAGACGTTTGGGTAAAGTGCTTAGAGTGTGCAATTACTTTACGATAAGGGCTCAGTAAAATCACCGGTGTGTTGATCATCTTTCCAAAGTCAGCAATGAATCGTGCGATACTGACATCATGGATCAGTAAGTCTGAAAAACGTTTTTGGATGTCTAACGCATAACTCAGTTGTTCTGTTTTTGTATCCCACAAATAATTCAAAAGTTGGTGCAACAGGGCGCCTAAAGGCTGTGTGCTAGGAACCTGAACGATTGGGAATTTGATTTTATTTGCATAAGCAACGACCTCAGGATCGATCGTTTCGATAAAACGCCCCACTTTGATTCCGATTCCTGCAGCTTCTTGTTCTTTTAAAGAATCGATCAAGGAAATGAGTGCTTGCTGATTGTCTTTATACACCATCGCAGTGGTTAGTAGAAAAATTCGTTTAGGGATAAAGTTAGCCACGTCAGGCGTTTCCGATATTTCAATACTTTCTACGATAGTATTTATCTGTGCTGGATGTGTCAATAGTTTTAAATCAGAAAAACGTGGTATTTTCAATAAATCTTCTAAAGTAGTCAATCAATTGCCTCCTAGAATATACAATAATGAGAATATCTCTATTGTAAATGATAGCGTATCCAGATTCAAGAATGGTTTGTGCATATTAACCGAATATTGTATGTTTTTGTTTAATAATGACAATGACTTTTGCGCATATAAGAGTACGATGGAAATAAAACGGAAAAGAGGAATAGTTATGTTTTCAGAAATATCAGTACCAAGTAGAACGATTATGACACCAGGGCCGGTAGAGGCACATCCCGTTGCTTTAAGGGCTATGTCAGCGTCTATTTTAGGTCAATTTGACCCATCTTTTCTTCAAATCATGGATGAAGTCAAGGAAATGATCAAAATTCCTTTTGGAACCAAAAATGAGCAGGCGTTTGCGATCGACGGTACTTCTCGATCTGGTTTAGAAGCGGCATTGATCGCATTGATCGAACCAGGAGATAAAGTATTAATTCCTGTCTACGGTCGATTTGCTTATCTTTTAGGAGAGATATGTGAACGTGCTCAAGCAGAAATCCATTATCTTGAAAAAGAATGGGATGCACCTTTTGAGCAGGATGAGGTCATTCAAGCAATAGCAGAATTTCAACCGAAAATAGTAGCAATGGTCCATGGTGAAACAGCTAACGGACAGATGCAGTCATTGGATAAAATCGGTCGATATTGTCGGGAAAATGATCTCTTCTTTGTCGTGGATATGGTTGCAACTTATGGTGGTGTACCTTTAGAAATAGACGAATGGGCAGTCGATATCGCTATTGCAGGTACACAAAAATGTGTGAGCGTACCTTCTGGTTTAGCATTGATCACCTATAATAAACGTGTAGAAAAAGTATTGGATGCCCGTTATCAAAAAGAGCTAGGGCTAAGTAAAGATATTCGCAATGAAAATCATATCAGCAGCAATTATCTTGATCTAAGCCAACTGCAACGTTATTGGAGTGAGGAACGGATCAATCATCATACGGAGGCGACCAGTATGGTTTATGGACTGCATGAAGGTTTGAGAATGCTGATTCAAGAAGGCATGGAAAATGTTTATGCTCGTCATGCATTGAATGATCAGGCAATCATTGCAGGCATAAAAGCGATGGGACTTGGATTTTATGGTCAATTGAGCACAAAGATGCCGACCGTCACACCGATCATGATTCCTGAAGGGATCGATGGCGAGAAAGTACGCGCATTGATGTTGGATGAGTTTGCTGTTGAGATTGCTTCTTCTTTTGGTGCCTTACAAGGAAAAGTATGGCGTATTGGAAATATGGGCTACAGCAGCCGTAAAAGTAATGTTCTTCATGTATTGTCGGCTTTAGAAGGTGCATTGAATTATTATGGCGCCGCTATTGCGAAAGGTGAAGCGGTAAAAGCTGCTTTGGCGATTTATAAAAAATAGCTTCACATAGTTTGTGTGAAAGAACAATTTATTGTTCGTTTTGCACAAACTTTTTGCTAAGTTTGTGAAAAGTAATGATGAACGAAAGATTGCTACCGCTTACAATTAAAGCGAATAAAGAAGTGATTTCTCTATATATTTCATAGCAAAATGCACAAACTTTGTCTAAAATCATATATAGAAAAATAACAGTTGGAGGAAAAGACATGGATGCAACGAATGAAAAAGTAAAGAGTTCAGGAATGGATTACTGGAAAAAGATTGTCATACTATTATGTGCCGGCTGGGTAACGATTTGGGTATACCGTTCGGCGTTATCACCTGCTTATCCGCAAATCAATGAGTCCCTTGGAGGGAATATTTCTGATACTGCTTTAGGATTTATTTCTACTTGTTATTTCTTTGGTTATGTAGCGATGCAGATTCCAGCAGGATTTTTAGTAGATAAAATCGGAAAGAAAAAAGTCTTGATCCCTGGGTTTATCATATTTGGTATTGCAGCATTTTTGATTTCTCAAGCGACAAGCATCTCGATGATTTATTTTGGTAGTGTCTTAGCTGGTTTAGGTTGCGGATCATTTTATGGCTCAGCTTACTCATTGACTTCTCAAAATATTCCCCAAGATAAAAGAAGTTTTTCAACAGCGATCGTTAATAGCGGTTCGGCAGTAGGTTCGGGTTTAGGATTGATTTTATCAAGTTTCTTGGTTGTTCAATTACAATTTCCTTGGCAAACAATGATGTATATTTCTGTTGCGTTGATCGTAGTGATGTTGATCGCATTTATCGCAATTATTCGTAATAATAAAGAAGATGCTGAATTTTTAGCTCAATCCGCTGCAGAAGAAGCGAAAGTAAAAACGGAGACTGCAGAAGTGATTGAAAAAGAACAAGTATCGATGAAAAAATTATTTTCACCAAAAATGCTATTTGCCTATATTTTATATTTCGCTACTTGTTATGCGTATTATATGACGGTTACTTGGCTGCCGAACTTTTTAGGTACAGAACGTGGCTTTGAAGGTGCAGCGATCGGATTTTCTGCTTCACTTGTAGCGTTTGCTTCCATTCCAGGGGCGTTGTTCTTCAGCCGTTTGGCAGATAAGTTTATGCATAAAAAAGTACAGTTTATTGTCGTTTTAGAATTTTTAGCAGCTGTGATGTTATTGTTGACAGTTCAAGCAACAAATTCAACATTGTTATTAGTCGGTTTGATTTTATATGGATTTTTAGGAAAGCTTGCAGTGGAGCCGATCATCATATCTTGGTTGGGTGAAAATGCCCCTAAAATCGGCATCGGAACCACTCTTGGCGTATTCAACTTTTTCGGTATGATGTCTTCAGTCATTGCACCAACCTTGACGGGCTCTATCTCAGACGCAACGGGTTCAAAAGAAATGGGTTTTTATATTTCAGTTATCTTATTGGTAGCGGGAACAGCTTTATTCTTATTAGCGAATCTTAAGAAAAAAAAGGCTGAATAATTAAGTAAATAATGAGATGTGTTTAACTTCTGGAACTGAATAGTGCAAGGAATTTAGACACATCTTTTTATTATTGCTTACCATGCATCGTTCGATCGATTTTCTATTTTTATCCTACATTTTTTGAAAGCGCTTAAAAAGGAGGCGAAGAAATGACAAACCAAGATTATCAAATCACTGAATCCGAATTACAGGAATTTCGAAAGCGAGGATACAATGATGACCTATTGCCTAAGCCGTTATCTAAACGAATGATGGGCAAGCTGAATTACTTTACGCTATGGATGGGTTCCGTCCACAATATTCCAAACTATACAGCAGTTGGCGGCTTTTTATTTTTAGGCTTATCACCAATCAACATTATGCTGGCGTTAGTTTTAAGTGCACTGACGGTTGCGTTGTTTATGACATTCAATGGTCGTGCAGGTTCAAAATATGGGATTCCTTTTGCTATGCATTTACGTTCGACTTATGGCGATCTTGGCGCAAAATTACCAGGATTTCTTAGAGGCTGTGTCGCAGCGATTGCTTGGTTTGGTTTGCAAAATTATACTGGTTCATTAGCGTTACTGATTTTGATTGGAAAAATTTGGCCGGGCTTTTTAACACTAGGCGGAGGAACAACGATTTTAGGTATTTCAGTTCCAGGCTTGATCGCATTCACACTTTTTTGGGCGGTAAATATGTTGATCGGACTAGGTGGAGGAAAAATACTAAACAAGTTCACTGCGATTTTAAGTCCGTTGATTTATATTGTATTTGGCGGGATGGCGATTTGGGCAATTCGAGTCGCTGGAGGAATTGGTCCGATTTTATCTTATAATGTGGCTGGAGCAGCGCATAATATTTCGCCGATTTTTGTTTACTTTATGATCATGAATTCCGTTTTAGCAGTTTGGGCGGCACCGGGAGCTAGTGTTTCTGATTTTACACAAAATGCGAAATCGACCAAAGATCAAACGATCGGCCAAACTGCCAGCCTACTTGTAGGGTATGGAATTTTCGCTTTTTCCAGTGTAGCGATTTTGATTGGCGGTTCGATCCATTACGGGATTCAGGAATGGAATATCTTAAATATCGTTGATCGCTGGGAGAACTCATTTGCGATCATTGTGGCGATGCTGGTTTTCTTATTAACGACTGTTTCGACAAATGCCACAGGAAATATCATCCCGGCTGCGTACCAATTATGTGCATTATTTCCGAAAAAAATCGATTATAAAAAAGGTGTATTACTGGCAAGCATCATTAGTTTTCTGATCATGCCATGGAAGCTGATGGAAAATTCAGCAAGTATATTCATCTTCTTGAATACGATCGGTGCAGTTTTAGGACCTGTTGCCGGCACGATGATTGCGCATTATTATTTTGTTGAAAAGCAAACGATCGATTTGGATTTGCTTTATATGGATCAGTCGAAAGATAATAGCCATAATCGCTATAAGGGTCTAGATAAATCAGCATATGTCGCAACGATCGTAGCATTAGTTATTTGTTTGAGCGGTCATTTTATTCCAGCTTTTAAAGTGATTTCTGATATTTCTTGGTTAGCGGGTTTTGCTTCAGCGTTTTGTCTGTACCTTTTATTAAGAAAATTTTTGAAAAAATAAGTACGGTAAAGGTTAGAACAACTAGCTAAATGGATTGAATCGATTAGATGAAATTCTAACTATTGAGCGTCATTTAGCTTTTAAAAATAGGAGGAACGAACATGAGCTATGATTTATTGATTAAAAATGGGCTAGTGATTTTAGAGTCTGGTGAAGTCAAAACAGATGTTGCAGTGAAGGATGGTTTGATTGCCGCCATTGGTAATGATCTCGGTGAAGCTGAAAAAGTTATTGATGCATCTGGTTTGGTCGTAAGTCCAGGTATGGTGGATGCACATGTCCATATCACAGATCCAGGCGGTGGATATCGTGATCAATGGGAAGGATATATCACAGGAACGGCTGCTTGTGCAAAGGGCGGAGTGACTTCTTTTATGGAAATGCCGTTAAATCAAGTGCCTGCTACGGTCGATGGAAGGTCCTTAGAGATAAAATATGAATCAGGTAAAGAAAAATTAAAATCAGATGTCGGGTCATTCGGTGGATTAGTGCCCTTTAATTTGACGGGTGGCATTCAAGAATTAGATGATGGCGGCGTTGCAGCATATAAATGTTTTATGGCTACATGCGGCGATCGGAGTATCGATGGTGATTTTATGAATGTCGATGACTATTCTTTGTATGAAGGAATGAAGCAAATTGCTAAGACAGGAAAAGTGCTAGCAATTCATGCTGAAAATGCTGCGATTACTGATAGATTAGGAGAAATTGCTTATAAAAATGGGGAAACGACGTTAAAAGCGTACGTAGCAACTCGACCTGTATTTACAGAAGTTGAGCCGATCCGCCGAGCAATTTTGTTTGCAAAAGAAACGGGTTGCCGCATCCATATTTGCCATATTGCTTGTCCAGAAGGCGTGGAGGAAGTGACCAAAGCGAGACGAGAAGGTGTTGATGTGACGTGTGAGACATGTACGCATTATCTGTATTTTGATCTTGATGAGCTGGATGCGATTGGCCCTGTGGTCAAATGTTCACCACCGATTCGTGACAAAGAAAATCAAAAGGGCATGTGGGACAAGGTATTGGCTGGAGAAATTGATTTTGTGACATCCGACCATTCACCTTGTACGCCTGATTTAAAGGATAAAGAGAATGCTTTTGAAGCGTGGGGCGGTATTTCAGGTGTCCAAAACAATGTGGATGTCCTTTATGATGAAGGGGTTCAAAAAAGAGGAATATCATTGAAACAATTTGCTGATATCATCGCTGCAAATCCAGCAGATCGCTATGATCTAACGCAAAAAGGACGGATCAGTGTTGGAAAAGATGCTGATTTCGTATTGATCAAACCAAACGCTCCATATACGTTAAAGGCAGAAGACTTAGAGTATCGTAATAAAATCAGTCCATATATTGGTCGTGAGATCGGTGCGCAAGTAATACAGACAGTCTTGAGAGGACATGTTATTTATACTAAAGAAGAAGGCGTTTCATCAGGATTTGTTGGAGCTTTTATCAAAAAATAGAGCTTTCAGTTTTTAAATGAATAATCAGTATAGGGTCAGACATTGTCATACTAGTTGTTAATGTCTGACCTCTCTTGTGTTTATCCTTGTGCAATATTTCTCAAGTAGTAAAGGTCGTGTTAGGCAAGCTCGTTTAATAAAGGAGGCTGTGAATAATGAACGGAAAGAGCGAACGAAACGAAAGAGTACCTTACTGGAAGAAAATTATTTACATATTAACGATAGGCTGGATCGTTATTTGGATCTATCGAACGGTTTTGACACCGATTTATCCGATCATTAGTGACTATTTTGGCGGAGCAAGTGATGCACAGTTAGGGCACATTTCCAGCTTTTATTTTTTAGGCTATGTTTGTATGCAGATTCCTTCAGGGATATTAGTGGATCGAATCGGTAAAAAACAAATTTTGATTCCCGGCTTTTTATTGTTTGGACTGGGTGCATTGATCGTAGGAACGGCTCAAACGATCGGTATTGTCTTTTTAGGAAGTGTTTTGGCGGGGCTTGGTTGTGGCACTTATTATGGCGTCGCATATTCTCTCACAGCAGAGTATGTACCAGTGTCTAAGCGCAGCTTGGCAACAGCAGTTGTCAACAGTGGTACAGCGATCGGCAGCGGCTTAGGTTTGGTTTCTTCGAGTTATTTAGTTGGTACGGAAAAATTACCATGGCAGGCACTGATTTTTACAACGATTCTCTTGATTCTATTGGCAGTGCTTATGTTCAGTCGTTACATTCGAATGGAAAAACCTAAGAAATATACTGCAGTAAAAGACGAGCTTAAAATCAAAGAGCATCATTCAGTCAGACAACTGTTCAAACCAAGAATGATCTCTGCGTATATTTTGTATTTTGCGACCTTGTACACTTACTATTTGATCGATACATGGCTGCCTAATTTTTTAGAGACTGAAAAAGGGTTTGCTGGAACATCTGTTGGTTTGGCCTCTTCACTCGTATTTTTTACAGCAATTCCTGGGGCATTGGTCTTTAGTAGAGTTGCGGATGAAATGCCTAAGAAAAAAATCCAGCTGATCATTCTTTTAGAATTGTTAGCTGCATTTGTGTTATTTTTAACTGTGACGACAACAAATCAAACTGTTTTGGTGATTGGAATCATGGCGTATGGTTTTTTTGGTAAATTAGCAGTCGAGCCAATCATTATTTCATGGCTGGGAGAAGGGGCACCTAAAGGAAGTGTTGCTACTATGTATGGAGTGTTTAATTTTTTTGGAATGTCCGCTTCTGTGATCGTTCCATCGTTAACAGGAAAAATTTCTGATCTCACTGGAACAAAGCTATATGCTTTTTATCTTGCCATTCTCATTATTTGTATTGGAACCTTCCTATTTTATCTAATCAATCGGTTTGTAAAAAGCAAACCATAGTGAGAATATGCGATGGAATCAAAACTAGTTTTGTGTTTTTAGGAGTATATTAGATGAACTCTGACCTCATTTTCGTTATACTTGTTATAAGGAATGAGGTGGGCAAATGAAAAAGACAGAGAAAATCTATACGGTTCTTCAGCGTAAAACTCGTTCGTTGGAAGAAATGAAGCAGGATATTATTGATTGGTTGAGCTTTTTACGGATCATGACAACGATTGAAAATTATTGTTTTGACAATGAAGAAGTCCAAGCATTTAATTTAGCACTGATTACAAAGCGAATCCAAGGATGTACAGAAAAAGAGGATCTGTGGATCAAAATAAAAGGACAGGGTGGAGAATCCCAACTGCATATCTCTGAGCTTACCCTTCATGATCGAACAATTTTAGATAAGGATCTATTTTTTGCTTATCAGACGATGATCGAAGATTATCTTGATACTCGGATGGTCAAAAATGGTATTTACGGTTATATTCGATCTTTAGATGAATATTTGTATAATAATGTGGAAATGATCGAAAAGCGAACATTTGAAATGCAGGAGGAAATTGAGAAATTACCGAAGCGTTATAATCGGAATAAAGAGGTCATCGTTGATTGTAACCAACTAGCGGGCTATGATATTTTCTTTAAAGGGTTGTGTTTAACTTCTTGCTGGAAGATGTACTATTCGGATCTTTTTTTTCAGATCATCCCTAAACCGATTTTTTTAGAGGTCCAGCAGGTACAATCGATCACCGAGCTAGCGAATAATGTTCTTAAGATAACCTTATTCAATGATCCTTTTAACTGGGAGCTTTCGGTCAATCAAAAATATCAGCGGCTTTTTAGAGATCAGATGGGGTATGATCAACTCGCGTGGAATAACGGGACTGGGGTTTTACGTCCGCCATACATTGAATATGCATTTGTTGAAGATGTTACACAAACCGTTCAGTATCAAAACCATTATTATCAGCCTGTTGAAAAAAAAGATGCCACATATTTTGTAACCAGAAGCTACGATGGTGTCCACCATAAATATGTTGAAAATCGTACAAAAGGAATTTTAAATGCGCAAGCTTATTTTCCTTGGATCGATGAAAAAAGCCGCAAGATGATGAATTATCGAGTGCTGAATCCTCAGATGGCACTAGATGGTGGCCTTTCGGCGTATGAATTTTATATCCGACAGTTTTTAGAAATCAATGTTTTGGATCAGAAGTATGACGAATTCGTTTCTGTCTTACGTTTCTATTTACCGCAGGAAGCAATCAAAGAAGTTCCGTTAGAAGCATTGTGGGATAAACTGATCGATGTGAATATCAGTAATTTGAAACAAAAAGAGCGATCGACACGTTTTGATTTACAGAAGGCTAAAAATCATTTAAGAGTCGTCTTTTTAGATTACAGCTATCTAGAATCTGTCAACCAAACGATCGATATTAGTGAGTAAATAGAAAAGAGGGATTGCTTCTGCTCTCACCGTTTATCCGAATTACAGGTGTCTGGGATTTGACTCGCAGAGTTTTGTCCCAAACACTTTGATTCGTATAAACGATGAGAAAAAAGCGGCTCCTGTCCCATCCGTTTTATTTTTAATGACGATCACTGAATGATTTGATCGCTATCAATGACGATTTCAGCTCCGGTGATGAAACTTGCTTCATCGCTAGCTAAATAAATGACCCATTTGGCTACATTTTCAGGGCTACCAAAATCAGGAAACTGAACATATTTTTTATAATAAGGTCTAGCAATAGGAAATGTTGTTTCTAATAATGGTGTGTTGACTACACTTGGACAAATTGAATTCACACGTATATTGTAGGGCGCATATTCATACGCTACATCAAGTGTATATGAACGAAGGACCTCTTTGATTGCTGTGTAAGGATGGTGTTCATCTAAACCAACTAAGCCTTCGATCGTTGAAATATTTATAATTGAGCCGCAATTATTCGGCACCATCAAAGGAAGAATTTGCTTTGAGCCGTAAATAAAAGGATTGATGACTGTATTTTGTAGAGTATTAAAATCATCATTCGTTAAACTCAGAAGCATCTTAGGTGAAATAATACTGGCACAGTTAACGAAGCAATCGATCTTACCATACGTTTTTATGATAAATGAAAGACTATTTTCCCAACTTTGTTGAGAATTGCTAGTATGTTCAAGAGCAATCGCTGTCCCGCCATTTTCTTTGATTTTAGAGATAATCGGAGTTAATTTCTCTAGATTTGCACTGGTACAGATAACACAAGCCCCTTCTTTAGCAGTGGACAATGCGATGGCATTGCCGATAGTGCCTGCAGCTTCTGTAATCAATATGGTTTTACCTACTAATTTATTCATAAAAAAACCGCTATAATGAAGAACATTATAGTTATCCTTTCCGGTTATTTTAAATACATAATATTGGCATAAATTTATTAACTAGTATGGCTTAAGTGTAATATAATTTTTTAGTTACGCCAATGATATAAACCGGAGAATTTTATAATAAAAAAAACGAATCAAAACGTTTTGTTTTGACTCATTTTTTTGTTTTAAGGATTAGTCTTGGGCAACGGGCTTTTTGACAATACCTAGAATAACGGCAGATACAACTGCACCGATTGCAATAAATACAAGATATAAAATAGGATGACTCAACAATAATGCGACAAAGATCCCGCCATGAGGTGCTAATAACCGAATACCGAATCCGCCAACTAAACCACCAGCTAAAGCCGAGCCAACGACAAAGCTTGGAATGACTCTTAATGGATCAGCTGCGGCAAATGGAATCGCTCCTTCTGTGACAAAAGATAGCCCCATCACCAAATTCGTCAAACCAGCATCTTTTTGATCTTGAGTAAATTTGTTTTTAAAGAGCAATGTTGCGATAAAGATCGCAAGAGGAGGAACCATCCCGCCGGCCATAACAGAAGCCATGATAATACTACCACCTTCTATTACAGTTGCTGCGATCGATGCTGTACCAAATACATAAGCGGCTTTGTTGATTGGTCCGCCAAGGTCGATGGCCATCATTCCACCTAGTAAAACTCCAAGAAGAGCAGCATTTGTACCATCAAGGCCTAATAAGAAACTATTTAGCCCATCATTGATGATCTTCATCGGAATATTGATCAGCAACATCAAACCGCCAGTGATCAGTAAACCAAAGACTGGATAAAATAAAATTGTTTTGATCCCGTCTAGTGATTTAGGTAATCTTTTGAAGAGTTTTTTCAAGAAAATGATCACATAACCTGCTAAGAACCCACCGATCAATGCGCCTAAAAATCCAGCACCGCCAGTATTAGCTAAGGCACCAGCTGTGAAACCAACGATCAATCCAGGTCTGTCAGCAATACTAGAAGCGATAAAACCAGCTAAAACAGGTAGCATAAAGCCAAATGCTGCACCACCGATTTGATTGAACCAAGACGCAATTTCATTATAAGAACCTAAACTACTAAGTTGATCTTGAGGGACACCGATAAATTGATCGATCATAAAGGAAAGGGCAATTGCGATTCCGCCGCCGATAACAAATGGCAGCATATGCGAAACGCCGTTCATCAAGTCTTTATAAATTCGCGAGCCAACGGAACCATCTGCAGAGCTGTCTTCATCAGTAGCATCTGATTCTGTGCCGTGAAAAATGGGAGCATTTCCACTGGTTGCAAGGTTGATCAATTCCTCTGTTTTACGAATCCCATCACTGACAGGTCGATTCACTAATTCTTTTCCATCAAAGCGATTCATTTCAACTTTTTTATCTGCGGCAATAATGACACCATCTGCACGAGCGATATCTTCAGCAGTCAAACGATTTTTGATTCCTTCTGATCCATTCGTTTCAACTTTGATCTCAACACCCATTTGTTTTGCTTTTTTCTTCAATGCATCCTCGGCCATATAAGTATGAGCAATGCCTGTTGGACAAGCCGTAACGGCAACCACAAATTTGCGAGTTGGATCTGCTGTTTCTTTATTCGATTCCGCAAGCTGTTCTTGTTTTTCTTCTGCCTCTTTTGCTTCTTCCGCAGATTGGAACAAGCTTTGTACGTCTTCTGGCGTTTTAGTTTCCTTTAATTTTGCAACAAAATCCGGATCGACCAGTAGACGGGATAAAGCTGCCAATGCTTGTAAGTGAGTATCATTTGCGCCTTCAGGGGCCGCGATCATGAAAAATAAGTAAGTCGGTTGACCATCGAGTGCTTCATAGTCAACACCTTTGCTGCTTCTTGCAAATAGAACAGTCGCTTCTTTAACTGCTTTGTTTTTCGCATGAGGCATTGCGATTCCATCACCTAAACCAGTAGAAGTCTGAGCCTCACGAGCTAAAATACCTTCTTTATACGTAGCGATATCAGAAATTCTGCCACCGTCATACATCTTTTGAACCATTTCATCGATAGCGCCTTTTTTATCAGTCGCCTGTAGATCCATGATCATCACATCTTTGACAAGTAACTCTTTGATGTTCATAAAAATTCCTCCTTAATTTAAAAGCGGAACAAATCGGTTAATCCTGTAGAAAATTAGGAAATTGACTTTAAGGCGTTTTTTGCCTCACTGACAATTTATCTATTTTCCTAAGGATTGATTTGTGCAGCTAGATAACATTTAAAAGCGGAACAAGCCGTTTAGCCTTGATTGAAAAATAGGAAAAAGAAAAGGTGGTGCTCTTTACCACAATTTCTTTTTATCTTTTTTCCGAAAGGCTGGCTTGTGCAGCTGGATAACGATAATAGCGGAACACGCTCTTCAAGCTCTAACTGAAAAATAGGAAAAATCGATTGAAACGTTCTTTGTCTCACTCAACATTTATCTTTTTTTCCGAAGAGCTAGCCTATGCAGCTAGATAACAATAGATGCGGAACAGTTCGTTTAACCTTGACTGGAAAATAGGGAAAATGAACTGTGGTGCTTTTTGCCACAATTTCTTTTTATCTTTTTCCCAAAAGGCTGACCTGTGCAGCACGTTTTCTTAAATACATGTATCTTTTTAGCAAATTCCTTTAATTGAATTTCAATAGTCAGCGGATTTTTTTCACTACAACTTCCGAAATCAATTCATTGATCAAATCAGCTGTTGCTAGATCATCTGAAAATGCTGTAGCACTTCCACAAGCGATCCCCCATTTAAAAGCTTCAACAGGGTCGTTGTTTTTAACAAAAGTACCAACGAATCCGGCGATCATAGAGTCGCCTGCACCAACAGAATTTTTCAAAGGACGTTTTAAGACATTTGACTGATAGATCCCATCCGAAGTGAAAAGTAAAGCCCCATCTCCAGCCATTGAAATAATGGCATGTTTGGCACCATCCTGTAATAAGCGTTCACCGAATGGCAAAATATCTTCAACCGACTGAAACTCAACATCGAAAAGCTCTGCTAATTCATGATTATTCGGCTTAACAAGCAACGGAGCTTGTGGCAAAGCATTAAGTAAATCAGCTCCAGTAGTGTCAATGATAAAGTCTGCCTCTTTTTCTTTGATGATTTGAACTAATTCTTCATAGAAACCTTGACGTAAAGAGGCTGGAGTACTGCCGGACAAAACAACGATGTCACCTGACTGAACATTTCCTAAAATCTGTTTCAATTCAAGCATTTCTTCGTTGCTGATCGTTGGTCCAAGTCCGTTGATCTCAGTTTCCTTTTCGGATTTTAGCTTGATGTTGATGCGAGTATCTTCTTCGACTGTTGTAAAATTAGTTTGAATGTTTTCTTTTTTTAGCCAGTCAGAGATGAAATTTCCTGTAAAGCCGCCAATGAAACCAAGAGCTGTAGATTCAGCTTGGATTCTTTTTAAAATACGTGAAACGTTGATTCCTTTTCCTCCAGGAAGCTTAAAGTCCGCTGTCATACGATTTAAATCACCCAACTTAAGATCATCGACATGAACGATATAATCAATCGAAGGATTTAGAGTTACTGTGTAGATCATTATTTTGCCTCCTTAATGGTTGTCTTTTTCTGAAATTGTTCCAAAATATCAGGTGAGCACTGGTTCGTCAGTAAACTCACTGCTTCAAGATCAGCAACCTTTGTGAAAGTTATTTTATTCAGCTTTGTTTGATCGATCAACACATATGCTTCTTCAGCATGAGTGATGGCCATATGTTTTAGTGCAGCTTCTTCAGGATCAGGAGTCGTCAAACCAAATTCTGGATGTGCCCCGTTCATGCCCATAAAAACTTTATTGAAGCGAAAACGACTGAGCTGTTCTAAAGCAGTCGAACCTACGATTGCTTTCGTTGATAATTTTAATGAGCCACCTAAGATGATAGTGTTGACGTTTAAATCTCCTAGTTTGGCGGCGTGATGCACGGAGTTCGTAACAACAGTAATATTTTTGCCTGATAAAAAAGGCAGCATTTCTAAGGTCGTAGAACCAGCGTCTAAATAAATGACGTCTCCATCTTGAACAAATGAACCAGCTAGTTTAGCGATTATTTGTTTTTCTTGCGTGTTTTTGACTGTTTTTTCCGTCATGTCTTGTTCGAAACCTAAATTTAAGATCCGTTTGGCGCCACCATGAACGCGCTCCAATAATTCAGCGTCTTCTAATTCTTTTAGATCCCGTCTAATCGTTGATTCTGATGCATCTAATAAAAGTGCTAAATCTTGTGATTTCACAATCGATTGTTGGTCAAGTAATCGTAAAATTGCTTGATGTCTCTCTTCTGTAAGCATTTTCACACCTCTTTCATTGACTATAATAGCATACTCAAATTCGTTTCGCAATCAAAAACGGTCAAAAACGATCAAAAAAATTCTTGAACGTTCAAATGTTGCTAAGAGCAAATCTATTATTTGACAAGAGCACGCGTTCTTGGCTTAATGTAAATAACAAAATCGGAGGGATGAGTATGGGGAATCGTACGATATTACAAGGATTTGAATGGTATCTACCAGCAGATGGTCTTCATTGGCAGCGTGTGAAGGAGCTGGCAGAGAAACTACATAAATCTGGCTTTACTGGTATTTGGCTGCCGCCAGCTTATAAAGGAGCAAATGGGATTAATGATGTTGGTTATGCCCCTTATGATTTGTACGATTTAGGTGAATTTGACCAAAAAGGAACGATTGCAACAAAATATGGCACTAAGGATGATTATTTAGCGTGTATCAAATCACTAAAAGAAGCAGGGATCGAGGTATATGCTGATATTGTGTTTGATCATTTTATGGGAGCCGATGAGGAAGAAAATGTTTCTGCGGTCAAATATCGTCCAGAAAATCGTAATGAAAAAATCAGTGGAGAAGAAGAGATCACAGCGTGGACGAAATTTACTTTTCCGGGAAGAAAACAAATGTATGACGATTATATCTGGACATGGAGAAATTTTTCGGGTGTGGATTTTGATGATCGCCGTAAAGACCACGGAATTTTTAATTTTGATGGGAAGGGCTGGAAAGACGATGTTGATAAGGAAAATGGGAATTATGATTACTTGATGGGCTGTAATTTAGACCTATCTTATCCTGAAACAGTTCAGCAGCTTAATAAATGGGGACGATGGTATCAAGAATTAACAGATGTTGACGGGTACCGTCTAGACGCAGTAAAGCATATTCAGTTTGACTACTTTGTTGATTGGTTACTAAATAGAAGAAAAGAAAAAGGTAGAGAATTGTTCATAGTTGGCGAATATTGGAATGGGGATATAGAAAAATTACTCAATTATATCGATCAATCTGGTGCATTGATTTCCTTATTCGATGTTCCTTTACATTATCACTTGTATGAAGCGGCCAATTCAAATGGTCAATACGATATGCGGAATATTTTTGAAGGAACGTTAGTAAAAGAACGACCAGAGTGGGCTGTGACATTTGTCGATAATCACGATACTCAAAAAGGTCAAAGTTTAGAGTCTTGGGTCGATGGATGGTTTAAAGTTCATGCCTATGCATTGATCCTCTTACGTAAGTCTGGAACACCTGTTGTCTTTTGGGGTGACCTTTTTGGTATTCCTAGTGAAAATGTAGAGCCTGTTGGCACAAAATTGAACTTGCTATTAAAAATCAGAGAATATTTAGCTTATGGAAATGAGCTGGACTATTTTGACGATCCAAATGTCGTTGGTTGGGTCAGAACTGGGGTTTTTGAGAATGAACAATCAGGATTTGCTGTGATTATGACCAATGCTCAGTCTGGGCAAAAGAATATGACGATCAGTGCGATTCACGCTGGAAAAACCTTCATCGATATTCTAGGAAATAATACAGCAAAAATTATTTTAGATGAAAAAGGAGCTGGGGATTTTCTAGTCAATGGTGGAGAGGTCTCCATCTATGTGAATGAAGAAATGGCTAAAAAAATAATGAATAATGCATGAGTAAATGTATCAACTATACATTTACTTTTACTAGTGAAACAATTTTGGCAAAAGTATTGTAGAAAAGGAGAAATTCCTCAAAATCAGATAGAATGTTTCTATAGAATATGCTAAAGTTAATAAGTACTAAAAAGTGTTTAAAAGGAGAATGGAAATGAAAAAAATGAAATTGGGGCTTGTTTTTGTTGTTATGGGAATGCTATTTATTAGCGGATGTGGAAACACAAGTAACAAATCAGCGAGTAGCGATACTAAGACTAGCAGTAGTAGTCAAAAAGAAAGTTCAGAGTCTTCTACTGGTGAGAAGCTAGAATCTTCTTCAAGTGAGAGTCTTGAAAAAACAGATGAGTCAGGCAACTCTAAAACATTTAAATTGATGATCGAAGGTGCTCAGTCTCAGGTTCCTAATTTGAAAAAACAATATGAGGGAATGTACTCAGATATTTCAATCACTGAAGGAGAAGACAGTACGATCGTTTATACGTACACATTTGCAGAACAATCTGATGCAGAAGCGTTGAAGCCAACTTTGGTCAAAGGCTTGAAACCAGTGATCGATGGAGCAAAAGCAATCATCCCGGATGTCAAGATCCGAGCTATTTTCTTAAATCCTGATGGTAGTGAGGTTCTAAATTTGTTGATCACTCAAGAAGATACAGATAGTATTACTACGGAAGAGTAGCAAACATTATTACAACTTAATCCCTTTACATTTTGCTGAACTGATCAAAACCTATTGGTAATAATCAGTTCAGCTTTTGTGTTTTTTTTGGTATAATAGATAAGATTGAAAAAAGAGAGAGGACGTTGATGATGGCACAAGAAAACGCCTTGATCCAAGGTATGAATCCAAAGCAAAAAGAAGCTGTTTTGCATACAGAAGGCCCATTATTAGTTATGGCTGGAGCAGGAAGTGGAAAGACGAGAGTGTTGACCCATCGTATCGCTTACCTGATCGAAGAAAAAGATGTGAATCCCTGGAATATTTTAGCTATCACTTTTACCAATAAAGCCGCAAAAGAAATGCGTGAACGAGTAGGAAAACTACTTAAAACTGGCGGAGATGATGTGTGGGTTTCAACATTTCACTCGATGTGTGTTCGGATTTTGCGCAGAGATGTAGATCATATCGGTTATAATCGTAATTTCACGATCATCGATACCTCTGAACAGCGAACATTGATGAAGCGAATTTTAAATGAATTGAATATCGATGTAAAAAAATACGATCCACGTTCGATCCTAGGAACTATCAGTAATGCCAAAAATGAATTACAGACTCCTGAAAAAGTCGAAGAATTGCAAGGCACACCTTATGAAGAGGTTGTGGCCAAATGTTATAAAATGTACCAAAAAGAACTTAGGAATAATCAATGCATGGATTTCGATGATTTGATCATGAATACCATTCGTCTTTTCAATGAACATCCAGATTCTCTCACATATTATCAAAATAAGTTCCATTATATCCATGTCGATGAGTATCAAGATACGAACCATGCGCAGTATACCTTAGTCAATATGCTGGCTGCCCGTTTTAAAAATCTATGTGTCGTTGGTGATGCAGACCAAAGTATTTATGGTTGGCGTGGCGCTGATATGCAAAATATCTTGGATTTTGAAAAAGATTACCCAGATGCTAGTGTGATTTTACTTGAACAAAACTATCGTTCAACAAAAAAAATCCTTGATGCTGCAAACAATGTCATCAAAAATAACCGTAATCGCCGAGATAAAAGTCTATGGACGGAAAATACGGATGGTGAAAAAATCGTTTATTACCGTGGGGACAATGAACGAGATGAAACGCAATTCATCGTAGGTCAGATCCAAAAAGAAATGCGTGAAAAAGATCGAATCTATGGTGATTTTGCTGTTTTATACCGCACGAATGCACAGTCGCGGGTCATGGAAGAAATGCTGTTGAAGTCGAATATTCCTTATACAATGGTTGGTGGACACAAGTTCTATGATCGTAAAGAAATCAAAGATATTCTAGGATATCTAAACATTATCTCTAATTCGATGGACTCACTTAGCTTTGAACGTGTGGTCAATGAACCAAAACGAGGCATTGGTAAAAGCTCAGTTGAAAAATTGAGAAGCTTTGCCCAAATGCATGGCTGGTCTTTACTAGAAGCTGCTCAAAATGTCGATTTAGCGAATATTACTGGTAAGGCTGGAAAAGAATTAGGTAATTTTGGCTTGATGATCCAGGATTTAACACAGATGATCCCTTACTTGACGATCACAGAATTAGTCAAAGAAGTCTTAGAACGCAGCGGTTATCGTGAAGAATTAGTGAGACAGAATAATTTAGAATCGCAAGCACGTCTTGAAAACTTAGATGAATTTTTGACAGTAACACAGGAATTTGATAAACGCTATGAACGCCAAAGTGAAGAAGAAGCGGATGCACCAGAAGAAAAATTAGCTGTTTTCTTGAATGACTTAGCGTTAGTTTCCGATTTAGATAATCTTGAAGAAAGCACTTCTCAAGTAACGTTGATGACCTTGCACGCAGCGAAAGGGTTAGAATTCCCAGTCGTCTTTCTGATTGGTATGGAAGAAGGCGTCTTTCCACTTTCCAGAGCGATGCTGGAAGAAAGTGAGCTTGAAGAAGAACGCCGTCTTGCGTATGTAGGGATCACGCGAGCAGAAGAAGTTTTATATATTTCGAATGCCTTTTCTCGGACTTTATATGGTAAAACGCAATATAATCGTCCTAGTCGTTTTTTAGATGAAATCAATGAAGAATTGATGGACCAGCAAGGTTCGATCGCAGCACCAAAAGCGCCAGCAAGAACCTTTGAACCAAAAGTCTTTAAACCTGCTTATACGCAGCCGACGAGACAGCCGGTCACGGACAAAGTGGCAAGCGGCGGTGAAGCAATGGCGTGGAAAGCCGGCGACAAAGTAAAACATAAAGCTTGGGGCACAGGAACTGTGGTTCGAGTGGGCGGTACAGCGAAAGACTTGGAATTGGATGTGGCATTTCCGGAAAAAGGAATCAAACGATTACTGGCGGCATTTGCTCCGATTGAAAAAATATCTTAGGTTGTGCAAAATGGACATCAGGAAAAAGAGAGAGTCATTGTGAAAAAACGAGTCACGAAGTCAAGTTTCTATTTTTCTGTCAGAGCTGAACAAGCTCATTCCACATTTATCGTTATCGAGCTGTACAAATCAATCCTTAGGAAAATAGACAAATTGCCAGTGAGGCAAAAAACGCCTCAAAGTCAATTTCCTAATTTTCTACAGGATTAACCGATTTGTTCCGCAGCTATCGTTATCCAGCTGCACAAGCCAACCTCTCGGAAAAAAGACAAAAATAGAGTGAGACAAAAAGCGTCTCAATCCATTTTTCAGTCGAGGTTAAACGGCTTGTTCCGCTTTTGCTGAGAATCACTGCGAAAGAAATTGAGCTGATGATGAGCAGTACAAGACTTTCGTAAGAAAGTGTTGAACATTTGTATTATCGAACTGCACAGGTCAGCCTTTCGGGAAAAAGATAAAAATGAATTGTGGCAAAAAGCACCACGTTTCATTTTTCCTATTTTCCATTCAAGGCTAAGCGACCTGTTCCGCTTTTAAATTTAGGAGGGATCTACCATGGCAGAGGTGCCGTTGACATTAGCCGAAGCAACAGAGAGAGTAAAAGAATTGCGCAATCAGTTGAATCAGTATGCTCATGAATATTATGTGGCAGATAAGCCAACTGTAGAAGACTATGTGTACGATCGCTTATACAAAGAATTAGTAGATATAGAAACTGAATATCCGGACTTGATCACTGCTGATTCACCAACGCAACGTGTGGGTGGTAAAATTTTATCTGGTTTTGAGAAGGTCACACATGAAGTTCAAATGTATAGCTTGAATGATGGGTTCAGCAAAGAGGATATTTATGATTTTGATGAACGTGTGCAAAAACTCGCTGGAAAACCGGTCAGTTATTGCTGCGAGTTGAAAATCGACGGGCTAGCGATTTCCTTGAAATATGAAAATGGAAAATTTGCTCAGGGAGCTACTCGAGGAGATGGTACAGTAGGGGAAAATATTACTGAAAACCTGAAAACAGTTAAATCGATTCCGTTAGAATTGAAGAAACCAATCTCTATCGAAGTGCGTGGCGAGTGTTACATGCCAAAGCAGTCTTTTGTTAATTTGAATAAAGAACGGGAAGAAGCAGGACAAGATGTCTTTGCGAATCCTAGAAATGCAGCTGCCGGAAGTTTACGTCAACTAGACACAAGTATGGTAGCAAAAAGAAATTTGAACACCTTTTTATATACGGTAGCAGACTTTGGACCAATGACAGCTCAGACACAGTTTGATGCACTTAATGAATTGTCTGAAATTGGTTTAAGAACAAATCCTGAGAAAAAGTTATGTAAGGATATTGATGAAGTTTGGGCCTATATTGAAGAGTATCATGAAAAACGAACAGAGCTTCCTTATGAAATCGATGGGATCGTGATCAAAACCAATGAGTTTACGATTCAGGATGAACTAGGCTTTACGGTCAAAGCTCCGCGTTGGGCGATCGCCTATAAATTCCCGCCGGAAGAAGCTCAAACGGTCGTGGAGGAAATTGAATGGACGATCGGACGAACGGGTGTTGTAACACCAACTGCTGTAATGCAGCCGGTACGAGTTGCTGGAACAACAGTCAGTCGTGCGAGTTTGCATAATGCAGACTTTATCGCGATGAAAGATATTCGTCTGAATGACACAGTGCTTATTTACAAAGCAGGAGATATCATTCCTGAGGTTGCTCAAGTCCTGACGGAAAATCGTGATGAAAATAGTCGACCTTACGAGATCCCAACACATTGTCCAGTTTGTGACAGCGAATTGGTCCATTTGGATGAAGAAGTTGCTTTACGTTGTATCAATCCAAAATGTCCTGCTCAAATCAAAGAAGGACTAAATCATTATGTTTCTAGAAATGCAATGAATATTGACGGTTTAGGGCCACGAGTATTGGAGCAGATGTACGATACTGGTCTGGTTGCTGATGTAGCTGATTTGTACTTTTTAACAGAAGAGCAATTAATGACTTTAGAAAAGATCAAAGAAAAGTCAGCAAATAATATTTTTCAGGCGATCGCAGCCAGTCGGGAAAATTCTGTTGAGCGTCTGATCTTTGGTTTAGGGATTCGTCATGTGGGAGCGAAAGCAGCAAAAGTTTTAGCGGAGCATTTTGGCGATCTATGGGCAATCAGTAAAGCAACGAAAGAAGATGTTGTGGCGTTAGATTCCATTGGTGAAACAATTGCCGATAGTTTAGTCACTTACTTTGATAATGAAGAAGTTCATGAATTGATGGATGAACTGACAAAAGCCGGTGTGAATTTTGAATACAAAGGGATCCGCACGGCTCAATTAGCTGCAGTAGAATCTCCATTCAAAGACAAGACAGTCGTTTTAACTGGGAAGCTGACGCATTATAATCGTGAAGAAGCGAAAGAAAAAATCGAAAGTCTTGGTGGTAAGGTTACCGGCAGTGTTTCCAAGAAGACGGATATTGTGGTTGCTGGAGAAGATGCTGGAAGTAAATTGACCAAAGCTCAGGATCTTGGGATCGAAGTTTGGGATGAACAGCAAATGGTCACAGCCATTGATAACAGTACAACGGCTGATTCATAAGAGGGGCTATATCGCTAAATCATCACAATTTTTTTCAATTATAAGTGATTTTTTTGGTCTCTAGCCAATTTTCTTAGAATTTTATGATAGAATAAGGAAAAAGCTGTTTTATTGAATAAAAATGCTTCATTTAACAGTATAAATTTGAACGAAAGAACTCTAACAAGTCGGTCTTCTATTTTTGAGCAAGTCTCTTTATAGAATCAACTTGTCGGAGTTCTTCTAAAGGAAAGAAGGGTATCCATGGCAATTAGTGAAGAACAAGCGAAACATGTAGCAAAATTATCAAAATTATCATTTTCCGATGGAGAATTAAAAGATTTTACTGATCAATTAGGCAAGATCATTGATATGGTGGAATTATTAGAAGAAGTAGACACAGAGGGTGTCCCTTTTACTTCTAATGTTGCGCATTCGATCAATGTGATGCGTGAAGATCATGCCGTACCTGGCATGGATCGTGATGAGTTAATGAGAAACGTACCTGAATCAGAAAATGGCTACATTAAAGTGCCAGCAATTATCGATAACGGGGAGGCTGGTGCATAATGGAGAAATTATACGATAAATCACTTACAGAGCTGCACAATCTTTTAGTATCAAAAGAAATCACCGCAACTGACTTAACACATGCAACCTTGGATCGCATCAAAGAAACAGAAAAAGATGTCGATTCATTCATTACAGTTAGTGAAGAAAAAGCGTTGGAGTTAGCGAAAGCGATCGACCTAAAAGGGATTACTGAATCTAATCCTTTAGCTGGAATTCCGATCGGTGTCAAAGACAATATTGTAACCAAAGATATTTTAACAACAGCAGCGTCAAAAATGCTGCATAATTTCAATCCGATTTATGATGCAACGGTAATGGATAAAGTGTATCAAGCAGATATGATCCCGGTTGGAAAATTGAACATGGACGAATTTGCGATGGGTGCAAGTACAGAAACATCATATTTTAAACAAACAAAAAATGCTTGGGATCATTCAAAAGTTCCAGGAGGTTCTTCAGGTGGTTCGGCAGCAGCAGTTGCTGCTGGTCAAATTCCTGTTTCATTGGGAAGCGATACGGGTGGAAGTATTCGCCAACCAGCTTCATTCAACGGAATCGTCGGCATGAAGCCAACATATGGACGTGTATCTCGTTTTGGTTTGATCGCCTTTTCTTCAAGCTTAGATCAAATCGGTCCAATGACTAGAAACGTTCAAGACAATGCTTTAGCATTGAATGCCATCAGTGGCTTTGATGAAAAAGATGGCACTTCTGCCGGCGTATCTGTTCCTGATTTTACAGCAGGCTTAACAGGTGACATCAAAGGCATGAAAGTAGCTTTGCCAAAAGAATATCTTGGTGAAGGTGTGGATGCTGGAGTTCGTGAGGCTGTCCTTAAAGCGGCAGAAACATTTAAAGCATTAGGCGCAACGGTTGAAGAAGTCAGCTTACCACATTCAAAATACGGTGTAGCTGTTTACTATATCATCGCTTCATCAGAAGCAAGCTCAAACTTACAACGCTTTGACGGTATTCGCTATGGCTATCGTTCTGAAAATGTGAAGAATCTTGAAGACGTTTATGTAAATTCACGTTCAGAAGGTTTTGGTATTGAAGTAAAACGTCGTATTATGTTAGGGACATTTTCATTAAGTGCCGGCTATTATGATGCTTATTTCAAAAAAGCAGGACAAGTTAGAACTTTGATCAAACAAGATTTTGATAAGGTATTTGAATCGTATGATATTATTATCGGTCCAGCATCTCCAACTGTCGCTTTTGGGTTAGGTGAAAACATCAATGATCCAATCACGATGTATATGAATGACCTATTAACGATTCCAGTGAACTTAGCTGGATTACCAGGTATGTCCGTACCGGCTGGATTCTCAGAAGGATTGCCAGTAGGCTTACAAATCATCGGGAAAGCTTTCGATGAAAGCACGATGTATAAAGCAGCCTATGCATTTGAGCAAGCAACAGATTTCCACATGAAAAAACCTGTGATCTTGGGGGGGAATGACTAATGAACTTTGAAACTGTCATCGGACTTGAGGTCCATGTAGAACTAAAAACAAACTCTAAAATCTTTTCACCGGCGCCAGCTCATTTTGGTGCTGAGCCAAACAGCAACACAAATGTGATCGACTGGGGTTACCCAGGCGTCTTGCCAGTCATGAATAAAGAAGCGATTGCTTTTGGAATGAAAGCAGCACTTGCTTTAAATTGTGAAATTTCAAAAGACACACATTTTGACCGTAAAAACTATTTTTATCCAGATAATCCCAAAGCCTACCAAATTTCTCAATTCGACCAACCTATCGGTCATGATGGCTGGATCGATATTGAAGTAGAAGGCGAAACAAAACGTATTCGAATCGAACGTGTTCACTTAGAAGAAGATGCTGGTAAAAATATTCATGGAGAAGGTGGTTATTCTTACGTCGATTTAAACCGTCAAGGAACACCGCTGATCGAAATCGTATCAGAAGCGGATATGCGTTCACCAGAAGAAGCTTATGCTTATTTAGAAGCATTACGTTCGATCATTCTCTTTACAGATGTTTCTGATGTGAAGATGGAAGAAGGCTCAATGCGTTGTGACGCCAACATTTCATTACGTCCATACGGGCAAGAAGAATTCGGAACAAAAGCTGAGATCAAAAACTTGAACTCTATGAGCTTCGTTAAAAAAGGATTGGCCTTTGAAGAAAAACGCCAAGCGAAAGTATTACTATCAGGCGGCGAAATCCAACAAGAAACGCGTCGTTTTGATGAAACGACGAATAAAACATTATTGATGCGTGTCAAAGAAGGATCAAGTGATTACCGTTACTTCCCAGAACCTGATGTACCGCGTTTTGTAATCGATGATGAATGGATCGAACAAGTACGCCAAAGCCTACCTGAAATGCCTGCTTCTCGACGTGCACGATATACGAAAGAATTAGGATTACCAGAATACGATGCAATGGTCTTGACATTGACGAAAGAAATGTCTGATTTCTTCGAAGCTGCCTTAGCAGAGGGAGCAGATGCCAAACAAGTATCAAACTGGTTGATGGGTGAAGTTTCTGCTTACTTGAATAGCGAAAAAGTCGAGTTGGCTGATACAAAACTAACGCCTAAAAATCTAGCTGGAATGATCACGTTGATCGCAGATGGCACGATCAGTTCGAAAATCGCGAAAAAAGTCTTTAAAGAATTGATCGAAAATGGCGGAGATGCTAAAGAAGTTGTTGAAGCGAAAGGTCTAGTTCAACTTTCTGATCCTTCTCAATTGTTGCCGATCATCAATGATGTGTTGGATAACAATCAACAATCTGTCGATGATTTTAAAAATGGGAAAGACCGTGCAGTCGGCTTTTTAGTAGGTCAAATCATGAAAGCAACGAAAGGTCAAGCAAACCCAGGTGTTGTAAACAAACTGCTCCAAGAAGAATTGACAAAACGATAGAAAGCAGCAGATGCAGATGAAAAAAGCAAGAGTAATTTATAATCCAACTTCCGGTAAAGAACTAGTCAAGAAAAACCTAGCAGACATTCTTTCGATCTTGGAAGAATGTGGATATGAAGCTAGTGCTTTTGCCACAACTCCAGAAGAAAATTCCGCTAAAAATGAAGCCCGCCGTGTAGCCGAATCGGGATTTGACCTGATTGTTGCAGCGGGGGGAGATGGAACGATCAATGAAGTAGTGAACGGAATCGCTCCTTTAGAAAATCGTCCCAAGATGGCGATTATACCTGCTGGAACAACGAATGATTATGCAAGAGCATTGAAAATCCCTCGAGATAATATTGTCAGGGCAGCGGAAGTGATTCGTAAAAACCAGACAGTCAAAATGGACATTGGCCGTGCGCGCGAGAACTATTTTATCAATATCGCAGCAGGTGGTCATTTAACTGAGTTGACGTATGAAGTTCCTTCGGAACTGAAAAGTATTTTTGGCTACCTTGCTTATTTAGCTAAGGGTGCTGAAATGCTGCCGCGGGTCAAACCGATCAAGATGCGGATGGAATACGACGAAGGTGTATATGAAGGAAATGCATCCATGTTTTTCCTTGGGCTGACAAACTCAGTTGGAGGATTTGAAACGATCGTACCCGACGCCAAACTGGATGATGGCAAATTTTCTTTGATCATCGTTAAAACAGCAAATGTTTTTGAGATCCTTCATTTAGTTGCCTTGATGTTAAATGGTGGCAAGCATGTGGAAGATCCACGGTTGATTTATACGAAAACAAGCTATTTACATGCTGAAACTCTAGACCCCAAAGCGAAGATGATGATCAATTTAGACGGAGAATATGGCGGCGATGCTCCAATGGAATTTACGAATTTACATCAGCATATTGAAATGTTTGCCAATGCCGATGCGATTCCTTCAAATGCGATCATGGGATCAGTCCTAAGTGAATATAAGGATGAAGATGGTCAGGAAGAAGAAGATCAGTATCATGCAGCAAGCAAAGAGTTTGTAAAAGAAGTTGAGCGTTTGACCGAAGAAGATATTGATAACAATGGACAAATCGGTTGATTCTTTCATGAAAAAGAGGTTTCAGTCAAAACATCTTAGTTTTGACTGGGACCTCTTTTTAATTAGGAGGCTTGATTCAAAAATGAGAGACTTTATCGAAAAAACACAATATATGGTTTCTGTATAATTAGCAAACACAATATATAGCATAAAAAAGCTCTCATAATTCATTATTGAGAAGGATTCTCATTGACTTCTGATGCAAACAAGAGTAAATTAATGAAGTCGTCAATTCTGCAGAAGGTGATAATAACAGTCGCGAGAGGTTTGTTTGAGATGAGTGCAAATTTTATTATAAATGATTTTAAAGGCTGGCAAAGAAAAAGCTATTTATTTTTGATAATAATGATTTTAGTCCAATTGATCGCGTTTCTTTTTAATCCATCCAGTTGGATCACATTAGTTGGAGGCTTATCCGGAATTATTTGTGTCAATCTGATTGCTCAAGGAAAAGTAAGTAACTATATATTCGGTTTTATCAGTGCGTTGATCATTGGTTATTTTGGTCTAAAAACAAGAGTCTATGCAGAGGTACTGCTTCAAACGTTTTATATCATCATGGATATTACAGGATTATTTGCTTGGCTGAAAGCAAGTAAAGATGGAACTGGAAGTGTGACAGAGGTCAAAGTCCTAAGAGGAGTTCAATGGTTATATGCGGGGGTGATTTGGCTAGTGATCGGTCTGGCTGCGTATTATCTTCTAGGATTTGTCAATGATGCACAGCAAACACTTGATGCAGTAACTTTTAGTGTCTCAGCAACGGGAATGCTATTGATGATCAATCGGTATCAGTCACAATTTGTTTTTTGGTTATTAGGAAATTTATTTTCTATCATTTTATGGTTTAAAGCTGGGACACATGCTGGCGGGGACTATGCATTGTTTGTTATGTATTGTATGTACACCTTTAACTCGATATATGGTATGATACATTGGTTGAAAATTAAAAAAAATAATTAATATAGGTAGGGAGTTCGATGGCAGTGATCGTTTTAGCAGGTACAATTGGTGCAGGAAAGTCCAGTTTGACAGAAATTATTTCAGAACATTTAGGTTCAGAGGCATTTTATGAATCTGTTGATGATAATGAAGTATTACCTTTGTTTTATGCAGATCCTCAAAAATATGCATTTCTATTACAAATTTATTTTTTAAACAAACGTTTTGATAGCATTAAACAAGCGTTATCTCATGAAAATAATGTATTAGATCGTTCGATCTACGAAGATTCATTGCTTTTCCATTTGAATGCTGACTTGGGCAGAGCAAATGAAACTGAGGTGAAGGTCTACGATTCGTTGTTAGAAAACATGCTGCAGGAACTACCGTACGCTGCACATAAAAAGCGTCCAGATCTATTAGTTCATATCAAGGTATCTTTTCCCAAAATGCTGGAACGAATCAAACGACGTGGACGTTCATACGAGCAGGTCGACGATGATCCAGAACTCTATGAATACTACAAAGAGCTAAATAGCCGCTATGAAAAATGGTTTGAAGACTATGATGAAAGTCCAAAAATTCAAATCGATGGAGATAAATATGATTTTATCGAAAATGATGAAGCAAAAAAAGAAGTGATTCAATTGATTGAAAATAAACTGGCTGAAATCAACTAGTTTAAATGAAATAATGAAAGATGAGGTAAAGAAGACCGTTTTTATCTCATCTTTTTATGTTCTGCATTAAAAATATAATTCTTTCACTGTAAATCCGAACTCTCTATTGCTTTTCCTGTACTTTTTCATTAGAATGAGTGAAGCGCATAAAAGAAGGAGCGACCTATGAATAATTTTCCAGTAAAAAAAAATGAAACGATCGAAGTAGAGATCATTGATTTGACCCATGAAGGAATGGGTGTAGCTAAAATCGATGGTTATCCGCTATTTATAGAAGATGCTTTACCAGGTGAGAAAATCGAAATCAAAGTCCTGAAAGTCGGTAAAAGCTTTGGATATGGAAAAGTAGTGACTATTTTAAAATCGAGTGAAGACCGTGTACCAGTCAAGGATCGAAATTTTACCAAAGTCGGCATCAGCCCACTGCAGCATCTAGCTTATGGAGCCCAATTAAATTTCAAGACCAACCAAGTAAAAAACGTGATGCAGCGTGTAGCCAAATTGCCGGATGTGCCAGTTTTAGATACTTTAGGAATGAAAAACCCATGGGGCTATCGTAATAAAGCACAAATTCCAGTAAGAAAAATCGATAATCAATTACAAACAGGTTTCTTTAGAAAAAATAGCCATGATTTGATTCCATTGGAACATTTTTATATCCAAGATCCTAAGATCGATGAAGCAGTGATCAAGATTCGTGATATCATGAGACGTTACAGTGTGAAACCATATAATGAGTCTGATAACACTGGAAACTTACGACATATCGTTGTTCGTAGAGGCTATCATACTGGAGAAATGATGGTAGTTCTGATTACAAGAACACCAAAACTATTCCCGACAAGTAAAATCGTCCCTGATATTTTAGAGGCGCTTCCTGAAGTGGTTAGCATCGTACAGAATGTCAATCCGAAAAAAACAAATGTCATTTTTGGTGATGAAACAATTTTACTTCATGGTGAAGATCAGATCATTGATACGATTTTTGATTTGAAATTTGAAATTTCTTCTCGTTCATTCTATCAAGTCAATCCACAGCAAACAGAAGTAATGTATAATAAAGTAAAAGAGTACGCAGCTTTAACAGGTAATGAAGTAGTTGTTGATGCCTATTGTGGTATCGGTACGATCGGTCTGACTTTAGCAAAAGATGCGAAACAGGTTTATGGTGTGGAAGTTATTGAAGAAGCCGTGAAAAATGCGGAAAGTAATGCTCAACTAAACGGTATTACAAATGCGACCTTTACTGCTGGACTTGTGGAAGAAGCGTTACCAAGATTATTGGAACAAGAGATCAAACCAGATGTTGTGATCGTTGATCCTCCACGTAAAGGCTTGGAAGCAAGCTTAGTCGATACCTTGATCGAAACAAAACCAGAGCGCATTGTTTACGTTAGCTGTAATCCTGCAACACTAGGAAGAGATCTCGCTTTGTTGGTAGAGGGTGGTTATGAAGTAAAAGAAGTTCAACCAGTAGATAATTTCCCTCAAACGACCCATATCGAGTCAGTGACGTTACTGACAAAGGTGGTGTAAAGATGGATACAAAAAAGAAAATGCTTGAGCTGATCAAAAAGAAACAAAGCGGTGGTAGATCTAAGCAGATGGAAGCACCAAAGAATGATCGTAGAAATATGCGAAAAGGACCAAAAATATACAATAAATAATAAAAAACCAATGCCGTTCCACATTTCTGTGAAGAATGGCATTGGTTTTTTTACTATGATCGTGAATATGTCTCTTGATAATGAAGTGCTGCGCCAATCAAGTTGGCATCCTTTTTAAAGTGGCAAATTTTTATATTGGGTACCAATAATTCATGTTCTTTTTTTAATAAGCTTCGATAAATATCGATTTTAGGTTTTTGGCTCACTAATAATTCAGTGATCCTTTTATTTAGATTAGGTAATAACTCAGGATTATTACTGATTCCTCCGCCTAAACCAATGAATTCTGGAGCGAAGGCGTCATTTAGAAAAATCATGATCTCTGCAAGTGCTGAATACATGCGCTCGATTTCTTGACGTGCAACATCATTTCCTTGTTTTGCAAGCTCAAATACATCTTTTCCTTCGATCGTACTTGGCCATTTAAAATTTTTTAAAGAGACTGTTCTTCCTAGCTGAACAGGAGAAACGTGTGAGTTATTTATCATTTTTATTGCATCGGCAATCAATTTCTCGACTGTATCGATTTTTTCAGCAGCGTTTTTAAGAATGCGTCCATCTTTTACGATGGATAAACCAACACCTGATCCAATAATCGTAAATAATGCATTTTGCTGATTTTTACCGATCCCTAAAGTCATCTCAGCTAATGCCGCACTATCTGCATCATTTTGTAATGAGACAGGTAAGCCCACGAATTCAGAAAACTCTTTTTGAAATTCACCTATATGCAAAAAAGGAACATAGCTCAGTCCCCTAATCATTCCAGTCGATTCATCAGGTTCTCCAGGGCAGCTGACAGCTACTCCGATGATCGAAAATTCATCTGAAAATCGTTCATATAATTGCTGTACGGATGCATAAAACTGTTTTCTAGTTCGCGGCGTAGGAAAAATACTTTGGTGATACAATGTTTCATGACACCAAATGCCATATTTAACAGCCGAGCCTCCTATGTCAAGAACTAATAATGCTTGTTTACGAGTAATCATAACGTGAGATCCTTTCGATGGAATAGGTTTCTTACAATCTTTTTAGGTATCTTGGAATTAAAAAAACAAATCACATCGTTCATTATCTTGGAACAGTGTGACATAACTATATTTTTATGCTATGATGAATATGAAAAGAGGTAGAATTTCCTACCTCTCTTGTAGACCCGTTCAAAAGACGGTGACTATAATTAAATTTGTGAAGCCATCTAATTACTGTCCAAGTGGAATTAGATGGTTATTTTTTGGTTTATCTTGGTCTATGATCAGCACAACTAAAGTTGCAAATGCAACCATCAGCGTAAGTGCTTCAAAAACAGACATGTCTATTCCTTTCCAGGGATAAAGCAGAGAACCATAAGCATCCCCCCTTTTTCTAGGAGTTAGCCACCATCTTTTTCACTTTTCTACTCATCGATCATAACATAGTTCATTTAATAAATCTGGCTCGTTTTTGTAATTAGGCAGAGAAAAAATCAAGTAACGGCTCTGCTAAGATATCATTATCGATAATATAGCTACCGTGATCTTGGTTTTCCATGATTTTCAAATCAGAAGCTTCAATCAGTTGATGCATTTGTTCAAATATCTCTGGTTCGCATAGATCATCATCAGCAGCGATGATCAGTGTAGGGACTTCGATTTTACGTAATTCTTGCAAAGGAATATTTGGTTGTTCCATCATCAATTTAAAAAAAGGATCTTTCGTTTCTTCATATTTTTCGACAATATGGTCAAATATTTCAGGTTTTAGCTGATCAGGGCTTGTATTGGCGCCTAAAAGAGCTAGTTTATTGAGACAAGATAATTTTTTGATGCCCATGAGGATCGCTAAGATTGCACCATCACTGAAACCAACGATATTGACCTTTTCAAGCTTCGACACATCGATAAAATCAATGATATCATCAGCCATTCGTTCATAATCATACTGTTCTGTCTGGGCGCTTTTTCCGTGATTACGGCTATCGATCGCATACACTGTAAATTTTTTTTGTAATTTTTGACTTAGTCGATCGAAAATATGATGATCCTCCCCATTGCCGTGTAGTAATAGCATTGGCTCTCCTTGACCTGATTTTGTATAAAAAAGTTCAGTACCATTAACGTTGATCATTGTCATAATATGTTCCTCCTGGTGGTCATTTTTATTGTATTACTAAAAAGAAGTATAACAAATGAACCTTGACAGCATCATGTCAAGGTTGAAAAAATCTTATTTATTTTCTTCGACTAGTATCGACTTTCTTTTGGTATTTCTCGATCTTATAATCCAGCATATCGATTCCTTCTTGAATTTGTTTCATTTCATTTAAAGCAATTTGTTTCTGCTTTTGTAAAAGCGCCAATCGATTTTGATTTGTTGCATCTCCTTCGTGCCACCAGTCGATGTATTGTTTGAGATCTTCGATCGTCATACCAGTCTTTTTTAAGTGTAAGAAAAAATCGATCCATTCTTTATTCTGTTCATCATAAATTCGAATATTATTTTGGTCTCTATTTACGGTAATAAGACCTTCTTTTTCATAAAAACGTAAAGTATATGGACTCAGACCTGTGATTTGTGAAAATTCTTGGATTTTATAAGTCATTGCTTCCTCCTCCTGAACAGTTTTCTCGTTTCATTTTACCACGTAGAGTTGGCTCTAAGTCAAGCTTTGTTATTTTTTTTATAGTTCCTTGACTTTGAGTGTACTCTAAGAGGTATCCTGAAAAAGAAAAGAGCTTGAGGAGGGAAAAAAGTGGACAGTTTAAAAATGAGGAAAATTTCGATTTTAGCAGTATCATTGATCGTTGTTTCAGGTGCCGCGATTGGAGCAAATCTACCAGCAATCGCTCAAACATTTCCTGAGATCCCATTGCCATTGGTAGAGATGCTAACAACGATTCCAGCACTATTCATTATTCCAGCTGTATTATTGAGTACAAAGATTGCTAAATGTATAGGCTATAAAAAGTCAGTGTTGCTGGGATTAGGAATTGTTTTGATTTCAGGGATCATTCCAGCTATAGTGACTAACTTTGCGATCATATTTATTTCTAGAGCCTGTTTTGGTTTTGGTATAGGGATGTTCAATTCGCTGCTTATTTCAATTATTAGCTATTTTTATCATGGAAATGAACGAGCGGCAGCAATCGGATTTCAAAGTGCATTTGAAGGGATCGGCGGAATGTCATTGACGTTTGTTGTGGGGCAGTTACTGAAAATCAATTGGCAGGCATCCTTTTGGGTTTATCTGATTGTAGTACCGATTTTTATTTTGTTTGCTCTAATAGAACAATTTAACCTGTTATCTTTTAGAAAATTGGAAGGGAGGTATGAATAATGGAATTCAAAAAAGTTGAAGAAAAAGACGCTAACTTTATTATTGTCGGCGGACTTTTAGTTGTCGGTGGATTGATTGCAGCTGTAGTTTGCTAATCAGACTAAAATTTAATTCTCAGAATATAAACTTTACGTGTTATAGATGCTGAATTACTTATGAGGTTTGTTAAAAAAAATTTACTTCTGAGGATTAAAGTAGTAGGAAAGTTCAATCAACATTTTTATGCGGGAGTATCCAAGGGGAGATATGACTTTATCAAGACCAAATTAATTGATTATTTGGAGATAAGTGCCTTGGCTCCCGCTACTATTTAAAAGTACCTGACGATAATTAGAAATAGGAAGAGTATCACTTGATAATAGGGGTGATCTACTTTTTGAGGGGAATAACTTATGTATGATTATGACTTAAATTCTTTGATTTGTTATCAACGTCTTCAAAATCAAGAAGAGTATCATCTTTATGATGGCCTTAGTAACCAACATTATCTTGTTAGTGAGAAGGAAATTACATTTTTATCTATGCTGGAAAAAAATTATTCTCTCTCTGAACTGGAAGCAAATTCAAAATACACTCAGGCTGAAATTATATCGTTTATGGAAGTCTTTGAATCGATTGGGTTGCTTAATCCAACGAAAAAAAAATCATTTTTAAGAGTGAATGTTTCAAAAGTTAAGAAGAGCTCTACATCTATAGTTCTAGAAAAATTATGTTTTATATTCCTTATTATTGGAGGAATAATTGCAGTAGCATTTTCGACTTTTTTTTCTATGAGTGAATATGTTTCTGCTTGGAAATCTATAGAGGAGCAAAACTTGATTTTTCTATTCATCCAAGTGTTTTTGATAACAGTAGTCAGCATTTTAATTCACGAAATCGGTCATTTTCTTTTTGCCATTAATAGAGGATTACTTGTTCCTACGATTTCTTTGAATATAAAAAAGGGCTTAGTCAGTGTTGATACTACAGGAATACAATTTTTACAGGAGCTGAACGATAAAATAGCTATTTTATTCGCGGGTCCACTTTTTAATCTTGTTTTGAGTTTATACTCTTTTCTGGGAGGAATGCTTGCGGGAGAGACAAAATCATTTTGGTTATTGGTCAGTGTGATCAATTTTCTTTTTTTTATACAAAATATGTGCTTATTATTTAGCCAAAGCGATGGACAAAAAATTTTGACTGAGCTGACTCAATCGAGCTTGATTGCAGATAATATGAATATTTTTTATTTTTTTAAAAATATGAATGATTTAAATCTTCAGAGACTATGCTTCTTTTTATTCCTATGGAGTCAAAAAATAGTACTTGTAGCTATGCTCATTATTGCCATAGCGGAAATTTTTGAATGAGGTCGCGCTTTGAAAGGACGTGTGAAATATTAAAAATCTTTATTTGAACCCTTATTGCTCTATTTTAAAAAAAGATACAATCACATATTTATTCAGCAGAGTAGAACAACAATTATCCTTGCCAACGCTCATTGTTGATGAACTTTTAGCGAATCTACCATGTAATATAGAGCAGGCAGCACTAATAGTGGGAAATGAGAATCTTGAAGCCTTGCTTAACTTGAATATTTTAACGAAGGAACTGATCGAAACAACTAAGGTAGACTCTGTAAATAGAGGCTGGTTTTTAGCTCAAAGTGAAAAACATCTTTATGATAGCGTTAAAGAAAAGACGGTACTTATTTTAGGCTGTGGCGGTCTGGGTTCTCATTCAGCATGGGCTATGACAGCCTTAGGAATAAAAAAAATGATCTTGATAGATGATGATCATGTCTCAATAGATAATCTTAACCGACAATTATTATACGACCAGGCGGATATCAATCATAGTAAAGTTTCTGTATTAAAGAATAAGTTAAGTAAAATCAATCCAGATATAGAGATTGTTACATATAAAAGAAAAATAACTAATCCATATATCCAACTGTCAGATATTTTAACTCTTCATGATCCAGTAGATCTTGTAATCAAAGCCGTCGATACGCCAGACAATCATATGAGACTGTTCAGTGATTACTTCAGTCATATGAATATCCCATACACATCTGGCGGTACATTGGGAAATGGGATCATTTTAGGCCCAACGTACCACCCCAGTCTACCCAATCATTATCAAAAAGAAATAGCCGCAACCGAAGAGCTGACACGTGTTCATGTAAAAGGGACTTCTTTGCCAATGATCATGGAAAAAGTTGCAGCTGAGGTAAATCTCGAAGCTTTAAATATATTATGCAACCGTATCGACAAGGTTAGGTTTAATGATTCTATAAGCTATGAAAATCTTTATGAACCATCTATTTCTCGTGAAAAAAGAAACCTCAGGATTTTTTTATTTTTGATCGTTGGATTAATCAGTACGAGTCTTCAATTTTTAGTCTTATTTTTAATATTTTGGATGACAAGTAGCAAAAAAGAAATGATGATGAAGGTGGTATCGTTAGCTTCAGGATTTGCTTTTAGTCAGGCAATTCAAGTATTTCTCAGGACAAATGTATTTACGATTCATATAGCTATAATTTGTTTTATTCTATTTTTTTCAAGTATACCATTAGCTATTTTTTGTCTGTGTGATTATTTTATTAGGAACTATAGGAGGATCAGCGAATGACTTATGCGATAGAAATGAATGATATCAGCAAAAATTTTGGGAATCAGACTGCATTAAAAAAGATAAATTTCAACGTAAAAAAGGGAGAAATATTTGGATTTTTAGGGCCCTCTGGCGCTGGAAAAACAACCACTATCAAGATTTTAACTGGACAGATAAAAAGCTCGAATGGAACAGCAAAAATTCTTGATCAAGATGTAAAAACAATTGACTCTCATTTTTACACAAGGATTGGAATCGTCACTGATAATAGCGGTGTTTTTAAACAGTTAAGTTGTTATGAGAATTTAAAAATATTTGCTCAAATTTATAATATTCCGAATGCTAGAATTGATCTTTTGATGTCGAGAGTTGGGTTGACTGCTGCAAAGAAAAAAAAGGCTGGAAAGCTTTCAAAAGGAATGCTGCAACGGCTTATTTTAGTTAGAGCTCTTTTACATAATCCAGAGTTATTGTTCCTGGATGAACCGACTAGTGGGCTTGATCCCAAAACGATGAAAGAAATTCATCAGCTCATTCTCGAAGAAAAGAAACGAGGAATGACACTGTTTTTGACAACTCATAACATGCACGAAGCTGAAATTCTATGCGATCAAGTGGCTTTGTTGCATGGTGGTGAGATCGTGGAATGTAATTCTCCTCAAATCTTGAAGAAAAAGTATTATAAAGAGCCTAAAATTGATATAACTTATAAAGACGATACCCAAAAAACACTAAACTTAACGAGAGAAAATGTGCAAAAGATCGATAAAGATATTTTAACTATCCATTCTAATGAACCTAATTTAGAAGAGATTTTCTTACAATTAACAGGAAAAGAGTTGAATTAATATGGAACGTTCCGTTCGAAAAGTTATGATTATTTCAAAAGTTAAATTAATCAACATTGTCACAAGTCCTCAATTGTTAAGTTCATTACTTTTAGCCATTGGTTTTTGTTTTATTCTAGATCGATATGCACCAACGGAGCAGTTAGAAACGATGCCATTATTTATTATCACTACGGGTTTAACCTTCTCCATGGGAATGAGTGGAATAATGATGTCTGCGTTACCATTGTCTTCTGACAAAGAATCAAATATGCTTAGAGTTCTTATGGTAGGAAGTGTCTCGCCACTTCAATATATTCTTGGAAGCATTATTCCTTCATTTTTTTTGATTGGATTGACAAATGCTGTCATTGGTTTCTTCTGGTTGCCGGATCGTATATCGATACTGCCATTTCTGATTATCACATCTCTTGGAACGTTTATTAGTTTGCTGATTGGATTGGTGATAGGTTTTTATAGTTCCAATCAAATGGTTGCTTCGTCCATGTGTATTCCTACAATTTTTATATTTGCTTTAATACCTATTTTAAAAATAATAAGTGAAGATTTTGAAAAATATAGTAAGTATCTCTACACAAGTCAAGTAATCAATTATCTGGAAAATTTGTTCGAAGAAAAAAATAAAGCACTGACATCGGACATATATATAATCATCTCTTCAACGATGATTCTCATTTTATTGATTTGCTATTACGGCTATAGAAAAAATCGGTTTGATCGTTAAAAATAGGAAAAATTAATTCTGTAAAGTTGAATATAATGACTTGAAGAAAAAGTAAAGAATCAACACAATTATTCATTTTCTTGAATAGTCGTGTTGATTCTTTATTTAGTTAATAATCGTTTGAGAGTCAGCCTGTAATCTAAATAAAAAAGTTTTATGCAGTTCCTTTTGTACGACAAAATAAAATAATGCTTATATAATGTGGAAAACAAGACATTTTTTGACTATTTGAATAAGTGAAGGAGTGGTTATTATGGAATGGTATCGCTTAACGATCAATGAGGTCTTTGAAAAGCTGAATGCCAATAAATCTGGTTTAAGTACAACAGAAAGGGCAGAAAGGCATCAAAAGTATGGCAGCAATGTTCTCTCAAAAGAAGAAGAAGTCAGTAACTTACAAAAATTTTTAAGTCACTTCAATGATTTACTTATTTATGTTTTGATTGGTTCTGCAGTGTTGAAAGGAATTAGTGGAGATTTCATTGATATGAGTATTATTTTGCTAGTAGTGATTATCAATGCGATCATCGGTTATGTTCAGGAAGCTAAAGCATCAGATTCATTGGATAGTTTAACTGCTATGATGAGTACGAAAGCTGTTGTATTAGTCGATCAGGAGAAAAAAACAGTGGATGCAGAAACATTGGTGCCGGGAGATATCGTTTATTTAAATGCAGGAGATATTATTCCAGCCGATTTACGAATCGCTGAATCCTACAATTTGGTTGTAGAAGAGGCAATTTTGACTGGAGAATCTACGCCTGTAGAGAAAAATAGTGATGCTATTCAAACGCAAGCAGAATTAGGTGATCGTATCAATACCGTATTTTCCGGCACACTTGTGAACAGCGGTTCTGGCAAAGGAATCGTTATAAGCATCGGTGATGAGACAGAGCTCGGAAAAATCAATCAGCATTTAAAGAGTGTGGAGGAAACAGAAACACCGTTGATTCGTAAAATGAAAGGGTTAAATAAACAAATCTTTTATGTATTAGCAATTTTGATCGTATTTTTAGCAATCTTTAGTCTTTTGTTCAGAGAGTTGACGGGGGAAGAATTACTATCAGCAATGATCGCCTTGGCAGTATCAGCAGTGCCAGAAGGATTACCGGCTGTATTATCTTTGATTTTATCTGTAGGTGTAACACGTATGGCTAAACAAAAGGCAATCATAAAAAAAATGCCTGCTGTAGAAACGTTAGGTAGTATGACAGTTATTTGTTCAGACAAAACAGGAACTTTGACAAAAAATGAAATGACTGTGGTTTCTGTAGCCTTAGCGGATGAAGTGATTGAAGACGATCAAACAGAACCAAATTCGAAACAATTGAATAAAGTTGAGGAAGATGGTCCGCTTAGAAAGATGATCGAAGCGGCTTTATATTGTAATGATACAAAACTTACGTATAAGAAAGGGCAAAGAGAAATTATTGGAAACCCAACCGAAGGAGCACTTCTGGATTGGGCAAATCATATGGCTTTGGTGGAAGAAGTCCATGAAGTAAACAAGATTCCTTTTGACTCTTCGTATAAATATATGGCTACTTTAGTCGATGTGGATCAACAACGGTTTATTTATTTAAAAGGTGCACCTGATGTTTTATTAGCTAAGACGAGTCATCAATTCACTCAAAATGGGATAAAAGAAATAAATTTCTCTTACTGGGAGGAAAATATTCGTCTGCAAGCACAAAAAGGACAGCGGATTTTAGCCGCTGCATTTAAGGAAGTAGCTAAGACAAAAGACACGATCATACATGATGATCTAAAAGACATGGTTTTGACCGGTTTATTTGGAATCATGGATCCTCCAAAACCAGAAGCAATCGAAGCTGTTTCGATCAGTAACAAAGCTGGAATCTCAGTGAAAATGATTACCGGAGATCATCAAGACACGGCTATTGCGATTGCACAAGAAATCGGCATCAAAAACTATACGAATGCTATGACAGGGCACGAAATCGAACAATTATCAGATGAAGAGCTAGTTGATGTGGTTATGACGCATGATGTTTATGCAAGAACTACACCAGAGCATAAATTACGATTAGTCAACGCCATTCAAAAAAATGATCAAATCGTTGGAATGACAGGTGATGGAGTAAATGATGCACCTGCTTTAAAACAAGCAGATATTGGAATAGCAATGGGAATCAAAGGAACACAGGTGACAAAGGATGCAGCAGATATGGTTTTAGCGGATGATAATTTTGCCACGATCACTAGTGCGGTCAAGGAAGGACGACGTGTGTATGAGAACTTGAAAAAAACAATTTATTTCTCATTACCGACCGCTTTCGCTCAAGGACTTTTAGTTGTTGTATCTTTATTGATCGATAAGCCTCTTCCGTTGACCTCAGTTCAAATTTTATGGCTGAATATGGTCACAACGATTACATTATCCTTTGCGTTAGGGTTTGAGCCCTTAGAAAAAGACGGAATGACGATACCGCCTAGAGATCCTAAGGAAAATATTTTGAATCGTTATGCAGTGATTAGAATTTTTTATGTATCTGTTTTACTGGCAGGGTTAGGTTTTATCGTGAATAATTATCTTGCTGAAAATGGTTCAAGTATTGAAGTGATGCAAACAACGTTGATTACAACGATTGTATTTGGCCAAATCTTCTATATGTTGAATTGTCGTGATATTTATGATTTCCCAATTGATAAAAGTATTTTTTCTAATAAAATTCTTTGGGGAACGATTTTGATATTATTATTGTTGCAAAGTGCATTGATTTATCTGCCATTTATGCATATTGTTTTTGATACAGCAGCAATCGGTCTTCAATACTGGGGCTTAGCGCTGTTATCAGGAATCGTCGTTTTTGTGATTGTTGAAGTGGAAAAGAAAATATATCGGATAATTGGAAAAGACAAAAAATAATCATTTATTGAACTATATTTCAAGGCCCAGTATACATTAACTGGGCTTTTTTCTTTCGGTTAAGTGTTACAATAGTAAATGATCATAATCTGTTTTGAAAGGATAAAATATGAAAAGCATAGAACTTCTTGATTTACAAATAGAAATAAAAGATTTTTTGCATAGTAATAATAAAATCGAAACCTATCATCATTGTATAACTGTTGGGGAATATGCTTATAATTTAGCGAAAAAAAGTTTAGCAGATCCTAACAAAGCAAAAATTGCAGGATTTTTGCATGATATTTCGGCAATTTATCCTAATGATCAAAGAGTTGATGTGGCAAAGAAGCTGGAAATTCCACTATGTAAGGAAGAGATCAAGTTTCCCATGATCATTCATCAAAAAATTTCTAGACAAACGGCACTGGATATATTCAAAATTACTGATCCAGAAATATTATCTGCAATAGAATGTCATACGACATTAAAAGGCGGTTATTCTGATTTAGATTTAGTCGTGTTTGTTGCAGATAAAATAAAATGGGACCAAACAGGAGAGCCTCCGTATTTTAGTGGTTTGATGGATGCGTTAAATCAATCATTGGAGCATGCTGCATATTATTACATTGAATACTTGTTAAATAATGATATAAAGGTAGTTCATCCTTGGCTGATGGACGCATATAAGGAATTAAGAAATAAACTCCAAATTGATTTGTAAAGAGAAAAACAGCTGATTTTTTATATGAAAGGAAAACACTGTGAGAAGAAATTATAGTGTTTTTTTGATACAAGATAGATCAGTTTTTACTTAATAATTAGATTAAAATAAATGTCTTTTTGTGATAGACTGTAAGTGAGATGTATTTGCTAGAAAAATCAAGAAATCGGTCCAGAGTGGCTAATAAAATCAACAAGTGAAACTTCATAAAGAAAGGATGTATAAATTATGGCGTATCATACATTTTCATTTTATTGGAAAAGAAGACACGATCCAAAATGGAAACTGGATTATCAAGTGGCTTTTTGGTCTAGAATCAGGAATGCACTTATTCTATCAAATTTAATTGTATATGGGATAATCATTTTTCTAAAAGCTAGCGCTTAAATCTGTAATGATCGTTATTAGATTAAAGCTTTTCTTATGACGGATATTTTTTAGGATAGGAATTTTTTCTATCCTATTTTATCGTTAAAAAGTTGAAATTAAGGAGTCAAGTATGGAAGAATTAAAGCGAAAAAAGAAACGAATCGGTATTTTATTCATAGCAGAAATTGTTGTTGCGATCATCACGGTCATTGCCTACATTTTTTATTTTTTGCAGTATGTCGGTGGTATGATGATTTTGTATCCGTTTCTTATTTTAGGCGTGGTAAAGTGGCGAAAAGAGGAGAAAAAACAATTACTACGTTTAGCTGAGGAGAAGATTGAGGATCTAAATTTAGAGAGGGAGAATAATGGAATCAATGAAGTAACATATAGGCAACAGATTCAGGAGATACGCATGCTTATTTATGATATTTCATAATTGTTAAAATAGAAAGTCTATTTACAGAAATCGCTGATTTTTTTCGTCAATTGCACTGACATTTTACAGTAGAAAGAAGAAAAATCGAACAGATGAACAAGAATAGTTGATTCCTTCTTTTATTATGTCGCAGATTAAAAGAAGGAATCTATTTCTATTCTATAAATAAAGATCAAGATAGAACCGTTTTACTTCCAACTTGCCAATTTATTCCATTGCAGTTCAATCACATTTCGTGAAAGAATCTCTGTTGTATGTGGCTGCGTCATGTGTTTGTCAAAAGCTTCCATATTTCCCCATACTTCCCATAACATGAATTCTCCTTTTTCGATATCACTTGGCGTAAAAAAGAATTCGATGCAATTTTCTTCAGCAGCCGTAGCTTTTGCAAAGTCCAATAATTGACTGTAGACCTCTTTATAGTCATTACCAGCAGTTACTTTTAAGCTAGCCGTGTTATAGACGAAGCAATCGGCATTTTCTGAGTTGATATGATCAATCAATTTATTTTTCATGTTCGTTCTCCATTCTGTAAAACTTTTTTTCGTGGTACAATTTCATTATAGATTTAGAAGACGAAAAAACAAGTACGCACATTTTTGTGCCTTAGATGAAGGAGTGAAGGGATGGAGGAAAGCAAACAGATCCAATGTCCAGTAACAGAAGCATTAAAAATTCTAGGTGGAAAATGGCGAATTCCAATTCTTTGGAAGTTAGCCGAGGAGCCATTGAGATACAATGAGTTGAAACGACGACTAGCTGGGATCACAAATATTATGCTTACGAGATCGTTGAGAGAATTGGAGCAGTATCGATTGGTCGAACGAATACAGCACGAAACCGTTCCGCCGAATGTCGAGTATTTGCTGGCTGAAGATGGCAAAAAGTTGATTCCAGCATTAAACTTGATCAAAGAATGGGGGATAGAAGTTATCGAAGAATATCCTTTTTCTGATAAAAATTAGAATAAGAGTGCCTAATAAAATTTGTTTGTCCAGAAGAAAGTATAGCTTTTAGATAGAGAAAGAACTAGCTATAGTTAAAAAGATTATTTCTTCAAAAACAATTCTCCACCTATCTCCCATGTTAAAAAAATGGTTGGTATGGTCTTTTTTCAAAAGGAATGGAGTTGAGATAGGCAGAGAAGTGAAACAAGTTGGTTCTGCAAAGCCAGCTTGTTTTTTAGTAAGAGTCTGCTACTGCTAGTCAGTCCCTTATTAGCACTACCAGATAAAAATTATAAACTGTGTTCTTCATGACGTCTGCATTATTCTCGGAAAATAGTTGTTTGCATGTTTATTTTTACTTTTTCATTTTATTCGATTACGCATTGACGTAAGCACACCTTTTTTTAGACGAGATGACAAACACATGGTGAGTCATTGATTTTTATCCAGCAGCTCGCACACATCAGGGGATGGAATTGAAAAAAATGTTAGGAAAAAAGGAGAACCTGATGTGTACTATATATAAAAAGAGCGAAAAAAGACGGTATTAGTCACCAACCAATACCGTGCAAAAGTTCAATGAATAACCATTCACCTATTCAAAGCTAAAAGATGCAAAAAAACACTAGTATTTCTTACAAATTTTAGGTAAAATGAATAAGTCAATGCGCATTGACTAGGGCAACTTGTATTGTCAGTTGTGGCTGACTTTACAGGGCTCTGTAGAAGGATTGCTGTCCTTTTTACAGAGTGCCTTATTTATTTTGTTTTTCGCTCTAATTATCGAAGCTATGATTCAAAACGCAAAAAAATGGTATTCGTCAGCGACTAATACCATGAAACGTTCAGTAAATAGAAATTAACCAATTCAAAGAAAAGTCAGAAAAAGCTGGTAATCTTTTCTTACTTTTAGTATAATGAAATAAGTCAATAACATATTGACGGAAGGCAACTTGTATTATTAGTTGTGGCTGATAATACAGGGCTCTGCGGGATGATTTGCTGTCTCCTGCAGGGCGCCTTTTTTTATTTTGTTTTGTAATGTTATCTTAACTTAAAGACAAGATGATAGTCAAGTCCTTTTACAAATAGTAAAAAAAATTGCCTTAGAGTAAAAAAGTACTCAAACAAAAAGCAGACTAAAAAAATTTTTTTGCAAGTATAACAAATGGGTGGAAAACTTCTAGAAAGTTTATGGTAGCGGGAAAAGGATAACTTTCTTACAAGTGAACTTTTTTGAATAATATTCTTTTATTTGTGTCATTAATACTAAAAACGTACAATAACGATTTAATTAAACAGGTAAAAGTACTCATGAAGGTAAAAATATGAAGTACGGTGAAAAAAGGAAATGTGATAACATTCAATGTTCTTTTTCTCATAAACGAAGGTTTATATTAATACGCTTTCATTGTATAATTAAATTAACAGATGATTGAAACTAAAGGAATAAAATGAAATTAAGATCAATGGAATAGGAATGAGGAGATACTATGAATAAAACGAATCATGGGTCTACTTTTGGAATCAACTTAGCCATTGTCATTTACTATTTTTTGCCTAGAATGCAAGTTTCTACATATTCTTATTCATGGAATCTAATTTTTGATTTTAGACCGTTAAGTGTTTTTCTGATTACAGTAGTGATGCTATTTATTGCTTATCAAAAAACACACTTGAATAAGTGGCAAAACATTGATTCAGGTAGAATGGTTGTGGGTTCGTACATTTTATATTTATTTGCAACAGTATTCTATTTAATGATTCTTGAATTTCTCTAATGTTTCTAGATAAAAATGTTTAGACACTGACTCTTAATAAATAGTAATTCAAAATCAAGAATTTCGATGATTTTACAAAAAACGGGCAATACGAAAAGCGTATGCCCATTTTTATTCTAAAAATATGTATTTATATGTCTCACATAAGAAAAGAATCGATCATAGAGAGGGGAACACAATGAGAAAAACTGTCATATTGAATTTTGTTGATGCAATCAATAATCAGGATATACCTTTAATTATCCAAATGATGTCTGAAAATTTCTATTTTATTGATACCTATGGGGATAAGAATGATAAAGAACAAATGAGAGCAGGTTAGCAGGGCTATTTTGATTGGTTTCCAGACTATACCATCAAAGTAGATGACTATCTTGAAAATGAAGAATTTTCAATGATAATAGGCAGTGCAAGTGGTTCCTATCTAGGAAATAAAAGTCGCTTCTAGAACTTTCCAGCATGTTGGAAAGTTCTAGTCAAAGATGCTCAAATTCAATTATGGCAGGTATTTTGTGATTCGAAAAAACAATTAGATTCTATGAAGTAGCTTTTTTATCTCGTTCATTTTGTGACAAGAATAGGAAAAAGAGCAGATACCTAAGGTTATCATTTTCCTATATTGATACTTCTGATATTGCCGATGGATTAATTGAACTTTGTAAAATTATCAAAAGTTACTTAAATCATTTCAAATCGGACGAATGGTAATTTTGTCATATTTGTTCATAATATTGTTTTATAATGGTATTTATGATAATATGGTGAAAAATTTAAATCCAATTGATTGGTTCAAAAGTGTGTAAATTTAAGGAGGAAAATAATGTTAATTACTACAACTGAGACTATTCCAGGTAAACAATACGAAATTATTTCTGAGGTATTTGGCTTAACAACGATTTCTAGAAATATGCTGCAGGATTTGGGTGCAGGACTAAAAAGTGTGATCGGCGGAGAAATCAAAGCATATACAAATATGCAGCGAGAAGCTCGTGATAAGGCAATAGATAGACTTAAGCTGGAGGCCGCTGATCTAGGCGCAGATGCGATTGTAATGATGAGATTTGATTCGGGTACGATACAAGCAGATATGCAGTCAGTTGTTGCGTATGGAACAGCAGTTAAATTCATATAAGTAATATTCAATATTTGTGTAAATAAGACGATTCAATAGCAAAAGCTCCTAAAGCGGTAAAATACTTTAGGAGCTTTTTATTTTATAGGTGTGTGTGAATTAAAAATCATAAAAGCATTGCCCATTCCGCTTGATAAACTTTAGCTATTTGCTCATATTCAAGATAGTGTAGGATGCTCAAAGCTTTTTCACAAGCCTTTTGTCCAGATAGTATTTGACCTTCTAAAATCAAAAGTATTCCTCTGAAAAAACGTTCAATGATCCTAAAAAGTCCACTATTAAGATCAGTATTTAAATCACTTAGCTGATCAAGTAGTTCTTTGGCCGTTGAAAGTTCGTTCTCTTTCAAGCACAGTTCAGAAAAATTGATCAACAATGTTTGTAAAATTTCTTTGCCGCGATCATAGTTGCGGTATTTTTTTAGCAGTTTAAATATATTTTTTTTGAAAATCATTCTTTGATCATGTGAAAAGTAATCTAGTGTATTTGTAAAAATCAGCAATTCAAAGAGTGTCCATGATTCTCGTTTCAACAAAAATCGAACCACGATATCCATTTGTTCAGCTGGAATTTTGGTGTAATCGATTTTGTTAGAGTGAAGAAAATGATTGACGATGTGAATGCGTCCTTCAACTAAAGCTAAAAAGAGTTCTTTTTTATCAGAGGTTACTTGTGTTTGGATTTCTTTTTTTAGTTTAAATAAATCATTCAGGTTATTTTCATTTGAGGCTTTGGCTAATAAGGTCCAAAAGGTAGTCGTTTCTGGAATGGTGTATTGATTATAAATAAACAGGAATTCATCAGCTGTGACGGTTAGTGCATCTAAGACTTGTTCCAATAATTCTAATGATAGATCATGATGTCCTTTTTCAAATTCGATCGCATAAGATTTTGAAATCAAATTACTATACAATTCTTTTTGAGAAATACCTTTAGATAAACGAATTTCGCGTATGACCAGTCCATATTCTTTCATAATACAATTCCTTTCCAAGCTATGATTGTTGATAAAAAGAGTGTAGCAGATTTTGCTGGAAAGTCCTAAATATAGGACTTTATTCTACATGAAAAATGATTTTGTTTATGATAGGGCAGAGTTTTAGGAAAGGGACGAGAACATGATTAAAAAATATTTTATGTTTGTTTTAGCTATTTTTATAACAGGATTTTGGTCAATAGCCGCAGAAGCAGAAACGATCGTTGTTACACCAAACCATATCATCAAAGACCAAAAAGATTATTATTTAGATGGGCATACTTGGTATAACGATGGTAGTGCAATTGATTCTAGTACTCTTTTTCTACAGAAGAAAGTTCATCTATTGAGCCTGCTAGTACAGAAACGACGCCTACTGACAAGGTGATCACAGAATCTACAAATGATACAAAAGAAACAACGACAGAAACATCAAGTCCAACATCAGAATCTAGTATCGAAAATAAAACAAGCACGCGTTCTTCGAGTGAGGCTGACAGACGATCATCGTCAACGACATTCAGCGTTGAATCATCTATAAGAAATGAAAATAAATCTGCTAGTGACAGAGGAGAAAGTTCAGTTAGCAGCAGTGAAGAATTAGAGACAGAACAACCAACAGAATTAGATCGAGTTGAGAAAAAACAAGAACCAAATATTAACATGACCAATCCTTCAAAAAATCTACCCAAAACGAATAGATTACCTGAGACAGGTGAAAAAGCGCAAACCTTCATTCGTTGTGCAGGAATCATGCTCATTGGTTTTACTTTTTTTATATTTAAGCGATAGGTTTAATAGCTAAATCATTTTTCTAACAAATGAACGATCACCATTGTATTATGATTTCTTTTTGTGTATAATTTCTATATAGAAATTATTTTTAGGTGGTGAATCAAATGAATACGCTCGAAGATGCATTAATAAATTTGCAGTGTGAACTGGTAGCTGAAAGAAATAGGAGAAACCCTCAAGAGATTAGCTGGCTTCAGTATGATATCTTACGTCTTCTTAGTTTAGAAAGCGAAATAGCACCATCAAAAATCAGTGTGTTACTCGGAATCAGTCGTACAAAGCTATCTAAGGCTTTAAAAGAATTAAAGACAATGTACTATATTCAGCAAAAACCAAATGAAAAAGATGGACGAGAGTTACTGACTATTTTAACTGAAACGGGACGTCAATTACTGGATGATATCGATAAAGGACATCAAGAGCTTCAACTGGTAGCGAATGCGGTATTTAATAGTGAAGAAAAGGAACAATTAGCACAGCTAGCTGAAAAATTTTCAAAGGCGCTTAAATCAGAAAGGTTGAAAGCTCATGAGTAGTACTATTTCAATTAAAGGTGCAAAAACAAATAATTTGAAAAATGTTTCCCTTGAAATTCCTAAATATCAAATAACGGTTGTTACAGGGGTCTCTGGGTCAGGCAAATCTTCTTTAGTCTTTGATACGTTAGCAGCAGAATCTCAGCGTCTTTTAAATGAAACATATTCTAGCTACATCCAGCAGCTATTGCCTCACTACTCACAGCCTATCGTTGATGCGGTAGAAAATTTACCAGTTTCTATCGTTGTCGATCAGAAGAAGATTGGTGGAAATGCTCGTTCAACAGTGGGTACTGTGACAGATATTTACTCAAGTCTGCGTCTGTTGTTTTCAAGGATCGCTGTTCCGTTTATTGGTTATTCTATGGTTTATTCATTTAATAATCCGCAAGGGATGTGTCCAAAATGTAATGGGTTAGGTGAGATGAAACAAATCAATTTGAATCGGCTTATTGATTTTAGTAAATCTTTAAATGAAGGGGCGATCGATTTTCCTACATTCCAACCAGGTGGATGGCGCTTGACACGATACACAGAGTCAGGAAATTTCGATAACGATAAAAAAATCCAAGACTACGATAAGAGAGAATTAGATCTTCTTTTGTACGATAAAGGAAGTGCGCCAAAGAATCCAACAGAAAAATGGCCAAAAACCTCAACGTATATAGGTATTATTCCGAGAATCACCAAAAATTTTATTGAAAAAGAAAAGACCAATTATACCGGTCAATTGGCTCGCATCCTTGAAGTTAGAGAATGTCCAGAATGCTTGGGGACTAGGGTGAACGACATCGTTCGATCCTCAAAAATCAATGGAAAATCGATCGCTGATTGTGTAACGATGACTATTCCAGAATTGATCTTATTCATTAAAAATATACATTCTCCTAAAGTGAAAATTGTTTTGGATGATTTGATCAAAAAACTGACTAGCTTACAAAGTGTTGGTTTGAGTTATTTATTTCTTAATCGGCCAACTTCAACACTTTCTGGTGGAGAGTCACAAAGAATAAAGATGACTAAGCATCTAAACAGTGCGCTTTCCGATGTTTTATACATTTTTGATGAACCTAGTATTGGTCTTCATCCGGAAGATCTATCAAGAATTTCAAAAATTATTATTGGACTGAAAAATAAAGGGAATACTGTGATATTAGTTGACCATGATCCTGATATTATAAAAATTGCAGACAATGTTGTTGATGTAGGTGAAGGAGCAGGGAATAAAGGCGGCAGGATCACCTTTGAAGGAACCTATCAAGAATTGCTCAAATCGGATACGATCACAGGGAAAAGTCTGTCTGCTAGTAGATCGATCAATAAAGAAAGAAAAGAATTCTCCGACTATTATTCATTAAACGAAGTTAGTTTGCATAATGTTAAGGAAGCATCAGTCAAAATACCTAAAGCATTTTTAACGGTTGTTACAGGCGTGGCTGGCTCTGGGAAGAGTACATTGATTCGCCAGCTCTTCAAGCAAAAATATCCCGAAGCAAGTATCTTAGATCAAAGCCCAATAATTGGAAGCAATCGTTCGAATGTACTAACATACCTAAGTATTTTTGATAAGATAAGAAATCTATTTGCTCATGCTTCAGGAAAAAGCAGCTCTCTTTTCAGCTATAACGGGAAAGGTGCTTGTCCTATTTGTAAAGGAAAGGGCTATTTAAAATTAGACCTAGCTTATATGGGAGATGTCGAACAGGTTTGTGAAAAATGTCATGGCAAACGATATAATGATGAAGCACTTTCTGTCGTTTGGCGTGGCTTGAATATTTATGATCTTCTACAGTTATCAGCTAAAGAAGCGAGCAAGCTGTTTGAAGAAAATGAATTAGCACAAGCTATACAAACACTCATAGACGTTAATTTGGGGTATGTCCAATTAGGTCAGTCACTAAATACATTTTCAGGCGGGGAATTACAGCGGCTAAAAATAGCTAAGATCATCCGGCAAAATACGACCGATTTATTGATTTTAGATGAACCGTCTACGGGGTTACACGAGGCTGATATCAAAAGCTTACTTATGCTATTCAAAAGGCTTTTAACAGAAAAGAAAACACTGATTGTTTTAGAACACAATCTTCAAATCATCAGTCATGCGCAATGGATCATCGATATGGGGATTGGTGGAGGTGATTTAGGCGGTAAGGTACTTTTTGAAGGGTATCCTGTTGATCTATTGAATGTACCTGATTCATATACATCTAAGCATTTACGAAGTTATTTAGAGTAGAGACGACTCGCTTAGCATCGCAATAAAGTAGTCTAAAAAGTAAGGAGTACAAAAAAATCCCATCTCAGCCAAGATGGGATCAAATTATCTATTTATCTTTTGGGGAAGATAAGTAATTTCTCTATGAATAAATCATAAACGATTTTTAATGGTTTTACTACTTCAAAAAAATCCTATCCTTCTTACTTTTTTGAAGAAACTCTGTATTTAAAAGAGAAAACAGCTATTCTCGCCAAAATTTTGTATAATCGATTTTTTCTTGAATGTTATAATCAATGATCTTTTTCAAAAGGGAGAAATCGATTTCCTGTGTCCAAGTGATTTTGAAGATATTATCAGTATGCTCATATCCCGCTTTTTCAATATCCTTTTTGAATGCAGCTAGTGTGACTGTTTCTGGTGCGATCGACATGTGTTTTTTAGAGACACTGAAGCCGATTATAAATGTTCCATGATCGGTAAACATTGGTTGGTTCCATTTGATGACTGTTTCTAATTGAGGGAAGTTTTCTTTGATCCATGCAAATAGACCTTCTAATCGTTGACGTTGTTCTGAATCACTTATTTTTTCGGTAAATTCACTTAAATCTGCCATTAGGATACCTCTTTTCTTTTAAGTAGGATTGTTTCGTTGTTTTTATTATAATATGAATAAAGAATTTAGAATAGGTATTTGATCGAATGGAAGGAGAGAAATGAAGATGCCAAAATATATTGCTCTGTTACGTGGTATAAATGTTGGAGGAAAAAATCGTGTCGTTATGGCTGAGCTGAAAGTTACATTTGAAAAACACGGATTTACAGACGTAAAAACATATTTGAATAGCGGAAATGTCATTTTTTCGACGGAAGAAAAGACACCTGATGTCCTGGCCAAAGAGTGTGAATTGCTGATTGAAACGATGACAGGATTACACATTCCTGTGACGATCGTTTCTGGTGAAGAGTGGCTGGAAGCTGTCGCACATGCGCCAAATTGGTGGAATATCGATAAGGAATCGAAACACAATGCGATTTTTATTATTGCACCGACGACGACAGCTGAGGTGATGGCTGCAGTAGGCGAAGCAAAACCAGAATACGAACAGGTCGATCATCACGAACGGGTGATTTTCTGGTCTGCGCCATTAAAGACTTTTTCGAGAACCCGCTGGTCGAAAATCGTCAGCTCAGCATATTATGATCGAATTACGATCAGAAATGCTAATACCGTCATGAAAATAGCAGAGCTGATCAAAAAAGAGCAATAGATCTACGTTTGAAGCTGCCTTAAAAGTGTTTATTGCTCAATGAACGACAGTCTTAAACAATAACAATAGATGAACAGCTGTTTTATTGTATAATGGTTGTTAGTCTATTTTTATTTATATGGTGGAAAGAGGAAGGAAAAATGAAAAGAAAGATCAAGTTTTTACTCAGCGCACTTGTCGCAATGATCGCTATTATTTTAGTTTATGTAGGGTATGTTTATTTTAGTTATTCAAGAATCGAAGATGATCGTTCAATCAAGGTCCAACAGCAAGCTGAAAGCAAGTCACTCTATACAAACAAAGAATATAAAATAAGTACATTCAATATTGGTTATGGTTCGTATACTCCTGATTATACGTTTTTTATGGATGGCGGGAAACAATCAAAAGCAATAAGCGAGGAAAGTGTTCGTAAAAATATTGCTGGCGCAATTGAAACGACAAAACAAATAGCGCCTGATTTTGCTCTTTTTCAAGAAGTGGATGAAAAAGCGACGCGTAGCCATGGTGTAGATGAAGTACAGCAAATCAATCAAAGCTTTAAAGATTATACAAGTTCCTTTGCAGTAAATTATGATTCTGCCTTCTTGATGTATCCAGTGTTGGATCCGATCGGGAAATCAAAATCAGGAATTTTAACACTCAGCAATACAAAAATCGAAAGTAGTACACGTTATAGTTTGCCGATCGAAACCAATTTTAATAAGTTTTTTGATTTAGATAGGGCGTTCACGGTAGCTAAGATTCCTGTTGAAAATGGCAAATATTTGATGCTTTATAATGTTCATTTATCCGCATATATCAAAGATCAGGCGATTCAAAAAGAGCAGGTGCATAAGCTGTTTGATCATATGGAACGGGAATATAAAAAAGGCAACTATGTGGTTTGTGGTGGAGACTTCAACCACGATCTACTGCCCTCATCTACGGAAACGTTTAAAAATGATCCAACGGAAACTTATACTTGGCTGCAGCCGTTCCCCAAAGCAGAGTTACCCGAAAATCTTAGTGTAGCGAAGCTGAGTGAAAGAAAAGAAGCAGTGCCTTCTGTTCGAAATTTGGATAAACCGTATGAAAAAGGCAAATCATTTGTTGCGTTGATCGATGGGTTCATTATTTCTGATAATATCCAAACTATCGATGGAAAAGTGATCGATAAAGGGTTTGAGCATTCAGATCATAATCCCGTTGAAATGACATTTGAATTGAAATAAAGCGAAAAAGCCAGCATTCGGAATAGCTAGAATGCTGGTTTTTTATTTTATTCTATCCGAGTTACTCTTTTACCTTCACAATCGTTTGTTTGCCATTATTGATGATCACAGCAGTATTTGCAGCTACGTTCAGATCAGCGGTGTGATAATCTTTATCTGAAAAGTTAGCAATCACTGCTAATGTATCTCCAAATTGTGTTTTCTGCACAAGGCGATCCTCTGTCAAGATCTTAAAGTCAGTCATTTCCTGTGCTAGAGCTGCTTTTTGAAAAGGTGTCCAGATTTTGGCATTCTCACTGATATCCTGCTTATGTTCTTCCCACGCCGTTTTATCAAGATGGAACATTGGTGGAGTATTATATAAATATTCTTTCATGCGACGCTCGGCCACTTGACCTTTGATTTTGTAGCTATCCCATTCCCATTGATGGGAAGTGATGACTGAGCGATTATAAACAAGCTTATACAACGGTAGTGAATAGGCAGGATCTGTATAAATAGCTTTGTATTCTTCTTTGATAGGAACGACTTTTTTATATTTTGTTGGAATACCGCCGTCTAAAGCAGCATAGCTCCCTACGTAATACTCACTTTCTTTATTTTCCCTCATATCTGGGTCAGACCACATGATAACAGGTGTTTCGATTCCATGAGCAAAGACTATTTCTTTTGAAGTAAAATCATTTCCGCCTTCTGAACCGACAACTAATCCATTATTATTGAAATAGTCTATTCGTTTTAAACGCCCGGCGACATCTTCACTTTGAGTCGTTTGGTGATCAGGACTGTAGTCATTATAGATTTCTCCTGCTGCATCAGTATCTAAAAACCAAGTGTTGAATGGAATTTTGTTCTGCATGATACTTGTAAAGCGTTCTTCCACATCTGGAAAAATTTGGGTTGGGTTTAGTTTTCTACCTTTGCCTAGAAACCCAGCAACTTTTTCTCCATTTTTCTTTGTAACAGTTGCTTTCTCATAGAGATTTTTATTTGGAAACGAAGCAGTATTCCAATCAATACTGGCATTTTCTTGAATGGATTGATAAGAATCATAGGGGCCGATCAAATACCCTTCAGCTGCAGCCGTTTTGACCATTTCAGGATTCATGAGCCCATTGGCCCAATTAGGCAAACCGATCCAAGCATTAGTGATCCCAGCGCTTTTCATCTCTTTGAAAACATCAGTTGATGTTTTTTGTCCCCAATCATCAACAGGAGGAGTAAGCTTTTGAATAGCACCAGCCAACAAATGCTTATTCAATGTATAATGCTCTTGCTCACTTAATGTGTCAATTCCTTTTTCGATCAGCTTTGAAGCTTCTTCATCTGGTTGTTCAAAAATGGTTTTGTTGTAAAACTGGGGATAAAGTAAAACATTATTAAGTGAGTTTAAAAAGGTGTTTTTTTCGTATTGATAGCCTTCATTATTTTTGAAAGCTGCTAAAGCATTTTGGTATTCGGCTGAACCGTCTTCACCATACTGTGATAATAGTTCAGCGATCCATTGAAAAATAGGTGCATCAGCTTGCTCGGGAAGTTTGCTCCAGTTAATATCATCTTCAGTTAAAATTCGGCTGTTCCAGTAATAAATTTGGATAGCTCCCCGCATTTTTTTGATTTCAGGGTTCTCTTTTTCTTTTTCGTCCAGTGTCTTAAATTTGCCAGTCTTGATTCGATCCATTTGATAGGTTTTAGCAATAGCGACAGGATCGTTTTCTGTAATGTAAATACGGTAATTTAAGGTTTTATCTTTATCGAAACTGATAAAATGATGACTAGCTTCAAAGGTTAAATGATCCTCTGTTTGTGCGATCAAATCACTATTAAAGGGATTATCCATAACGAAACTCGTAGCAAAATCTTTGAAATTTGTAGTGAAAAAGCTCATGGAAAAAGCTTCGCTCATAGCTAATTCATTGTTTTGTTGAAAGTAAGCCAGCCAGTCTTTTTGTGTATTTGGAATCGTCTTTCCCTCTGCGATCGGAAGTGTATAATTTTTAGCATCGATCTTCGGCCAGTTAAACGTTAAGTCTTCTTCTGACAAACTAGTGAGAGAAACAGCCAAATGGTCGGACTCTTTTTTTACGATGATCTTTAGTTGTTCATCAGGATACGTCCAACTGACTTCGTTAGTTGTTTTTTTTACGTGGGTCACTAATTTAGGTGTTTGAGGTTGAACGATCGTTTCCTGTCGACCATTTTCAGTGATCAAAATAGCGAATGTTTCGGGATCGACATCAAACGAGAAATCGTTTTTGGTATACCTTTTATTTTTGTCCAGCTCTTGGCTGACAGAAAGTGCTGCTTTCTCATTTTTATTTGCTGCCTTAGGTATCTGACAAGCTGTCAGTGAAAGAGATAGAACGGTTAAAAGTGTGACAAAAAGCTGCTGTTTCATAATGTTCCTCCTAAATAAAATGATTTATTGAACCTATTGAAGTGTAGCAAGTCTATGTTACAAGATTGTGGCAAAGAAAAGAGAGCAGCCCGCAAAAGAAAAAATCACTTTTGTAGGCTACTCTAGTTTTGAAAAAGAGCATTTCGAGGCGTATGGAATCGAGTTAATGCTCAGTTATTAAATTTGTTTGTTTATAAAAATGTAAATTGAAGATCAACGTTTTATTGACGAGACGCGCTTCTATGTCAAATCCGTGTTCATTCATGATCGATTGAACGATGGATAAACCTAATCCTGTACCTGATAGGTTTTTATTTCGTGATTTTTCATGAACATAGAAGGCTTCCCAGAGCTTCTCTACATCAAAATCTGAAGGCAAGGAGGTTTGATTACTGATCGAAAGCTCAACGAACTCATTCGTTTCACGCCAGCTGACTTGGATTTCTTTGTCAGTGGTATATTTGATGCTATTGGTCAATAAGTTATCAAACGCACGTTTTAACAGTAAAGGATCAGCTTCGATCAAAGATAGTGGTCTATCTGTTTCAGCTTCTAGGAGCAAGATCGATTCTTTTTTCATCAATGATTCTTGCTCCTGCAACGTCTGTTTCCAAATCTTAGATAGTTGGAGTGGAACCTTTTGCAAGGAATGCTGCTGTTCCAATTTTGCATAATCAAGCATTTGATCGACGATTTCATTTAGACGTTGTGCTTGTTGTAAGATAGTGTCTAAGTAGGTACCATCGTCTAAGCCATCCTCGATTCCCGAGCTATAAGCTTTGATCAACGCGATCGGTGTTTTTAATTCATGAGTCAAATCTGCTGTGAATTGCTTCAATCGATTATTTTTCGCTAGTAAATTGTTTTGGTAGGTAGCCAAAGCATAGCTCATTTTGTTGATACTGACTGCTAATTCTCCAATTTCATTTGCAGGGATATTCTCAGTTGTCACAAACGTTAAAGCAGTGATTTCTTCTGCTACTTTTTTTAAATCAACAAGGGGATCTGTGATTTTTCGAACAGAAATATAGATCATAAAAATGATCAAAACTAGAGTAAGACTCAAGGAAATAAAATTGAAACTATTGATCAATTCTGCTGTTTCAGAGAAATTAACGGTAGAAACACCAACTAAGAAAAAAGTATCATCGATCACCATCATTTCAACAAGAAAGCTAGATTTTTGTTTTCCTTGATCAAAGCTTCGCTGGATCGGTTGGGATGTACTTTGTAATTGCTCCAAGGTCTCTTGTGTGACCCAAAAACGATTTAAAGCGATCTGTTTTCTATTCAAGTTGAGAGATAAACCTTCATTGAAATCATCAAGTGAAGCGCCATCTAATGGATAGGTTACGATGGTTACTTGCTGCTCATTTTCCAAAAGTTCAAGTTGTTTGCTGTCATTAGGAGACTGTTGGATCGAAGCCATCACTGAGGCTACTTTATGTTCCATTTTCGCACTATAGTAATAAGGAACGACCAATGTATTGAAAATGAACATCACAAAAAAGCTGCCGATGATGATCAACGAAAAAGTGAGTGTGAGTGTCGTGCTGATTTTTCTAGTTTTCTTTTTCAACGAGATAACCCACTCCTCTTTTGGTAGTGATGATCTCATCACCGATTTTTTCCCGTAAGCGTCTAATATGTGTATCTACAGTACGAGCGACCCCATCATAATCCATTCCCCAAACGCCAATTAAAAGCTGTTCTCGTGTTAAGATCGTTCCACGATTATTGACTAAGAACATCAATAGATCACTTTCCTTTTTTGTTAGATCGATTCGTTGATCGTTTTTCCAAAAATTGAGTTTCGCAGGATCGATAACTAATTTTTTTATCGTGATCGTTTCTGTTACACCAAGTAATTTTTTTACTCTCAGTACTAATACTTTAGGATGAAAGGGTTTCGTTAGAAAGTCATCAGCACCGCTGGATAACGAAAGAAATTCATCATCGCCAGTTGTTTTAGCGGTCAGCATCAAAATTTTGACTGGACTTTCTGATTTAATGGTTTTGATCACTTCGATACCATCAACTTTTGGCATCATCCAGTCGATGATCGCTAAATCTATTTTTTCTGTATAAAAAAGTTCCAGTGCTTTTTCACCATCAAAGGCAGTAAATACGGTGAAGCCAGCCTTTTTTATATAAGCACTCAAAATCTGAACCATTTCTGGACTATCATCGGCAATCAAAATATTCATAAGCAGCAACTCCTTTTATAATCTTGCTAATTGCGAATTTAGACGGAAAAATTGAAAAATCAGAACAAGTAGAAACACCCCGATCAATGGCAAATCGACCAAGAGAAAAAAACGGCTAGGGGTATACAGAAGTTCTTTGATCCATGAAGTAGCTGTCAGAAAGAACTTCATATAAAGCAGTTGCGCACTAAGCAAACCAATACAGGCACTAGGAATGGCAAAGAGTAAAAAATCAGAAAAAAGTTCACTAGTCAATCTCAAATCAGAGCTTCCCAGTAATTTTTTTGTGATCAATTCCTCTTTATCTATTAGTAGAATATGCTGGAAGTGAATAAATAGATAAAAAAGACCCGCTAAAAATAATCCCAGACTAATCAAAAATAGACCGCTCTTTAAACTCGTCAGTAACAAAATCAAATTTCTTGCGGCTGCTGACTGCGTAAAAGAATCTATCAAGTCATTTTGGTTCAATAAGTTTTCTTTTTCCAATGCTTCAAAATAATTTAGTGTAAGCCAGCAGCGAATAACAAGTGTCAGACTGAAGAAATACCCCGCTATCAAAAGAGTATTTACAATAGTGTGCAGTTTATTTCTGAACAATAATTTTCCGCTGTCAGCTAAAATGGTATAGTACTTATCCATAAAAACACCTTTCTCATCTTGATAGAATTTGATGGATTTTAGAAAGTCGAAGACTATTTATCGTATTTATCTAGTTGAAATTCCTCGATCAAGGCGATCAATTTTTCTGCATATTCAGGATCTGTCGCATAGCCGCCGTTTTGTAAAGCGACAGCAGCTTCACGATAATTTTTACTGGTTTTGATTGCCTCGTAAGTTCCTCCGTTTAAAAATTCCATATGATCGACCATCGATTCTTGGATCGTCGAATATTTTTTAAATGAATCGTCGATCGTTATTTGTTCACCATCGATAAATTCTTCAGTCGGCATAATACTAGACTGCTCATTGAATGTGCCTTTGATCCCAAAAAGATTATTTGCTTCGAGTGCTAGATCACTACGTCCCCAATCAGATTCCAAAATTGCCTGAGCAATCGTGATGCTGGCGAATAAATGTGTCTGTTTTTGTAAAACTTTTGCTTCAGCTGCTATTTCATCGATAAAAAGTTGCTGGTACGCAGTAGCTTCGTCTTGAATAGGTTGTTCTTCTTTATTAAAAATCAAGAAAATACTCGCAATCGAAAGAAGTAGAATCAATAATAACGGTAAGACATTTCGTTTGATAAGGATTCTTTGATTCATGTCATCCCCTCTTTTCTTTTAGTGAATAAATGTAGTATAGAGGTTCAATGTTACAAAAAGATGCCAAATAAGTTAATAATTGTTTGGCTTTCTTAAGAAATAATTCAGTTTGATTAAGAAAATTTTTGAGAATGAAAAGTAGAAGTGAATGAAAAAAATGAAACAATTCCCTTTACAACTTACCAAAAATCATTTATGCTAGTTTTTATAAATACCCATAGGGGTATAAAAAGGAGGAGCATATGTTTTCATTTTTTAACAAGACATCGATCAATGGATCAGAACTTCAACAGAAGTTGACGTTGAATCCAGAAATCATTGATGTACGTGAGAAGTCAGAATTTCAAGCAGGACATATTCCTGGCGCCAAAAATATTCCATTGAGTAAAATCAGCGCATACAGCTTGAAGGGTGATCGACCAATTTATATCATTTGCCAATCTGGATTGAGAAGCAGACAAGCAACGAAACTTTTGAGGAAAAAAGGTATACAAGCATTCAATGTCAAAGGTGGAATGAGCCGTTGGTCTGGAACGGTCAGAGGAGGAAAATTATAATGCATGTAGTAATTATTGGCGGTGTAGCTGGCGGAATGTCAGCTGCGACTCGATTAAGAAGACTATCAGAGGAAATCGAAATTACTGTGTTGGAAAAAGGACCTTATGTTTCTTTTGCAAATTGCGGACTTCCTTATTATGTGTCTGGGGAAATCAGTGAGCGTTCAGCGTTGATTTTACAAAGTCCAGAGCAGCTTAAAAAGAGATTTAACATTGACGTTCATACGGAAACAGAAGCACTTGAAATCGACCGTCAGGCTAAAAATGTTCGGATAAACGCGAAAGGCAAAGAAGCTGTGATCAACTATGACCGGCTGATTTTATCACCTGGTGCGCAACCAGTTGTCCCAGAAATCGAAGGTCTAGCTCAGGCAACTAATGTACACACCTTGAGAAACGTACCCGATGTTGACAAAATCGTTGAAGCAGTTAAACAGGAACAACCAAAGCAGGCTGTTGTGATCGGTGCGGGTTTCATTGGCTTAGAAATGGCTGAAAATCTAAAAAAATTAGGAATCGATGTTACTATAGTCGAAGCAGCTCCGCAAATTTTACCACCGCTAGATGAAGAAATGGCTGCATTTGTTGAGAAAGAACTGAAACGAAATGAAATCACTGTCTATACAGGGGCTGCAGCAACCGCATTCAAAGATGCTGGAAAAACAATTGAACTAAGTACAGGAGAAATCATCAAAAGTGATTTTACCATTCTGTCAATTGGGGTCAAACCTTCTAGCGAGTTAGCGCAAAACGCTGGCTTAGAGATCGGTTTACGGGGTGGTATTCTTGTTGATGAGAGCTACCGGACAAACGATCCTGATATTTACGCTGTAGGGGATGCAATCGTTGTGAAGCAGCAAATTACAGGCGAAGATGCATTGATCTCATTAGCTTCCCCAGCTAATCGTCAAGGGAGACAAGTGGCAGATGTGATCATGGGAGGAGCACGAAAAAATCAAGGAAGTATCGGCACTGCAATCGTTCGTGTGTTTGAACTTACAGCTGCTAGTACTGGTTTAAGCGAGCGGCAATTGCGTAATGATAAGTTAGACTATAAAGTCGTTCATACGACATCCAAAAGCCATGCGGGGTATTTTCCAGGCAGTCATCCGATCGTAATGAAATTATTGTTTCATCCTGTTTCTGGGAAAATATTTGGTGCTCAGGCAGTTGGAGCAGATGGTGTAGATAAACGAATCGACATTATTGCGACAGCAATTAAAGCTGGTTTGACAGTGACTGATTTACCTGAACTAGAATTTACGTATGCACCGCCTTTTGGTTCAGCAAAAGATCCAGTTAATATGATCGGATATGCTGCAGCAAATATTTTAGAAGGTTTTTCAGAAAGTATTCAATATTATGAGCTAAACGCAGCAATTGAAAACGGTGCGCTGTTGCTTGACGTGAGAAATCCTGATGAGCTGAAAAACAATGGTGCTTTACCACAAGCTAAAAACATTCCGTTGGATGAGTTGAGAGCTCGTTTAGACGAAATACCTAATCAACAAGAAATAATTGTGAGCTGTCAAAGCGGCCAAAGAAGCTACTTAGCAGAACGAATCTTGAAAAATAATGGTTTTACTGTAAAAAATTTAGATGGAGCATTTCAGCTTTATAGCATGATTTACCCCCAGGAGGTTATTAAATAATGTATAAATCAATCATGATCGATGAGTTCGAGCAATTACAAAAAAGAAATCAATTAAAAATTATTGATGTGAGAGAAGAGGACGAGTATCTGTCTGCTCATATCAAAGAAGCAAAAAGCATGCCTCTAAGCACTCTGCAAGAAACAGCAGATAGCCTAGATAAAGGACAAGAATATTATATTATTTGCCACTCTGGCGGACGTTCTCAAATGGCTAGTGAATTTTTAGCATCATTAGGGTATGATGTAACTAATGTGATGGGCGGTATGTCTGCTTGGAGAGGAGAAGTTACTAGTGGGATGTGATCCTAAATTAGCAAATCGTTTGAAACGTTCAGAGGGGCAAATTCGCGGCGTTTTAAGAATGATGGACGAAGGGAAGGACTGCCGTGAAGTTGTGACTCAACTGATGGCTGTCCGTTCTAGTATCGATAAAGTGATTGGACTTGTTGTGACTGAGAATTTGAAACAATGTATGGAAGATGAGCAGATCGATCTTTCCAGTGAAGACTTAGCCAAAGCTTTAGAGATGATCGTAAAAACAAGATAAACTAAAAAGACGTTAAACTTCAGGCCTAGCCCAGAAAGTTTAACGTTTTTTTTGAAGAGATGAGGTTGGGGTAGAGGGATTCGACCTTAAGAAGCAAGTTAGTCAGTTCTTAATGATTCAGCACTTAGAATGTTGTTAGCTTCATTTTATTTTTTGAAGCACAGTGAAGCTATACCTGTTAGCTGCTTCTGATTTCACCGTTGATCATGTTTTAGAGTATCTCTTAAAGAGTTATATCTCAGTTTACTTATCAAAAGATCTAGTTTAAGGATTAAAAGATAACATCATCAACCAAACCATAGACCTCATAATTTTAGTTTTTCCTGAAAAAACTATTCGTAATATCAATAAAATTTGAATTATTTTGAAAAAAACTAGTTAAATATAGTATAGTTTAACTAGTGGTTCAAAAATAATAATATAAAACCATTTTAGTTATTTAATTTAATATATATGTTTTTATCTTTATTTTCTTATAACTTCTACTTACAAGAAAATAGCGTTAATTCACAGTTTAAATTCATTTAACAAAGATAACTTTAATCTAAAAAACCATTGAAGTCAATGAATTATTTCATTTTTATCTTATCAATTTTTTTATATTTTTTTGAAAAATAAGAGAATAATGAAAGAGTTTAGTCGCTTATAAAATAAATTTCTGCTTTTGATCGCTAAAAAACATTGTTTTTATAGTGTTATATCAAAAAATAAGAATGAGCCGTCAAAATAATCGTCAAGAATTGTTGAAAGGGAATGATGATAGATGTCTAAAAAGGGAGAAAATATTTATAAAAGAAAAGACGGTCGCTGGGAAGGTCGTTACATTAAACAACGAACACCAACAAGAAAGATTATTTATGGATACGTTTACGGAAAGAAATACAGTGAGGTGAAAGAAAAACTGATTTTTCTAAAAGCAAAACAGTTGATCACTCAAGAAACTGTGATTTCTTCTCGTAAAACGTATGAAGAATGGATCATTTACTGGCTTGATCATACGGTAAGGCGAACAGTGAAAGCCACAACATATTCAAATTATTTTCGCTTGCTGAACAAACATATTTTGCCTATCTTGGGTAAATGTCATTTAGTGAAGATGTCTTCTGCACTCTTACAAGAATTTGTTGATGGATTAGTCGCAAAGAATCTAGCAAGCAGCACGATTCGTTTGATTTTTACGATTGTCAATAAATCCTTAAAAGAAGCAGTGAAAAACGAGTATATAGATAAAAATCCATGTAATTCAGTTCATTTACCTAAACTGGCTGCGCCGATCATTCACTCATTAAGTAGTAAGGAGCAGAGAAAATTAGAAGAATTGGCATTCAATGAAACTGAATGTTCTCCGATTATTTTAGCTCTTTATTCTGGGATGAGGATAGGAGAAATCAGTGGGCTCAAATGGGAAGATATTGATTTTGATAAAGGATTGATCCGAGTTCATCGAACGATTTCAAGAATTATCGATGAACATAGCACGATCAATAAAACAGAACTGATCTCTGGAAGCCCAAAAACAGCGTATTCTAGCAGAGTGATTCCCTTGGCGACCAATTTGAAAGATTATTTACTAGAAAAAAAAGAAACTTCCCCGTCCAACTATGTGATCCATTGTCGAGGAAAATTAGCAGAGCCAAGGGTCATCAATTACCGTTTTAAGCGAATGATCCGTGAAACAGAATTCGCATCGATCCATTTTCATGTGTTGAGGCACACATTTGCTACTAGATGTTTGGAGCAAGGTGTGGATATCGTTAGCTTGAGTCGAATTTTAGGTCACCGATCGACAAAGCTTACGCTTGACACCTACGCTGATTCATTGTTAGAGCATCGACAGGAAGTAATGAAAGCCGTTGATGCATTGTTGAAAAAACCTTCTTTATTTAAATGATATGAGAGGTTGGGACAGAAGGATTTACTTCTGTTCCCATCGTTTATTCGTTTTTAAAGGGACTGGATTATAACTCGTAGAGTTATGTCTCAATCTCTTATTTTTTTTGTTTTAAAAGCCGTCAAATCAATGGTCATTTGACGGCTTGAACTATAGATAAATCTGAGTTTCATAATGTTCTTTCCTATAAGTAGAAGTTATAAGAAAGAGTTTAGATATTATACTACATTTCTGAAAACAATAGGGAATGAAATGCTTTTATTTTAAATAACCAGAATCAGGAGGCACGCCATGTATAAAATAGGAATTGTATCGCAAAAAACTTACCCTGAAAAAATAATGTCTGAGTTTGAAAAAAATGGTTTCATGCTGACTTATTTAAGTAAAGAACAAATCTGCAGTGAAGGTTTGGATGGTATTTTTATCGAAGAAACACAAGAGCATTCGATCAGCCTCATTTGTGAATTGGTGTTGTCGATTCGCAAAGAAAGTGATGTGTTTATTTGGGTTCTCTCCAAAAAGTCAACGACTGTCGATCGGCAAGTCTATTTACAACTAGGTGTCGACAATGTATTTAATAGTAATTATTTTCCAGCAGAGCCTCTATTAGTCATACGAAATACGTTTACTAGGAAAAATAAACAAACTCCAATAGAAGAAAGCACAAAAATGAATGATTCCGAAATAGAATCGATGAAATTAAACCCTCGAAATTTAAGTATTTCTGTCGTTACAGAAGAAAATCAGATCGAAGAAATTGCGTTGACGAAATTAGAATATCAAATTATGGAATTATTATATAGCAGCCCTGGGAAAGCCTTCTCCTATAAAGAAATCTATGAAGCTCTTTGGAAATCCCCCTATAGTGATCGACCTTATCGAGTAGCAAACGTGGTTTTTCACATCAGAGATAAATTGGAGAGCACATCTATTTATATCAAGACTGTACGATCAAAAGGCTACCGATTAGTTTTATAAGCAGTTGAAAGGAGGTGAAAAAATGAAAAGGAAAAATAGTATCTATTTGTTTCTGAGTTTCATTACAATGATAGGCTTCTATTTTTATCATAGTACGCCATTGCTGAAAGCAGAAGAATCTACCAGTCAAAGTACTGTAGAATCGACACCGCCCCTTTCAACGAACGAGTCATCTGAAGTTGAAGTTATCAAAAAAAATACCCCAACGCTAGATGTAGCTAGTAGGGATGCAAAAACTATACAACCGCAAATGACAAATCTTGAAACGTTTGAATTATCGGAAAACGGGACGGGGATCGTAGCTAAAAATATGGCAAAAACAATGACGGATATTCAAAGCTATAACGGTGATACTGAAGCAATCAAACAGATGATTCTCAGAGATACTGGAGCAAAAGCATATGGACTGTCTGGCGGATCTATCATTGACGTAACCGATAAGATCCAGCTATTGGATCTAAAAGGACTTGATGCAGTTGCAACAAATGATTTACAGGAGTTTCATTTGACATTGACCGTTCCTTCAAATGTGTCAGGAACAGGCAGCGATTTAACAAGTGAAGTCATCGTTTATGTCGGAAATGTAGCAAAAGTAAGTACATGGGATCAACTGGATGCTGCATTGATGAGTAATACAGTAACGATTGTCGATGTACAAAATTCTATGACCAATACTGTAACGAATAGGACGGATCGAACTGTCTCGGATAGCCGACCAAACTATGTGTTATTAGGAAATGGCTACTCTCTTGATTTTATTGGCTACTCTTATAGGTGGGGAACGAATACATCGATCGTACACAAAGCAGTCGTCGATAATGTAGATATGTATGGCGGACACTATTATGGACCTGTGACGATGTGGGATAGAAATGCCTATGGCTCAAGTATCACGTATCGAAATGTAAATTATACAGGTTCACAAGTGACGGCCTCTTTCCAAGCGCTTTTACGTTTTGAAGGGAAAAACGTCATTAAGTCTAAAGCAACAAGTTACACCTCTTATGATGGAGCGGTTCGCAATATGGCCAATACCAATCAATCTGGTTTAGAGTCACATACACTCTTATTTGCATCTAATACAGATACAACGATCGAAGTCGAAAATGGTGATGGTGTGATTTTAGGTAGCTGGTACTCTAACTATGATACGGTCGCAACGATCCAACCTTCATTGACTTTAGAAGAAAATGCTACTGCAACGATTCGTACATTAGGGAACGCAGGAGAAACAAATTCTTGGCAAACTGACGGCGGTAATATTCCCTCTGTGATAAGTGTCCAAAGAAATGGAAAAATAGATGTCGGTAAAAACGCCACATTAAATGTTGAGACAGCAGATGGAACAACACGGGTACCCGTACGTTTAGGTTACCAATCAGCAACTTCTCAGTGGACGACGAGTATCGATCTGGAGGAAAGCAGTCATTTTAATGTGAACATCAACGGTCCGATTGCAACAACTAGTTCACGTGCAGGATTTATGCTTCAACAAAATTCCGCTATCAATGTCGGTGACAATGCAGAAATGACCATCAACGCAAATCAGATGACAGCAGGTGCTCCAGTTATTTCCATGGGACAAAATGCCAAATTTGATGTCGCAGAAAAAGGGCAGCTGACTTTGAATAAAAACGGGGGAGTTGGACGTCTTCTTGATCTTTCTAACGGCTCTAAATTTAAAGTAAGCGATCAAGGTGAAACAAAGTTTACGTCTACAAATGAAGGGACATCGACAAGCTCAATGATCTATGGAGGTAGTGGTTCTTCTTTTATTATTGGTGATAAAGGAACCTTTGAATCTGTTATTAAAGATGGGACTGGTGTTCGGAATATGCTGGATTTTGGCAGCAATACCATCTTCCAATTCTCGAATGCTCAAAAAATAGACTTGGATTCACGTGGGAATACAAATGCGAATTTGATCAATATGACGAATCCAGGGACGTTTACAGCTGATATTCAGGAAGTTTCTTCTTGGAGTAAGCAGGATGCAGCACAAGTAACACCAACATTCCATTGGACACCGATGTATGGAATGACCATCAAGTATAACGGTATTACTACAACAAGTGTTTCAGGAAATAGTATTACAAATGCGATCCAAACAAATTTCATAAATAACTACCGAACAGAAAACTTTTCAAGAATTGTTTATGACTATATTCCAGATGTTATCGTCGGAGTAGATGAAATCAGTGATAATAAAGCACTAGAAAGCGGTCAAAAAATTTCTGGGACAGTCAATAATGGTGCAGCAATGCTGTTTTATCTGGTAACAGATGAAAACGATCCAAGTAAAGATGTATTGTTAACGACTCCTGATGTAGCTTCTCCAGTTGAAGGAGATGCACGAAAATTCAATACGATCGCGGATGATAAAGGAAAATTTACTTTCGAACTACCTGAGAATGTTACGTTGAAAGCAGGGCAAAAGATAAAGGCTTATGCATGGTTGAATGGGAAGGACAGCTACACGAATCAAACAGTTTTAGATAAAACGCCGCCAAAAGGAGAGTCCGTAAATTATCATGTTGCTTTAAACGAAGTTACACCGACTGCAGATAAATTTGTAGGTAATCCAACCGATTCTAATCCAACTCCACAAAATTTCACGTATGCTTTTAATGCAGAAACACCGCAGTCATTGGTTGACAGTTTTATGGGTCAACTTGGTGAGCATACTGTAAAAGTTGACTTATCGGATGAAGCTGGGAATATGACGACTGTTGTATCTACTCTCACTGTGAACAAAGCGACGCAAGAAATTTACGGCTCTGATCTTGAAGCCTCGTATGTTGATATTCGTAATTTATCCGAAGATCAATTGAAAGATTACATTCTCACACACAGCCAGCCAGTTGCATATAAGTTAGTAGAGGGTGAAAAAACTGATCTTAGTTCATTTATAAAAGTGACAGATTTTGGTGGGTTGAATGATATTGCAGCGATTCAACCTAAAGCATATCCCGTGACACTAACAGTCAAAGCTAGTGATTCTGGATTGCCAACAGATATCTCTACGACGATCAATGTCACAGTTGTTGATGTAGATGCTGTGTTGAATGTCGAGTTTGTGAATGAAGTAGACCAAGTACTTTCAGGTTATACAGTGACACTTGATACACAAGTCGGAGATACGATTGATCTCACCAAAAATGCTGAAGTTCAAGCTCAATTAGAAAACGTATTAGCAGCGGGTTATGACATCGCTCAACGTCCAGAAAATGAGGCTGCAGTAAAAATTGATAATACAACGGTGACTGTAAGATACAAACTGCAAGGGGTATTAAGTTTAACTTCAGTGCCGCATGCGTTGGAGTTTGGAACATTGACGTATGATGCCACAACCAAAAGAGTAGAAGATCCTGCTTTTGATGAGCAATTAGTCGTGACTGATACTCGTGCAGAAGCAGCGAATGGTTGGCGTATGACTGCTTCTTTGTCCTCACCGATGCAAAATGCCAAAGGGCAAGAACTGACGAATGCTTTACGCTATGTGAATCAGGGAAAAGAAACGATTTTAAATCAAGATGCACAAGTCATTTATACCAATACGCAAGGAACTATGGGAAGCTATACTGTCAGCAACGGCTGGGGAACTGCCGCTAATACGGATGGAATCAAGCTTCAAATCAATTCCTCTGATACGGTATATACAGGAGATTACGTTGGCGTCATTACATGGAAAGTGATGGCAGGACAACCATAAAAGGAGAGAGAAAAATGAAACAAATGCGATTTATCTTGTTCTGTTGCTCTCTGATTCTATGGATAGGGGTCATTTCTACAGAAACCGTTGTTCAGGCGAATGAAGGAAATGGCGGTCAAGTCATTACAGATGGAAAAATTTCATTCTATGAAGGAACGACTGAGACCAGCAGTTCTACCAGCACAGAACCCAGTTCAGCGACGCCAAGCAAACCTATTGGAAAACCGCTTCCTAATACGGGAGAACAGATCAAGCACTATAGTCTAATCGGAGGCGGCTTGCTTCTTTTAGTTCTAATCTTTCTCTTTTTTACTAAAAGGAGAAAGGGGGAGCAGAAATGAGATTCACACACACTTCTTTTCTAGTTAGTATGACGGGTCTTGTCCTTTTGTTTAGCATCAACAGTCTATCTGTGCAGGCAGCTCCCGATTCTATGGAGCAATCTGGATCAGTGTCAGTAAAAGGAAGCTCAACAACAAACCCTGTCGATCCTGAAAATCCAGGTACAATAGTTGATCCTGGGAAAAGTCCATCTACAACAGGTCCACTTCGGATCGATTATGTATCAGCGCTTGACTTTGGTGAAAGTAAGATCACGAAAGGTGCTCGCCGTTACAATGCACGGGCACAACAATTTTTTGGTGATACAGGACCAAGAGGAAGTTATATACAGATCACAGATCAGCAGGCGGATTCCTCAGGCTGGACATTACAGGTCAAACAAGAAAAACAATTTACGAATCCGATCATTCAAAATGCTGAGGAACAAGAGTTGAAAGGGGCTGTCTTGTCCTTGGATAAAGGCTGGGCAAATTCTAGTAGTACTAGTGAAGCACCCACAGTAACACGCGAAACGATTGCCTTGAATTCGATTGGTTCGGCATATGAAGTAGCGACTGCGGGAAAAAATAGTGGTAAAGGAATTTGGACGATCGCATTCGGCGCTTCAGAGACCAATACGAATAATCAACCTCAGACACTAACACCAGTCGTTGATGCTTCGCATAAGCCAATTATAGATCAAACCTATAACAAGCCAGTGTATAGCAATTCAGCAATTACCCTGACCGTACCGGAAACGACAGTGATCCATCCGGTCGAATACCAAACGGAGATAACTTGGATATTAGCCAAGTTGCCTTAATAAACTACACACACTTTTAGGAGGAACAACAATATGAAAGCAAGAAGTCTTTGTGCAACAACATTAGCAGCAATTTTAGGAGTATCTTTATTAGGAAATGCTGCACCTGCATTTGCAGCTCCAACAGAATTAAATTCAACTGGTACAGTTAAGGTCGAAGAAGGGACTGCTGGTGGTGGAGACCAAGGAACAGTCGATCCAGAAAACCCTAACGAAATATTACCAGATCCTGATCCAGAATCACCTGGAGAAAATACGAACTCTGATAAAGGTCCATTAGTTGTTGAAAAAACAACAGATCTAGATTTTGGTACGATCAAAACTTCTGCAGATGCAGTCACAAGTTTTGCTAAACCAATGAGCTTTGAAGCAGGAGCAAAAACTCGTGGCGCATATGTTCAATGGGCGGATGTTCGTTCAGGCGGTACGTATGGATACACTGTGACAGCACAATTATCAAGTCAATTCAAAGATACTACAGGAACAAATGTATTAACAGGTTCTACAATCGATTTTAGTAATGGAATGGTTTCTGCACAGGGAAGCAATACAAATACTGTACCTTCAAATGCACAAACAGCATTCCAATTAACAGAAGCAGCTGATGATGCTAAAACGATCGTAACTGCCAGCAAAGATTTAAAAGAAGGTAAAGGTCGTTATATCATGGAATTTGGACAAAGTAAAGATTCTACAGTAGGGACTCCAGATACGGATACTAGCTCTGTTAAATTAACTGTACCAGCAGCGACAGCTTCAAATATGGCGGCAACTGATTATACAGCAACAGTAACATGGAAAATCGTTGCAGCACAATAAGCATAATAAACTGATTCTAACAGTTTTTACAGACCAACAAGTGAACCTTGTTGGCCTGTATACATAGAAAATCATTTCAGAATAAGTGAGGTTGGTTATGAAAACACATAAGTCTTTTACGCTGCAGTATATTAGTCTAGTTTTTAGTATAATTGTGGGATTTATATTTTTAGGTCAAGCAGTATCGGTATCTGCTGATGAGGAGAATTCAGCAGGTGCAACGGGATTTACCTATAGTATTATTTTTCCAGATAATCAAATAGATAAGGAGTTAGGTTACTACAAGCTGAAAATGACACCTGGGCAGCAACAGCAATTAAGTATTATGTTAAGCAATCCCAGTGCTGAAAAGGTTACGATCGATGTCCAAGTGAATGGAGCAAAAACAAATCAAAACGGTGTGATCGAATATGGTGAATCAGCAATCAAAAATGATCCATCCTTGAAATTCAATTTTATTGACCTTGTAGAAGGTCCAAAATCTGTTGAATTAGCGCCAGGAGAAACTAAAAGTTTAGATTTGACGATTAAAATGCCGGAGACAGAGTATGATGGAGTCGTTGCAGGCGGCATTCAATTGATGCGTGCTGGACAAGATGCAACGACTAATAGTGGAGGATCTAAAATCATCAATCAATACGCATATGTCATTGGTGTACTTTTACAAGAAAATGATACTGTAATACATCCCGATTTATCTTTGAATAGTGTGAAAGCAGGTCAAAATAATTACCGAAATGCAATTTTTATCAACTATTCCAATATCAAAGCTGCCTATTTAAATGATATGACCGCAGAAGTACAAATTACTGAAAAAGGAAAAGAAACGGTCTTATATGAGCGAAAACAAACGGCTATGCGGATGGCGCCAAATTCATTTATTGATTTTCCTGTTAGCATGAATGGCGAGCGAATGATCCCTGGAGACTATGAAGCTGATATTCTGATTGCTTCTGGTGATAAAAAATGGGCTTGGAAGCAAGCATTCAAAATCACTGATGAAGATGCAAATAAATTCAATGAGCGAGATGTCGGTTTAGTTCAGGAAAAGAGTTTGGATTGGAAATTGATTTTATTGCTTGTTGCAGCGTTTCTTGTAGGAATTTTCCTTCTTTTCTTAGTTGTTCACTTCTTTAGAAAAAGCAAAAATAAAAAGAATGCTACTAATAAAAAGACACGAAAACAAAAGAAACACCCCTCAGGAAAGATAAGTAATAAACAGAAAAAAACAAACTATTAATGCAGTATAGGAGCTGAAGAGAGTGTCTACTATAGATTGGGTTTTCGTTATAGGTATAGCAATGACAATCGTTGTGCTCCTAGGATCAGGCTATTTTTTGGTAAGAATCATACGAATAAAACAGCAAATCAAACGGCTGCCAGTCAGGCGATTAAAAAATAAAAAGAGGCAACGAGCAGTGAAAAAAAAACGTCAAATGCTCATAAAAAAGAAAAAAAGCAGTCTTAAATTTTTTCTGATGCTATTATTTTTAACAGGTTTATTTGCCGGTGCATCAAGCTATCTTTCTTATTACCAAGCCATGAACCTGACAACGAATGATTCAGATTCAGTAGTGAAAGGGTACTATCTTTTACGTGATTTTGAACAACAATTAGCACTTGCTAAAGAAAAAGGTGACAACGAAGAAAAATTACAAAAAAATATCCGCTATTTAGCAACAGCTATGGCTAGCTACGGAACAAAAACGGCTAGTACGATCAATTCCCAAGAAGGCCAGTTGATATTGAATCGCTATTATAATGCGATCAAGCAAGTTGGGATGAATGCAAGTACGCAAACCAAAAATTTTTACGGGAACGCCCAAATAGTTGATAGCTTCTTAGAAGATATAGAGAAAGTAAAAACATACGAGAAAGCAGCATTCACCTATTATAAAGTCGATGAAACAGCCTTTTCAGAAGAAAAATAGGCGGAGTGAAAACGTCATGAAGAAAAAATCATTGTCTAGCCCCTCAACTATCAAGAAAATAAGCGGAAACTCTGCTAAACGAAAGAGACAGCGTCGCATTCATTCGTCTAAAAAGCACAGAAATAAACGTCAGATACAGAAAAAACGCCTCCTACCTACATCAAACAAAAAGAAACAAGCTCATCGTAAGCGTAAAAGAGTTATTAAAGAGATATTTTTAGCTTTTTTTATTGGGAGTATTCTTATACTGTTAGTCAGCTTTTGTTTTGTGAGGATCGTTACTGTGAGCGGGTTTGGGATGGTTCCAACATTACGTGAAGGAGATAAGGTAATAACGAAAAAAACGAGTGATCTAGAAAGATTTGATTTAGCTGTCTTTACTTTAGGAAATGAAAAGATACAAGTTCGACGTATAATCGGCATGCCGGGAGAGACGATCGACTATACGTCAGACACTTTATATATCAATGAACAACCAGTCGATGAAAAATTTTTGATCGATGAAGTCAATGAAAGCCAAAGAAATGGTCGTAATTACACAGCAGACTTTACACGAAAAACAGTTGTAATCCCTGAACAATATTATTTTGTAATGGGGGATAACCGACCACATGCGACAGACAGCCGCCATTATGGATTTGTAGCTAAGAAGAATATCATCGGAAAAGTAATAGTTCAGCTTTTTCCGGTCAATGAATTTAAAGTATTTTGAGAAATAGTCTATGATCATTCAAAGCTTGAGTTGATCAATGAGTTGTTATGAAATAGAATAAACCACAAAAAAGGAACTAGGATTTTAGTATCTCCTGTTCTTTTTTTGCGGTTTGTTAGATGGGAATGATATAAATGAAAATCAATTACAATTTAGTTGTATTGAAGATTTATGCCTCCGTAGTTGTTTAAATTTCTGATAACGAGTGTTTAAAGTGATAATAAAAACCATTAGCAGATAATAAAAATAGAAAAGGCAAAAATTGAATCAAATATCTAGAGCGACCGCCTTCAAATAAGAGCAGATAGAAAATCATTCCAATAAAAGTCAATTTAAGTATCTCAATCAAAACATTTTCTCTTTTCATTCTTATCGTCAATATCATTCCTATTAAAGTGAGTAGATAGACGACATGCATTAAAAATCGAATATTAGCAGACTGAAGTGACTGAGGATAGTATAGATTTTGTAAAAAAACTTGTAATTTATTTTTAGGTGACGATGCCGGTTTTAAATCTGCTCCATCTACTCCCCAATCAAAATCGCCATTAGCAGTATTATTGATATTTTTTTGAGATAGAAATTTTATATAGCCCATCGCACCTTTATTTTTAATTCGTTCTTTGATCATTTCCTTAGTGTATTCTTTTTTTTCTTTAGCTGTTGGTATACTGTAGATCATCTGAGTATCTGCATCACTATAGCCTCCAGAGCCAGTTAGTCCCATCATCACAAAAAAGGTCCACGGTTTTGCAAGTGATGTATCAAAAGAGATGATCGATTGGTGTTGAGTAAAGAATCTAAAAGATTGTTGTGTGAGTATCAAACTGGTCACAAGTATCACAGTTGTGAGAATCAGTGAAGTCTTTTTTTTACGTGATTCTTTGGATAATAGCGTCTTCGGTAAAACGACCAGTACATATGCAATAAAGAATACTACAGAAGATGGTTTCATTAAAAAACAGCACATTATCAGCATCCCGATACCCCATATCAGCATCATTTTTTTCCATAAGGCTAAAGAATCATTATTTCTTAAAATACTAAAGAAGAAAATTGTAAAGCTGATAAAAGGTAACACCATGGTATCTGTGTAAGGTGTTAAGATCCATGGTGAAAGTGCCAATGAAAAAGAGAAAAGACAAAAGGTGATAAAAGCAATCGATCGATTGAATAACTTTTTAGCAGATAAATAAAGGATAATGATGCTTAGATCTATGAATATGCAGTTGACTATCTGCCAAGATAACCAGGAATTACTTAACAAACCTGAAAAATCAATGTTGTTAATGATCGTGTTTATTCCATACATCATAAAAAAGAAAAATTGATTGTTGGGATTAACAGATAAAGCAAAACTAAAATGTCCTTTTTCTGGTGAGGTAACCTCATTAAAATTATCAAGTACATCCCAGCCGATAGGAGCAGTAATATTGATTAATAAAGCCATCTGGATCAAGATAAATAGACAAAACATCAAGCTAACGATAAGGCGTTCGTGAGTTAAAATTATTCGTAATTTTGTAACTATTATCTTTTTTATTTTCGTCCTTTTATCTGAAAGAAACACATATGTAGTAAGAAAAAACAAAATAATTACAAAGCTATAAAGTAAGTTTGAAATATTTTGGAAGTTTAGTAAAGATGATCTAATAGCTCCAAAAAATGTATAACATAAAAGAACTGCAAATAAAAAATTTTCAAATTGATTGATTTTTTTTAGAATTGACACACAAATCTCCCCCTTTATTTTCATGTATTCTTTTATAAAGATAAGTCAAAAAGTCTAATTATCTTTTCCAAGATTTTTCACTGTTTATCATGGTGCAGAGCATCTTTTATGAACACTTTGTTTATTATATCAATAATAAGTTTACCAGTAAATGACGATTCATTTATGTAATTATGTGTGCACATAGAAATAAGGGAAAATTTTTTATACTAGTATTCTAATAGATGATTCATACTGACCTAAAAAAATTAGTTGCAAATTGTTATTTTCAAAGTAATCTTTTCTTATATACTTTTTTGGTATGATAGAATAAGGATTACTTTATTAAGCTGCAACAGTGTCTTATTATGAAAATATAAATGCAATTAAGAGAGGAAGGATCACATGTTACCATCATATTTAGTTGGAATAGCAAATGTTGTCTCAATAGCAGATTTTTTAGAACTGGAGATAGTTTTAGATAATCTTGAAGAAAGTTATGAAATACTTCATTCAGGAGAACTTTTTCTCTCCGGTAATAATCAACTTATTACTTCTGAAAGTAATGATAAGCAACTAAAAATAATAGCTAAAAATGAAAAAAACGGCAGAGAATTATTACTGTTTGATAGTGCCTTGTATGGTTATAACACTATGTTTTGCGATACTATTCAAGAGTTTGTTTTAGATAATAATGAGTTAAAGCGCTACCCAGTCAATGACATCTACAAAATCAATCTATCAATTGGTATTGGGATCAACTATGATGAGGAGAAGGAAGACTATGAGATTGATGATCATGGTTTTGTTACCCTAATTGATGGAAGAAAAGTTTCTTGGGATCAGGTTAAATCTGATGGTTTCGATTATATAGGAATAAAGATAACAACTAAAGATTTGCAAATGTTCGAAATACTAAGTGAAGAACTTAGTTAGTGATTTGGGAAGAAGCTATATTAAATACGATAACTGTCATAAATACTCCATAGTGCACAGATATGACGCCTGTTTCGGAGGAAAATATTGAATTTGTCATTCACAAATCCAATAATCGACCTAGAAAATGTCTAAATGGAAAACACCATACGAGGTATCTTATAACGAGTTTACAATCAGTTCCACTTTTTAATATCAAAGATTATTCAGATAACAAGGATTCTGCTGAAATCCCATAGTTATTCTCAATTCTAGGATCAGCACCATTCATCAGCAATAATTGAATCAGCTTATTATTTTCGTCTTCGTATTCCATTGCAGCACGCCATAATGGTGTATTTCCGAAATTATCTTGGGAATCTATCTTAGCTCCCTTAGTAATGAGATAATCAGCTATTTCGTATTGATTACTCATTACAGCAAAATGTAATGCTGTAAATCCTGCATTATCTTTTGCATTCAAGTTAAGTCCATTATTAATTAGATGTTTGGCTAATTTTTTTCCCCTTTAACTATTGTTGATAATAAAAAAGTTCGCCCATCTCTATCTACACTATTTATTCCATATTTTTCTAGAAAATTATCAATTTCTTGAATATCGGCGCGTCCTAGTAGTTCATACAATTTAGTATCATCAAATTTATTAATTGTCATTGGGTTCTCCTATTAATCTTTTATAGTAAATCCTTTTTTATAGTTTATCAAAGCTATCAAAAAAAACAATAAAAAATGAATTTTATAATTAGTACGTAGCGGGTTATCTATTATACAGAAAAGTTTATTTATATGATTCTATTTTTAACAAAAGAAATTTAAGTATATATTGTACTTAATTAGACAATTCCATCTTGAAAAAAGAACATATGTTTGGTATCCTTTAAATTATAGGGAGGGGTAAGTATGAGTACAACATTTAACGTGACCAAGTGGGATGAACAGACGATTGATGCTGAAAAGACAGATTTTCCGCTCAATCAAGTACACGCTCAGTATCAGCTTGAGGGAGATTTGCAAGGAATCGCATGGGTTGAATATCTATTATACTATATTGAAAGCAATCAAGAAGATGGCCATCTTGCCACAGCTAGAATTACTGGATTTCTTCATTTTGAGGGACAGTATAAAGGAAAAACAGGAACCTTTACAGCTGCGGAAAAAGGCTTATTCGATAAAGGAGCACTTGATTCACCTGGAATGATCATCAAAGGTACAGGAGAATTACAGGGATTGTCTGGTTCTTATCAGTACGATTTTATTGGTGAAACAAGCAAACTGATCTTGGATTTTAAGATACATGAATAGTTTATCAAGATTATTCTACATCATGCACTACCTGACTCTCCATAATAAAGTGAAAGCGACTTATCTGGCGGAACAGTTGGAAGTTTCGACGCGGACGATCTATCGAGATGTTGATGTATTGTCTGCTCAAGGCTTTCCGATATACGCTAAAAGTGGCCGTGATGGAGGGATCCATTTGTTGGATACACATCATTTGCCGGCAACCTTTGTTGATGATGAAGAACAGGACCAGATCATAGTAGGGTTACAGAACTTATCGGCGGCGAATCTGAGTAGTGTCGAACCATTAGTCAATAAACTTTCCTCCTTATTCAATAAAGAAATAGAACCTTGGATCGATATCGATTTTTCAACTTGGGGGCAAGAAGACGAAGCTCATGCGATCGAATTGATCACAGAAGCCAAAATAAAAGGGAAATGTGTTTCTTTTTATTATAAGAATGGCAAAGGTGAAGGAATTTCTCGGGAAGTCATGCCAAACAAACTGATCTTTAAGCAAAATGCTTGGTATCTTGCAGGATATTGTTGTGTTCGAAAAACGACGCGCTTATTTAAATTGAAACGGATCGCTGATTTGGTCATGACAGATAATGAAATCGATGTATTGCTTTTAGACAAAAACTATCAACCCCGATTTGAAACGACTGATGTGGTATTCCAAGTACAAAATGAGCTCTTTTATAGAATCAAAGAAGAGCTGTCTGAAGTTGAAATAGAGCCTCATGAAAAGTATACGACGGTAAGAACACAGCAACCGAAAGGCAGTTGGCTAACGTCTTATTTACTTTCTTTTGGTAGTGCGATCGAAGTGATAGAACCGGACGAAGTCAAAGCTCAAATCAAAGAGGAAATTCAAAAACTCCAGCAAATTTATTCGTAAATACTCTTGAATTGGTGATTATTGATTGAGATAATAGCATAGAGTAGAGAAAGAGGGATAACATGAAACAACTGTGGTTTGAGCGATTGCTTCGTTGGAATAGAAAAATGCAGAAATTATTAACTGGAAGATATGCACGAATCGATTCACTTAATCGTACGTTGTTGTCGCTTAGCTTTATTTTGCTGATAGTAAATTTATTTTTATCAACGTCAGTTGTATTTTTTGCAGCATTTGGGTTATGGTTATGGTCGAATTATCGCTTTTTTTCAAAACGGATATACCCAAGAGCAAATGAAAATACTCGTTTTGTAGCGAGCCGACAACGGGTGCTAACGTTTTTTTCGATGATCAAGATAAGATTCGTCAATCGGCATACCTATCGTTACTTTAAATGTCCAGCTTGTAAACAGCAGTTACGTGCGCCGAAAAAAAGAGGCAAGATCAAAGTGACTTGTTCGAAATGTAAAGAACAGTTTTTTAGAGTGGTTTAAAAATGAATAAAGTAGAAGTAGTAGATTGAAAATTGACTAGGAAGAGTTGATTTTCAATTTTTTTGTTGAAAAGCGAACAATCAGTTCATTTTAGTAGGATTTGTTCCGCTTTTTTGTTAACAAGTGAACGTGCTATGTTATAATGGAAAAAATGATTGAGGAGGAAAATATATGCGGGCAGTACTGACAGTTATAGGAAAAGATAAAGTAGGGATCATCGCTGGTGTAAGCCAGACATTAGCTGAAATGAACATTAATATCCTTGATGTTTCTCAAACGATCATGGACAGCTATTTTACGATGATGATGGTACTAGAACTTTCCAAAGAACAAGCTAATTTTGAAGACATTCGTGCAACATTGAATGAATTGGGTGAACGATTAGGAGTCACGATCAGTATCCAAAACGAAGAAATATTCAACGTGATGCACAAGTTATAATAATCATATACTAGCTTGAGCTTTATTTTTTAACATCATCTAACTTTATAAGCTAGTTCGTGTTACTTTTAAAATTAGGAGGAATCATTTTGGAAACAAACCAAATTTTAGAAACGATTCGCATGATCGAAGAAGAAAATTTAGACATCAGAACGATCACGATGGGGATTTCATTACTTGATTGTATTGATAGTGATAGTGATCGTGCCTGTCAAAAAATATATGAAAAAATCACTCGCTTAGCGAAAAATCTTGTTAAAGTTGGAGCTGAGATTGAATCAGAGTACGGGATTCCGATCATCAACAAACGGATTTCAGTAACTCCGATTGGAATCATTGCCGCAGCTAGTCTAGATAAAGATTATGTGAAATATGCGAAAGCATTAGATAGAGCAGCTCAAGCGGTTGGGGTCAACTTTATTGGCGGATTTAGCGCCTTAGTTGAAAAGGGGTATCAGCATGGTGACGATATTCTAATTAATTCGATTCCACAAGCATTGGCTGAAACAGAATTTGTATGTTCTTCTGTGAATATCGGCTCAACCCGTGCCGGTATCAATATGGATGCTGTTCGTCATATGGGCTATGTGATCAAAGAAACTGCAGAAAGATCTGATATGGGCTGTGCCAAATTAGTTGTGTTTGCAAATGCTGTTGAAGACAATCCATTTATGGCTGGTGCCTTCCATGGCGTAGGGGAAGCTGATTGTGTCATCAATGTGGGTGTCAGTGGACCAGGAGTTGTCAAACGGGCACTGGAAAAGGTCAAAGGTGAGCCTTTTGATGTTGTAGCTGAGGTCGTAAAACAAACAGCCTTTAAAATCACACGAATGGGTCAGTTAGTTGGAAAAATTGCTTCCGAACGACTGAATGTTCCGTTTGGAATCGTTGATTTATCTTTAGCGCCTACACCAGCTGTTGGAGATAGTGTTGCCTATATTTTAGAAGAGATGGGCTTGGAAAGTGTTGGGACTCATGGGACAACTGCTGCATTGGCTCTATTGAACGATGCGGTGAAAAAAGGTGGAGTAATGGCATGTAATCACGTTGGCGGACTTTCTGGCGCATTTATTCCTGTCTCTGAGGATGCCGGCATGATCAATGCGGTGAATAATGGCGCTTTGAATTTGGAAAAATTAGAGGCAATGACTGCCATTTGTTCGGTAGGATTAGATATGATCGCGATTCCTGGAGAAACCTCTGCTGAAACAATTGCCGCTATGATCGCTGATGAAGCAGCGATCGGTGTGATCAATCATAAGACGACAGCTGTCAGAATCATTCCAGCCAAAGGAACACAAGTAGGAGATATGGTAGAATTTGGCGGATTATTAGGCAGAGCACCTGTGATGAAAGTCAATGACTACGCTTCTACCGATTTTATTTTACGCGGCGGACGTATTCCAGCGCCGATCCATTCTTTTAAAAATTAATGGAATAAGGGTTTGAGCTATTTTTAAGAAAAAGAAATATGTTATAATGATTTTAAGCAGAGCAATTATTTTTTCAGTAAAATAGTGACTGTCAAACCGAATATAAAGGAGAGTATAAAAACGTGGAAATAAAACGTCAGCAAGAAGTCGTAGAAGCTTTTCATTACGATATGCGTACACAAGATATGGGTGAGGTAGAAACAGATCTGAGAGTTGGTTTTTCACCAATCGAATCAACAGATGAAAATTATCCTAAAGAAAATTCAATTATCGCGGCTCGTTTAGAGTTTCGCTTAGTATTTGAAGAATATGTGTTGTCAGGATCTGTGAGTCAAATCAACCATATCATCAATCACAAAATTGAAAAACAAGAAGATATCAGCCAAGAAGAAGTGGATGAATTAGTAAGTCCTCTATTCAGTATTGTTCAACGTATGGCCTATGAAGTGACTGAAATTGCACTGGATAAGCCAGGAATTCAATTGAACTTTCAATCATCACAAGAAGGATAAAATAGAAAAAAGAGTTTGTGATAGCCTGAAACTATCACAAACTCTTTTTTACTATCATCAGTGAAACAAAAAAGTATCTTTTCTTATTTAAAATCAGGTAAAATAGATGTATCACTAAAAATAAGCTTTTTAATTTTTAGGGCGGATCATTGAAGAATGATTCCCGGGAACCTTTACTTCCTTTGATGGACTGTCATTTATTTTGCGGTGGTTAGCTTTAAAGGCTGCTTTCGCTTTAAAAATTGGGAGGGAAAAAAATGACAACACTCATCACTGTTTTAGTGGTCCTGGCTTTTGTCGCTGTGTTATACGTCTTTTATCGTATGCAGAAAAAACACCTTAAGTTTTCAACACGTGTCTTTGCTGCATTAGGCGTGGGTATTGTTTTAGGCGCAATTATTCAATTCGCATTTGGTACTCAAGATAAAGTTACAACACAAGCAATGGACTGGATTGGTATTGTAGGTAATGGATATGTAGCATTTTTACAAATGCTCGTAATCCCCTTAGTCTTTGTTTCGATCGTCGGAGCATTTACGAAAATGAAAGAATCCAAACAATTAGGAAAAATCAGCTTTAATGTGCTGGCAACATTGTTAGGTACGACTGCCGTCGCTGCATTGGTCGGAATCGGAACTACATTATTGTTTGGACTTCAAGGTGCGAAATTTACTGAAGGAGCGGCAGAAACGGCACGGATCGCAGAACTTGCGACTCGACAGGAAACCGTTGAAAACCTATCGATTCCTCAACAAATTTTAGCCTTTATTCCTAGAAATGTCTTTGCAGATTTTGCTGGCACTCGTCCAACAAGTACGATCGGTGTGGTTATTTTTGCGGCTTTCGTTGGTGTAGCTTATCTTGGTGTGAAACGTAAAGCGCCAAAAGAAGGAGAATTTTTCGCCAATCTGATCGACAGTCTTTATAAAATTACGATGCGTATCGTGACACTTGTGTTGCGTTTGACACCGTATGGCGTGTTGGCGTTGATGACAAATGTGGTAGCGACAAGTGATTTTGAAGCAATATTGAACTTGGGTAAATTTGTTTTAGCTTCATATACTGCGTTGATTATTGTGATGCTAATTCACTTAGCGATTTTGATTGCGGTAAAAGTAAATCCTGTAAATTATTTGAAAAAATCATTTCCAGTGTTGAGCTTTGCTTTCACATCAAGATCAAGTGCGGGAGCATTACCTTTAAATATTGAAACACAAACAAAGGCATTGGGCGTCGATGATGCGACCGCTAACTTTGCTGCAAGCTTTGGCTTGTCGATTGGTCAAAACGGCTGTGCAGGGGTTTATCCTGCAATGTTGGCAACGATCGTTGCACCAACTGTTGGGATCAATGTCTTTAGTTTAGAATTTATTTTGATGTTAGTTGCAATTGTTACAATCAGTTCATTTGGTGTTGCCGGTGTCGGTGGTGGAGCGACTTTTGCTTCCTTGATCGTACTAGGCGCTATGAACTTACCAGTTGCGATTGTTGGATTAGTGATTTCTGTAGAACCGTTGATCGATATGGCGAGAACTGCTGTTAACGTGAGTGACAGCATGGTCGCAGGAATCGTGACGAGTTCTAGAATCAATGAACTAGATCGTGATGTCCTAAATGACAGCAATTTAGTCATTGAAGAAAATGCATAATTTGTGATCCACTTCTCTTCCCCAAGAGAGTTAAAAAAAAGGACCAAGATATAACTCGTAGAGTTATATCCCAGACTGTAGACAAAGTCCTAAAAAAGGATGACGTCTACAGTTTTTTCTTTTATACTTAATGTATGAAAACGTTTTAAAGGAGCGCGTAAAAAATGATGTCAAAACACCCAATGAATGGAAGGGATCAATACATGATGATTTCCTTGGAAGAACTTGTCCCAAAAGATCACTTGATCTGAAAAATAGATAAAGCAATTGATTTTACCTTCATTTATCCAATTGTTGAATCAACTTATTCGACCTTAGGTCGACCAAGTATTGATCCTGTGGTTTTAGTCAAAATCGTCTTCATTCAATATCTCTTTGGTATCCGTTCCATGCGTCAAACGATAAAAGAAATAGACACTAATGTCGCTTATCGTTGGTTTTTAGGCTACGATTTCAATGAAACCATTCCCCATTTCTCTACCTTTGGAAAAAACTATGTTCGCCGCTTTCGAGAAACTACACTCTTTGAAGATATTTTCGCCTACATACTGGAACAAGCTGCCAAGGCTCGGATGATTACGGAAGATGTTCTCTATATGGATTCTACTCATATCAAAGCTAATGCAAACAAGCATTATTTTACTAGAGAAATGACGCATATTGAAGCAAAAGCCTATCAATCAGAATTAGAGAAAGAAATTAACGAGGAACGCATCAAGGCAGGAAAGCGCCCTTTTACTTTCCCGACAGAAAGTGAGCTGAAAGAACGAAAAATAAGTAAAGTAGACCCTGAGAGCGGGTATTATGTAAAAGGAGAACGAGAGAAACAATTTGCTTATTCTGCTCATACTGGTTGTGATGAACACGGATTCATTTTAGATGTCATTGTAACGCCTGGTAACCGTCATGATAGTCAAATTGCTCCTGATCTAGTTGCCTCTATCTGTACTAAATTTCCAGCGATACATGCTGTAGCAGCTGATGCTGGGTATAAAACTGCCACTTTTATAGAATTTCTCCGACGGAGAAAACTTCACCCTGTTCTTCCTTATACACGACCTAGAGGTGATCGAACGTTACTAGCCAAAAATCAATTTGTCTATGACGAATACTACGATTGTTACCTGTGCCCTGAAAATCAACCCTTACATTTTTCTACACTTACTCGAGAGGGATACCGTGAATATAAGTCAAAATCTTACATTTGCCAGAATTGTCCGCAATTGAAGCAGTGCACAAGAAGTCAAAATCATCAAAAAGTAGTGACCCGTCATATTTGGCAAGCTGGGTTGGAGAATGCAGAACATCTTCGTCATACTTCCTTCAATCGAGAAACATACCGCAAACGTAAAGAAACTATTGAAAGAGTGTTTGCCGATGCAAAAGAGAAGCATGGGATGCGTTGGACAAAATACCGAACCTTGGAAAAAGTCGCAGTGCATACGAGACTGATTTTTGCTGCAATGAATTTAAAGAAATTAGCCCTGTGGGGCTAGAGAAAGGCGAATGCCTTTATTTTTTTGCTTTGATTTTGATACTAAGATAAAAAAATACGCTCAACACTCTATTTTCTGAATGTTGAACGTATTTGTCTACAGTCTGAGATATAACTCGTAGAGTTATATCCTGGTCCTTTTTAAAACGAATAAACGGTAGAAGCAGAAGTAACTACTATGCTTCACTTCGATCACATCAGCTAACGCATACAGTTTGACTATTGTTCAAAGAACAAAGTGAAGCTAGCAACATTCTAAGTGCTAAAGCACTAAGAGTTGAAGGTTTTGGAAATAAGCTGAAATTGCTGTGAAACACAACGAGGAACGAGTTGATGCTTTCTCGTCAAAGACTCGTCGCAGATAAACAGTGTTGCACAGTACCTACTTGGTTCTTGGAGTTGAACACTTCTGTCCCGTCCTCTTTTATTGCCATTCGATTTGCATTCCGACACCGACTTCTTGGATTGGAAGTTGGTAATGGATTTTTGCTTTTGCAGGAAAGGAAACACAATGGCAGGGATATAGTGTATTGATCTGATTCTTTTTAAAGTACTCGATTGTTTGCTCCAATTGTATATTTTCTTCAAATAAATGAAAGCCGCCAATAATGCTCTTGATTGTTTGATTGCCTGTAACTCGTTTGGCATATTCACAAATATTGCTGATACCGCTATGAGAACAGCCAGTGATGATGTAGATACCATCAGTACCTTCAAAAACTAAAGCAGAATCATCAAAAACATAATCGGGAACAAAAGTATCTGTGATTTTTGTTTCGCCCACCTGAAGCCGAGGTTCAAAATCTACAAGTTGAGGAATTTCTCCAAGAAAAGTAATATTTGGTGAAAGCTTGACAGGCTCTTTTGTTAAAAGCAGCTCATATTCTCTTTCTAAATCTTTGATAGTTACTGGGGAGCCGATGGCCAAATCCTGTTCTTTTTTAGGAAAAAACGTTAAAGGATGAGCAATCAGCTGTGGTTTTTTCTGGTCAAATAAATCTGTTATTTGGCTGAGTCCGCCAGTATGGTCATTGTGTCCATGAGATAAAGCCAGCTTCGTTATCTGACTCAAATCAATATTTAGTAATTCAGCATTTCTTATGAAAACATCACTATAGCCTGTATCAAACAAGATTTTTTCATTGCCATCTTCTAGATAAAAAGACAATGCAGGCTCGCCCAAATAGTAATGATCGATGTAAACATTATTGTCTACCAAAACAGTCAATTTCATTTTTTCTCCTTTTTTAAAGCAAAATTATTTTCATAAACCTTGGTATAAGATATAGTAATAAAGTATATAATAGAAGTGGAATAATTGCTATCTAGAAAAGGAGCTCAATAATGTTTACTAATCAAATTAAAATCATGTTATATGTAACAAATGTCGAGGAATCAAGCCGATTTTGGCAAAAAATCGGATTTGTAGAGAAGGAAAGAGACGCAGTTGATGGAACTTTGGTTGTGGAAGTGTCACCAGGTGAAGATGCAGATACTAGTATAGTTTTGTATGATTTGGAATTTATTCAAAAACATTCGCCAGAAGTTGCAGGCAATACGCCTTCATTGATGTTTTTCTCTGATGATATTGTGAATTTGTATAAAAAAATGAAAGATGCAGGTGTTCGAGTAGGCGAGATGGTTCAACTGCCGACAGGACTTGTGTTTAATTTTGCGGATAATGACGAAAATTATTTTGCTGTTTCTGGACAATAATGATAAGTAAGTATTGAAGCTTTGAAATATGCTTGAAGAAGCCATGTTTCAAAGCTTTTATATTGTACATTAATACACAAGCAAATATCTCGATTTTTCGCTTTCTTTTTTTATATACTTAATAGGTATGAAGATAAATTAAGGACTGTCTTGTAAACAGTTTGTACAAAAAGGGGAAAGATAAGAATGGACTATCGTGTATTACTTTACTATAAATATACACCACTAGAAAATCCAGAACAATTTGCGAAAGAACATCTAGCATTTTGTAATTCACTAAATTTAAAAGGAAGAATCTTAATTGCATCAGAAGGAATCAACGGTACACTTTCTGGAACGATCGCTGACACAGATGCTTATATGAAAGCAATGCTTGCGGATGAACGATTCAAAGATACTTACTTCAAAATCGATGAAGCACAAGAGATGGCATTTCATAAAATGTTTGTCCGTCCAAGGAAAGAGCTTGTTTCTTTAAACTTAGAAGAGGATGTGAACCCGTTAGAATTAACAGGTAAATATTTGGAGCCTAAGGAATTTAAAGAAGCCTTGCTTGATGAAAATACTGTTGTGATCGATGCTAGAAATGACTATGAATATGATTTGGGACATTTTAGGGGTGCCGTTCGCCCTGATATCCGTAATTTCAGAGAGCTGCCTCAATGGATCAGAGAAAATAAAGAGCAATTTATGGATAAAAAAATCGTAACCTATTGTACGGGCGGAATCCGCTGTGAGAAGTTTTCTGGCTGGATGCTAAAAGAAGGATTTGAAGATGTTTCACAACTTCATGGCGGGATTGCTGTATATGGAAAAGATCCTGAAGTACAGGGTGAATTATGGGATGGAAAAATGTACGTTTTCGATGAACGCATCAGTGTGGAAATCAATCATGTCGATAAAAAAATCATCGGTAAAGACTGGTTTGATGGAACACCTTGCGAACGTTATATCAACTGTGCTAACCCGTTCTGTAATAAACAAATTTTAGCTTCAGAAGAAAATGAAGCTAAATATCTTGGCAGCTGTTCAGATGAATGCCGTCATCATCCAGCTAATCGCTATGTAGCGAAGAATCATTTGACAGAACAAGAAGTAACAGCACGTTTGGAAGCAATTGCTAATTAGAAATTGAAAAAAACAACAAAATGATTGTCATTTTGTTGTTTTTTTATAGAGTAAAATAAAAGACGACAATAAATCCAAGTAGAAAAATCAGATTGATTAGACTAAACGTTAGTAAAAATCGTTTTCCTTGATTTGGATAATATTGCTTATAAATTTTAAACCCAATCAGATTAGCTAAAGAGGCGATGATTGTTCCTAAGCCGCCAATATTGACTCCGAAGAACAGGGCTTGGGTTTGAGTAGTGAATGGAGCGAGAAGGATAGCAGCCGGAACATTACTGATAAGCTGACTAGCTGCGATACTGCCAAAAAACGTAGCTGAGCTTGTTGTGAACTGTTTTTTGATCAATAGAGAAATAGTTTCCAATTGAGAAAAATTACCGACAGCGATAAAGAAAAAGATAAACGTAGCTAGCAACCGATAATCAACTTGCTTCAAACTGCTGAAATCATACATCGAAAGAAGCAAAACAGCAATAGGAATGACGATATAATAAGGAAACAGATCGAAGACGCCAACCAAAATCACTAATCCGATCAAGCTTAAATAACTGGTTTTGCGTTGATCGATCGAGGGCAGCGGCTCTTCTTGATTGGGAATAGGGGTCTTTTTGATCCAAAAAAAGGACAGAAATAAGAAGCTGAACGATACAAGCAGCAAGAGAGAAGCCCAACTGAAGAATGTACCAACAGTCAATGAGTAATAGGAAAATAGGAACAAATTTTGCGGGTTGCCAAAAGGGAAGAAACTACTGCCTAAATTTGCTGCGATGATCAGTAGAACAGCACCAGTCATCTTATGGCCCATATCCGAAACTTTTTTCGTGATCGTCAAGTAGATCGGCATTAGACTTAAAATAGCGACATCATTTGTTAATAACATAGAGCTAAAAAAAGCCAGGAGTGTGATATTTCTAATGAGAGCACGAGTAGTAGTCGATAGATCGATCAGTTTTTCAGCGAGATAGGTCAAAACACCAAGCTTTTCAATATTAGCGACAAGCAGCATTAGACCAAACAGGCAAACGATGACTTTAAAATCGATCGACTCAATTGAAAATGTACCGAAAAAGCAGCTAATGAGTGCTATTAGAAAGGAGATAGAAAATAGTAGATCATGCATAAAAAAAGAGAAAATGCGTTTCATGGACGGCAGCCTTCTTTCAAAAATAACTTCTTTTTTAATTTACGTTAGAATAGGAGATTTATCAAGAAAAGAATATCTAAACTAAAAAAGACATGATTTGAATCATTCAAATCATGTCTTTTTAGTTAGTCTTAAATATTTAGAACTTTATCCAAGAAATCTTTCGTCCGTTCATTTTGAGGATTCTCAAAGATCTGTTGCGGGCTCCCGTCTTCTAGAAAATTTCCGCCATCGATAAACATCACACGATTTGCTACTTCTTTAGCGAAGCCCATTTCATGAGTAACGATCACCATCGTCATTCCTTGTTTTGCAAGTTTTTTCATAACGTTTAATACATCGCCGACCATTTCTGGATCAAGGGCCGAGGTTGGTTCATCGAATAGCATGATATCTGGGTTCATCGCTAAAGCTCTAGCGATTGCAACACGTTGTTTTTGACCACCTGATAATGATTCTGGATAGCTATCTTTTTTATCAGCGAGACCCACAGTTTCTAAAAGCTGGATGGCTTTTTCTTCCGCCTCTTGTTTAGAAAGACGACCTAGATCAGTAGGAGCTAATGTGATATTTTCCATGATCGATAAATGTGGAAATAAATTGAAGTGTTGAAACACCATACCTATATGCTGACGTATTTTATTGATGTTGGTATTTTTATCTGTTAAGTTTGCTCCGTCAATAATAATATCGCCGCTTGTTGCTTCTTCCAGTTGATTCAAACAACGAAGGAAAGTACTTTTACCAGAACCGGAAGGACCGATCACGCAAACAACATCGCCTTCTTGGATAGAAACATTAATATCATTTAAAACAGTGTTATCACCATATTTTTTTACTAAATGCTCGACTAGAATTTTTTCAGCCATATTATTTCACCTTCTTTTCCAAGACTTTTGCTAGTTTTGTCAACGCTGTGATCAAGACTAGATACATCATCGCAATTACAAAATAAACAAGTGTACTTTGTAAATTTCTGGCAACGATGATTTTTCCTGTTTGTAATAATTCGATCAACCCGATCGCTGAAAGGATCGTTGTATCTTTCAATGAAATAACGAATTGGTTGACGAATGATGGGATCATGATTCTGATTGCTTGCGGCAAAATGATCTTTTGCATTGTCCGGTTATATGAAAGTCCTAAACTGCGCGAAGCTTCCATTTGTCCTGTAGGAACCGCATTGATCCCGCCGCGTACGATTTCAGAGATATAGGCACTGGCGTTTAGCGTTAAGGTAATGATACCAGCAAGGAATACTGGAATATTGAATCCTAGAATTCCAGGTAAGCCAAAATAAATGAAGAAAGCAAGTACCATCAACGGAATTCCACGGATGATGTCGACATAAACAGTGGCTATCACGCGTAACGCTTTAGAAGGAGAGGCGCTGAATAATCCGAAGATCACACCAACGATCAATGCAAGAATGAATGAAATCAATGTTAGTTGAATCGTCATCCATAATCCACTTAATAGTCGTTTCCAATTATTTTGGATCATACCGATAAATGTTGATTCATCTACTTTGTTTTCCGTAGAAGCATCTTTGATATATTTGCCAACGATTTTATCGTATTCACCTGTTCGTTTTAATTCGGCAAGCCCTTCATTGAACATCTGGATCAATTCAGGATTTTTGCCTTTTTTAACTGCAAAACCGTATTTTCCACCTTCTTCACGAGGAATCGGTGTTACTAAAGGCTGTTTTTGAGCAACGCCATAACCGATAACAGGATAATCATCCATCATTGCTTCGATTTCACCGATTTCAAGGGCACTATATAAGGCATCAGTTGTATCTAAATATTTGATGGAGTAACCATATTTGCTTTTATTTGCTTCAAGAAAATCAGCACTTTCTGTCCCGATTTTTGCACCGACTTTTTTCCCTTTTAAATCTTCATAAGAAGTAATTTTGTCGTTGCCTTTCTTGACAGCGATTTGGATCCCGCTATTGAAATAAGGAGTCGAAAAGTCGAATGATTTTTCACGTTCGTCAGTGATCGTCATTCCAGCGATCATCCCATCTGCCTGTCCAGATTCAACCGCCTGAACAGCTGAACTAAAACCAATAAACTTAAATTCAATATTGAATCCTTGGAGTTCAGCGATTCGTGTGACTAGATCAACGTCGATTCCTTCATATTCACCATCAGAATTTTGGAATTCAAAAGGTGCGAATGTTGAATCACTGGCAATGACATAAGTATCTTTTTTGGGTTGAATCTTTTTCATTTGTGTATCGGCTTGTTCCTCTGATTCATTTCCAGTAGAAATGTAATTGGCAATGATTTCATCATATTTACCAGAGTCTTTCAAGTCTTTCAAACCAGCGTTGAATTTTTCAAGTAATTCTTTATTTTGCCCTTTTTTTACCGCAAACCCGTAAGAACTTCCTGTTTCTTTTTTACCGACTAACTGTAATTTCTGCCCATTCGTGATTGCATAGCCTAACACAGGGTAGTCATCAAAAATTGCGTCTGCTTCACCATTTTCGAGTGCTTGGTAAAGTCCAGTAGCATCGTCAAAGTTTTTGATTGTATAGCCATATTTATCTTGATTTTTTTCAAGGAAAGTAGCACTTTCTGTTCCCACTTTAGCAGCAACAGTTTTTCCTTTTAAATCATCATAAGCTTTGATCTTATCGTTGCCTTTTTTGACTGCCATTTGCAATCCGCTATCAAAATAAGGTTCTGAGAAATCAAAAGATTTCTTTCGCTCGTCTGTGATACTCATTCCGGCGATCATTCCATCAACTTGTTTTGATTGAACTGCCTGAATGGCACTATCAAAGCCAAGTGGTTTTAGATTGACCTTAAAGCCTTGATCATCTGCAATGGCTTTAAGCAGATCGACATCGATACCGATGTATTCTCCTTTGGAATCTTGAAATTCAAAAGGCGCAAAAGTTAAATCTGTTCCTATATTATATGTTTTTTCCTCAGCCTGAGCCGACTGTCCAAGTGTAAATGTCAGTAGACTTGCCATCATTAGCATAAATGAAAGCAAAAAATGTTTCTTTTTCATAAAATACCTCCTATATTTACATATTGAATAATTATATAGTAAAAAAAGGGTAAAACACAAGTCATTAAACAAGTTAAACTTAAAAAAATGTCGTTTTCTAACATCCTGTGTTACTTAATGTTACATTATAAAGTGAAAAATATTGAAGCTAAAATCTGAAAATAAAGTTGAAAGTGTAAAAAAATGCGTATACGCAATATATTCTAAAGGTGGCGAAAATATGTTCGGTATGGTAAAATATTTTCAGAGGTTTCCCTTCAATTCACTAGTAGTGATTTTAGAAAATTGTATCTATTGTCATTGGCTAATGATTGAATGGAAGCAGCCAGTAAATTATTCAGAGGAGGATGTTGAATGATAGAAAGAGAAACCTCCAATACATTTGACTTAGTCTCAAAGTATCAGCCGGATGGTGATCAGCCGGAGGCAATCAAGCGATTGACAGAAGGGATCGAAGGCGGCGAGAAAGCTCAGATTCTACTTGGAGCGACAGGAACAGGTAAGACATTTACCATTTCTAATGTAATCACAGAGGTCAATAAGCCAACTCTGGTCATCGCGCATAATAAGACATTAGCTGGACAGCTTTATGGTGAATTCAAAGAATTCTTCCCGAATAACGCGGTCGAGTATTTTGTCAGTTATTATGATTATTACCAGCCAGAGGCTTATGTTCCTTCCAGCGATACATATATAGAAAAAGATGCCAGTATCAATGATGAAATCGATAAATTACGTCACTCAGCAACAAGCTCATTATTAGAAAGAAATGATGTGATCGTTGTTGCTTCGGTTTCTTGTATCTTTGGTTTGGGAGACCCTAAAGAATATAGTGAACAAGTTGTATCGATTCGTGTAGGTATGGAGATGGATCGTAGTCAGTTGTTGACGAACTTGGTCAATATTCAATTTGAGCGTAATGATATTGACTTTCAGCGGGGCCGTTTTAGAGTTCGGGGAGATGTGGTTGAAATTTTTCCGGCATCTAGAGATGAGCATGCGTTAAGAGTCGAATTTTTTGGTGATGAGATCGAACGAATCAGAGAAGTGGATGCGTTGACGGGAGAAATAATTGCAGAGACAGAGCATGTAGCAATTTTCCCAGCAACTCACTTTGTGACGAATGAAGATCATATGGAGCATGCTATTTCTCAGATTCAAGCAGAATTAGATGAGCGATTAAAAGTATTACGTAGTGAAAATAAATTATTGGAAGCACAACGCTTGGAACAACGAACGAATTATGACATTGAAATGATGCGTGAAATGGGCTACACATCCGGCATCGAGAATTACTCCCGTCACATGGATGGTCGTTCAGAAGGGGAGCCGCCATATACATTACTGGATTTCTTCCCAGATGACTTTCTGTTAGTGATTGATGAATCACATGTGACGATGCCTCAAATCAGAGGGATGTACAATGGAGACCGAGCAAGAAAACAAATGCTGGTCGACTATGGTTTCCGTTTACCAAGTGCATTGGATAATCGCCCGCTTAGGTTGGAAGAATTTGAAGAGCATGTTCATCAAATCGTGTATGTTTCAGCAACTCCAGGGCCATATGAACATGAACAGACGGATACTGTGATCCAGCAGATCATTCGTCCAACTGGCTTACTAGATCCATTGATCGAAGTTCGTCCGATCATGGGACAAATCGATGATCTGGTTGGTGAAATCAATGAACGTGTAGCGAAGAACCAACGGGTTTTCGTTACTACACTCACGAAAAAAATGTCAGAGGATCTAACAGATTACTTCAAAGAATTAGGGATCAAGGTCAAGTATCTGCATAGTGATATCAAAACATTGGAACGAACGGAGATCATTCGAGATCTACGTTTAGGAGAATTCGATGTGTTAGTCGGGATCAACTTACTAAGAGAAGGACTTGATGTACCGGAAGTATCATTGATCGCTATTTTAGATGCTGATAAAGAAGGCTTCTTGAGAAGTGAGCGTTCTCTTGTTCAGACGATCGGAAGAGCGGCGCGGAATTCAGATGGTCGAGTGATCATGTACGCGGATAAAATAACTGATTCGATGCAAAAAGCGATGGATGAAACAGCTCGTCGTCGTTCGATCCAAGAGAAATATAATGAAGAACACGGGATCGTGCCGAAAACGATCATCAAAGAGATTCGGGAATTGATTTCGATTTCTAAGGCGAACAATGAAAAGAATGAACCATTCAAGATCGATAAGTCTTACCATGAAATGACTCGTCAGGAAAAAGCAGATTTATTGATGAAACTGGAAAAAGAAATGAAAGATGCTGCAAAAGCGCTGGACTTTGAAACAGCCGCTACGCTGAGAGATACGATCTTAGAGCTAAAAGCAGCAGATTAAACTGATTTCTTTGAAACATAAGAAAACTTTGCCCAAGGAAATAGAAAATCATAAGAATCGATTATACTAAAAACCGACATGCACTGTTTAATGATACTTTTTTTGCAGACGAGCAAGTATCTGTACAAAAATGACAGTAACGCTGTGTTTCACAGTAATGATCATTAGACCAATAATCATAAAGGAGAGCCATTACTCTTACGAATTATTCGTGTAGAGGTAATGGACATCGGACCAATAAGTAAAAAGGAGAACCGTTACTCTTGCGAATTTATTCGCTTAGAAGTAATGGACATCGGACCAATAAGTAAAAAGGAGAGAAGTAATGGCAAACGATAAAATCGTTATTCATGGTGCACGCGCACATAATTTAAAAGATATAGATGTTACAATTCCGCGAGATAAGATGGTTGTAGTGACAGGTTTATCAGGTTCTGGGAAAAGTTCACTCGCTTTCGATACCTTGTATGCAGAAGGTCAACGCAGATATGTGGAAAGTCTTTCTGCTTATGCTAGACAATTTTTAGGTCAAATGGATAAACCAGATGTCGATAGTATTGATGGATTAAGTCCAGCAATTTCCATCGATCAAAAAACTACTAGTAAAAATCCGCGCTCAACTGTTGGTACGGTGACGGAGATCAATGATTATTTAAGATTATTGTTTGCTCGTGTTGGACATCCAATATGTCCGAATGACAATATTGAGATCACCAGTCAATCAGTTGAACAAATGGTGGATAAAGTCTTAGAATTGCCGGAAAAAACAAAGATCCAAATTTTGGCACCTGTGATCGTGAAGAAAAAAGGGCAACATAAGAAAATTTTCGAAATGATCCAGCGTGAAGGCTATGTTCGGATGCGAGTAGATGGAGAAACGTATGATGTTAGCGAAGCTCCTGAACTTGAGAAAAATAAGAAGCATGATATTTCTATAGTGATCGACCGAATCGTAGTGAAAGACGGCATTCGTTCACGCTTATTTGATTCATTTGAAGCGGCATTACGTTTAGCTGACGGTTATGCATTAGTAGATGTGATCGATGGTGAAGAAATGCTGTTTAGCGAACACTATGCATGTCCTTATTGTGGGTTTACTGTTGGCGAGCTTGAGCCGAGATTGTTTTCTTTCAATGCTCCATTTGGCGCCTGCCCTGATTGTGATGGGTTGGGAAATAAATTGGAAGTAGATAAGGACTTAGTGATCCCTGATGGGACTAAAACTTTACGTGAAGGAGCGATTGTTCCTTGGAATCCGATCAGCTCGCAATATTATCCGCAAATGCTGGAGCAAGCAGCTGAAAGTTTTAATATCGATATGGATACACCATTCAGTGAATTACCAGAAGAGCATCAGGATATTATTTTGAATGGGTCTAATGGAGAAGTTTTTCATTTCCATTATGAAAATGATTTTGGCGGTGTTCGTGATGTTGAAGTACCTTTTGAAGGTGTCTTAACGAATATCAAGCGCCGTTATCATGAAACGAATAGTGATTTCACGCGTGATCAAATGCGTTTATACATGACTGAATTGACTTGTACGACGTGTAAAGGTTATCGCTTAAACCCACAAGCTCTTTCTGTAAAAATCGATAATACAAATATTGGACAAATCAGTGAATTAGCAATCAAAAAAGCGGTAAACTTTTTTGAAACAGTCACTTTATCTGAACAAGAACAAATGATTGCCAAACCGATTTTGAAAGAAGTAAAAGACCGATTGAACTTTCTGCAAAATGTTGGTTTAGATTATTTGACTCTTAGTCGAGCTGCGGGAACCTTGTCCGGCGGAGAAGCACAGCGTATTCGTTTAGCTACACAGATAGGTTCCAATTTATCTGGCGTTTTATATATATTGGATGAACCATCGATCGGTCTCCATCAGCGAGATAATGACCGTTTGATCGAGTCACTCAAAAAGATGCGGGATTTAGGAAATACACTGATTGTTGTAGAACATGATGAGGATACGATGCGGGCTTCTGATTATTTGATCGATGTAGGTCCGGGCGCAGGCCACCTTGGTGGAGAAATCGTTGCAGCCGGAACCCCTGATGAGGTAGCAGAAAATCCTAAATCGTTGACAGGTCAGTATCTATCCGGTAAAAAAGTCATTCCGGTACCAAAAGAGCGTCGCAAAGGGAATGGCAAAAAAATCAAGGTTACTGGTGCAGCAGAGAATAATCTGAAGAATGTAACTGTTGAATTTCCTTTAGGTGAATTTGTTGCAGTGACTGGTGTTTCTGGTTCAGGGAAAAGTACATTAGTTAATCAGATCTTAAAAAAGGCCTTGGCACAAAAACTCAACCGTAATTCTAATAAACCTGGAAAGCATAAGAGTATCACAGGCTATAAAGAAATCGAAAAAATCATTGATATCGACCAAAGTCCGATCGGTCGAACACCGCGTAGTAATCCTGCGACCTATACAAGTGTTTTCGATGACATCCGTGATTTGTTTGCAAAAACGAATGAAGCAAAAGTGCGTGGCTATAAAAAAGGTCGTTTTAGCTTTAACGTAAAAGGTGGTCGCTGTGAAGCTTGTCGCGGAGATGGAATCATCAAGATCGAAATGCACTTTTTACCTGATGTATATGTTCCTTGTGAAGTTTGTCATGGCAAACGCTATAACTCTGAAACGTTAGAAGTCCATTATAAAGGCAAAACGATTGCTGATATTCTTGATTTGACAGTGGAAGATGCTGTAGACTTTTTCCAACATATTCCTAAGATCCATCGTAAATTAAAAACAATCGTTGATGTAGGATTAGGTTATGTGACGTTAGGACAGCCCGCAACGACATTATCAGGTGGAGAAGCGCAACGGATGAAGCTGGCTAGTGAACTGCACAAAAATTCCAATGGTAAAAACTTCTATATCTTGGATGAACCAACCACTGGCCTGCATACGGATGATATTGCTCGTTTGCTGCTTGTATTGGAGAGATTAGTTGAGGCGGGAAATACGGTCTTAGTGATCGAGCATAATCTAGATGTCATCAAGTCAGCAGATCATGTGATCGATCTTGGTCCAGAAGGCGGAGATGGTGGAGGAACGATCGTTGCCACTGGAACGCCGGAAGATATCGCGAAAGTCAAAACTAGCTATACTGGTAAATATTTGAAACGGGTTCTATGATATTGGTCTACTCCATTTAGGAAGTGATTTTACAAAACTTAAAGAATGTGTGAAGATTAGAGGAAATTTAGTGAGTAGTCTTGATTTCTTCATTTTCATACAGTAAAATCACTCACAGGTAGATATATTGTTCAACCTAATTGGTATATATCTTTCCTTCTATAAATAACCCGTTCAAAAAAGAAAAAACAGTTTTTCATTTATTTGAAAACTGTTTTTTTGTTTCTTATATTTATTTTAGATGTGAAAAAAGTAAATATAAACCAAAAGTAAATGAGAAAAAAATGAACAAGATGGAGAAACTCTTGTTTTTTAATAACTTTAATTTAAAAATAGTCAAAAAAAGGTAAATTATATACGTATGTTGGACGGTACATTTGAATAAAATCATGATATTCTATACATACGAAAAAAGTATGGAAGGATGATTTTTCTTGGAAAAAAGAGAAATTAAGATTGGCGCTCATTATGTTTGTCATGGCTCAAACTTTTCTTGGTTCTTTATTGGAGAAGCTATCTCTAAAAAAGAAGATGACTTGGAAGTAAGAGTTCTTAAATGTCACCCAACCGACCGTTCGAATATCAAGTGTGACGATCCGATTTTAAGCCTGGATTATTTAAATGTAATCGAAGATGTATAATCGTTTCTTTATTATTTTAATAATATGTATATCGTAAAAGCAAACGGAAATAGAAAATTTCTGCTTTGCTTTTTTTGTTTGATCTGATGTCAAGATGTCAAATGATTATTTTTATTTAAAGATAGCCAATGTAAAAGTCTGGAATGGTTGAAAAGCTTTCATTGATACGCCCGGAATGTTATAATTAGTCAAATGTTATTAAAGGGGCGCTGTAAGATGGCTGATAATTTACAATTAGTAATAATCACTGGAATGAGCGGAGCAGGTAAAACTGTCGCAATTCAAAGTTTTGAAGATATGGGATATTTTTGTATCGATAATATGCCGCCAAGTCTGATTCCCAAATTTTGGGAATTGATCAAGGAATCAGGCAAAGTAACTAAAATTGCTTTGGTGATCGATCTACGTTCACGTAATTTCTTTAGAGAAATTCAGGATATGTTGGTCGAACTTGAAAATACGAATTTGATCGATACGACGATCATGTTTTTAGATGCAACCGACGAAGAGTTAGTTTCACGCTATAAAGAAACTAGACGTGCACATCCGTTAGCTATGGATGGCTTGGTCACTGAAGGGATCAGAAAAGAACGTGCGATTCTGGAAGAAATCAGAGGAGACGCTCAGGTCGTCATCGATACAACGGATCTTTCTCCAAGACAACTAAGAGAACGAATCAATGAAGAATTTAAAACACGCGACACACATGGTTTTCGTGTGGAGATGGTATCGTTTGGGTTTAAATATGGTCTGCCGATCGATGCAGATATTGTAATGGATGTACGTTTTTTACCAAACCCTCACTATATACCAGAGTTGAGACCATTGACTGGGCAAGATAAATCTGTTTATGACTATGTTATGAGTTTTCCAGAAACAGAAGAATTTTATACTCGCTTCATCGATCTATTGCAACACGTGATGCCTGGCTATGAAAAAGAAGGCAAATCAAGTATCACGATCGCGATCGGCTGCACTGGCGGACAACATCGTTCAGTCGCTTTGACAGAACGAGTAGGCAATGAACTTGGTAAGGAGTATCATGTGAACATTACTCATCGTGATAAAGGAAAACGGAAAGAGACGGTGAATCGCTCATGAAAATGAAAACTTACCGGATCAGAAAGCCTAAGATCGTTGTTGTCGGTGGTGGTACTGGGCTGCCTGTTATTTTAAAAAGCTTGAGAAATCAAAGCGCGGATATCACTGCTGTTGTAACAGTTGCTGATGATGGAGGCAGTAGCGGTGAAATCCGGGAATCAATGAACCTGACTCCTCCTGGTGATCTACGCAATGTGCTCGTTGCTTTATCAGATATGCCGCAGTTGTATGAAGATATTTTTCAGTATCGTTTTGATAAATCAGATAAGTATTTTGCTAATCATGCGATCGGCAATTTAATTATTGCCGCAGTTTCTGAAATGCGTGGTAGTACGTATGAAGCGATCCAATTGTTATCAAAAATGATGCATGTGGACGGACATATTTTTCCTTCATCAGAAAGACCATTGACCTTACATGCTGTTTTCAAAGATGGAACAGTGGCAGTTGGTGAATCGAATATTGCTGTAGACAGGAAAACGATCGATTATGTTTTTGTAACAAATACAAACGACGATGAACAGCCAAAAGCTGCTAGAAAAGTAGTAAAAGCAATTGAAGAAGCAGACATGATCGTTTTAGGTCCGGGAAGCTTATTTACTAGTATTTTGCCAAACTTGGTGATCAGTGAAATTGGAGATGCCATTATCAATGCAGAAGGTGAAGTCGTGTATATTTGCAATATCATGACACAAAAAGGTGAAACCGAGCACTTTACAGATGCAGATCATGTTTGTGTTTTACACGATCATCTCAAAAGTAAGTTTGTTGATACGGTATTAGTCAACACAGAAAAAGTACCTGATGGATACATGGATCCGGACGTTTATGATGAGTATCTTGTACAAGTGGAGCATGACTTTCAAAAATTAAGATCGGAAGGCTGCCGAGTGATTTCTACTGATTTTCTGAAATTAAGAGACGGTGGCGTTTTTCATGATGGTGATAAGGTAGTTGACGAGTTGTTCCGAATCGTTTTTGGAGCAAGGTATTAAAAGGAAAAGAGAGAGGGGGAGAGAAAAATGTCTTTTGCCTCAGATGTGAAAAAAGAACTAACGACGTTAGAAGTCCATCGGGAACATGCTAGAGCAGAACTTGCTGCATTGATTCGAATGAATGGGTCACTAAGCATCGTGAATCAGCAATTCGTGTTGAATGTCCAAACAGAAAATGCTGCGATCGCAAGACGTATTTATTCTCTTTTAAAAGATCATTATGACGTACGATCGGAGTTGCTCGTTCGAAAAAAAATGAAGCTGAAGAAGAACAATGTTTATATTGTTCGTTTAAAACAGGGAACTAAGGACGTTCTTGCAGATTTAGATATTTTAGATGGAATGATGTTCAATAGCCATGTATCAGATGAAATCATGGGGAATGCCCAAAAGATGAGATCTTATTTACGTGGTGCTTTTATGGCTTCTGGCTCAGTCAATAATCCTGAAACCAGTCGTTACCATTTAGAAATATTTTCTATTTATGAAGAACACAATGAAGATATTTGTCAAATGCTGAATTATTATGATTTGAATGCACGGACGCTAGAGAGAAGAAACGGCTATATTTCTTATTTGAAAGGTGCAGAGCGGATCGCTGATTTTTTAACATTGATCGGTGCAACGAATTCGATGTTAAAATTTGAAGATGTCCGAATCGTGCGGGATATGCGCAATTCTGTTAATCGTTTGGTCAATTGCGAAACAGCGAACTTAAATAAGACGATCGATGCTGCATCAAAACAAATTGAAAATATCCAGTATATTGAAAGTGTGGTAGGTTTAACGGCTCTACCAGAAAAATTACAGGAAATCGCTGAATTGCGTTTGGAATATCCGGAAGTCAGTCTGAAAGAACTTGGTGAGATGATTCCTTCAGGTGCAATTTCAAAATCGGGAATCAATCATCGAATCAGGAAAATCAATGAATTTGCTGAAAAACTTAGAGAAAAAAGTGCATAGCTGCAAAGTTACGTGAACTAAAAAATGGAAATCAGGTGAAAGAAATGGGTGTTGAGGATAAAGACTTTATTATGCGGCAAATCAAACAATTAGGCGAAGGTTTGGGCGAATTTTTAGGTAAAGAAGATGTAGATAAAATCTTGAATTTTAGTGAAGACGCCCAAAAAGAAACTCAGGATTCACTCGCTGAAAAGAAACTAAAGAGAAAACAAGAACAAAAAACAAAGACAAAGCCACAATAGCTTTGTCTTTGTTTTTTTATTTTCCTTCAATGTAGCTGATCAATTCTTCCGTTGTAACAGATTCATCAAAGATATGTTCACCAATAACGATCGTTGGAACAAATTTGATATTAGCAGCATTTGCTTCAGCAATCACAGTATCGATCATTGCAGGATTTTTCTTTTCAGCTAGCTGTAGGTTATCTTGGGCAAAGACGGCAACATCTGCTAATGAAAGATGCCCCCATTGATCTTGCGTGTCATACATTTGTTTTAAACTAAGTAATCCTCTTTCTGGTAAGTCGTAATCAATGTGGTGATGCATCACGTTTCCAGGCTGTAATGTTTCTTTCTCTTTATCAAATAGCTTGATAATACGCTGAACTTTTCCTTCTTTAACATATTTTTCTAAAAGGTCAAAAGAGTCTTCAAACCATTTTTTACAGTAGGGACAACGAACATTCATAAATTCGACCATCTTTATTGGAGCTGATTCTTGACCAATGACTAAACCATTTTTTGTAGTGACTTTTGTTGCATCGATAATTGAGATATCCATGTTATACATCCTTTCAATTCTTTACTTATAGTGTAGCGCTTTTTAGTCTGAGTTGAAATAAAAATGTCCAAAATCCGGAAAAGAATTTTGGACATCTGATTTTAGGTTTAGCTTAAGGCACTGCTATTTTCCATTACTTCATCGATCAAGCCGTATTCTTTTGCCTGTTGAGCTGTCATGAAGTTGTCACGATCTGTGTCGCGTTCGATGACTTCTAAAGGCTGACCAGTTCGCTCAGCCAAGATTTTGTTCAAACGGTCACGTGTATCCAAGATATGTTTTGCAGCGATTTCGATTTCTGTCGCTTGTCCTTGTGCACCACCAAGTGGTTGATGGATCATGATTTCAGCATTAGGCAAGGCAAAACGTTTGCCTTTTTGACCAGCAGTTAGTAAAAAGCTGCCCATTGATGCGGCCATCCCAAGTACGATCGTTTGGACGTCTGCTTTAACAAAATTCATCGTATCGAAAATTGCTAATCCAGCAGAAACACTGCCGCCAGGAGAATTGATGTAGATGTAGATATCTTTTTCAGAGTCTTGTGCATCCAAAAATAATAATTGAGCAATTACTGAGTTGGCTACATTATCATCGATCGGACCACTTAACATGATGATTCTATCTTTTAATAATCGTGAATAAATATCATAAGCTCTTTCTCCACGAGATGACTGTTCAATGACTGTTGGTATTAAGTTCATAGTATATTCCTCCTATATAAAAAGCTCTTCAAATCATTTTATCACAAAGCATACCTGAATGCTTAAAAAAAGTATACTTTATTGGTCAAAAAAGGTCAACTTAAATGAACTGAAAAAATAGAAGGTAGAAACGTTGAGCCGTGTTTCTGCCTTCTACTATTATTCTCAAAATAAATATTATGAAGAGACAATAATGTTGCCGTTTTGGTCAGCAGGCTTCAATAAAGTCATGATCGCAGTGAAGAAAGCAATAAGAGCTGGAATGCCAGTCCAACTGAAAACAAGATACATGATGCCTTTTCCAGAAAAACCAGAGTAGAATTTATGAGCACCGATCCAGCCTAAGAAAAATGCTAGAATGAAATAAATCCATTTATTGACTACTCTACCTTGTTGTACATAACCACCAACTGATTGAGTATTATTGTTTTCATTGACAATATTGATGCTGATTTTGTCTTGCAGATTATCAGTGCTTGATTTCGTCATCAAACACTGATACGAAGTGCAGAACATAGGCTTATCTTTATTAGCAATAATAACTTTCTCAAAGTCTGATCTGCTCACTTTTTTTCTATATCTTTAAATTTTCACTTTATAACTTTTACAGATCACCTTTCAAAAAGAATTGAAAACTTTTAAGTAAATGAATCCTTTTTATTTTTTTGTTCTATGTTTTTACGCTTGTGAAAGAGTATGTTATACTAAAAAAGCAAGTAAAGAAGAGTGAGGGGATTCGGATGGTTGTTTTTATCGCAGGCATAACAGGCGTATTAGTTGGCGCAGTGATTGTGTCGATCAGCGTTGCTTTACGAGTGACGTTTGAAGAACGAAAAGCAGCACGTTATCGTGAGCTGGAACATTTCGTCAAAGAAATCGAAACATTGAATCTTTTGAACAAAAAAATCAATGAAATTTTGCAAAAGAGAGATATTTATGTCGATAAATCTGTTAACTTTATTTCTATGGATGATTGTTATATCAGCATCGACGACTTTATATATTTGGAATCTTTTTCTGCGCAAAACAATTTCTATCTTCCTACTTATCTAGTCGAAGAGTTTTTCAAAAAGATTGCTCACAGAAAAGTAATTTTGACCCCGGATGAAGTCATCTCAATGGGTGGAAGTACCTATAAGGGTGGAAAATTGATTTTAGAAACTTTTTCAGAAGAGTTGTTGACGATCATCGAAGATAAAAAAAGACAAATGAAACGTCTGTCGCACAAACCGCTGTACTATTTCCAAAAGAGCTAAAAAGCCCGTACCTTAAGTGAAAGGTACGGCCAGACTGTAGACAAAGTTCTAAAAAAGGATGACGTCTACAGTTTTTTCTTTTATACTTAATGTATGAAAACGTTTTAAAGGAGCGCGTAAAAAATGATGTCAAAACACCCAATGAATGGAAGGGATCAATACATGATGATTTCCTTGGAAGAACTTGTCCCAAAAGATCACTTGATCCGAAAAATAGATAAAGCAATTGATTTTACCTTCATTTATCCAATTGTTGAATCAACTTATTCGACCTTAGGTCGACCAAGTATTGATCCTGTGGTTTTAGTCAAAATCGTCTTCATTCAATATCTCTTTGGTATCCGTTCCATGCGTCAAACGATAAAAGAAATAGACACTAATGTCGCTTATCGTTGGTTTTTAGGCTACGATTTCAATGAAACCATTCCACATTTCTCTACCTTTGGAAAAAACTATGTTCGCCGCTTTCGAGAAACTACACTCTTTGAAGATATTTTCGCCTACATACTGGAACAAGCTGCCAAGGCTCGGATGATTACGGAAGATGTTCTCTATATGGATTCTACTCATATCAAAGCTAATGCAAACAAGCATTATTTTACTAGAGAAATGACGCATATTGAAGCAAAAGCCTATCAATCAGAATTAGAGAAAGAAATTAACGAGGAACGCATCAAGGCAGGAAAGCGCCCTTTTACTTTCCCGACAGAAAGTGAGCTGAAAGAACGAAAAATAAGTAAAGTAGACCCTGAGAGCGGGTATTATGTAAAAGGAGAACGAGAGAAACAATTTGCTTATTCTGCTCATACTGGTTGTGATGAACACGGATTCATTTTAGATGTCATTGTAACGCCTGGTAACCGTCATGATAGTCAAATTGCTCCTGATCTAGTTGCCTCTATCTGTACTAAATTTCCAGCGATACATGCTGTAGCAGCTGATGCTGGGTATAAAACTGCCACTTTTATAGAATTTCTCCGACGGAGAAAACTTCACCCTGTTCTTCCTTATACACGACCTAGAGGTGATCGAACGTTACTAGCCAAAAATCAATTTGTCTATGACGAATACTACGATTGTTACCTGTGCCCTGAAAATCAACCCTTACATTTTTCTACACTTACTCGAGAGGGATACCGTGAATATAAGTCAAAATCTTACATTTGCCAGAATTGTCCGCAATTGAAGCAGTGCACAAGAAGTCAAAATCATCAAAAAGTAGTGACCCGTCATATTTGGCAAGCTGGGTTGGAGAATGCAGAACATCTTCGTCATACTTCCTTCAATCGAGAAACATACCGCAAACGTAAAGAAACTATTGAAAGAGTGTTTGCCGATGCAAAAGAGAAGCATGGGATGCGTTGGACAAAATACCGAACCTTGGAAAAAGTCGCAGTGCATACGAGACTGATTTTTGCTGCAATGAATTTAAAGAAATTAGCCCTGTGGGGCTAGAGAAAGGCGAATGCCTTTATTTTTTTGCTTTGATTTTGATACTAAGATAAAAAAATACGCTCAACACTCTATTTTCTGAATGTTGAACGTATTTGTCTACAGTCTGCCCGTACCTTAAGTGAAAGGTACGGCTTTTTTTATTTATAAAACATAAAGTCAAAAAACAACAACAAACATTTTTAGAATTTTCTGACATTTTTCGCCATTTTTTATTGACAATCTCATTTATTAGGTTTATAGTTAACAAAAGCTTTTATTTATCACATTGAATTTTAATCTTTATAGATTTTGAACGAGGAGACCATTGCCATGAAGAAGACCAACAACAACCACGTATTAGTCATTATTTTATCGTGAAGGACTTAGAACACTGAGAAATTTTGCAGATGTTTGAGTCCTGTTTGTCTTTGGTAAATGGGATTCTTACTAAGACATCCCATTCATTATGATTGGGATGTTTTTTTTGTAGAAAATAATGTAAAGAAAGTTAACTGAATTGGAGTGGATGAAGAATGCGTAGTGATCAAATAAAAAAAGGAATCGAAGCAGCACCGGCAAGAAGCTTGCTATATGCAACTGGACAAGTAAAAAATGCCAGAGATATGGAGAAGCCATTTATTGCGATTTGCAATTCGTATATTGATATTGTGCCTGGACATGTTCATCTAAGAGAATTAGCGGATGTTGCTAAAGAAGCAATTCGTGAAGCAGGAGGAATTCCTTTTGAATTCAATACGATCGGCGTTGATGACGGAATCGCGATGGGGCACATTGGTATGCGCTATTCATTACCAAGTAGAGAGATCATTGCGGACGCAGCGGAGACAGTGATCAATGCTCATTGGTTTGACGGTGTTTTCTATATTCCAAATTGCGACAAAATTACGCCAGGTATGCTCATGGCTAGTGTTCGAACGAATGTACCAGCGATTTTTTGCTCTGGTGGGCCAATGAAAGCAGGAGTCGACCCAAGAGGACATACGACGACCTTATCTTCTATGTTTGAAGCAGTCGGGACTTTTAAAGAAGGAAAGATGACAGCAGAAGAATTTAAGTTCATGGAAGAAAATGCTTGTCCAACTTGCGGTTCTTGTGCGGGCATGTTTACAGCAAATTCTATGAATTGTTTAATGGAAGTCTTGGGATTGGCTCTTCCAGGGAATGGGACGATTTTAGCAGTTTCTGATGAACGAAAGGAATTGGTTAGAAAGTCAGCATTCCATCTGATGGACTTAGTTAAAAAACAAATCAAACCAAGAGATATCGTCACTAAAGAAGCAATCGATGATGCTTTTGCATTGGATATGGCTATGGGCGGCTCTACGAATACTGTTTTGCATACATTGGCGATTGCGAATGAAGCAGAAATTGATTACAACCTTGAAGAAGTCAATGAAATCGCCAAACGAGTTCCGTATCTTTCAAAAATTGCTCCTTCTTCTGCTTACTCCATGCACGATGTACATGAAGCTGGAGGAGTACCAGCGATCATGAAAGAACTAGTTGATTTGGGGAATGCAATTCATCCAGATAGAATCACTGTAACAGGAAAAACGATCAGAGAAAATGTTCAGGATGCAGTGATCAAAAATGAAGAAGTCATCCATCCAAAAGAAAATCCATACAGCCCAGTCGGTGGGTTATCGATCCTTTACGGAAATATTGCACCAAAAGGCAGCGTAATAAAGGTTGGTGGAGTTGATCCATCGATCAAGAAATTTGTCGGTAAAGCGATCTGTTTCAGCTCTCATGATGAAGCGGTTGAAGCAATCGATAACCATACAGTGAAAAAAGGACATGTAGTGGTTATTCGTTATGAAGGACCAAAGGGCGGACCGGGAATGCCGGAAATGCTGGCACCAACATCAAGTATTGTCGGACGTGGTTTAGGTAAAGATGTGGCTCTGATCACAGATGGCCGATTTTCAGGCGCTACGCGCGGGATCGCAGTAGGACATATTTCACCTGAAGCAGCAGCTGGCGGCCCCATTGCTTTAATTGAAGACGGAGATGAAATTGAGATAGATTTAACTAATCGCACATTAGAATTACATGTTTCTGATGAAGAGCTAGCTAAACGAAATGATCATTTACCAAAATTCAAAGCGAAAGTAAAAACAGGATACTTGGCGCGTTATACAGCATTGGTCACATCAGCTCACACAGGAGGAATCATGCAGATTCCAGAAGACCTGCTAGACTAGAGGAGGGAAGTTCATGGCAGAACAACAGAAAAAAATGAAAAGTGGCTCAAAGATTTTGATTGATGCGTTGTTGAAACAAAAGGTTGAAATGATTTTTGGTTATCCAGGTGGTGCAGTACTTCCTCTATATGATGCTTTATATGATGGGGACATTCCTCATATTTTGACACGACATGAACAAGGAGCAGTTCATGCAGCAGAAGGTTATGCAAAAGCAACAGGTAAACCAGGAGTGGTTATCGTTACAAGCGGACCTGGAGCAACAAATGCGATAACAGGTATTGCAGATGCCATGAGTGATTCAATTCCGATGGTCGTTTTTACAGGGCAAGTGATCACTGATGGTATTGGAAAAGATGCATTTCAAGAAGCGGATGTTATTGGCTTGACCATGCCGATCACAAAGAATAATTACCAAGTTCGTGATACAAAGGAATTGCCAAGAATCATTGAAGAGGCTTTTCACATTGCAACTACAGGTAGAAAAGGACCAGTCGTGATCGATTTACCAAAAGATATGACTGTAATGGAGGCGGAAGCCGATATTGAGGTCAAACTTCATTTGCCAAGTTATCAGCCGACGGTCAAACCAAATAAACTGCAAGTAAAAAAACTAATGGAAGCATTAGCTGTCGCTAAAAAACCATTAGTGCTTGTAGGAGCGGGTGTTTTACATGCTGATGCTGGAAAAGAGCTAGTTGAATTTATCACGAAATATCAACTGCCAGCATTAAGTTCTTTGCTTGGATTAGGAGCGATTCCGACGGAGCAAGAGTTGTTCTTAGGAATGGGCGGGATGCATGGATCTTTCGCGGCGAATATGGCATTAACTGATTGTGATCTATTGATTAATATTGGATCGCGTTTTGATGACCGATTGGCAAGTGCACCGAAAGAATTCGCTTCAAATGCAATAATTGCACATGTAGATATCGATCCCGCTGAAATCGGAAAAATCATTGATACTCAGATCCCGATCGTAGCTGATGCCAAAGAGACATTGAAGGAAATGTTGAAGATCGATGTGACTTGTAGTGGCTGGAATGATTGGAACAAACTGAATCTCTCAAGAAAAAAATTACATCCATTTAAATACGATAAAGAACAAGAGGCAGAAATCAAGCCGCAAAAAGTAATTGAATTCATTGGCGAATTAACCAAAGGAGAAGCGATCGTTGCGACAGATGTTGGGCAGCATCAAATGTGGGCGGCTCAATTTTATCCATTTAAAAATGAAAAGCAGCTAGTCACTAGTGGAGGACTTGGAACAATGGGGTACGGTGTTCCAGCAGCAATTGGCGCAAAACTAGGTTGTCCAGATAAAGAAGTTGTCTTATTTGTTGGCGATGGCGGCTTCCAAATGACGAATCAAGAATTAGCCATTTTAAATGAGTATAATATTCCGATCAAAATCGTCATTTTAAATAATCAGTCCTTGGGGATGGTTCGTCAGTGGCAAGAGAGCTTTTTCAATAATCGCCGTTCAGAGTCTGTTTTTTCCAGTCAGCCTGATTTCGTAAAAATGGCTGAAGCATATCATATCAAAGGTGTTAAAATCGATGATCCAAAAATGTTGGAGAAGGCGCTGACAGAAGCCTTCAAGGAAACCGGGCCAATACTTATCGAAGTAATGGTTTCTCCAACAGAACACGTGCTGCCGATGGTTCCAGCTGGAAAAGCGAACTATCAGATGTTGGGGGTGGAGTAAATGAGGCGCATTATCACTGCAACAGTTAACAATAATTCTGGTGTGCTGAACCGTTTTAGTGGGGTATTGACACGAAGACAGGTGAATATTGACAGTATCTCAGTTGGTCCAACAGAGCAAGAACACGTTTCAAGAATAACGATAGTTGTTCAGGTAGCGGATTTAAATGAAAGTGAACAGGTCACAAAGCAATTAAACAAACAAATCGATGTGATCAAAGTTTCTGATATCACAGACGAAGCTCATTTGGAAAGAGAATTGGCATTAGTTAAAGTCAACGCACCTGCTGCGGTTCGGGCAGAATTATTTTCAGTCATCGATCCATTTCGAGCAAATGTCATCGACGTTGGAACACGTTCAGTTGTTATTCAAGTTACGGGTACCAGTGAAAAGATCAGTGCATTTGTTGATGTTGTCGCACCATATGGCATCAAACAGCTTGCACGTACTGGTGTTACAGGATTTACAAGAGGCAACAATTAAAAAAGGGTTTTAAGCATACGCTTATAAGCATAAAAAATTTGGAGGGTTCAACATGGCAAAAGTATATTATGATAATTCAGTAGAAAAAAATCAATTAGAAGGAAAAACGATCGCAGTCATTGGCTACGGTTCTCAGGGACATGCTCACGCGCAAAATCTAAGAGATAATGGAAACCAAGTCATCATTGGTATTCGCGAAGGAAAATCAGCTGAAGCAGCTCGTAACGATGGGTTTGATGTTTTTCCAGTAGCAGAAGCATCTAAAAAAGCAGATGTTGTGATGATCTTAGCACCGGATGAAATCCAAGGAGATCTTTATGACAATGAGATTGCACCAAACTTAGAAGCAGGCAATGCCTTAGCGTTTGGACATGGATTCAATATTCATTTTGATGTGATCACACCACCCAAAGATGTGGATGTTTTCTTAGTTGCTCCTAAAGGACCAGGTCATCTTGTTCGCCGGACATTTACAGAAGGTTTTGCTGTACCTGCATTGTTTGCAGTTTATCAAGATGCTTCTGGTCATGCTAGTGATGTTGCTTTATCTTATGCAAAAGGAATCGGGGCAACGCGTGTAGGAGTACTTGAAACAACCTTTAAAGAAGAAACAGAAACAGATCTATTTGGTGAACAAGCAGTTTTATGCGGCGGTTTGACTAGTTTGATCGAGGCTGGTTTCGAAACGTTAACAGAAGCAGGCTACCAACCAGAATTAGCCTATTTTGAAGTTTGTCATGAATTAAAATTGATCGTAGATCTTATTTATGAAGGAGGATTTGAGAAAATGCGTCACTCTATCTCAAATACTGCGGAATATGGAGATTATGTTTCAGGTCCACGAGTTGTTACAGCAGAAGCAAAAGCGAATATGAAAGATGTTTTGACAGACATTCAAAATGGAAAATTTGCTAAAGGCTTCATTGACGATAACAAAAATGGTTTTAAAGAATTTAATCAAATGCGTAAAGAAAATGCTGGACATCCAATTGAAAAAGTTGGAGCAGAGCTACGTAAAATGATGCCTTTTGTTTCTAGAGAAGACTAAATAGGTAGCAAATGGCTAAAGAGAGCGAAACAAAACAAAACTAAACATCCGTTTTGTTTTGTTTCGCTCTCTAAACCTAAATAAATGGCGAGAAAAAAGCAATTACTACGGCTACGCTTCGATCACATCAGCTAATGCATATAGTTTCACTACTGTTTAAAGAACAAAGTAAAGCTAGCAACATTCTAAGTCCTAAACCACTAAGAGTTGAAAGATTCGGAAATAAGCTGAAATTACTGTAAAACACAACGAAGAATAAGTGGATGCTTTCTCAGCAAAGACTTGCTGCTGATAAACAGTGTTGCACAATACCTACTTGGTTCTTGGAGCTAAACACTTTAGTCTCAGCCTTTTTCTGGCTATATGAAAGGTAGTGGAACAGTTGTCACAATTAACACGAGAAAAAATAGAAGATGCATATCATACATTAAAGGAAGTCGTAACTGAAACACCATTACAATACGATATCTACTTATCCCAAAAATACCAATGCAATGTTTATCTGAAAAGAGAGGATTTGCAAAAGGTTCGTTCCTTCAAGTTACGTGGAGCTTATTATGCTATCAAAGAAACACCGCAAGAAATGCTAAAAAACGGAGTTGTCTGTGCGAGTGCGGGTAATCATGCACAAGGTGTTGCCTATACTTGTCAAGAAATGAAAGTTCCTGCAACGATTTTTATGCCGACAACCACTCCTCAACAAAAGATTTCTCAAGTGAAATTTTTTGGTGGTGATGAAGTCACAGTCAAATTGATCGGTGATACGTTTGATTCCTCTGCGGCAGCGGCGAAAGACTATGCAAAAGCGAATAATCAAGCATTTATCGATCCATTCAATGATCTAAATATCATGGCGGGGCAGGGTACCGTTGCAGTTGAAATCTTTAAAGAAGCAAAAGAAGCGGAATTTCAAGTTGATTATCTACTGTCAGCGATCGGCGGCGGCGGTTTAGTCAGTGGTGTTTCTACATTTGTAAAAGCTGTAAGTCCAACGACCGAAGTGATCGGTGTAGAACCACTGGGGGCTCAATCGATGAAAGCAGCTTTTGATAAAGGCGGACCGGTCATGTTGGAACAAATCGAAAAGTTTGTTGATGGCGCTGCGGTGAAAAAAGTTGGCAATCTGACCTATGAACATGCAATGGATTATGTAGATAGATTACTGGCCATTGATGAAGGACAAGTTTGTACGACGATTCTAGAGCTCTACACAAAGCAGGCGATTGTAGTGGAACCTGCTGGGGCGTTGAGTGTTTCTGCATTAGAACACATCAAGGAAGAAATCAAGGGAAAAACAGTGGTCTGTATTATCAGTGGTGGAAACAATGATATCAATCGAATGGAAGAAATCGAAGAACGTTCGTTGATTTTTGAAGGTTTGAAACATTATTTTGTCATTAACTTTCCACAGCGCCCTGGAGCATTAAGAGAGTTTGTAACCGATATTTTAGGTCCTGATGATGATATCACTCGTTTCGAATATACGAAAAAGGTGAACCGGGGAACCGGACCAGTAATTTTGGGGATTCTTTTAAAAGAAAAAGAAGAATTATCCAATTTATTAAAGAAGATGGCTACATTTGATCCGAATTATATTGATTTGAGTGACAATCCATCTTTATATGCATTACTTGTTTAGAGAAAAAATAATTGTTTACATTTTAAAATTATTGTTATTTTATTTTGGTTTTTTAGTAAAAATTTCCGAGAATAAGAAGGGTAGAAATTGACATCATTTATCAGCGGATGACCTGATAAATGAGTCAATTTTTTTTTACAAAAATAAATATCTAAAATTTGATTAAAAATGTAGAAAAATGGAGAGAGAGTCCTTGCCATTTCCTCCGAAAGAACGTATATTTAACTTACTACATTAAATCAGTCAAAAACATCGACTGTCAATGGGCATGAGCCAGATAGAAAATCATTTTCACTTCATTCGATCACCTTTTTGATCAAACCAGAATTATTTTTTCTATCATTCGTCATTTTTATTATCATGTCTCTTTGTTAAACATTACTCGAAATACCAAAATAGAATATTAGTAAAGTTGGAATATAAATGAATATTAATAAAAGGTTAGAAGATCGCCGTTATATCACCGGATTTGATGGAATTCGGACACTAGCGGTCATTGGCGTGATTCTTTATCACTTGTTCCCAAATATAATGCATGGGGGCTATTTAGGTGTCCCTATTTTTTTTGCTGTCTCAGGTTATTTGATTACTGACCTGCTGAGGCAGGAATGGCTTCAGACCGAAACGATCGATGTCAAGGGCTTTTATATTCGTCGGATGAAGCGGCTTTACCCAGGCTTGATTGCTATGTTGATCCTATCATCAGCCTATATCGTTCTTTTCCAAAAAGATTTACTGAACAATTTACGCAGCGTTTTTGCCAGCAGCGTATTTTACTATAATAACTGGTGGCAGATATTTAAAGGCTTTTCTTATTTTGATCGTTTTGCTACACAATCTCCTTTTACTCACATTTGGTCATTGGCAGTTGAAGCACAGAATTATCTGGTTTGGCCGTTGTTATTTATTGTCTTAAAAAAATACGTGAAACATAGTGGTAAAATTTTTGCTTTGATCATGGGGGCGACAGTCATCTCTGGGGTGCTGATGGCGGTTTTGTTCACACCAGGATCGGATCCCACAAGGGTTTATTATGGAACAGATACGCGATTATTTTCGATTTTAATGGGGAGTGGCTTGGCTTTTGTTTGGCCAAGCTATCGTCTGAAAGAAGAAATTCCTGCTAAAGCAAGGAATTTATTGAATGGCGTAGGAATTGCTTCATTGGTTGTTCTATTAGCCTCGTTTTTGTTTTTCGCAGATCGTTATTCTTTTGTCTATTACGGAGGGATGTTTATTGTCAGTATTTTTGCTACGCTTTTAGTAGCAGTTACGGCTCATCCAGGAGCTGACGTCAATCATTGGCTGACAAATCCTGTTTTTACTTGGATCGGTAAGAGAAGCTATGGGATCTACTTGTATCAGTTTCCAGTGATGATTTTTTACGAAGCCAAAATAAAAAATCTTAGTGACCATGTTTTATTGCACTCATTGATCGAACTAGCTTTGATTTTAGGCATCAGCGAGCTTTCTTATCGCTTTATTGAAAAACCTTTAGGCAAATTTTATTATAAGTATACATGGTTCGCAATCAAAGATTTCTTTAAAAAGCCTTGGTTTACTTCGGCTAAAATCACTGCGGTCATCTGCACAGTATTCACTTGTTTTGCGTTATATGGTCTGGCGATCGCACCATCTAATGAAGTAACTGCTGATCAAAAGCAGCTGCAAAAAACGATTGAGGAAAATAAGAAAAAAGCAGAAGAACGTAAAGAAGCAGAGAAAGCGAAAAACGAAGGAAAAACGACTGAGTCTACAGAACAGTCAGCAAAAGCACCAGAAATAAATGTTGATTTGACAGCTGAAGAAATCAAAAAAGCACAAGGGATGGAGATCACTGCTTTTGGGGATTCAGTAGTACTTGATGCAGCAGCTGGACTACAGGAAATTTTTCCAAAAATAATTGTTGACGGTGAAGTGGGAAGACAATTATATGAAAGTGCTCCGACGATTCAAAAGTTGGATAAAGATAAATTATTAAAAGACAATGTTTTGGTTGGGCTTGGGACGAATGGCTCATTTACTGAAGCACAGTTTGATGAATTTATGTCAGCGATCGGTACGAAGCGAAAAGTTTATTGGATCAATGTTCGCGTTCCAACACGTAGATGGCAAAACGAAGTTAATACGATGTTGGACAACATGAAAAAGAAATATAAGAATTTAACGGTTATCGATTGGTATAATTATAGTAATGCACATGAAGAGTGGTTTTATGAAGACCGAGTTCATCCCAATGTTGATGGACAAGTCAAATATTCTAACTTTATTGCAAAAGAAATTCTGAAATGATATTGAAAGAATCTGAATGATGACGAAAAAGTCAATGTTCAGATTCTTTGCCATTTTTCTGTGTATCCAATGTATAATATAAAAGAAAACAGGATGAAGGAGGTATAAAAAATGCAGTTTTGGTCAATAAAGACAGAAATACCTAAAGTTGAAGAATACCTAGATTTACGTAAAAGCGGAGGTCTGTCTCCACGTGGAAAAAAAGCAAGTGAATTAGGATTAAAAAATAGCTTATTTTCTATCTGTATTAGAGAAAAAGAGACCGGAAGATTAGTTGGAATGGGACGAATCGTAGGGGATGGCGGTACAAGTTATCAAGTTGTTGATATTGTTGTCCACCCAGAATATCAGAAACAAGGTTTAGGAAAGCAGATCATGGAGCAGCTGATGGCTTATATAAATGAAAAATGTGACCCGCTGGCTTATGTCAATCTAATTGCAGATGTGCCTGCAAATAAATTATATGAACAATTTGGATTTGTTGAAACAAGTCCTTCTAGTGTGGGCATGTATTTAAAAGTGAAACGTTGAATTATAGTAAAAATGTATCTATTGGGGTTGTATCACTGATAGATGTTTAGTTCAGAATGATAGTGAATAGTCTTTTATTTAGTAGGATGTCAAAATAAGTTAAATAAAGAGGTGAGACAACTGATCAACAGTTTGTTTCACCTTTTTACTTATGTTAAGACTAATTGATAAGCATAACGTTCTCCATTTGGTACTTTCAACAGGATATCCCCTTGATACGAAAAGCCTGCTTTTTTTATCAATTGTTGCATGGCTAGATTTTTAGGATGAGTATCAATTCGGATATCTAAATATCCATTTAACCTAGCGGCTGAAATAAGCAGATTCATCAAGGTCAGCGCTAAACCTCTTCCTTGGTGATCTGAATGAAGAGCAACTCGATGGATAACAGCATAAGATGAACCTGTATCTTGCCAGTTACCGTTTTTTATTTGTTCATAAGGTGGTTCTTTATCGGTAGAAATAACGCCTAGACCAACAATCATTTGATCGACGACCAGGACATAGCAGTGCCCCAAAGAAATATCTGAAATCAATTGCTTTTCACTTGGGCCTTCACCATTTTGCCATTGTGGAATTTTCTGTTCTGCTAAAAGTTGCCTTGCACGGACTATGATTTCCATCAGCTCAGGCAAATCATTAGGTTGCGCATATCTTAGATAAGTCGCCATAGTAAGATCCTTTCTTTATGACATTTAGTGGTCATTCAATGAATTTTCAGGTTTTAGCTGGTAAATTTTTGAAGGACGACCGATTCCTACGGGACGCTCGCCAATTTCTTCAAAATGATGAAGCATTGCTTTTTTAAAGTTTGAGTGATCGATCGTTTTGTAGTCGACGCCAGAAAATTTAGCGAATACTTTACGTGCTTCAGTAATTGTAAAATCTTTTCCCAATACCTGTAGAACTTGCGGATCATGCTCCATTTTGTTTGAAACCCGATTAAATGCTTTTAAAATAATTTCACTATGGTCAAAAGCTAATGTATCTTTGCCGTTTGAAGCACCTGTTTTCAAGTCCAAAATAATCTCTACACTGCCATTAGTTAGTGAAAGAAGATCTCCGCCACGTTCCATCGTAAACCAGCGTACTTCTTTAGCATCATCTCCTGCAATCAATGGTTCTTCTCCAATAAATGCTAAATAGCTGACAGTCACGACCCAGCCGCGCGGATCACGATCAGGTCTGCTGAAACTATGCAGCTGTTCAATATTTTCTTTAGAAATAACAACGCCTGTTTCTTCAGTCGTTTCACGCAGTACGCTTTCACCAGTAGACTCATTCCGGTTGACGAATCCCCCAGGTAATGCCCATGAATTTCGATAAGGATGGCCTTTTCTTTTTATCAATAATATTTTTAATTGATCCTCTTCTTTGTTATAGCACATCAAAACAATATCTACGGTCAGAGAAGGCTTTTCATATTCAGGAAGTTCTTGTTGATGATACCAATTTAAAAATTCGGCTTCACTAGCGTGTTGCTCATAGTATTGTTTTTCTTCTTCCCTAGAATTAAAGTGCACCAAATCGCTCATCCTCTCTAAATTAGATAAAAGTACTTTTTACTTTATTGTATCATTATCAACAAGAAAAACAACTAAAGACTGATGATTGATAAAAAATAAAAATCCTAAACTTCTGCGTATCTTTATCAAGAAGGAAAAATAAAAATGAAAAACATGAGGGAGCAAAGAGAATGCATAGCAAACAAGGATTTAAAACAACGATCACTAAATATTTCACTAGCGAAATAGAAGAAAAAATGCTTTATCTTAATGAGGAATTAACACTGTTGATGGTTATTTCAGGACAAATCGAATTGATTTTATTGGATCAGTATGTGGTGTTGAAAAAAGGGGAGATTTACCTATTGAATAAGAATGAAGTGATGAGTGTTTTTCCAAGCAGCAAGAATCAGGTATTAAGTGTAAGCTTGAACATTACGCCAGAAAAGTGGATGAACTGTCGATTTAAACAACCCAGTCCTTTAACAATTTCTAGTGAAAAAATCTATCAAGAAATTATAAAATGTCTACTTTATAAAGAACATCCTCAGTATTTGTTGAAGCTGTTACTGAGAAATCAGATTATATTTATCGAGAAGACCATGAGAGGCGATGGTAGCCCATTCACTGATTTTATTGAGATTTTGGAGTATATCAATAAAAATTATATGGAGGAGCATTGCTTAGAAAAATTGGTCGAACATTTTATGTTGGATAAATATACTCTTTTTCAAAACTTTAGAAAGAGTACAGGTTTTTCTATCCAAATCTATTTACGGGAAGTCAGACTATTTTACAGTGTTTGTCTTCTAAAAAAGACGAATGCCAAAATTATGGACATCGCTTTGGACACAGGTTTCTCCAGTCTTAGGGCATTCAATAAATCATTCAAGGATAAATTTGATTTACCACCATTATCATTTAGAAAACAACATAAATTATGTCAAAAAAATAGTGAAAATGAGTTTGAACTTGAACAAGTTGAACAGTTTTTGGAAAGAAAAATCGATCAGACCTCCTAAAATAGTAAAAGAAATAGCTGTAAATCTTATTGATGTGAGGATATAATTGAGTCTCCTGCTTTTTAGTTAACCTTTATTTTAAATAGGTTGACAAAAGAAGAAGTAAATAGTATTTTAAAGATACAACAAATACAAATAGTTTGGAGCCGACCTATGAAGACAAAAGATATTACAAGAATTGCAATTATGATAAGCATTATTATTGTGTTAGGATTTTTCCCGCCGATCCCAATTAGTCTGTTACCAGTGCCGATCGTTATTCAAAATGCTGGATTCATGTTGAGTGGGTTACTTTTAGGGAAAAAGAATGGAACGATTGCTACGCTGCTGTTTTTACTACTAACAGCAATCGGATTTCCGATTTTAGCAGGTGGACGCGGTGGGATCACTGTATTTATAGGTATTACGGCAGGATATCTTTTCGCGTATCCTTTTGCGACTTTTTTGATTGGCTGGTTAACTGAAAAATTCAATCCAAACAATCAGAAGCTTATCTATGCATTTATCATTACGTTTATCTTTGGCGCAGTTTTCATTGATTTTTGTGGTGCTGTTGGCGTAAGTCTATTATCAGATGTTTCTCTTTCAAAAAGTTTAGTGGCAAGTTTGGCATTTATTCCTGGGGATACGATCAAGGCCTTTTTAACTGCTTTTGTTGCTAAGAGACTGTCAAAAGTTCTTCTAAAAAAAGGGGAACAATAGTGAAGAGGATCAGCGGCATCGGTGTCGATGAGCATGGCAGATGCAGTCATTATGATTCTGAGTATGATGTTGTTGCCAATCAGTGTTATGAATGTCGGACGTATTATGCATGCTATCATTGCCACGATGAAATGGAAGAGCATAGCTTTAAGGCTTGGCCGGTCAGTAAAGATTCCCAGGTCAAAATAATTCTCTGTGGGGTCTGCTCTGTTGAAATGAATTATGATCAATATAAACAAAGCGGTTCTTGTCCAAATTGTGGTCACCAATTCAATTCTAAGTGTGCAAATCATGAAGATATTTATTTTTGTTAATCGTATAAACAAGAATGAAAGAAGCCAAGTAGGCTTAGCAGCTTTATTTACTACATCAAAAAAAGAGCCCGAAACAAAGTTAGAAAATAGCTTTGTTTCGGGCTCTGATTCTTATTGAGTCAATTCCAATAATTTATTTTTCAGATCTTCTTCCATATGACCTAATTCGATTTCAGCAGCTCTACGTTTTTCTTTTCCTTCTTTTTGAATACGTAATGTTTCTTGGATCGTTTCTACTAAGTCATTTTGTGTTTTTTGTAATGTTTCAATATCAACAATACCGCGTTCGTTTTCTTTAGCAGTTTCGATTGCTGAGATTTTCAACATTTCAGAATTTTTCTTCAATAGATCATTGGTTGTTTCAGAGACTTGGCGTTGGGCAGTTACAGCATCTTTTTGTCTCAAAAGAGTTAAAGCAATAACTACTTGGTTTTTCCAAAGTGGAATGGCAGTATTGATCGATGCCTGAATTTTTTCTGCTAATGCTTGGTTGGTATTTTGAATTAGACGAATCTGCGGTGCTTGCTGGATCGTGATTTGACGAGCCAATCGCAAGTCATGCGTCCGTTTATCTAAACGATCTAAAAATTGTGTATAGTCGTTGGCGATTTGTACGTCCATCTGATCGCCTGATTCTTCTGCTTTTTTCATTGCTTCCGGGATGATCGTTGTTTGTAACTCTTCGATTTTTAATTCTCCTGCAGCAATATAGATATTCAATGCATCAAAATAATCTTTATTTTTGTTATACAGCTGTTCCAGCATTAAATTATCTTTTAGCAAGCCATTTTTTTCTTTATCAAGTTTGATGGCGATCTTATCGATTTGTGCACCGATTTTTTGATATTTTGCAGTGATTTCAAAGATCGACTGTTTGACTTTTCCAAACATTTTTTGGAAAATATTTCCTTCACCAGTCCGTAATTCATCCGGGTTCGCTTCATTTAGACGATACATCAAATCGGTCAATGAATCGCCAAGAGGGCCGATATCTTGTGCTTGCACATGATTTAACATTGATTGAGAGAATTCTCCTAATTTTGTTTGAGCAGCAGCTCCATAAGTAATGACCGCTTGGGCATCTTGTACATCGATTTTTGACGCTAATTCTCTGGCCTGTGCCTGACGTTCTTCTGGTAATTTATCTACCAAACGGGCAGCAACTTGCTGATCCTGTAAAGCAGAAATTTCGCTTTGCTGTGTAGCAGTCAATGAATCGATAGGGGTTGAAAACGGGTTATTTAATAAATCATCTAAAGTATCACTGACAGGTGTCACATCTTTTGGCTTATTTTCCATATAGTTTCCTCCTCTGTGCATAAACGAGCTTACATAGTGCTGTTAATGATATTATTCTTCATTTTCACTATGTTCATTATCTCTTTTTAAGCTGTTTTTAGCAACGGAAATCTCAATATCTAGATCATCTAAATCGTCTGCAACAAATTGTTCATAATCTTTTTTGATCAATTTTGAGACTTGATCGATAATTTGAGCACTTTCTTCTAATTTTTCATAGGTTTGTTTATTTTTGATTTCATGATCGTCGATTTCTAAATACTTACTTGTTAAATCAACTAAGTTAGGTAAGTGTGTGTAAAGAAAATGATTTGCTAAATGAAGCTTTTTAGGCTCCTTAACTAATTCCTTGAACAAAGCTTTGGATACTCGCAATGTATCATTGCGCAAATCGATCGCTCTCAATTTAGTTGAGGCGTTCATATTTTCTTGCAGTTTAATGATCTGTTTTTTTGTTGTGTTCATCGTATCACGGAAAAAGGTGATTTCCTGATCTGTCATACCTGATTCAGAATAATGTTCTTCTTTTGCCTTGGTCAAGCTAGGCAGCTGTTCTTCTTTTTTCACATTCTTTTTGTTTGACCCAGTAAAGAGCAGCACCATTAATATCACTAAAGCCACGATAACGGCAGGTAGATGTATACCGGTAATAAAACGCAGAACGAAGCCAGCTAAAATCAAGTAGGCAATTATTTTAATAAGTTTTCCTGTTCTCATTTCAGTTCCCTCCAATCATTTATTCCATCGAAAGTTAATTTTCCTTCGCTATATATGCTATTTTAGCACATTCTACTTAAGAAAGAATATCAGTCCAAAGATGGATTTTAATATTTAGAGAAAATGTAAGAAATGACAAGTGAATTCAACTGTTTTTTACTACTTAGGATGTAGAATGATGCATCCTATTCACAAAAAAGTCAAAAGAAATCTGAGAAAAAAGCAAAACCATAGGGTATAATGGATAATAATGATTTGGTATAAAGGAGAAATACAGTGAAGATAAAAAATATCATACCGCTTTTATTTGTAGGGTTTATGCTCACAGGTTGTTTTGGGCGTAAAGCTGAGGTAGAAATAATAGAGGATGCCTATAAAGAAGAGTCGAGTTCCAGCATTGAGGAATCTGTTTCCTATGAAGGCGATGAAGTGTTTTATGAACCCAGAGATAGCACTGAGACAAGTAGTACAATAGATGAAAATAAACAAGCGACAGAAACAACAACACAATCTTCTACTGAAGACAAGGGCAAAGTAGAAGTGATCAAGACAAGTAATGGTGACTTTAAAGTAGAGCTTCCAACAGGATGGGAGACTGTCGAGACAAAAGAATTGAGTGATAATGCAGATATTAGCGTGAAAAATTCGAATACAGAAACCTATTATATTGTGTTAAGTGAAGCCAAAAAAGATTTTGAAAATTTTTCTGCGTTTAAAAAATCAGTCGATATTTCTGATTTAGGAGAGATATCGAATGAGAAAAAAGAATCGATCAAATATAACGGGATGAAAGGTGAACGCCGTAAGTTCACTGCAACGAAAGACGGTATAGAAGTTTATTACATGTATGATTTAATGGAAAGCGAAGACCACTACCTTCAATGTATCAGCTGGACTTTAGAAAGTACAAAGAAGGAGAATGAGCCTGATATGATCAAGCTTATGAAATCATTGACAGAATTATAAAAAAGTTTTTATAGAGAAGAAGGGAAACGAGCGTCTTGTTTCCCTTCTTTTTTTATTTTAGCGAGTAAAATCGAAAAAAAGTTTTTTAAGACTAATTACTGGTATAATTGTAACTGATAGCAAAAGTCCTAAGTTATTGTTAATAAATCATGTGAATTGCGCATAAATGAGCAATTAATTGAGAGAAAGGATTCACAAAAAGAAGCAGAAGTGATAAAATTTCAAAATTAAGGTATGATATCGATAGAAAGATTGGTGAACAGTATGATGAATTTTGAAGATTTTGAAGAAAAAACGATTTCCAGAAATGAAATATTTAAAGGTCATATCATTGAGGTCGTCGTCGATGATGTTCAGCTGCCTGATGGAGGAACGGGAAAACGAGAATTAGTGTTTCATCCAGGTGCTGTTGCAGTCATTCCGATCACAGAAGATAATAAAATGATCATGGTCAAACAATATCGAAAACCACTGGAAAAAGTTACTTTGGAAATTCCTGCCGGCAAAATCGATCCTGGAGAACAGAATAATCCTAAAGAAACGGCTGAGCGAGAGTTAGAAGAGGAAACAGGTTATCGTGCAAATAAGTTCTCTTTTGTAAACTCTATGTATGTCTCACCAGGTTTTGCGAATGAACTACTTCATATTTATTTTGCTGAACAACTTGAAAAAGTTCCTAATCCTCGTCCATTAGATGATGATGAAGTGATAGAATTATATACACTAACATTAGCTGAGGCAAAAGCTGAAATCGCTAGCGGATTGATTTGCGATGCCAAAACAATCTTTGCTGTACAATATTGGGAATTGCAGCAGCTAAAGGAGGATAAACGATGAGCAAAGGTCCGCTGGTCACTCGGACAGAATTACGCAAGCGAAAAGAAGAGGCTGAAAGAGAAGAACAGAAATATTTGGAACAACAAAAAAAAGAAGCGGATAAAGAATACCGCAAAAAGGAAAAAGAAATTTCCAGCTTTTACCGCAAAGAACATAAAAAGCAAAAGGAAATCACAAAAAGCCGATCAAATGAGCAGACAAAAATCCGCGAACGGAGCAGCACATTGACGAAAGCGATTATTGTTGTTGCCATTTTACTTGCGATCGTGATATTTATTGTATTGAATTTATAGAAAAGAGGTAATCAGTATGAAAATCGGTATTATCGGTGCGATGGATCAGGAAGTAAAAATTTTAAAGGAAAAATTATCAGATACTCGTTCGTGGGAAAGAGCAGGAGCACTTTTTGTCTCAGGTTCTTTAGGTCGTCATGAAGTGATCGTTGTTCGTTCAGGGATCGGTAAGGTATTGTCAGCAGTTACGACGACGCTTTTGATCCACCAATACGGAGTAAACATGGTCATAAATACTGGCTCAGCTGGCGGTATAGGATCAGGGTTAAAAGTCGGTGATGTAGTGATCTCTGATAAATTAGCTTATTTTGATGTTGATGTCACTGGCTTCGGCTATGCACCAGGACAGCTGCCTGGCATGCCTTTATACTATGAGTGCAGTGAATATTTGAAGCTAGAAATGAAAAAAGCTGCAGAAAAAACTGGAATGTCCGTTCGACATGGGCTGATCGTTACAGGCGATTCATTTGTCAACGATAAAGTAAAAGTACAAAAAATCCTTCAAGACTTTCCAGAGGCTTTAGCTTGTGAAATGGAGGGGGCATCTATTGCTCAAGCTGCGGCACAATTCAAGATTCCGTTCCTAGTTGTTCGGGCAATCAGTGATACGGCTGATCATGAGGCAAGTCAAACGTTTGATGAGTTCATTGAAGAAGCAGGCGAGAAATCTGCTCAAATGGTGATTCATTTTGTAGAACATCTTGTCTAAATTGGAGGGATAGCGATGAAAGCACTGATTTCTATTGATTACACTAATGACTTTGTAGCCACTGAGGGCGCTTTGACGACAGGGCAGGCTGGACAAGCGATTGAATCCGCATTAGTCGAATTGACAAAAACATTTACTGAAAATGATGATTTTGTTGTCTATGCAATAGATTGCCATGATACAAAAGATCGATATCATCCTGAAAATGAGCTGTTTCCTCCCCATAATCTCAAGGGTACAACGGGCAGAGAGTTGTATGGAGCACTTGCTGATCTTTATGAGCAAAGCTCGGATCAGTCAAATGTTTATTGGATCGATAAGCGTCATTATTCTGCATTCAGCGGGACGGATTTAGATATCCGTTTACGTGAGAGAAAGATCACAGAAGTTCATTTGTCAGGTGTTTGTACAGATATTTGCGTCCTGCATACGGCAGTAGATGCGTATAATCTAGGGTATCAAATTGTTGTGCACAAATCAGCAGTCGCCAGTTTTGATCCAGTAGGTCATGAGTGGGCCTTAACGCACTTCAAACAAACATTAGGTGCTCAAATAATTGAATAGAAAAAATAGGTTGAGACAGAAGTGTCTAATCCCGAGAAATTAAGAAAAAATCCGCGAAAATTATTTTCCAAATTTTTGTGAATTCTAGCTTATTTCCGAAGGGATTGCTTCTGCTCTCACCGCTTATTTGGATTCCAGGTGTCCGGGATTTAACTCGCTGAGTTTTGTCCCAGACACTTTTTTAGTGCGAAAGATCACTATTTTTGTATTAATGGTAAAAGAACCATTATAATAATAAAGAACAGGAGAACTTATTAAATCAGAATGGAAGTGATCAAATGCAGATACTGAAAAAAGAAGTGACTGAGTTTGAATTGTTTTATGATTTGATTTTTGCGTATGCTATTAGTAAAATCGCCTCTATTTTACTTGTCGGAACAGATCACCTGTTGTCTTTCAAAAGCCTTGGAGAATTTTTGATGCTGACGCTTGTTTTTTGGACGATTTGGACTTACCAAACCGTTTTTGCGAATCGTTTTTCGATCAAAAATAAGTTAAGTGCTCTTTTTTTATTTTTTGATATGTTTTGGGTCATTATTTTAGCGCAGTCGATCAATGTCGATTTTGAGCGAACTCATTTTACATTTGCAGGCGCGACCTCTATTTTGTTTTTTAGTATTGCTTTGCAGTATTACTTGAAGATGAAAAGTACGGATAATGAAATTATTAGAAAGTTATGTATTCAATTGGCGGTAGTTTTAGTCGTAAGTGGAGTGCTCGGATTCATTTCAATACTGCCGTTTGGAAGCTATTGGCTTCGTTTTGCTATCTATGCATTTTCAATTTTTATCACCGCTTTTTTCCCGATCGTGACAAAAAAAGCATTATTGGATTTTCCAACCAACTTTGAACATTTGACTGAGCGTTACAGTTTATTTACCTTACTGTTGTTTGGTGAGGCTGTGATAGCTGTTGCCAGTACGATTTTATTTAATGACATTCAGTTTAGTAGTGTCTTGTTCTTTTTATTGATCGTTGTGATGTTTCTATTTTATAATACGATCTATAAATCTGGGATCGATCGGCAAAAAACTACGGCAGGGCTGGTCTTGATCCATTCTCATTATTTTGTATTTGCTGGATTGGAACTATCGATCGTCTTATATGAAAACTACGTAAAAGGTGAGATCGATCCACTGTTTTTTGTTCTGTGTTTAGCGGCCAGCCTAATTTGTTTCCTGGGCGGCACGCTTGTCAATATGGTCATCTATACGAAAAAAGAGTACAATTATCTCCCTTTCATCAGTAAAAATATTCTTTATTTTGTCGGCTGGGTGGTGATAGGGTTGCTGCTGCAAGATTATACAGCTCCGTTCTTACTTGTGAATATTCTTTTCTTATTATTCTTCCTTTATAAGGTAAAGCAGGAGTTGAAAATGCAGGTTGAATAAATAAAAACCATCTTTGATCAGTTTTTTTGATCAAGGATGGTTTTTGTTTAAATAGGCTATTTTTTGTTTACGAGTCAATTTTTTAAAGGCATACTCTGCCTTAGTTGCTTCACTTCGGCTGGTAAATTTTTCGACGTGGACCATTTGTGCAGGTAAACGTGAAGCAAGCCTCGTATATTTTGCACCAGTTCCGCTATTGTGTTCTTTCAGGCGGCGATCAGGATCAGTTGTGTAACCGCCATAGTAAGTATCATCTTTACAATGAAGAACGTAAAAGTAGTGCTCAGTTTCCATATAACATCGCCTTCATTTCTGGTAAATAATTATTTTCTTCATCATAAGTAAATAGAGGAGAAAGAACACGAAAACCATCTTTCTTTCCTTGTTTGATTCCTTCGATCAATAATGCATTTGCCTCTTTTCCAACTTTCGGATAGACAAATCGAACTCGTTTAGGTGCAATATCAGCAGCTTCCATTGCATGTAAAATATCTAAAAAGCGATCAGGACGGTGAACCATCGCTAAGCGTCCGTTAGTTTTTAATAGCTTTGAAGAGACTTCAACGACTTCAGTTAACGTCGTATGAATTTCATGGCGAGCGATCGCTAGGTGAGGATTAGGATTTTTCTGACTGGTTGGCAGCTCCTTAAAGTAAGGAGGGTTACATAAAACAAGGTCGACAGAGTCTGGCTTGATCGCTGTTGTTGCCTTTTTTAGATCTAGTTCGATCATAATCATCTGTTGTTCTAGCTGATTAAGCTGGATACTACGCTGTCCCATATTGGCCAAGCGTGTTTGAAGTTCGATCTGTATGATTCTAGCGTCTGTTTTTCTACTGGCAAATAAACCCACAGCACCATTACCGGCACATAAGTCTACGACTACTCCTTTTTTAGGAAGCTTGGGAAAATTTGCCAGCAAGACAGCATCGATCGAAAAAGAAAACACCTCTTTACTTTGGATGATCTGGATATCATCAGCAAATAATTGATCGATTCGTTCACCTGGTAATAGCATGTATTGTTCATTCCTTTAAGTAGATTATAATTAAATTTTTTTCATTAAATAAAACTTTGTTGTTCCTTCAAATGGAACATCTTCTAGTTTTCCAAAAACGGAATAACCAAATTGTTCATAAAATGTTTTTGCTTGGTAATCTTGTGTATGGATCGTAATGACAGATGCTCCTTTTTCTGCAGCAAAAACTTCAGCCTTTTTTTAAAAGCTTTGTTCCATAACCTTTTCCGCGGGCACTTTTGACAAGCGCAAGTAGAGAAATATGTGTGATGTTCATCCATTTATTTGCTGTGACTCCGCCAAGATAATGTCCATCGTCGTAAAGCGCCAATGAAAAATCACAATTTGCTTCAGAAGGAATTTGTTTCTCTTCAAGTTGATTTTCAGAAAGCAGTTCGATCAGTTTCTCTTCATTTTCACTAAGTGCCGGTTGTTTGAATTCAACCATAAGATAGCCTCCATTTTTCTTAGATTATATAGTACTTATGCTGAAATAGAAAGACTTGACAATGATTCTTAATGTAAAAGACACTTTGATGGAATCACTAAAATCATTGTATTATACTACGATTAAGAATCATAAGAAACTAAAGAAAAAGACTTGTCAAACACCAAAGCTTTCGGCATACTTATAACTAGTGAAAAGAAAGGAAGAAAATTATGTTTTTTACATTTATGCGCGGTGTTGTGCGTGTTGTGCTATTTATTATCAATGGCAATGCACATTATGAAAAAAAAGACCGTATTCCTCAAAATGAAAATTATATTTTAGTTGCACCTCATAGAACGTGGTGGGAGCCTCTTTATTTGGCTGTTGGCGGTTCACCTAAAAAGTTTAGCTTTATGGCCAAGAAAGAACTATTTAAAAATGGTATTTTAAGCTTCATCCTGCGTCACGCCAATGCTTTTCCGGTCGATCGGGATAAGCCAGGGCCAAGTGCGATCAAAACACCAGTCAAAAGTTTGAAAAGCACAGATTTAAGTTTGATCATGTTTCCAAGCGGGACGAGACATTCTTCTGAACTAAAAGGCGGCGTCGCTTTGATCGCCAAAATGGCGAAAGTCAAAATCGTTCCAGCAGTTTATCAAGGACCATTAACATTAAAAGACTTGTTCAAACGTCGTCGTGTCACTGTGAGATTTGGAGAGCCGATCGATATCAGCGATGTTCCAAAAATGGACAAAGAGGGTATTGCTGAAGTGGAACGAAGAATGCAAAATGCGTTTGATAGTTTAGATAAAGAAATCGATCCGAACTTCAAATATGAAATCAAAGAGTAAAACAAGCGGACTGAAACCTAAATAGGTTTTGGTTCTTTTTTTGATGCAATTTTAATAATTACAATACATTTGGATGACCTCTTTTTCCATAAATTTGGTATAATAGTGAGAAGGACTTTTTTTAGGTGGTGAAGGAATGCGTTTTTTACATACAGCTGATTGGCATATTGGCAAGAAACTGCATGGATTTGATTTATTAGAGGACCAAAAAGCTGCATTTGACCAAATTTTGCAAATTGCAAAAACTGAAAAAGTTGATGCAATCGTTATTGCAGGAGATTTGTATGACCGTTCTGTACCAGCGGTGGAGGCAATTGAACTTTTCAATCAGATGGTCATTGAAATGAATTTGCAGGAAAAATTGCCAATTTTAGCAATTTCGGGAAATCACGACAGTAGCACTCGTCTAGAAACAGGCGGCCCTTGGTTTGTACAGTCTGATTTTTATTTACATACACGCTTAGAGCAAGCATTTCAGCCAATCGAAATGGGCGATACTCAATTTTTTCTATTGCCATATTTTGAGCCGATTTCTGCTCGTTTGTATTTTGAAAATGAAGAAATCAGAACGATCGAACAGGCAATGAAAGAAGTCGTCAAAGAAATGACCATGCATTTTGATCCGGAGAAGGCGCATGTTTTAGTTAGTCACTTTTTTGTGGCTGGCAGTGAAAAAACAGATTCAGAAACAAAATTGATGGTTGGCGGACTAGATACCGTACCATTAGCAACACTGGATGCTTTTGATTATGTCGCTTTAGGTCATCTTCATGGGAAAAATGCTCTTCAATCAGAGACAGCTAGATACAGCGGTTCGCCGTTGAAGTTTTCATTATCTGAGCTGAATCAGACAAAAGGGGTTTGGCTCGTAGATATCGACGTTCAAAAATTAGCGCTTGAATTCAAAGAAATTCAACCGGTAAGGGACATCATACAGATCAAGGGGAGTTTCAAGGAACTGATCTCACCTGAATTTTATGAAACGATCCAAAAAGATGATTATCTTCATGTGCAATTGACAGATCGCGCGGTTATTCCAAATATGATGAATCAACTAAGACAAGTGTATCCTAGAATCATTGGTGTTGAACGACTGTATGGAAGAGAAGACCAAACGGCAAAGAAAACAACCAAAGCTGGATTAAAAAAACTAGCACCAAATCAATTGGTCGAACAGTTTTTTTCAGAAGTCACTGGTGAAGAACCAACTGGTCAACAGCAAAAATGGATCAAAGAACAATTAGCTGAAATCCATCAATCAGAAAGAGGGAAATAAGTTGAAACCATTAAATTTAACATTGAAAAACTTTGGCCCTTTTATTGACGAAACGATCGATTTTAGCCGATTTGAAGATTCCTCATTATTTTTGATCAGCGGTAAGACAGGGGCTGGAAAAACAACGATCTTTGATGGGTTAAGCTATGCTTTGTTTGGCGAAAGCTCTGGAAAGCTGCGGCAGGGAAAAGAAATGCGTTCAACATTTGCAGATCCTTCTGAACCGACGGAAGTTCATTTGACTTTTTCACATGGAGACCATGTTTATGATATTCTACGAAAGCCTGAACAGAAACTATTTAAAAAGCGCGGGGATGGTACTAGAGTACAGAGTGCCAAGATTTCATTGGTGGTTAAAGATCACAAAGGCAAAGAACTTAGAGAATATACCAAGCGACGTGAAGTTGATACTTTTATTCAGGAATTGCTTCATTTAGATGCTAACCAATTTGCTCAGATCGTGCTTTTACCTCAAGGAGAATTTCGCACCTTTTTAATCGCAAATAGTAGTGATAAAGAAAAGGTGTTGAGAAATCTTTTTGGCACTCGTTTATATCAGACCTTGAATGAACAGCTTAAACTACAGTTAAAGGAAGTCAATAAAGGGATCGAAGCAACACAACAAACAATTGAGGCTAAATTGGATCAATTATATTGGCTGACTGACATAGAAGCAGAACAAACGGTGGAACGGCAATTAGCACGATTGAATCTACAACAAAAAGAAATGCTGGAGCAACAATCAGCAACTAAAGAAGCTGTGACTATCCTTCAACAGAAAAAGCAAACGAAGGAACAAGAAAAATTTCAGTTGGAAGAATTGATCAATGATTTTACTAAGAAGGCACTGTTAGAAAAACAAAAGGCCCAATTAGATGAAACAGCTGAGTTGATAGAAAAGCTGCGAACAGAAGAGCAGCAACTGAAGTGGATCAAAGATCATCAAAGCGTCATCGAAAAAATCGACGAAAAAAATCGGGCAGTTTTGTCTTATACGGAGCAACTACAGACCAATCAATTGGAACAAGAAAAGCAGCAGGAATTAGAACTGCATTGGAAAAAAGAACATGAGACGAGTCAAAGTCAAGCAGCGGCATTGGCTCAAATAAAAGAAAAAATCACTAAATTGCAATTTCAAATTCCTTTATACGAGGAAAAAGAGAAAGTAAATAAAGATATTCAGCAAAATCAACAGACTTTGGCAAAGATCAATAGTCGATTAACAGAAATCAAAGAGAAGCAAGCCATCACCCAAAAAGCATATCAGGAACAACAGTTGATCGTTGAGCAGCAAGCAACGATCGAAAAAGATCAGCTGACATTAGAACGAAGTCAGGAGCAGTGGGCAATATTTCTCGAAAATTGGGAAAATACCCAACGCCTAGAACAAAGAAAAGAACGGTTAGGAGAAGAAATCACCAATAAAAAAACAGCATTGGCAGAAGCTGAACAAACGAAAACGGCCGTTTATGAGCAAGTCAAAAAACAAAAAAGCCAGTGGGCAAAAATGCAAATTAGCCGCTTAAGCCTGCTTTTAGTCGAGGGAGAACCTTGTCCTGTCTGTGGCTCTCTTGAACATCCTATACAAAACGAGCACCAAGAATTTTCACTCGAAGAAATCCAAATGATGGAAAGTCAGTTAGATGAGCTGGAGAAAAAGGCACAAAAGCAGGAAGCACTTGCAGCGATGCTTCAGTCAGAACTTACGCAAGCTCAAACAAGTAAGGTAGAGCTGACAAGTGAACTGCAAAAACAAGAGAAGAAGCTGGAGCTATCGAGAGAAGCCTTAAATAAGATATCTTTCTTGACACTATCAGAGCCAATAACTGAAGAGTGGATCAAAAAGGGAAGCGATGAATTCGAAAAAGCAGCTCATGATTTGAATCAGGCATTGGTACAAGTTGAATCAGCTAAGTTGAAGAGCGTTGAATTAGCATCAATTCTCGAACAGCAGATTGAGATGTTGAAAGAGCAAGAAAATCAATGGAATGAAAAAAATCAAGAGCAGATTTCAGCTAAAACAAAATTGAAAACAATCTCAGAGCAATTACAAACTGAAGATACATCTTTAGCAGAGGTACTAAATGAAAAGCAACAATTAGAACAACAGTATACTCAGTGGGAAGAAATGAAAGAAACGATCGAAAAGCAATGGTCAAAAGTAAAGGAAACACATTTGATCTTAAAAAATACAGCAGTTCATCTTGCTAAGGAAAAAGAAGCCAGTTTAGCGGAGCAAGTAAAGTCACAAAAGCAGCTGGAACAAGCAATCAGTGAATCAATGTTTGATTTTGATGAACAGAGTTTGCGTTTGTTAGTGCAGGAAGTTCCAAAACTAGAAAAGATCACAGAAGAATTGACAGAATTTGATAAGAAAAAAGACCAATTGACCTTCCAGCTCGCTGAGCTAGAGCAAAAATTAGAGAATAAGGAACAACCTGAAATCGATGCAGTTGAAGCGGAACTTACTTCTTTATCAAATGAAATTCAGTCAAAAGAAGAGCAATACTATCAGCAACAAGAAAGAATCCAAACAAATGAATATATAGAAAAACAGATCAAAGAATTGATTGCTTCTGTAGAACAAAAATGGGAAGAAGTGACAGCTTTGCATCAATTATCAGCAACGATCAATGGCGATAATCCAAGAAAAACAAGTTTAGAACGATATGTTCTTCAAACATACTTGGAAGAAGTATTGACTGTTGCGAATCAGCGTTTGGGTTTGTTGACGAATAACCGATATCAGTTTGAGCTGAACCAAGATTCGGGCAGTTATAAAAATCAAACTGGACTTGAAATCAATGTATATGATGACAATGCGGGAACGAGTCGAAGTGCCCATACACTTTCTGGCGGCGAAAGCTTTATCGCGGCGTTAGCGTTGGCTTTGTCTTTAGCTGAAGTCATCCAAGAACAAGCTGGCGGTGTTTTGATCGAGGCACTCTTTATCGATGAAGGATTTGGATCTTTAGATGAAGAAGCGCTAGAAATGGCGATGGAAGCCTTGGAAACAATTGAAAATGAAGGAAGAATGATCGGTATTATCAGTCATGTAAGTGAATTAAAAGCAAGAATTCCACAACAGTTACAAATCAAAACAAATGGGAATGGTCAAAGTAAAGTGACCTATCAAATGGCATAGGAGGTGAACATATGAAATGGAGTATACCGGAGCGTATCGTAGAGCGCGGTAGAGATTATATGAAAGAAGGACGAGTCTTGTCGATCGTTCAAGACCCAGAGCGAAAGCTCTGGCATGCTGAAGTGTTAGGGAATGAACTATACCATGTACAATTAGATGGTTCAGCAAAGGAAAATGATGTCTGTGAATGTCCATACTGGATGGATCATGGTTATTGTAAACATACTGTAGCTGTTGAGTTATCTTTACGGCAAAAAGGAACCTCAAGGATCATCAAAGACGATCAGCCTCAGATGTTTGAAAAGCGTTCTGTATCTATGTCTGAAATGTTTACAAAAGGCTTTGCTAAGCTGAATCAAGCAGCTGAAACGGAAAAAATAATTCCTTTAGTTGTTGAAGTGGTTATTGATGTGATCGAAACAAATAATTATTATCCCGAACTGGCTGTTTTAGGTGTTTCTCTTCGATTGGGGTATCAAGGAGTCAAACCGAAGACCTATATCATCAAAAATATTGGTGAATTTTTACAAACTTTTCAAAAAGAGGGCACTTTTTTAGTCAATAAACAGCACTACTTTGATTTGAAGAAAGACGCATTTTCGATCGAAGTACAAGAGTTATTGTCGCAATTGGCTGCTGTTTATCAAACCAGTCAGCTGCTTGGCGCGAATGGTGTCCAAGTGAAAGGAAAGATCGATAAGCGCTACCTCATTTTACCGATCGATCAAGGACAACAATTGATCGAAAAAATGACCCATATTCCCTACTTTCAGCTGAATGATGAAGAGAAAAAATATCGTCATTTGACATTTACTAGAGGCGCGTTACCGATTTTGTTCGACGTTAGTAAACAAAGTGATGGTACGTATAAATTAAAGATCGATGATCGAATCACTACTTTTTTGGCGCATTATCAGTGGGGGATCAGTGATAATCAAGTCTATCTGTTTACACCGGAGCAAGAGTCAATTTATACTACCTTGCTGCAATTGTTGAAACGGATCGAAAAACCTGAGATCGTTTATGAGAAACACGAGTTATCTGATCTATTTGGTTCCGTTGTGCCATTATTAGAAAAAATCGGGACGGTCACAGTCAGTGATGAAGTCTCAGGAGAAGTTGTTTACCATTCTTTGGAAACAATTTTCATTTTCAGGAAAATCAAAGGAATGATCAAAGTTCGAGTTGATTTTACTTATGGTGATGTTATTTTCTCAACTGATGAAACGCATTCTATCGCTTCAGGAGAAAATCAGGAAGTGATCCGTGACGGAAAAAAAGAACAAGAAATCCTTGAGCAGCTTGGCACATTTGGCTATCAAAAAAGTGTTGATGCCTATGAAAAACCATTACCAGCTGGTGAGCGTTTGTATTACTTTTTCAAAGCAGAAATTCCTGCTTTCCGACGTCTAGGCGAGGTTAGGATGGGGAAAAAACTACGAGAATTATTCTTGGATGCTCAACATCATCAGCCAATGATCGAAGTTTCCGATTCTGATTCTTGGTTGGACGTTCGGTTTGATATCAGTGGTATCCGCGAACAGGAAATCGATGAAGTCTTATCCAGCTTATTACGGAATGACCGGTTTTATACCTTAGAATCAGGAGAGATTTTGTCATTTGATTCAGAAGAATTTCAACAAACCAGTGAAATACTGACATTGTTAAGACAAAATATGAAAAATGTTCAAGGAACGATTCAAGTACCTAGAAACCAAGGGTTGATGATCGAAAGTATGCTGGAAAATAATTCACGGGCTCATTTTTCAGAATCATTCAAGGAAATGGTCACAAACCTGACTCACCCGGAAGAATTTGAAGCAAAATTACCTGGTAATATTCAAGCAACTTTACGAAATTATCAAGTCGATGGATTTAAATGGCTCAAGATGCTAAGTTATTATCAATTTGGCGGTATTTTAGCAGATGAAATGGGTCTTGGGAAAACACTGCAGACGATTACCTATTTGCTTTCTGAAAAAGAAGAAAATAGAATCAAAGGCAAAGCATTGATCGTTGCGCCAGCGAGTTTGATATACAACTGGGCTGCGGAAATCAAGAAGTTTGCACCAGACCTGGAAGCAGCTGTTATCGCCGGCAACAAAGTAGAGCGAGAAGCTATTGTAGCTCAAAAAGATCTGGATATTTTGATCACATCTTATGCAAGCTTAAGGCAAGATGTCGATATGTATCAAGCATTTGATTTAGGTTATCTGATCTTAGATGAAGCCCAGATGGTCAAAAATAGCGGCACTAAAACAGCTCAGGCGCTAAAAAGTTTAGTAGTCCCTCAACGTTTTGCATTAAGCGGAACGCCAATCGAAAATAATTTAGATGAGCTGTGGTCGATTTTTCAAATGATTTTACCTGGTCTATTTCCAACGCGTACATTATTTAGAGCGATGAAGCCGGAAGAAATCGCTAAGATGATCCAACCATTTATCTTACGTCGGGATAAACAGACGGTCCTTAAAGATTTACCTGAAAAAATTGAAAGTAATTTGTATAGTGTACTGACTGAGGAACAAAAAACAGTTTATCTGGCTTATCTAAAACAAATGCAGGAAGATGTCAGCCAAATGGATCAAGATGCGTTCAAGAAAAATCGTTTAAGTATTTTAGCAGGTTTGACAAGATTACGCCAGATTTGCTGCGATCCTCGTTTATTTATTGATGATTATTCAGGTGGTTCTGGTAAGCTTGAACAAGTGAAAGATCTATTGATTGCAGCTAAAGAAAATAATCGTCGCGTTTTGCTTTTCTCTCAATTTACCAGCATGCTGTCTATTATTGAAAAAGAATTAGATGAATTAGGTCTGTCGACCTTTTATCTAAGAGGGAGTACGAAGCCCAAAGAGCGAATGGAAATGGCGGATGCTTTCAATGCAGGTCAAAAAGACGTTTTCTTGATCTCTTTGAAGGCTGGAGGTACTGGACTTAATTTGACAGGAGCAGACACAGTTATTTTGTACGATCTTTGGTGGAATCCTGCTGTGGAAGAACAAGCTGCTGGACGTGCACATCGTATTGGACAAAAAAATGTCGTTGAGGTCTGGCGAATGATTGCCGAAGGAACAGTTGAGGAGAAAATGAATTCTCTTCAACAGGAGAAAAGGGAACTATTCCAAAAAGTAATTCAAGGGAATGAAGAGCAGTTAGCTAAAATGACCGAAGACGATATTCGTGCAATTTTGAGCATTGGAGAGTTGTAGAAAAGGGAACAATAATGAAGCTGTATGCCATAGCTGATGTGATCAGAGCGCATTAGCAGCTTACTCGTAATTAGAGCCCGAAACAAAACTGATTTTTAGTTTTGTTTCGGGCTCTATTTGTATTTCCTTATGAAAATATCGATTGAATGACTGGCAGCAATTCATCAAATGAAGTTACTTCATGAAGATGTGTTGGTGTTTCGTTTTCAGGTAAGGCTCTTAAGCGATGATTGAACCATAGAGAGTGCCAGCCGCCGTTTTTGGCACCAGCAATATCATTTTCAAAGCTGTCACCGACGTAAAGTGTGTGTGCAGCGTCCATAGAAAATTCTTTTGCTGCTAGGTCAAAAATTTCTTTTTCTGGTTTTTGAAAGCCAGTACTTTGAGAAATAATGATGTTATCAGTAGGGACCCATTGTTCAAGTTGAAGCTGTTTTACTTTTTTATATTGATGATCTGTTGGACCATTTGTAATGATTCCCATTGGAATATTTTTGTTTTTTAAGAAGTCAAAGACTTTTTTTAATTCAGGATGCATGACGATATTGTCTAATTCCTCTTCATATACTTTTTGAAAAGTGATGCCGTCTTCTTTTGTAACAGAAACATACCCTAAATCTTTCAATGATTCGTCGATTCGATAAAAACGCATAAAGTCTAATGTCCATTCATTGGACATTACTTTTGGAAATGTTTCATCGCTATGAAAGCGAAAACGAATGTAAAGCTCATGCATATCATCTGATTTCACAGTAGGAAAAACTGTATTGATCGCATTTCTAAAAGGCTGTTGTTGGTCATAAATCGTATCATCCACATCAAAAACAATAGTTTTCATTAAAAAAGTTGCACTCCTTAATATTTTTCAGAAATTTTTTCAATCTCATTTTCATTGTAGCGAATTTCACGAAAAAAGAACAGAAAGAAATTTTTAATGTTAGAGGCAAATTTTCTTGAAATAGAAGGCTGATTGCTATTGAATGTTAGCTAGATTCTTTAGAATAAGGCTTTTAAAAAAAAATGTACATTCAGTATAATATAAACAGAAACACCGATTAGGCCTATCTTCCCCAAGATATAAGCAACTTATCGGTGTTTTTCAATGATGTACATGTATGTATATAATTTAACAAATACTGGTCAGCTTTTCAAGTATTTGAAATAACAGAGATCAAAATGTATAAAAAACTAAAACTAAAGTTAATTATAAGAAGTACGAAGTAGTTATCTGATATTTATACTGATTATATCTGAAAATATTACCGATGGATTTATTAAAAAATTTTCATAATGATGTTGTCTACATGAAGAAATAACTATCTATTTCAACGACTTTAATTACCACAGAAGCTATTTTTTATTATTGTGGAAATCAAAATATATTATACGGATAATATGGATTTTAAAAATAGAATTATTATTTTCTATATTTAAAAAATAACGATCGTTCATTTTTTTATGCTTAAAAAATAAACTTTTTTCTCTTTTTTTACTTATCATGTGAATTTATTCTCAAGTTTTTTTTACTTTGCTTTTTGTAGAGTATGAAGTATTTTTTTCAAATTTTGCATCAATGCTTTTCTTTGCGTATAATATATAAGAGTCAAAAAGAGAAAGAGGGAGTTTATGTTAAAACGTTTTTTTAGCTATTATCGACCATATAAGCATTTATTTATCTTAGATTTTTCCTGTGCTGTTATTGCAGGTCTATTAGAATTATCATTTCCCGTCGTCGTCAATCAAGTGATCGACAAAATTATGCCTAAAGGTGATTTTCGTTTGATCGGATTGGCTTGTGTAGGCTTACTGTTTTTTTATATTTTAAACACAGTTTTACAATATATTGTTGTATTTTTTGGTCACAAATTAGGGGTCAATATTGAAACGGATATGCGCAGGGAGTTATATGAGCATTTACAGACTCAACCGTTCGAATATTATGACAACCAAAAAACAGGGAAGCTGATGAGCCGCTTAACGACTGATTTATTTGAAATTTCAGAAGTTGCCCATCATGGGCCAGAGGATGTTTTCATTACCGTGATGACATTGCTTGGTTCCTTTTATCTAATGCTTCGTATTCATGTCCAATTGGCGTTAGCAACGTTTGTTCTTTTACCATTCATCACGATTGCACTAGTCTTTTTCAATAAAAGAATGACAAAGGTCAATACTAAGATTTATGATAATCTAGGGGAATTCAACGCAGGCGTAGAAGCTTCAGTCAGTGGAATAAGAGTCACACAATCTTTTGCAAATGAACCTTTTGAGCGTCAACGCTTTGAGGGCTTGAATCAGGCTTATCGCCAATCAAAGATCATGTTTTATAAATTGATGGGTGTCAGCTCTGCATACAATTATTTTCTTATTCGCCTGATCAATCTCTTTACCTTGATTTTTGGCGCGTATTATACGATCAATGGTGAGATCACTAATGGTGATTTTGTTGGATTCATTTTGTTGGCAAATGTTTTTGTGCGTCCGATCGAGAAAGTCAATAACATGATCGAAAGTTATCCTAAAGGGATCGCTGGATTTAAACGTTTTACTGAGGAGATCGACAAGAAGCCAGCAATCAAGGATAAACCGAATGCGGTAGCTGTTGAGCATTTAACAGGAGATATCATTTATGATGATGTATCATTTTCATATGCAGATTCCACAAAAGTACTGAATCATATCGATTTGCATATTGTTCCTGGTGAAACGGTCGCGTTTGTAGGTCAAAGCGGTTCTGGTAAAACAACACTTTGCAATTTACTGCCGCGGTTTTATGAAGTAAGCGAAGGAAATATCACGATCGATGGAATCAACATTCAAGATATGACTTTAGCTTCATTAAGAAGTCAAATCGGGATCGTTCAGCAGGATGTATTTTTATTTCCGGGAACGATACGAGAGAATATTGCTTATGGAAAATTAGATGCAACAGAAGAAGAAATCCAAACGGCTGTCAAATTAGCCCATTTAGAAAAAGTGATTGATCAAATGTCTGAGGGCTTGGATACATTGATCGGTGAAAGAGGAGTTAAGCTTTCAGGTGGGCAAAAACAGCGTGTAGCAATTGCCCGAATGTTTTTAAAAAATCCGCCGATCTTGATTTTGGATGAAGCAACTTCTGCACTTGATACAGAAACAGAACAGGTCATCCAAGAATCACTGAATTCTTTAGCTGAAGGTAGAACAACAATGATCATTGCCCATCGTTTAGCAACGATCAAGCATGCAACACGTATCATCGTCGTCAGTGATCAAGGAATCCTAGAAGAAGGAACACATGAAGAACTGCTATCAAAAGGTGGACATTACCGTCGTTTACATGATGCACAGTTTAGAGATTGATCAACAAAAAGGGTGTGAAGCAAAAGTACAAAGATACTTTTGCTTCACACCCTAAATTCATATCTACACTGAGAATAGAAGTAATTTCTTAACTATACAATCGATCTACTTGGTTCAAGTCCTTATCTGCGCGGTTTTCTACCTAAGCCAATCGCATTTTTCATTCGTTGTAATGTCTTATTCGCAACTAGACGTGCCTGTTCAGCGCCTTTATCAAGGATCTCATCTAGTTCATCTGAAGCTAATAGTTCATTGTAGCGAGTTTGGATCGGCTCAAGTAGCTCAACAACAGCTTCTGCTAAATCAGACTTAAAATCACCATAGCCTTTGCCTTCATATTGAGTTACTATTTCTGCAACAGGACGACCTGTCACCGCTGAGAAAATACTTAATAGATTAGATATACCAGGTTTATTTTCTGGGTCATATTCGATGATTCCAGTAGAGTCAGTCACAGCTGATTTGATTTTTTTACGGATCACATTAGGTTCATCCAGCATAGAAATGAATCCTTTAGCATTCGTATCAGATTTGCTCATCTTACTTGTTGGATCTTGTAAACTCATCACGCGTCCGCCTTGTTCCGCAATTTTGACCTCAGGCATCACTAATAGTTCTTGGTTTGCCTGACCATAGCGTTTGTTAAAGCGTTCAACAAAGTCTCTAGTCAATTCTAAATGCTGCTTTTGGTCGTCTCCGACAGGAACTAGATTAGCGTTATATAAAATGATATCTCCAACCATCAACGGCGGATATGTCAAAAGACCGGCACTCACACCAGTTCGTCCATTTTTTTGTGATTTATCTTTGAATTGAGTCATACGTTCAAGCTCGCCGATCGTTGTATTACACTGGATGATCCAGGCAGCTTCTGCGTGTGCTGATACTTCAGATTGAATAAAGATCGTTGCTTTCTCAGGATCTAACCCAACTGCTAAATATAAAGCTGCTAGGCCGCGGATTTGCTGTCGCAATTTAATAGGATCTTGAGGGACTGTGATCGCATGCTCATCAACGATACAAAAGTAGCAATCATAATGATTCTGCAAATCAACAAACTGTTTCATTGCACCGATATAATTACCGATCGTTGGTATTCCGCTTGGCTGTATGCCAGAAAAAATTGTTTCCATAAAGTAACCACCTTAATCAATTAATAAACGTTATTGTTATCATTATACAGCTAAAAGAAAAAAAAAACAGGGAAACAAAGAAAAAAACTAAATTGTCACAATTTCTGGACTAATACAGATAGAATAATAGGGGAAACTGTATCATTTTTCACTCGCGTGAAACCGCTATATTTTTTCGTGACTAAGTGGCAATTTATCTTTGCTTATTAAAAAAAAAACGTAAAATAACGAAAAAACTATGCTTTTTTTCAAAAAAAGACCTAGTATTTTTATTAGAAATTGGGTATACTTACATTAAACAGGTAAACAGTTTGATTTCCTGTTTTAAAAAAGTATTACTAATCACAAAAGGAGTGATGCACATGTTGACACTTTATACTTCCCCAAGTTGTACGTCTTGCCGTAAGGCTCGTGCGTGGTTGCAAGAACACGAGATTCCATTCAAAGAAAGAAATATTTTTTCAGAACCATTGAATATTTCTGAATTGAAAGCAATCTTGCGAATGACAGAAGACGGAACTGAAGAAATTATTTCTACCCGTTCTAAGGTCTTCCAAAAACTTAATATGGATTTGGATGAGCTGCCATTGCAAGATTTACTAGAATTAGTAAAAGAGAATCCAGGATTGTTGCGTCGGCCAATAATGATTGATGAAAAAAGATTACAGGTTGGTTTTAATGAGGATGAAATTCGACGTTTCTTGCCAAGAGGAGTTCGGCAGTTAGAATTACGTCAAGCGCAACTAATGGCAGGTTTATAAAATTTAAGCAGAGGGACTGGGACATAACTCTACGAGTTACGACCCAGTCCTTTTAAAAACGAATAAACATTGAAAGCAGGAGTGATTATTGTCATATCAGCTATGTCGTATAGTTTCACTGCTTTTCGATTACATCAATTTTTAAGTACGAAATATATAGAAAGTTTGAACGCATAAGCCTCGTTGCTGAACGGTTCTGTCCTGAATTTTTTACATAGAACAATCAAATTTTTATAGAAAAGTAAACATATATGCTACTAGAGTTAAGGAAAGTAATAAGAGAACAGTTTATTTACAAATATTGTTACTTTTCCCTTTACATTTGGCGTGATTCCGCTACAATGTACGTAAGAATAAGTTTCCTGAAAAGCAAAAGTGAGGTGTAGCGACATGGAAATGGAACATATCAATGAAAATACCATACGGGTATTGATTGGCAATGAAGATCTGGCTGACCGAGGGATTACGTTTTTAGATTTACTTGGCAATCATAAGGAGGTAGAAAATTTTTTCTACAGCATTCTAGAAGAAGTTGATGTGGAAGATGAATTTCAAGGCAGTGAAGCTGTTACCTTTCAGGTTCTGCCAAAAAGTGATGGGTTAGAACTTTTTATTAGTAAAAATGCTTCGATGGATGATGTTTCTAATTTTGAAAATTTTAATGATTTGAGCTCAGAAGAAGTGAGTAATATTATTCGAAAACAAATAGAAGATGACTTTGCTGATGACACACAAGAATTTTCTGATAATACAGTAAAAAATTTAGTGTTTGAACTGAATGATTTTGAAACAATGATTCAATTAGCAAATGAAGTTTATCTACAGTCTGTGATAGCGAATTTATATACATTTAAAGGAACATATTATCTGCAAGTTATTTTCTTGCTGGATGAGTTAGGGAAAAATGATGTGGAAAATGAATTAGCACAATTATTAGAATTTGCTCGTTTATCGACAGTCACTCCTGAAACCTTAAATGAATATGGTACGTGTATTATGGAAAGAAACGCATTGGAATTGACTAGATATTACTTTGAATAGACTCAATGAAACTGAAACAGCACACATATTAGGTGCTGTTTCAGTTTTTTTCGTGCATCATTGAAAAAAGTGCGTATATTAGCATTAGAGGTGATCACTATATTAAATGCATATACGCAAGACAAAGAGCTCATCACATTACTCCATAAGACCAGAGAAGAGATAGACGAGCTAAAAGGAGTCCAATATTTTTGCCCTATTTGTGAAGCCGTTGTTCAAATCAAGAACGGACGTATAAAAATTCCTCATTTTGCACATTATAATCGAAGTCATTGTCCGTTTGCCACAGATGGAGAAACACAGGAGCATCTTTTTTTGAAGGAAATGTTTGCAGCGTGGTGTGAATCTGAAGGGCTTGCTTATGAATTGGAGAAATATTTGCCGGAAATCAATCAGCGGCCAGACCTACTGATCGGAAAGATCGCTGTGGAATTTCAATGCAGTCCTTTAAGTTTATCAAGATTGACCGAAAGAAGTAAGAACTATCGAGATAATGGGTATCAGGTTGTTTGGATCTGTGGGAAAAAGATCCTTCGTGATTTCAATAGTTTAACAGAACTAGCGAAAAATTTATGTTATTATTCTGAAAACATCGGTTTCTATTTATGGGCAGCAGATTGGCAAAAAAAGGAGCTTTCCTTATACTTTCATTTAGAAGAAGATTGGAAAAAGAGGGTCTATTCTGCTAAAAAAACTTGGCCGCTGTTTACAGATTTTCTTCTTAAAATCATTCATTTTCCCGTGACTGCAGTGCTGCATCATTACAGAGAATATCAGGTTGGACAGTTGATTTCAGCTTATTATGATGAACTGAATAAAAAACTATGTAAAAGAGAAGAGCAGGTACGATTGATTCAATCTCAATTATATAACAACCATTTTCATATTCTCCAATTGCCTTATTGGTTTTACTATCCAGGTCTTCATATTTTTTGCTGTGTCGGATCAGATATGCTGTTAAAATTGATCGTTTGGAAATGGGTACAGTTTTTTGATCAGAATGTTTTTTTGCCTGATGAATTAAAAGCATCTTTGATGGCTGAATTAGCAAAATCAATAGAATTATTTTATGATTTTCCCAATATTTCGTTAGGATCGATTCAAAAGTATTGCTTTGAGCAATTGCTTCGTCGTCTGGTTCATTGTCAGCATTTGATCAAAACGTCAAAAGGTTGGAAAGTAGATGCAGGGGAAAATGAATATTGTGTTGCCGATATCCACAAATGGCTGAAAAGTATTGAAAAGAAACGCGTAATCAGTGCTACTCCACATCAAAATATGATACTATAAATCTATGAAAAATAATTCTTAAAGGAGTAGATATGATGAGCGGAGCAAAACAATTACCAGAACGTTCCACATTACCTATTGAAATGACTTGGGATCTAACTAAAATTTTTAAGGACGATCAGGCATTTGACGATGCTTACCAAGTGTTGACGAAAGAATTACAAGAAGTAGAAAAATATAAAGGGACGCTGGATCAGGGCAGTACAGCTTTTTTAAATAGTATTGAGATGCTGCTAAAAGTATATCGACAAATCGAAGTCATCTACGTGTATGCTCATTTAAAAAATGATCAGGATACATCGAATGCAACCTATCAAGCATTGTATTCTAGAGCGAGCTCATTATTTGCACAAGTCAGTGAGGCAGTTGCGTGGTTTGAGCCAGAATTATTATCTTTAAATGATGATCTGATTTGGGGATATTTTGCTGAGAAGCCAGAATTGGAAATTTATCGACACTTTGTTGAAAATATCCTAAATGAACGTCCGCATATTTTATCCGCAGAGCAAGAAGCGCTACTAGCAGGCGCTAGTGAAATTTTTGGTGCTTCAAGTGATACATTTTCAATTTTGAACAATGCAGATTTGAAATTCCCTGTGATCGAGGATGAAAATGGTGAAAAAGTTCAATTGACTCATGGCGTTTATGGCCAGTTAATGGAAAATATCGATAGAGATGTTCGTGAAAAGGCATTTAAAGCGCTGTATTCAGTGTATGATCAGTTCCAAAATACATTTGCGCAAACGTTGAGTTCTCATGTCAAAGCGCATAATTATAAGGCAAAGATTAGAAACTATCCATCGGCTAGAGCAGCTGCATTAAGTAGTAACCATATACCTGAAAGTGTCTACGATACGTTGTTAGATGTTGTAAATAAGCATTTACCGTTGCTTCATCGATATGTTGCATTACGGAAACGTTTACTGAACCTAGAAGAACTGCATATGTATGATATGTATACGCCGATTTTAGGAGAAGCCTCGATCAAATACTCTTATGAAGAAGCAAAAGAAAAAGCACTGGCTGCATTAAAACCAATGGGAGAGGAATACCTGACCATTGTTGAAACAGCGTTTAATGATCGTTGGATCGATGTCATTGAAAATCAAGGGAAACGAAGCGGTGCATATTCATCAGGAGCATATGACACAGCACCATATATTTTGATGAATTGGCATGACAGTCTAGATCAACTCTATACATTAGTACATGAGATGGGTCACAGCGTGCACAGCTATTTTACTCGTAACAATCAACCTTATGTTTATGGGGATTATTCGATTTTCTTAGCTGAGATTGCGTCTACTACAAATGAAAACATTTTAACAGAGCATCTTTTAGAGACAGAAACGGATCCGCGCATCAGAGCGTATGTACTGAACCATTATTTAGATGGATTCAAAGGAACGATTTTCCGTCAAACACAGTTTGCTGAATTTGAGCATTTTATTCACACTGAAGATGCGAAAGGAACGCCTTTGACTAGCGAGTATTTAAGTGAATATTATGAGCAGCTGAATGCAAAATTCTATGGACCGGATGTTGTGAAAGACCCAGAAATCACGTTGGAATGGACACGAATTCCACATTTTTACTATAATTATTATGTTTATCAATACGCAACAGGTTTCTCAGCCGCTTCTGCTTTAGCAAATAAAATTTTAGCAGAAGAACCGCAAGCATTAGAAAATTATTTGACCTATTTGAAATCAGGAAGCAGTGATTATCCGATCGAAGTTATGAAAAAGGCTGGTGTGGATATGACTCAGCCACAGTATATAGAAGATGCAATGAAAGTTTTTGAAACACGTTTGAATGAATTAGAGAAACTTGTAGAGTCAATGGAATAGAAAAAAAGCCTCCTTTTAGATAAGGAGGTTTTTTGTTTAAAGTAAATGTAGGTGACCATGAGGAACTCTTGAATCATTGAAATGGTTCAATTCGAATTTTTCATGGAAATATTGTAAGTTATCTTCCGAAGTCTCACAAAGGCTTTTGATTTCATCCATAGATTCACAATCTTCAACAAGTACGCCAAAATCACGATCACAAGCGTAATTATAAACAACTGCAGAAGGATGCTTAGTAATGCCCATCTCTCGAGCGATTTGTTGATCAGTTTGGAATGATTCCTTAACAAAATCAGAAGTACGATCAGCATGGAACATCTCTAAATCACCACCAGCTTCTACAACAAGTTTTTCAACTAACTCTGATGAGTAAGGTTGATTATCAACTGCTACAGCTTGTTGAAGACCGAGAAGTAAATGACGACCTTTCTTTTTTCCTTGTAGCTGTGCAGCTTTGTAATCAAGAGCTGCGGAATAGATATCTTCAAACAATTGATTTCGTTGTTCAATATCATGTGCGGGGATATCAAATAACTTTATCAGGTGGTTTATCGTTTTCATATTAACTAATGGAATGAAACGAAACTGAATTTTCTTATTTTCCGTTTCAACTAATTTTAAAATATCCTTTTCTATGTTGAGACAAATGCCCCCCAAAGGATTAACGAACAGATAGATTTCAATCATTCATACTTCCTCCAATTTGACTCTTTTTTTGCAACTAGACATCATTTCTCAACTAAGTGACCCTAATTTATCAGAAAACTTGGGAAAATTGAAATGATATGTTTTACCATTATAACTTCTTAATCTTTTTACTTGAGCTTTGCATCATTCGCTGAATTTTATTTGGTGATGGCTTTTCTTTGATATTCAAAGTATCCAATAAAGCAAAAAATTCTTTTTTACCAATAATGGAATCACTAACTTCTAATTCTAATTCAAAATCATGCTGCTCGTTGTACCAACTTTCATCTAGCGCGAGTAAACCTTGGGGAAGTTTTTTTTCTGCTCGTTTAGTTGTTAAGCTGCCGATTAAACGTAAATCGTCTTTGGCAATGCCTAATGTAATCAATTTATTGTAAACAGCCCCTGAGTTAGGGAGTATGCCTGAGTCAATAATTGCTTGTGCTTGCGCAGTGGAAAGCGAATCATTGATCTCTAATAAACCGACCTTTTCAGGTACTTTCAAAGTGATTTCTGCTTTTTTCGATAGTGTTCGAACTCTTAAACCAATGTGCTTTTCTTTTAACTGGAAATCAGCTGTATCGAAATAGTAATTGGTTTGTGTAAAAAAGTGGTTTTCTTCTAATTGAAAAAAATCAGCGGTGCGCAAAAATTCTTCTTTAGATAATAAGGTTTTAAATTCTATTTCTAAATTTTCACTCACTACTTTTTGACCCACTTTCTTTAATTTAATTCAATTTTTACATACTTTACCCATTTACGTCAAGAAAAGTGAACTAGAAGTTAAAAAGTTTACGAAAGTCTAAAAAAAACAGACAATTTCTCAAAATGTCCTATTTTTCTCAGCTCTATGGTAAAATAAGCTGTGAATCAAATTCAAGGAAATAGAGGGATTAGGATGGAGAAAGAGTGGGAGCTTTTTCTGGCACCTTATGAACAGGCTGTTGGAGAAATGAAAGTCAAACTGCGCGGTATTCGTAAGCAGTTTCGAGAACAAAACAAACATACGCCTATTGAGTTTGTAACTGGACGTGTGAAACCAGTCGATAGTATTTTAACCAAAGCAGCTTTGCGGAATATTCCAGTAGAACGAATTGAAGAGGAAATGCAGGATATAGCTGGTCTTAGGATCATGTGTCAATTTGTGGAAGACATCCGTCAAGTGGTGGATATCATTCGCAATAGAAAAGATTTACGAATCATTCAAGAGCGAGATTATATCACGAATAAGAAAGAAAGCGGCTATCGTTCGTATCATTTAGTGATCGAATATCCTGTCCAATTGATCACAGGTGAAAAGAAAATTTTAGCTGAGATTCAGATTCGGACATTAGCAATGAATTTTTGGGCGACCATTGAGCATTCATTAAATTATAAATATCAAGGTGTTTTTCCCGAAGAAATGAAAGAACGTCTGCAAAGAGCAGCAGAAGCAGCCTATCAATTAGATGAGGAAATGTCCACGATTCGTGAAGAAATTCAAGAAGCGCAGCATTTATTCTCTCATGGGCGGGGAAAATTTCAAGATGATTATTATCAACGATTATCTGAAAAGAAAGAGAAACTAGATCAATAGGAGGCATCAGATGAAAGTAGCAATTGTTCATAATCATGAGCATCTGTCAAAAGAAGTGACAGGGCGTCTGCTTTTGCTGTTAAAGCAAAATAACATTGAAATCGATGAACAACAGCCGGAACTGGTGATTTCTGTAGGTGGAGACGGTACATTGTTATCGGCCTTTCACCGCTTCAACCATCGCTTGGATGAGGTTAGTTTTTTAGGTGTCCATACAGGACATCTAGGATTTTATACGGATTGGCGGGACTATGAACTTGAAGAATTAGTGCAAAGCTTGTTAGTTCATCAGGAAAAAAGCATTAGTTATCCATTATTAGATGTGAAAATCAGTTTTCACGGGAATAAGCCTGACAAGCATTTTCTAGCTTTGAATGAGTCAACGATCAAGCGTGCTAATCGGACGATGGTAGCAGATGTATTTATTAAAGATGAGCTGTTTGAACGCTTTCGGGGGGATGGCTTGTCTGTTTCTACACCGACGGGCTCAACAGCTTATAACAAGAGTATTGGCGGAGCTGTTTTACACCCAAGCATCAATGCCTTTCAATTAGCTGAGATCGCCTCATTGAACAATCGTGTCTTTCGAACGTTAGGATCTCCGATCGTGATTGCTCATACCGAATGGGTCGAAATCAAACTGCAGGAAAGTAATGACTATCTGATCACAGTCGATCAGTTGGATATTTATCAAGATGACATCAAATCGATTTATTATCGTATTGCTGATGAACGAATCCATTTTGCGTCATATCGGCATATGCATTTTTGGCATCGAGTGAAGGATGCATTTATTAGTGAGGATTAAAGGAAAATGGAATTTAGTTGGATTGTAGAGAAAGAAGAGCCGCAGCAAGTAAAATATTTTTTAAAAGAGCAGGGGATATCTAGGGGCCTCCTAGCCAAAATCAAGTTTCAAGGTGGTAAGATCGAAGTCAATGAATCAGTCGAAAATGTTTTATTTAAGCTGTCTTTAGGCGATCGAGTTAAAGTGACGATCCCGGATGAACTGGAACATGAGACGTTATTGGTTGACGATAAACCTTTAGAAATTTTATTTGAGGATGAGCACTATTTAGTAGTTAATAAACCAGCTGGAGTTGCCTCTATTCCATCTCAGTATCACCCGAATGGTACGATGGCTAATCGAGTCAAAGCATATTATAAAGCTCAGGGGTATAAAAATCAGGTGATTCATGTAGTTACTCGTTTGGATCGTGATACCACAGGATTGATGTTATTTGCAAAGCATGGTTTTGCTCATGCCATGCTGGATCAAGAACTACGGCAAAAGAAAGTCGTAAAAATTTATCAGGCGTTGGTTGGCGGACATGTAGAGTCATTATCTGAACATGGGAAAATCGATCAGCCAATAGGAAGAGATTTGTCGTCAATATTGAAGCGCACGATCGTTGAGACAGGGCAACAAGCTGAGACGGAATACTGGTTGTTGAAGCGTCAAGCAGATCAAGCCTTGGTGAATATCCAGCTGCATACAGGAAGAACGCATCAAATCAGAGTACACTTTGAATCGATCGGCTGTTCGTTATTAGGGGATGAGATGTATGGCGGTAATATGGATCAAGGAATCGAACGTCAGGCGCTGCATTGCTGCCAGTTGAATTTTGTTCATCCTTTTTCAAAAGAGTATATGGAATTAAGGTCTCCTTTAGCAGATGATATGAAAAAAATTGCAGCACGATTATAGCGAGGAAGGAGCGGTATATGTGAATGAAGGACAGGAAATGGAAGAGCATTTCTCGCTGTTGCTAGAGACGCTGCAGAAACAGGAAATGACTGAGTTTCGCGAATTGTTTTTAGCACTTCACATTTATGAACAAGGACAATTTTATCAATCGATCGATGAAACAGATCGAAAACAGATCTATAGCTACTTGTCACCAAAAGAGCTGGCGGATATGTTTGATGTGATCGAAGAAGATAATGAAAACATGAAAGACTACATCGCTGAAATGCGGCCAAGCTATGCAGCCGAGATGCTGTCAGAAATGTATACAGATAACGCGGTTGACTTATTGAATAAATTGGATAAAAGCCAAAAGGCTAAATATCTGAGCTTAATGAGTTCGGAAGATGCCGGTGAGATCAAAGAGCTGCTACATTATGAAGATGACACGGCTGGGGCGATCATGACCACTGAGTTTGTTTCGATTGTGGCTAATCAGACTGTTCGTTCAGCGATGTATGTATTGAAAAATCAAGCAGATGTTGCGGAAACTATCTATTATGTGTATGTCGTCGATCAGGAAAATCATTTAGTCGGAGTTATTTCCTTGCGTGATTTGATCGTGAATGATGATGATACCATGATTTCCGACGTTTTGAGTGAACGGGTCATCTCGGTTCATGTGGGAGACGATCAAGAAGATGTTGCTCAAACGATTCGTGACTATGACTTTCTGGCATTGCCGGTCACGGATTATGATGATCACTTATTAGGGATCGTCACTGTCGATGATATCATTGATGTTATCGATGATGAGGCTGCCAGTGATTACTCTGGTTTAGCAGGGGTCAACGTAGAAGAGGTAAGTGAAAATCCAATTAAAGCCGCATCCAAACGTCTTCCGTGGTTGATTACGCTATTATTTTTAGGAATGTCTACAGCAACGTTGATCAGCCATTATGAAGAATTAGTTAGTGAAGCAAGTATTTTGGCTGTATTCATTTCATTGATTACAGGAACGGCTGGTAATGCTGGTACGCAATCGTTGGCGGTTGCAGTTAGGCGGCTTGCTGTTTCAGATGAAAAAGACAATAGTTTTGTTCGCTTGATCATCAGTGAGGTATTGACGGGATTGGTGACAGGTGCTGTAACTGGAGTTTCTATTTTTGTTGTCGTGGGAATTTGGCAGCATAATTTTCCGCTTGGTTTTGTAATTGGCATGGCAATGCTTTGTGCGATCACTGTTGCGAATTTGGCTGGAAGTTTGATTCCTATGCTGATGGATAAATTGGGTTTCGATCCTGCAGTGGCCAGTGGTCCATTCATTACAACATTGAGTGATTTGACCAGTGTACTGATCTATTTTAATATCGCTAGTTTGTTCATGCAGTATTTTGTATAAGGAAGAATCTAAACTTTTGATATAAGATTTAATAACTAAAACATACTCAAAAATGAGTGTGTTTTTTTTATTTGACAAAAAAATTGTCATAAGATAAGATACATACTAACGGTATGTATAGAGGTGAATAAATGGCACGGAATAAATATCCTGAAGAGACAGTGAAAAAGATTTTGGATGTATCAGAACAACTTTTTATAGAAAAGGGATATGATCATACCACTATTCAAGATATTGTTGATAACTTAGGCGGATTGACTAAAGGTGTAATCTATCATCATTTTAAATCTAAAGAAGAGATCTTCAATACGATCTTAGAAAAACGATATACAGTTGATATCAATAAGCAAATTCAATCATTGGAAGGAATCAGTGGTTTTGAAAAAATCAAGCGGATCAACAGGATCAGCCTTCGATCATTAGAACATCAGAAATTAGCCTTTTCTGCGAAATCGTTGATCACAGATCCTAGGGTGATCGGTGAGTTGTATATAGAAGCATTTCAAAAAACGATCCCTTACCTTCAAGGAGTCATTGAAGAAGGGATTCAAGATGGTTCTATCTCAACGCAATATCCTCAAGAAATCGCTGAACTGATCGTTCTTTCAACGAATATGTGGTTAGCGCCTTCTTTATATAAAATGAATGAAGAGGAACTTTTAAACAAATTGAATTTTTTTAAGCAGTTATATGATGGGGTTCAATTTCCGTTGATCGATGATGAGTATATTCAAGATGTCGTTACCATGTATAGAGTGATCAAAGAATAAAGATACTAGGAGCATTTTTATTTTTAATATATACATACTAATGGTATGTATATAGATTTAGTTTATAGAGTAGTAAAAAAATGAAGGAGGAAAAATGATGATCAATGAAGTAAACAGAAAAATCAACCAGTTAAATAAAAAAGTGGGAAGTCAGATTCGAGTCCCAAAATTGACTAAGCGAAGAATGAATCAGAGTGCCTTGACGAATTTGGTTGTTGGTGGATTCATAGCAAGTGCGGGTATCATTTTTGAAAGAAAAGAACTATTTTTTTTAGGAGGTCTAGGACTGGTAGGAAGTCTCGTAATGAGTATTGAAGCTAGTAATATTAAGAATGATGAAGAGTAAAGGAGAAGAGCTTAAGACAAACAGAAAAAGCAGTTTATTTCTAAATAAACTGCTTTTTCCTCATTTTCTTTGGGTTATCCTACAATTTTTGTTCCATGAACTTCGGTTACCTGCAGCGCATTGACAACAGTGTCTAAATTTTTATCTGAAATACCTCCGCCAGGGAGAATAAGGATTCGATCATTTGCATAGGCGATCAATTCTTTTAAATGATCAAAATTATCTTCGATTGGTGTTCCGCTAGGACCGCCATGCGTCAAGATTCGATGAACCTCATGATCTGCTAGCCAATCGATGGCTTTGAATTGTTTTTCTTTCGGTAAGGCATCGAAAGCCATATGGAAGGTGATTTGTAAGCCTTCTGCAGTTTCGATCAACAGCTCCAACGCATCCTCATCAAGCCATCCATCCTCTGTTAAGCAGCCTAAAACGACACCGTCAGTGCCTATTTTTTTTGCTTCGATCAAGTCTGTATGCATGATCTTTAATTCGATATCATTATAGACAAAATCACCTCCGCGCGGTCTGATGATTGTCATCACAGGAACAGAATGCTCACCAGCATAAGCAATTACTTCTTCAATAACGCCTGTACTTGGTGTTGTTCCGCCAACAGCAAGATTGTCGCATAGCTCGATGCGGTTAGCCCCATTTCGGATAGCTGTTGGGATATTTGTAAAATTCTCAGCACAAAATTCTTTGATCATTGGTTCCACTCCTCATTTTTGCTTCACAGGCATTGTACCATAGTTCAGCTAGTTGCCAAAGCGTTGTTCTCGTTGTAAGATAAATAACGATAGTTTAAGAAAGTGTAATAGAACTTTTTAATAGAATAGGAAGAAGTCTATGTTAAAAAAAATTGAGGCAGCACGTAACTTTTTAGAAGAACATCAACAACAATTTCTATGTCCAGTTTGCCATGAACAAGTTCAGTTAAACGAATACAGCTTAACCTGTAAATTAGGACATCGGTTTGATCTTTCAAAAAAAGGGACGCTTTATTTTCTTTCACATAGTATTCAAACAGAATACCGTAAAGAAATGTTAGAGCCTCGTGGACGTATGATCAAAAGCGGGATGTATCACCCGTTATTAGAAAAAATCAGTGAGCATATCGAACCGACTGCCAGTGTGTTGGATGTAGGATGTGGTGAGGGTAGCTTCTTATCTGAACTTAGCAAACTGGGGTTACGTGGGTCAAAAGTTGGCTTTGATATTTCTAAAGAGGGAATTTATTTAGCTAGTAACCAAGCAGTCGATGCTTTTTGGTGCGTCGCTGATTTAACCAACTTGCCATTTGCAGATCACTCAATGAATACGATCTTGAATATTTTTTCACCATCACACTATCAAGAATTTCGTCGTGTTTTGACAAAAGATGGAGCATTGGTCAAGGTCATACCAGAAGCGGATTATCTGAAAGAACTGAGGGCAGCATTTTATCCGGACGACGAACGGAAGCAATCTTATTCAAACGAAAAAGTCTTTGCGAAATTTTCTGAAGAGATGGATATTTTAGTGGATGAAAGAATCCGTTATACCTTTCATATTCCGGAAGAAAATCGTTTGGATTTATTAGAAATGTCACCCTTGGAGTGGGGCGCTACAGAACAAGTGAAAGAAACATTGAAAAAGGACCCGTTGAAAGAAATTACAATTGACGTCCGAATGTTAAAAGGAAAGGTGGGATAACGCTTACATTTAGTTAATTTACGAAAAGGTATTGCAAAGCTCCAATATTGGTGTTATATTACATACAAGTTGTTTTTTCATTGGTTTTTATCAGGTTCCTGTTCTGATAAAAGTTAGTGAGAAGAGCTTCACTAACGTAACGACTCGCAGTGATTGACACCGAGGCGGTACGTTTTTTTTATGTTGATAATGAATAAAAAAGTGAGAATTATGTCATTCAATTGAAAGGAAATTGTAATCATGACCAACCATATTGTCTTATTTGAACCACAGATCCCGGCAAATACAGGGAATATTGCTCGCACATGTGCAGCAACGAATTCTCCTCTACATCTCATTGAGCCGTTAGGTTTCTCTACAGATGACAAACACCTGAAACGTGCAGGATTGGATTATTGGAATGATGTGAATATTACGTATCATAAAGATCTGGAGGCGTTTATAAATCATTTAGGTGAACATTCACTACATCTGATCACCAAATTTGCGAATCAAACATATAGCGAAGTAGATTATGCAGATGAAAAAGATCATTATTTTATGTTTGGGAAAGAAACCACAGGATTGCCGGAAGAATTTATGCGGGAGAATACAGAAAAATGTTTACGTATCCCGATGAATGATGAGCATGTCCGTTCATTAAACTTGTCGAATACGGTGGCTTTGGTCGTTTATGAAGCATTGCGGCAGCAAAACTTCCCTCAGTTGGAATTACAGCATCACTACGAGAATGATAAAATAGATTAACTTAAAAAGAGCTTGAGAACAAGGGCGATTAGGTTCGATCAAGCATCGAAGAATCTGATTTTTCACCGTTAGCTATAAAGTTTTAGAGTGCGAAACAAAACTGTTTTTTAGTTTTGTTTCGCACTTTTTTTGTGATTATTCATGAAGCTCTAACGGCAAGCCATCAGGATCAAAGAGAAAAGTCATTTTTTCTCCAGTAAAAGTGTCCGTTCGAATGGGCTCACAATCGATATCTTTACTTTTCAAATCGGCGATAACTTCTTCAATATTTGTCACTTTAAACGCTAGGTGTCTTAATCCTAGTGCTTCTGGGTAAGAGGGACGTTTTGGATAATCAGAGGAAATGAATAATTCTAGTTCGTAAACACCTAGTTTTAAATCAAGTTTGATATCGTTTTTATCTTCTCTATGATTTTCACGAATGATCTGAAAACCAAGTTTGTCTACATAGAATTCGATCGTCTGCTCATAATTTGAACAGTTGATCGCAATATGATGAATGGTTGTTAAAAACAAGGGAATGCCTCCTTCAAGTTGGTTGATCGTGCGTCTCCTATTATACGCTATTTTTCTAGAGAAAACCTTAGAGGTGAATGGAATTTTTATAATGAAAATGATACACTAGTTAAGATAATCAATATTATAGGATCAAGGGAGCAGTCAAAAGAATGAAATTGTACTTTACTCGGCATGGTAAAACAGAATGGAATCAGGAATTACGTTTTCAAGGCATGACAGGTGATTCGCCATTATTGCCAACGAGTTATGAAGAAATAAAATTACTAGGGCAGCAAATCAAGGATGTGCCGTTTGAAAAAATTTTTTCCAGCACCTCCTTACGTGCGAGAAAAACAGCTGAAGGAATTCAAGAAGTACTAGCATCTCCGGTTGAGATCGTCTATACTGATGAGCTGAAAGAACTGGGGTTAGGTCAACTTGAAGGTCAGCTAATCAACGAAATGCGAAAAACTTACTCAGAACAGATGGATCATATGCGTTATCAATTAGACAAATACGATCCGAGTGTTTTTCAAGGAGAACCGATCGAGCAAGCAATCTCAAGAATTTCATCTGTTGTTGAAAAAGCAGTTGATACGGGTGTAGGTCCCTATTTATTCGTAGGGCACGGAGCATCATTGACTGCGGCGATCCAATCTCTAGCAGGCAAAGATTTAGCCGACTTGCGTAGTATGGGTGGGCTAAAAAATAATAGCTTATCGATTTTAGAAACAACTGGTTCTGATGATCAAAGCTACCATTTAAAATTATGGAATGATGATTCCTTTTTACAATAACAATATTTTTGGAAAGAAGGCGGGGGCAAAACGATGGAAACACTATTTGGAGATGAGGAAAAAGAATATGTCGTAGGCCATGTTCAGGCTATTTTTTTCCAAAACCCCAGCAACTTTTACAAAGTATTATTAGTGAAAATCACAGACACAAATACCGATTATTTAGAAAAAGAAATTGTGACCACTGGTAGTTTTGGCCAGATCCAGGAAGAAGAAATCTATCGCTTTTTTGGTCACTTTGTCGATCATCCTAGATATGGGCGTCAATTTCAAGTAGATAACTATCAGCAGGAACGGCCAACTTCAGCAAATGGAGTCGTCAATTATTTATCCAGTGAAAAATTTCCGGGAATCGGTAAGCGAACCGCTGAAAAAATTGTCGAAATACTAGGTGAAGATGCCATTGATCGAATCATTGCAACACCGGATGTACTAGAGGAAGTTCCACAGTTGAACGAAAAAAAACGGCAGACGATCATTGAAACGATTCGGTTGAATCATGGGATGGAGCAAGTGATCGTTGGTTTGAATCGCTATGGCTTCGGGAGTCAGTTGTCATTTTCGATTTATCAAACCTATAAAGAAGAAACGCTGGATATCATTCATGAAAATCCCTATCAATTAGTTGAAGACATTGAAGGAATTGGGTTTAAGCGTGCAGATACGATCGCAGAACAACTGGGGATCGAAGCTGATTCTGAAAAACGTATTCGAGCAGCGATCACTCATGAGATCTTTCAACATTCAGTACGTTCTGGAAATACATATGTTGAAGCTGAAACGTTGTTGCAAGAAACGATCAATACGCTTGAATCCAGCCGTCCATTCGAGATTTCAATGGACTTAGTTGCAGAACAAATCATTCATTTAGTTGAGGAAAGTAAAATCCAGCAAGAAGGGACAAAACTATTTGAAAATAGTCTTTACTTTTCAGAATGGGGCATTGGGACATCTGTGCAACGATTGCTTTCACGCAAAAAAACGATCAAGTATGACAAGAAAGATGTCGAAAAAAATATTCGGATGATCGAAAAACGTTTGGGGATCTTATATGGAGAGTCTCAGCAGGCGGCTATCGAAGAAGCGATCAAATCTCCTTTATTTATTTTAACTGGGGGACCTGGAACGGGGAAAACAACTGTTATCAATGGGATCGTTTCGTTGTTTGCGGAGTTGAATGGGTTGTCTTTAGATATCAAAGACTACACGCAGGATATGTTCCCAATTTTACTGGCAGCACCTACCGGCAGAGCTGCAAAACGGATGAATGAGACGACAGGCTTACCGGCTAGCACGATCCATCGCTTACTCGGCTTGACAGGACGGGAAAAAAATCCCAGCATGTCTGCCAAGGAACTGGAAGGTGGGCTTTTGATCGTTGATGAAATGTCAATGGTCGATACTTGGTTAGCCAATACGTTGTTTAAAGCGATCCCAACAAATATGCAAGTGATCTTTGTCGGTGATAAAGATCAGCTTCCTTCTGTTGGACCGGGCCAAGTCTTGCATGACTTATTACAGATCAATGAAATTCCTAAGACGGAGCTGACAGAAATTTATCGTCAGGGAGACGGCTCAAGTATCATTCCTTTAGCTCATGAAATCAAACAAGGGAAATTACCGCAGGATTTCACTGTGAATCAGAAGGATCGTTCCTTTTTCCCAAGTGATGTGTATCATATTGAAAATTATGTTCGGCAAATCGTGACTAAAGCAAAAGCTAAAGGTTTTTCGCCGCAGGATATTCAATTGTTAGCTCCGATGTATCGTGGAGCTGCAGGAATTGATGCATTGAACAAAATGATGCAGGAGATATTCAATCCGAATGATGGTTCAAAAAAAGAAGTGAAATGGAATGAATCGGTGTACCGAATTGGCGATAAAGTGCTGCATTTAGTCAATACTCCTGAACTGAATGTGTTTAATGGCGATATGGGTGAGATCGTCGGGATCATTCTGGCGAAAGATTCCGAAGATAAAGTAGATGAATTAGTGATACAGTTTGATAATAATGAAGTGAGCTACAAACGAAATGAGTGGAATAAGATTACGCTGTCGTATTGTTGTTCGATCCATAAGGCGCAGGGCAGTGAATTTAAAATGGTTATTTTGCCAATGGTACATCAATATCATCGAATGCTCCAACGAAATCTGCTATATACTGCTGTCACTCGGAGTAAGGAAATTTTGATTTTGCTGGGTGAAGTTCAAGCTTTTTCGACCTGTGTCACACATGAATCAGCGAGTCGTTTGACAATGTTGAAAGAACGGATCACGAGTGCTGACGATATGACATTGACTGTCAGAATGCAGCTGGAAGCTTATGAAGAAGGACTGAGCGAGGAATCACCATTTTCAGACACTTATGAAAATAAATCAGTTGCCTACGAAGAAGTCAAAGAGAAGAAAGCCTCTGTTGTAGAAGAGAAAATAGAACCGATCACCACGAAACCAAAAGTAGAAGAATTGTCTCTGTTTACCCAACCAGAAGAAGAAATAGAGGAACAGGTAGCTTTAGAAATCGAACGTCTGTTAACGCCAGCATTAGTTCAAGAGCAATCGATTGATCCAATGATCGGTATGAAAAATATAACGCCGTATGATTTTATGAAGTAGTAAAAAAATAAAGTGCCCCTCAAAAATTTAACTTTTGAGGGGCATTTCATTTAAAAAACTTATAATGAAACAAAGGGAATATGTTTTGTTAGTTGAACTAAATCATCCTAACCACAAATTTTCTAGTATTACATGCTTTAAATATTTTAGATAGGATAGACCTATTTTAGAGCAATGAACAATACTTCTTATAAGGAATGATCTCTCCATATTTTTCTTCATCTATTTTTTTGTCCAACATTGCGAGATATTCAATCGAATGGCCATTAGGGTCTGTCACATAAAATGAGACAGCAGGCATAAAAGTAAAGACATATAGATCACCTGAGTCGTCGCCGTAAAAGTTCTCTGTCTGGATCCCCTTAGTTTCTAATTCCTCTCTGATAGAGAAAAGTTGATTTTCTTCTACTTCAAAGGCAAAATGCTGTCTTTGAATTTGACTAGAAGGATAGTTTTCTCTGATCCCTAACATTCCTTTGCCTTTTCCACCAACCCAAAAAAAGCTCGATTTCCTTTTATGATCGATATGTAATGATTCCAACCCTGGTAGCTGTTCATAGAATTTAGCACTCTCCAGATAATTTGCCACATTCAAATGTGTTTCAAAAATTCCTTTTACCATAATTGATATCCCCCATTTTTTATTCTAATTTTTCAAGGTATTTCTATAGTAAATCAAAAAAGATAGATAGTGTAGTTATTGGTTTCTTGATCAAATATAGCCAAAAAATAAATGATACAAACATGCTTGTAATAATTATTGGACATCGCCATAAAAGAATGATAAACTTAACTTTATTTTTGGTAGAAATGAGGGAATCAAATGGGATATGAAGGGCAAAGAGACAACGTTCAAACAGACACCTTTTTAGCACAAATCGGAAATCATCAAAATCCAATGACAGGATCGATCAATACGCCGATTTATTTTTCAACGACGTATGAGCATCCAACTTTGGGAGAGTCGACGGGCTATGATTATACGAGAACGAAAAATCCAACAAGAGAAGTTGTAGAAAATGCTTTAGCTGTGCTAGAAAATGGTTCTGTAGGTTTGGCAACGAGTTCAGGTATGAGTGCAGTTCAATTAGTTTTTAGTCAATTTCCTGTAGGCAGTCAAATCGTTGCTTCAAGAGATTTATATGGTGGCAGCTATCGTTATTTTAAAGAATTAGAAAAGCTGGGAATGTATCAGTTTGTTTATGTGGAAGATGAAGCTGGGTTTGAAAAAGCAATTTCGGATCAAACAGCAGCAGTCTTTATTGAAACACCGACTAATCCATTGATGGGGGAAGTGTCCATTGAAAAAATAGCTGCTATTGCTAAGCGTTATAAAGTACAAGTGATCGTGGATAATACATTTTATACACCATTGATTCAAAAGCCGCTGGATTTAGGAGCAGATATTGTTGTCCATAGTGCAACAAAATATCTTGGAGGTCATAACGATCTCTTGGCAGGTGCAGTGATCGCTCGTTCGAAGGAAATAGGTGATCTATTAGCGTATCAGCTGAATACAACAGGGGCAGTCCTTTCTCCTTTTGACAGTTGGCTATTGATTCGAGGGTTGAAGACATTGTCCTTACGGATGGAAAGGCATGAAAAAAACGCACAGGCAGTTGCAGATTACTTGAGTCAGCAGCCTCTTGTAAAGGAAGTCATGTATCCAGGACGTGGCGGTATGTTGAGTTTTAAATTAAAAGACCAACAGGCGATCAAGGACTTTTTAAAGCAATTATCGATTTTTACTTTTGCAGAGAGTTTGGGTGGTGTTGAGAGCTTAATCACGTATCCCACAACACAAACTCATGCAGATATTCCACAAAGCTTGAGAGAATCTTATGGTTTGACTCCAGATTTACTGAGGGTTTCAACAGGTATTGAAGCAAGTGAGGATTTGATCAACGATTTAAGACAGGCTTTTGAAGCAATAAAATAAAAAAAGAACATTAGACGAAAGTATATACACACTTTTGTCTAATGTTTTTTTTGCTAAAACCAAAATAGTCTAGGCTCTGTTGCAAATGAAAAGTCTGTTCCTCGTTTGCCTAGAATTTCGCCATCTGCATGGATATATTCAGGAACAGTTGAAACTATTCTTAATTTACTTGATTGAAAATGATGAAAATACTTAGATTTCATGTGCTTTTTTTGAATCAATAAAATAATCAACCAAAAAATTTTGAATAGATTGACCCGTTCGACTAATACAAAATCCAAAACCGGTTTGCGTGGATCGGCAACTGGTGCAATCGCAACGCCTCCTCCAAAGTAAGGATGGTTAGTTACTGTACACAAAAACGCACGGTCAAACTCGAGGTCTTGTCCATTCACTTCTACACGAACAGGAAATCCTTTTTGAGTGAATAAAACTTTTAGAATCGAAAAAATATAAGAAAGTGAGCCTAAATTGAATCTATTCAATGCATGCTTCGAGGCTGATTCATTGGCTGCATTGACGATAGCTGCATCTAAACCAATGCCGACATTATTGCCGGCAATCCCCTGTTCTTCCTGGATCGATTCATTATAGGTGATGACTTGCAGTTCTTGCGGTCGTTCCGCCTTCAGCAATTGAACGAAGGCTTTTTCCGTTTGACGTGAAATTCCGGCACCACGAGCAAAATCGTTCCCCGAGCCACAAGGAATATATCCTAAGGGAATGTTTGGATCAAACGCTTGCAGGGCATTCATCACACTATGTAAAGTTCCGTCGCCGCCTAAAACGACGAGTAATGGAAATACTTCGATATCCAAATCATCTGACCAAGGAAGCAGTGTATGCTCAACCAATTCTTGGACGATCACTTCTTCGTGACCTGCATATTCTGTATAAAAAACTGTATGATCGATTGCTACTGTTTGTAATTGATTAATGATTTTTTGAGCAGCCTTTTTCCCAGTCCCGCTGCCGGCGTTTTCATTGATGACAAGATAAAAATGCTTTTTCATTTGTTTCCTCCTTGTTCAAAGTCTTATTATAACAGACAATGGAAAAATTAAGAATGTGCAATGCTTGAAAAGTATTCGGGAAAAAATAGTGATGATTTTCCATTGTGAAAGAATCCAATATAAGCTATAATGCCTAAGTATCATTTTTTGAGAACGAAAAGTTCTCGGCAAGGTTCATCAACCATCCCTTGTAAAAAAACTCGGAGAAAGAAGGAGAAACTATGCAAAAAACTGTTACAACAAACAGTAAAGTCAAAGTAATTACCATGAACAGTATCGTGATGGCGCTCTATCTTGCCTTAACGCTATTGGTCGCGCCAGTTTCGTCAGGACCGATCCAATTTAGAATCTCGGAAAGTCTGAATCACTTAGTCGTTTTCAACCGCAAGTTGATGTGGGGTGTTTTAGGTGGAGTAATTGTTTATAATTTCTTTTTTGGTTTTGGTGCTATCGATGCGCTATATGGCGGAATGCAGTCATTTATTTCACTAGGCTTAACAGCCTTGCTTTATAAAAAAGTACCTAATGTGATGCTTCGATTAGCATTGAATACGGTCTTTTTTACGGCTACCATGTGTATCATCGCATATATGTTGGCGCCACAAGGTGGAGCTGCTTTTTGGGGCAATTATGCAACACTTGCACTTAGTGAATTTGTGACAATGGCAGTAGCCGCACCGATCATGTATTGGATCAATAAATCGGTTCATTTTGAAAAAAGAGCATAATTCAAATAGTATCTAAAAATGTGGTTGGGACTACAGGAGTTTCTTTTGATACCACTGTTTATTAAATTTTAGAGTGCGAAACAAAACGATTTTTAGTTTTGTTCCGTACTCTTATTTCTTTAATGATCCATTTTTTATTTATTTTCCCGAAAAACTTTACTGTTCCTAGTGGCTAAATTATGATATGGTAATACAGAAGCAAAAATGTAGAGGAGTTTTTAACCAATGTTTGAATTTAAGATCGGAATCGATGCAAAAGAACATGATTCCTTTGTAGAAAACCATCCCTTATGTAATTTACTGCAATCATCTGCTTGGGGAAAAGTAAAAGATAACTGGGGCTCAGAACTTGTCGGTGTTTATGAAAATGGGACGCTCGTTGCCTCTAGTTTGGTTTTGATCAGACCTTTACCGATGAAATTTTCCATGTTATATACCCCACGCGGACCGATCATGGATTATTCTAATAAAGAATTAGTCACTTTCTTTTTAAAAGAATTAAAAAAATTCGGCAAACAAAAAAGAGCTTTATTTGTGAAGATGGATCCAACGGTACATTACAAAGATTTTCATTTAGGTGAGGAACAAACGCTCGATCCTGCTGCCAAAACGATCATCGATAATCTAATTGCCAGCGGAGCAAAACATCAAGGGTTGACGATGGCGATGGATGCAACGATTCAGCCACGTTTCCAAGCAAATATCTATAAAGAAGATTTCAGTGAAGAGCAACTGTCAAAAAGTACGAAGAAAATGATGAAGCAAGCGCAGAAAAAAGGTGTCACAGTGAAAATGGGACATACTGATTTTGTTGATGATTTTGCCAAAGTCATTGAATTGACGACAGAACGACAACATATTTCTTTAAGAAATAGTGATTATTTCAAAAAGCTATTACAGATCTATCCAGAAAATTCATTCATCATGTTGGCAGAAGTGAATTTGAAAGAACGTTATGAAGAAACTAAACAACGTTTCGATAAAAACAAAGAAGATCTGGCAAATTTAAAAGAAAATCAAGTTAAGAAGCGTCATAATTTAGAAGAATTAGATTTTTCTTTGACACGTGAAATGACAGAATTAGAAGAAAATATCGCACATTCCGGGGATGTTGCTGTCGTTGCAGGTGCTTTGGCGGTCACATTCGGTTCAACGAGCGAAATTTTATATGCGGGTATGGATGACCGTTACAAGCGCTATATGCCTGCGTATTTAACGTGGTTCGATGCAATCGAAGAATGCTTTAAACGAGGATGTTCTTCGTGCAATATGGGTGGACTTGAAGGAAGTTTGAACGATGGTTTGATCAAATTCAAATCTAATTTTAATCCAACGGTCAATGAATTTATTGGTGAGTTTGATTTACCTGTCAATAATTTATTATTTAAAGCAAGTGAATATGCATATAAGTTAAGAAAACAGAAAAAATAAATAAAAGAGGTGCGATTTCGATGGAAAAAATTGAAATCGTATCTTTTTTATTGGGTTTACCTTCTGGCGGAAAAATGAGATAATCAAAAAGGAAAAGTGAGTTTTTGGAGGGAATAAAATGGAAGAAACGTTAGTTCAGAATCAATGTTCAGCTTGTGGGGGAGCGATCAATGATCCATCATTTAAAAATTGTCCGCATTGCGGAACTACTTTGGATATGATCCAAAAGGAAATCGATGAGAAAAACAAAAATATCGAGTTGTGTGCAAATTGCGGCTCACCGGTGACTTTTAATATTGAGAAACAGCAATTTTCATGCGATTTTTGTCACTCGACTTTTACAACAAAAGCGGAGCAAGATTTTGATAATTTGACCTATGAAGCGGATGATTTGATTCCGTTTCAAGTGCCGGAAGGCTTAGCAAAAAAGAAATTTTATGAATGGTTGATCGCAGGGGAAAATGTTCCTTTAGATATTCTTGGAAAAGCAACGAGCATCCAATTAGAACAAGTGTATATTCCTTATTTGGGGGCAAGTGTTTCATATGAAGGCTCTTGGAGTGCCGATATTGGTTATAATCGCAGTGAAACCTATACAGAATATGTAACAAAAGAGGATAAAAATGGCAATAAATATACAGAGCCTGTGACTAAAACGCGAACAGTCGTTGATTGGAATCATTCAAGCGATATTTTCACAGGAACCGCTTATAAAAGTTATCTGATCAACAATGAATTGACAGGAGCTGTTGCGACATTTGCAGAAAAAGCTTCCGGACTAGCAATCATAAATGAAGTGAAGCCTTTTGATGCGCATTATACAGCTGGAACACGTCAACTGAAAATTTCGTCAGATAAGGTTTCAGAAGCGTTACGTTCTGTTCGTGGATTTGCCCATGAAGAAGCACGCAAGAAAATGAAGAGCCTCTTACCTGGTGATAAGAATAAGAATGAAAAAATCACTAAATTTTCGTATACGTTGATATCAAAATATACGTATGTACCATTTTGGAAAATTACGTATAAATACGAAGGAATCGATCATATGTCGTTGATGACTGCATCTAAAAAGGAAAAAATTGACATTGACGGCAGTCGTCCTGTGAGTCAGGAAGATTCAACAATTGAAAAAGGGATGAAGCGCAAGGGACGTTACGGTTTGTTTGCAAGTCTTGGATTTTTCTTAGTTTTCGCATTTGAAGTTCTTCCCGAGTCCATTGAACCTCTACTGTCATTCCTTGTTGTAGGCGGTATTGGTGTTTGGCTATTTTTTGCAATAAAAAGGCATAGATTCCTCGGTGCAAATAAGAAAAATTTAAAAAATAACTTGCAAGAGCATCCTGAATATATGAGTTTACTAAAACAATATTCAGAATAAGCTTGGCGTGAGATAGTGAGAGCTAGAAATTTTTTTAATTTCTAGCTCACTCTTATTTGTTATAATCGATTTTTGTCATTATATTTATTTCAAATGAGACTAAAAAATGTTTGTAGAGATTTTTATGTAGATAAAATATTCTTCGAAAAGATCAATGGCTAGAATGTTTACAAATGAATAACCGTAAAGAGAAAAAGGAGTTGGAAAAAAGTGTTAGCTGTTGAAAAAAATAAACGAAGTATCCTCTTAGTTTTTTTTATTTATCTGGTCATCAATTTGGCGATAGGGATAGTGAATTTTCCTTATTTAGATGATGTTGGACGGCAATTATGGGGATATTCAAAATTTGCAGAAGGATATTCACGGTGGGGCAGTGAGATTTTAGCTTGGGTGATACAGGGAAGTAGGCATCTAACTGATTTAGGATTAGTTTCTTCGATTCTAACGGCAATTATTTTAACTATCTCCAGTAGTATCGTCGTATATGTATTAAATGATAAAAAATTACAGATCATTCCAATGATTGTATCCACGATCGTCGGGATAAATCCTTGGTTTCTTCAAAATATAAGTTTCAGATTTGATGCTCCTTTTATGGCATTCAGCATTTTGTTCTCAGTCATTCCATTTCTTTGGTGGGAGGGCAAGCAGTATTTCTTTTTCTGGATATCGGTTATCGGCGTCTTTCTTATGTGTAATACCTATCAAGCGTCTTCTGGTGTATATCTTCTTTTAGTATTGGCTTTGTCATTCAAAAGGATTTTGGAAAACGAAAAATGGATAGAAATCCTCAAACAAATAGCGTTGTCAGCGTTAGCTTATATTGTTGCTATGGGGAGCTATGTACTTGAAATGAAATTTAACCCTGAATTAGCAAATAGAGGCGGCAATGTTGCAATAGCCTCTCTAAAAGATATTCCAGCGGTTATCTTTATTAATAGCAAAATGTATTTGCAAAAAATTATAGAACAAAGTACGCGCTTATGGATATTATTCGTTATAGTTTTGTTGATAGTGTTCATTTTTGTTCACGTTATTACAGCTAAAACTAAAAGAGCTAATGTCTTCTTTTTTTCTTTTGTTTATTTGATTTTAGGATCAATATTAAGCTATGGTGTTTTCTTGATATTCTCAGAAAAATTAGCTTTAGCAGCGCCAAGATACGCTTATGGATTTAGTATTTTTGTTGCTATAACACTTATCTTACTTTTAAATCGATTGCCTAGGATTCCTAGTTTATCAATACCGATACAAGGAATAATCACTCTATTTTGTTTCTATTTACTGTCATTTCCTTTTGTCTATGCCTCATCTTTGTCCTATCAACTTGATGCATTTGAACGTCAAAGCCTTGTGTTAGCATCAGATTTAAAGGATTTAGTACTTTCAGATAAGCAAAAGGTCTATTCAAACACTCTTTTTAAAGAATCACCTGTATTTGAAAATACCGCTAAAAACTACCCGATCTTAAAAGATTTAGTACCAACAAATACAGCACTTTTCTGGCCAAATCAAGTGCTATTCAAAACATATTCAGGTATGAATATTGATATCCAACCTTTTAACTTAGAAGAATTCCAATCCGATGAAAAAGAACGAAAGAAGTCGGACTATTATTATGATATTTACCAAAAAAATCAGGATATTTATATTATTGTTAAGTAAACAAAATCAATTAGTGTAATTGATATGCATGATGAAAAAAGCTGGTCGTTATATCTATATTGTTACTATTAGACAGAGATAAAAGGGTAAAGCTGGCAATGGATTTAAAAAGGTATTGGATGGTTTAGAAAATAAATCAGGTGAAGCTTATAGGACAAAAAATTTAAGTACTTTTTCTATCAATAATCGATTCTGTGGTTCAAATGAGTATTGACGTAGCTTTTAAAGAGGAATTGCAAAAGTTACAGATAAAAAAAATTGTTCAAAATAAATTAAATTTATTCTTTAGAGAGCGTGTCATCTAAGTGAATGGATTGAAATTGCAATCTGATACAACGTAAATTGTTTTATCGAGTATTTTGTTTAGAGGATAACTCAACCAGTTATCCTCTAAACTTTTTTATATAAAAATTTACTGTAACAGACAAAATAGCTACAAGAATACCTTTATCGAATCAGATAAAGGTAAGAAATAATAAAAATAATAATTGACTTGTTGAAAGGATGTTTTATAATAGAGTAAATGAAAGTGCTTAAAAATATTTATGCTAGATGAAAAATATTTAGTTTTTTTTGATTTACTTTAGCTAGAAGGAGGAGTTCTGTGGGAATGATCAAAGAGGCTACAGCCGTCATTTTATGTGGGGGAAAAAGTACAAGAATGGGCTTTGATAAATCTTTGCTAAAAGTCAATGGAGAGTTCGTTCTACTTAGAACAGTAAAACAGCTCCAAAAAATTTTTCCCAAAGTATTGCTCGTAGCAAATCAAAGAACAAAATTTCCAGCTGTTTTTTCTCAAGTGACTATCATTGAAGATCATTACCATGAAAAAGGGCCTTTGGGAGGTTTAGCAACTGGACTGGAAGAAATAGAAACAGAATATCTATTTTTAGTTGCTTGTGATATCCCTAACTTGACAGTTGATTTGATTCGGATCATGACAGAGTATTTATCAACATATCAAATTGTACTATGTCAGCAAAACGGTCGATTGGAACCCTTATTCGCTTTTTACCATCGTTCTTGTTTGTCTGTCTTTCAACAGCAGCTTACATCAAAAAATTGGCGCATAGCAAAAGAATTCGATCGATTTTCAGTTAAGATCATTACATTAGAAACGTCTACGACTATCAACAATGTGAACACGCCAAAAGAACTTGTCTTTTGGAATTAAAATAAAGTGACATGAAAGGAGTACAGGATGGATTTTGACAGCAGTCAGGAAGTCGTCAGCAGTTTAGGGGATAAAGCAAAGGTAAAGACGAAATTATCATTTGTTCGGTTGAGCATTTTAGGAATTATGGCAGGCTCTTTTATTGCACTGGGGTATTTATCGTTTATCAGAATTACAGGAACTGTTCCTGAAACGTGGGGCAGCTTTGCGACGTTTTTAGGAGGTTGTTTATTTCCAATTGGATTGGTAGCGCTTACTTTTGTAGGTGGTGAGTTAGCAACAGGAAATATGATGGTGATGACTTTAGGATTGATGCAAAAGAAAATTACGAAAAAAGATGTGATTTATAATTGGCTGATCGTATTGATCACCAATTGTCTTGGCGGTTTTTTGGTCGCTTTTTTCTTCGGTCATATCGTTGGTTTGACTGAAGGTGCATTTCTAGAAAAAACGCTCTCTGTGGCACAGGCAAAAATCAATGATACGCCGCTTGTAGCATTTGTTTCAGGTATTGGCTGTAATATTTTTGTTTGTCTAGCTGTCTATTTGGGTGCCATGGGGAAAACTTATTTAGGCAAGATTTTCGGGCTATGGTTTCCTGTAATGGTTTTTGTTGTTTGCGGATTTCAGCACGTTGTAGCGAACGCATTTATCATTCCCGCAGCGATTTTTTCTAACGCAAGCAACATCCAGTGGTCTGAATACTTAATCAATACAGTGGTTGTTTTTTTCGGGAATGCAGTCGGCGGCAGTCTATTTTTAGCGGTACCTTTGATGTTTGTCACAACTGAGAAAAAAGAAGCAGAAGAGCTAAGTGTAGGTGGCGTGTATGAAAAAACTTGAAATGCCTCTGATGGTTCAGATCGGTTCTACAGGACGTAATAGTGGTAAGACAACGCTTGCGAAAACTTTAATAGAAAAAGGACAACCGTTTTTCCCTATCTATGGCTTAAAAGTCATTACGATCAGCGGTGCTAAAGGGAAATGCCAACGAGGAGAAACAGGTTGTGGGATATGTACAAGTATTGACGAAGGGTATGAATTGATCGAAGAAAAAAACGCCAGTGGGTCCAAAGATACGATGCAGCTATTAAGAGCGGGGTGCGAAAAGGTCTATTTATTAAAGGTTTTTTACGATCATTTATTGGAAGGTCTTTTAGCTTTTCAACAAGTAGTTCCTGCAGATACAGTGGTCGTTTGTGAATCAAATTCTGTTCGTGAGGTAGTTGACCCCGGATTATTCATCATGATGAATAATCAGAAAGGAATGAAGAAAACTGCAGCAAAAGTGATCGATCAAGCGGATTTGATTTTAAATTCTCCAGAATTACCCAATCATTTCGATCTCGTCAAAACCAATTCGGGTATTTATTATAACAAAAAGGATAAGGATAGGAGAGCAAAAATATGGGGTTAAGTTTGAAAGAGAAAGAAGCAATTATTTTTGAAAATGATTCTGATCCACAACGCATATTAAATATTTTCCTCGACATTCAATTTGCGTCAGAGGAAGGATATATCGATGAAGAAACAGCAAAGCTGGTTGGAAGTCATTTGGGCTTATCGGAAGCGCGTGTTTATGAGTTGTTAAGTTTTTACGCTATTTTGAAGACAGAACCACAAGCAAAATATGTCCTTAAAATTTGTAACAGTACTCCTTGTTTATATACAGGAGGAGACATGTTGGCAGAAGTATTAGAAACGATTCTAGAGGTTCCGATCGATCAGGCAACTCCGGATGGATTGTTCATGTATCATAGTATTCCTTGTATTGGTGCATGTGATCAAGGTCCAGTCATTAAAATCAAAGATACAGTATTTAGTGATTTGACAGAAGAAAAAGTATATCAGCTGATCGACGACTTACGCAATGGCTGCTATCTGGAACTATAGGAGGAAAAGAGATGATCAAACGAAATCAACCTGTTTTGCTGGAACGAGTCAACAAAATGGAACATGCGACGGATGTAGCAGAATATGAACGTTATCAAGGGTTTGAAGGGCTGAAAAAGGCAATAGAAATGGATAAGGAAACCATTTTAGATGAACTGGATATTGCTCATTTACGCGGCAGAGGCGGAGCTGCCTTTCCTTTAGGCAAAAAATGGCGACACTTGTACGGCTCCAAAGGAGATACAAAATATATCGTATGTAATGCTGACGAAGGTGAGCCGGGAACTTTTAAAGATAAAGCATTATTGGCACATGATCCACTTAGTGTGATCGAAGGGATGGTCATTGCAGGATACTTATTTTCAGCTAAGGCTGGCTATATCTATATGCGGGGAGAGTATCGGCGTATTCAAAAGGTTTTTCAAGAGGCGCTGGATCACGCAGAAGCAGCAGGTTTTTTAGGCGATAATATTTTAGGTATCGAAGGCTTTGATTATAAAATTACGATTATTTCAGGAGCAGGTGCTTATGTATGTGGTGAAAATTCAGCCTTGCTAAATTCAATTGAAGGTAAAACGGGGCGACCAAGAGTAAAACCGCCTCATTTAGCTGATGTGGGGTTGTATTTAAAACCTACATTAGTCAATAATGTTGAATCTTTTGCGGGAATTCCTGTGATTTTGCGAGAAGGAGGACAGGCCTATCGTGATCTAGGCACCGAAGATGGCGGTGGAACAAAATTGATTTGTTTATCTGGTCATGTGAAGAATCGAGGATTATATGAAGTAAATCTAGGGACACCTTTACATGAAATTATCTATTCAGACGAGTATGGCGGCGGATCATCTACAGGGAATCCATTGAAATTTATTCATTTTGGCGGACAATCTGGACCGATCGGTGCTGTTAAAAATTTAGATGATTGTATTTATTCATATGAAGGGTTATGGGAGAAGAATTTGTCGATCGGTTCAGGAGCTATTGTTGTCATGGACGATCAGGTCAGTATCGTTGACTACTTGGTACAAGTGGCAGTTTTTTTTGCACATGAATCTTGTGGGAAATGCACACCTTGTCGTTTAGGAACAACGAGAATCTTAGAATTATTGACGAAATTCAATAAGAAACAGGCGGAATCAGGTGATCTTGAACGTCTTGAACATATGTTGACACATGTCACGAATCTTTCAGCGTGCGGCTTAGGTCAATCTGTAGCGAATCCGATGAGAAGCGGTTTAGACTATTTTCCAGAAGAATTTGAAGCTGGACTGAAAGAAGCTGCTGTACCAGTTAAAGGGGGGCTTTGGTAATATGGAAACGATGATCAAAACACAAACTGTGACCATGTCTATCGATGGGCAACAGGTTACTGTACCGAAGGGAACAACAGTATTAGAAGCTGCAAAGACGCTTGGTATCGATATTCCTACATTGTGTCACTTAAAAGAACTGGCTCCGGATGGCTCTTGCCGTATGTGTGTGGTAGAGGTTGAAGGTGGAAGAAAAGGCGGACTGAATACGGCTTGTACAGCACATTGCCAAGAAGGTATGGTGGTTCATACAGGATCGCCAAGAGTCAATGATTCCCGTCGTTTCATTTTAGATTTATTATTGAGCAATCATAAATTAGAATGCTTTTCTTGCGGGAAAAACGGTGATTGTAAATTACAGGACTACTGTATGGAATACGGTATTGATGATACTACCTTTACAGAAGGAAAAAGGATGCCGTGTCACCAAGAGGACACCAGTAACCCTTTCTTTACCTATGATCCTGAAAAATGCATCATGTGCCGTAAGTGTTCGAAAGTGTGTCAATTACGTCAAGGTAGAGATGTGATCAGTATTGCGAAACGCGGATTTGATACAAAAATGACACCAAGCTATGAAGCCTCCTTTGATCAATCTTTATGTGAATCTTGTGGAAATTGCGTGTCAGTCTGTCCAACAGGTGCTTTAGTGGCGAAAGAGCGCAAAACTCATAGAGCATGGGAAACAAAAAAAATTCCGACGACCTGCCCGCACTGTGGAACTGGGTGCCAAATGAATTTAGTAGTCAAAGGAAACAAACTGGTTGGTGTTGAACCGATCAATGGTGCAGCAAATAAAAATCTTTTATGCGTTAAGGGTAAATTTGCTTCCTACAAATTTGTTGGTTCAGGGGATCGATTGACTGAACCTTTGATCAAGCGTAATGGTGTTTTTGAACCTGCGACTTGGGATGAAGCATTGACTTTAGTGGCAGATAAATTCAAACAAATCAAAGCGAATGATGGACCAGATGCTCTTGCAGGTTTTTCTTGTTCCCGCTCGATCAATGAAGATAATTATGTGTTTCAAAAAATGGTTCGAGCAGCATTTGGTACGAATAATGTCGATAACTGCGCCCGAGTTTGCCATTCAGCTTCTGTTCATGGGCTAGCCCATACCTTAGGTTCAGGTGCAATGACCAATCCAATTGCGGATATTACGACAGATGTCGACGTGATTTTACTTGTGGGCTCTAATCCAGAAGAAGCTCATCCCGTGATCGGCGCTCAAATACGTCAGGCGATGCAGCGCGGTACTAAAGTGATCGTTGTTGATCCAAGAAAGATCGATCTAGTTAAAAATAGTGAATTACATTTGCAGATCCAAGCAGGGACCAATGTCGCTTTTGCTAATGGTATGATGCATGTGATCTTAAAAGAAGGCTTAGCGGACCGGAAATTTATCGAGGAAAAAACAGAAGGTTTTGAAGCTTTAGAACAGCTAGTTGCAGAATACACACCGGAAAAAGTAGCCGAAATTTGTCATATCGAAGCAGATGATCTAATCAAAGCAGCCAGACTATATGCTAAAGCTGAAAAAGCGCCGATTATTTACTGCTTAGGTGTAACAGAGCATTCTACTGGAACCGAAGGCGTCATGAGTATGTCTAATATGGCGATGCTAGTCGGAAAAATCGGGAAGCCCGGCTGTGGTGTCAATCCATTACGTGGTCAAAACAATGTACAGGGAGCTTGTGATATGGGCTGTATGCCGTTTGATTTCCCAGGGTATCAAAAAGTTGCAAATGCGGAAGTCATCGAAAAATTTGAAAAAGCTTGGAATGTTAAGCTGAATCGAAATGTCGGAATGACTTCTACTCAAGTATTGCCGGAAGCATCTGAAGGGAAAGTTAAGGGATTATATATCTTTGGTGAAGATCCGATCGTGACAGATCCTGATACGAATCATGTTCGCCATGCGTTGGAAAATCTAGAGTTTTTAGTTGTTCAGGAATTATTTATGACAGAAACTGCAGCGTATGCAGATGTTGTATTACCAGGCATCAGTTATGCTGAAAAAGATGGGACGTTCACAAATACTGAGCGAAGAGTTCAAAGAGTTAGAAAAGCAGTTGAACCAAGAGGTAGCGCGCGACAAGATTTTGAGATTTTCTGTGAGGTGATGACTCGCTTAGGTTATCCTTGTCATTATGATTCAGCTAAAGAAATTATGGAAGAAATTGCTGCAGTAACACCAACTTTTGGTGGTATCACTTATGAGCGTCTGGAAGAAACTGGAGGACTGCAATGGCCTTGCCGTACCTTAGATGATCCTGGAACACCAATTATGCACGTAGGTAATTTTACACGCGGCAAAGGTCTATTTATGGCTATCCCATACAAAAAAGCAAGAGAGCTGCCGGATGAACAGTATCCATATTTAATGTCGACCGGTAGAATGCTTTATCACTATAACACGAGAGCGATGACGGGTCGTACCGAAGGAATCAATCAAATTGCTGGTCGTTCATACATTGAGATCAATAGTGTCGATGCTGGTCGTCTTGGAATTCAAGAAGGGGATAAAGTCAAAGTTAGATCAAGACGCGGGACGATCGAAACTTATGCGGCAGTAGGAAATCGCGTGTTCCCGCAAGAAGTCTTTATGACCTTCCATTTTCCAGATGGAAATGTCAATGAACTGACAAATGCTGTGTTTGATAATATTGCGATTATCCCTGAATATAAGGTTTGTGCGGTAGATATCGTTCCAATCAAATAAGAGGAGGAACGTCAATGATCGAAGTAGAAGCAGCACAGGAAAAAATTCGACAAGCTTTTCCTCGTCAAAATAATCGTGAATCTGTTTCGATTTTAGAAGCTGCTGGTCGAGTGTGCGCAGAAGACATTTTCGCTAGAGTAGCTGTACCTACATTTTCCAGAGCGGGGATGGACGGCTATGCAGTGATTGCCGCCGAAACAATAGGGGCAAGTGAAGAGCAACCTGTTTGTTTGGCTGTTGTAGGAAGCATTTATGCAGGAGATCAAGAAATCAAAACAACAAAAAAACAAGGTGTTGCATATAAGATCATGACTGGAGCACCAATTCCGACAGGTTTTGATGCAGTGATCAAGCAAGAATGGACAGATTACGGCATAGAGAAGGTGGAGCTTTATCATGAGGCAAGCAAAGGGCTGAATTATGGAGGAATCGGTGAGGATGTTTTTGAAGGTCAAAAGATCGTGGCAAAAGGAGAACTGATCAATAGCCGAACAGTAGGGATTTTAGCGGCACAGGGAATGGAAACTGTACCAGTTTTTCAGCCGTTAAAAGTAGGAATTATAGCGACTGGCACGGAATTAGTTTCACTTGGAAATTCTCTGACTTCAGGAAAAATCTATGACAGCAATCTTTATACGTTAGCTTCCTTTATTCAGGCTAGCGGCAGTCAGCTGCTATTTAAAGAACGTTGCCCTGACAGTATTGAAGAACTTTCTGAACTGATCAAAGAAAAAATAGCGACCGTTGATGTACTGATTACGACTGGCGGCGTCTCAGTAGGAGAAAAAGATTATTTGCCGGAAGTCATTGATAAAATAGGCGGTAAGCAACTCTTTCATTGTGTGAATATGAAGCCTGGCACACCGATCATGGCTAGTTGTTATGCTGATCGTTTGATTTTAAGTTTATCAGGGAATCCTTTTGCTTCTGTGGTCAATTTACATTTATTTTATTGGTCATTCTATGCACATTTTATGCAATGTCCTGAATTAAATCTACAGTCTCGAAAGGTTCAGCTAGGATCTGATTTAACGTTTTCAGGCATTCGTAGGTTTATCCGTGCGTATGAAAAAGATGGGGTGGTTTCACTTATTTCAGATCAGCATTTTTCCTCTGTTTTTCATAATACATTGGAAACGAATTGTTTGATCGATCAGCCGGCGAAGACGTCATTGAAAAAGACGGATGTAGTTACGGTTTATTATTGGAAATTCTAATCATTATGAGGCTGAGAAAAAGAATTTTGCTTATTTTTGAAAGAAATATTTTTGTCTCGTCGCTTATTTGACATTAGAACCCGGAACAAAACTGATGTTTAGTTTTGTTTCGGGTTTCTCTATTCTTGTGCACTAAAAAAAATTATTTATATCAGATTGTTTTTTTTAAGGTGTAGTGATACACTTGTGAGGAAGAGAACAAATTTGTATTTTAATTATTTGAAAGCGTTTTAAAGAGGTGCGGAAATGGATGAAAAAAGACGATTCACTCATATCAATGAGCAAGGTCAGGCACAGATGGTCGATGTGGGAGAAAAACCTTTGACTAAAAGAGTTGCTATTGCATATGGCGAAATCCATATGCATCAAACGACTGCTGAAGCAATTAAAAATCAGACGATAAAAAAGGGCGAAGTCCTTCAAGTTGCCAGAATTGCAGGAATCATGGCAGCGAAAAAAACATTTGAGTTGATTCCGTTATGTCATTTACTTGCACTGACCAAATGTGAGATTGATTTTCGGTGGCAATCAGAAGAAGTCTTAGCTGTTGAATGCTTGGCAAAAACAGTAGGAAATACAGGTGTTGAAATGGAAGCTTTGACAGGCGTGAATGTTACTTTATTGACGATCTATGATATGTGTAAAGCAATGGATCGTGAGATGACGATGACCAATATCGGTTTAATAGAAAAATCTGGTGGAAAAAGTGGCATGTTCAAAAGAAGTGATATCTAAACATGGAGAGTAGGAAGGGCGCGGAGAAAATGAGGGATTCTTTCAATCGCGAAATTGATTATGTACGTTTATCTGTAACAGATCGCTGTAATCTACGCTGCACGTATTGTATGCCGGAAAAGGGCATGTGTTTTTTGAAAAAAGAAGAAGTGTTGTCACAAGAAGAGATTCTATTTTTATTAACAGCGTTGGCTGAACAAGGCATCAAAAAGGTCAAAATCACAGGTGGTGAACCTTTGGTAAGAAGAGATACAGTCGCTTTGATTGCGAAAATCAAAGAGATCAAAGGGATCGAAAAGGTGACGATGACAACGAATGGTATTCAACTGATACGTCATGCGCAAGCATTAAAAGATGCCGGATTAGATGGTCTAAATATCAGTGTTGATACACTCGATCCAATAGAATTTAGAACAATTACGAGAGTTGGTGAATTAACCCGAGTGCTGGATGGGTTAAAAGCAGCCCTCAAAGTAGGCTTGCCCAATATAAAGATCAATACAGTTGCCAGAGGTGAGCTGACCGACCAGGAAATCTTAGAAATAGCTGGATTAGCACAAAATGAAGCCCTTCATGTTCGTTTTATTGAACTGATGCCGATCGGTTTAGGAAAAGGCTGTCCAGGACGAACGCAAGAAGAACTTTTTTCAGTGATACAGTCAGCTTATGGACGCTTGAATCCATTTGAGCAACGCTTAGGGAATGGACCAGCAAGTTATTTTTCATTACCAGATTTTCAAGGCAAGATTGGATTTATTAGTGCATTAGGACATTGTTTCTGTGCTGCGTGTGATCGCATTCGCATTACTGCAGATGGTAATCTCAAGACATGCTTGCATATGGACGAAGGGTGTTCTTTAAAACCTGCCTTGACTGCTCAAAATAAAGAGCTGTTATTGACTCAGATTTTTTCAGCTATTCAGCAAAAACCGGAAAAACATCATTTTTTTGAAACACAGGGAGATTCCCGTTTCATGTCACAAATTGGAGGGTAAGACGATTATGGCTACAGGAGAAATTATTGGTATCAATATTAGTGAACGAAGAGGAACACAGAAAAAGGAGATTCCAGAAGTTGATTTAGTGAAAGGCTTTGGTTTAGCGGATGATGCTCATGGTGGAAATTGGCATCGTCAAGTCAGCTTATTGTCTTTTGAAAAAATCACCGAATTCAATGAGCGTGGGGCTCGTGTTGGCAATGGCGCATTTGGTGAAAATATTATTGTTTCAGGAATCGACTTACGTAGATTGCCAGTAGGTACAAAAATCCAGATCGGAGATGCGTCTTTGGTAGTGACTCAAATCGGAAAAGAATGCCACAAGCATTGTCAGATCTATGCCCGCGTTGGGGACTGCATTATGCCTAGAGAAGGAATCTTTGCGGTCGTCGTAGATGAAGGTCATATCAAAAAAGGTGATACGCTTGAAGTTGTATAGGTTAGGCATCATCACGCTTAGTGATAAAGGGGCGCAAGGACTGCGACAAGATGAGTCTGGGGATTTAATAGAGAAAATGCTGAAAGACCAATTTGAGATCATTGATCGAATCCTTATTCCAGATGAAAAAGAAGCGCTGAAGCAGACCTTGATCGACTGGTGTTCGACATGTGAGTTGATTTTGACTACTGGCGGAACAGGATTGGGCGTGAGAGATATCACACCCGAAACGACAATGAGTATTGCTGATAAAGAAATTCCTGGAATCAGTGAAGGGATGCGTATGCTTAGTATCAAAAAGACACCGTTCGGTATGTTAAGCCGCGGCGTAGCAGTTCAACGCGACAAGACATTGATCATCAATCTACCTGGAAGCCCAAAAGCTGTTGAAGAAATTTTGACTTATCTTCAGCCGATTCTATCACATGCGCTCGACATTTTAACGGATCGTAAAACAGAGCACTAAATGGAGGAAAACGATGAAAGTAGTAAAAACGATCGATTCACAAGGGTTGATCCTCTATCAAGACATTACTAAAATCGTCAAAGGTGAGTTCAAAGGCGTGGCTTTTCGAAAAGGACATCGTGTGACTGCAGAAGATATTCCGATACTGCTCTCGTTAGGAAAAGAACATTTATTTTTACGATCAGAACAGTCGAACTTGATCCATGAAAATGAAGCAGCTGACTTTTTGTATCAACTTCTAGCGAGTGAGTTTATGAACGCAACGCCAGTTTCAGAAGGAAAGATAGAAGTAGTTGCTGAACGTGATGGACTACTGAAAGTCGATCGAGAATTATTGTTTAGACTAAATGCAGTTTCGGGGATGGCCACTGCAACACTTCCCACGAATCAAAAAGTCCGTGCCGGACAAAAAATAGCTGGTACGCGAATCATTCCCTTAGAAATTGAATCAGCTGCTTTGGTCGAAGCTGAACAAGCTGTAGGGACCGACCCTATATTGTCGTTGATTCCGTTTGAAAAAGTGACGATTGGTATTGTGACGACTGGCAGTGAGATCTACAATGGTTTGATCAAGGATGCGTTTGGCCCAGTGATCAAAGAAAAGCTGGCTGACTATCCGACGGCAGAAATCAAGTTTCATACGATCGTCAATGACGAACCTCATCAGATCACTCAGGCTATCGAGAGTATGCTGGAAGCTGGAGCAGATATTATTTTTTGTACCGGTGGGATGAGTGTGGATCCGGATGATCGAACACCTTTGGCTATCAAGCAGACTGGAGCAGAAATCATTTCTCATGGGACACCTGTTTTGCCGGGATCGATGCTTTTACTTGCATACTTAAATGAAAAGACGATCGTCGGTTTGCCTGGCGGAGTCTTATATTCTAAACGTACGGTGTTTGATTTATTGCTGCCTAGGATCATGGCCAAAGATAACATAAATAAAGCTGAAATTATCGGCTTGGGTTACGGCGGTTATTTATAGTCTTAGTGAAGGAGTGAAACGATGAAGCACCTAAGAAAATCATGTATTCTAGGCTGGATCTTCGCAGTATGCTTTCTTTTATCCGCTTGCACAGCCAATGACACCAAAAAAACAACGACCGCAAATTCCGCTAGTCAGTCAAAAGAACATCATTTATTGATCGCAGCAGCTGCCAGTTTAGAGGAAGTCATGGAGAATCAGATCATTCCCGCATACATCAAAGAGCATCCAATGACGACGATCGAAGGCAATTATGATAGTTCGGGGAAACTCCAAACGCAAATCGAAAAAGGTTTGGAGGCCGACATATTTTTTTCAGCTGCAACAAAACAAATGGCTGCGTTGACTGAACAAAAATTGATCGAAGAAAAAAGTGTCGTACCGCTGCTGAAAAATCAGCTAGTGATGATCGTACCGAGTGCATCTAAGGAAAATTGGCACTTATTCAGTGATCTGAACAAGGCAGAAACGATTGCAGTCGGCGATCCAGCGAGTGTTCCAGCAGGACAATACGCTGAAAAAGGACTAAAAGCAACTGGTGATTGGGCATATGTGAGAGAACATGCGAGCTTTGGTACGAATGTTACAGAAGTTTTGAATTGGGTCGCAGAGGGAAGTGCCCAAGTTGGACTGGTTTATGCAACGGATGCTGCCTCTAGTGATAAAGTAAATGTCGTTGCTGTGATGCCTGATGACATACTTAATGAACCGATCATCTATCCAGTAGGAATCATCTCAAGTTCGAAAGAAAAAGAGACGGCGGAAAGCTTCCTTACATTTTTACAAAGTGAGGAAGTCGCAAAATATTTTGAAGATACAGGGTTTATTATCAATAAGTAGGTGAGTCTGATGGATTTAAGTCCAATTATTATTTCATTCAAAACAGCGATCGTTGCAATCATTTTTACTTTTTTCAGTGGTACGATCATTGCTTATTTGATTTTCCGTATGAAAAAGCAAAATTTAAAACTCATTTTCAATAGCTTATTTACCTTGCCGCTGGTGCTACCGCCAACGGTTTTTGGCTTTTTCTTACTTGATATTTTTGGTGTCCAGCAACCGATTGGGAAGTTTTTGCTGGATTTTTTTGCGGTAAAAGTCGTTTTTTCATGGAAAGCAACAGTGATTGCGGCAGTAGCTGTGTCCTTTCCATTGATGTATCGCTCCGCAATCGCAGCCTTTGAGCAAATTGATGGGGATCTTTTTTCTGCTGCACGAACTTTGGGATTCTCAGAAATGAAAATTTTCTTCAAAATCGCTTTGCCTTTATCTTTGAATGGTTTATTGGCTGGTGGAGTTTTAGCGTTTGCCAGAGGATTGGGTGAATTTGGTGCTACAACGATGCTGGCAGGAAATATCGCAGGAAAAACACGAACCTTACCATTAGCGATCTATTCAGCTGTCGCTGCTGGAGATTGGGCTTTAGCTCAAAACTATGTGTGGGTCATCGTCATTATTTGCTTATTGATTCTTTTTATGACGGAATTCTTTGGTCGAAAGTCATGGAGGCATAAATCATGAAACTAAGCGTGGATATCAAAAAAAGACTGCAGAACCATACATTGCACGCTGCCTTTGATATAGAAGCAACTACTTTAGGTGTTTTAGGCGCTTCCGGCTGCGGAAAAAGTATGCTGCTAAAATGTATTGCTGGAATCGAAACGCCAGATTCAGGTCGGATCCAATTAGGTGATCGAGTGTTATTCGACAAAGAAGCGACTATCGACTTGTCACCACAAAAACGAAATGTAGGCTTATTATTTCAACAATACGCCCTGTTTCCCCATTTAACGGTGTATAAGAACTTAGCTAGTGTCACAAAGAATCGTCAGCTGATTTCAGAACTGTTAGAGATGTTTCATTTAGAAAACAGCCGAAATAGCTATCCGCATCAAATCTCCGGCGGTCAAAAGCAGCGTGCAGCATTAGCTCGGATGTTAGCCTCGGAGCCGGAATTATTGTTGCTGGATGAACCTTTTTCTGCGTTGGATACTTCATTGAAGGAAGAGCTTCAGCTTGAGCTACAAAAGCGTTTGTCTTCTTTTAGCGGAAATATCTTGATCGTCAGTCATAGCTTAGATGAGTTGTACCGTTTGTGTCCTGAGCTGATGATCATGACGGAAGAGACTTGTTTGCAGGGAGAAACAGATACCTTATTTAAACAACCGCAAACCCTAGCAGCAGCCCAGCTGACGGGCTGTAAAAATATTTTCCCGATAAAACGAATAGATGCGCATACGGTTTTAGTGACTGGTTGGTCCATACCTTTGACCGTAGCACAAGAAGTATTGCCAAGACATTCTCATATTGGGATCAGAGCTCATGATTTTCTATTGGATACTTCGGGAGTGAATCAATTAGAGGTCGAGTATGGTTTTTCACAGCAAACACCTTTTGAACAAAATAGCTGGTTTTCTCACCGTGGGACAAAGCTTTGGTGGAAAGGCAGTAAACAAGTAGAGGTTCAGGAGATAAAAACATTGACTGTTTTACCCCAGTCAATCATGCTGTTGACTGAATAGCAGCTTAATGAAAGTGATTCGTATAGATGTATTTTCAGAAAATCGGTTTCTGAAAATGCATCTATTTTTTGCTTATTCACAGATTATTCACACTATATTCTAAAAATTAGTAAAGGATCAATGATATGATAAGATTTGATTAAGAAATCGAAATGGAGATCGATTTGAAGGAGAATTTATTCATGGAGCACATTTTAGAAATAAAAGGGGTCAGAAAGTATTTTGGCGATCATATGGTATTAGATGAACTTGATTTGTCTATTACTGAGCCAAAAATAATCGCTCTTGTCGCCCCGAACGGTACTGGGAAAACAACATTATTGAATATTATTGCAAACATTGATCGACCTGATGAGGGAGCTATCGAAGTTTTAGGCAAAACAAATACAGATTATCGAATGTTTTACACTCTTTCTTATTTACAAGACTCATCCATCCTCTACAGTAACTTGACAGGATTGGATCATTTAGAATTTATCAGAAAAGAGCATGACGTATCAAAAACCAAGCTTAGGGAATTGATTCAGGAGCTTGAACTGGAAGACTATGTGAAGAAAAAAGTAAAACATTATTCTTTGGGAATGAAACAGCGTTTATTGTTGGGCGTTGCCTTGTTGAGTGCTCCGAAAGTGTTGCTGATGGATGAGCCGTTGAATGGGCTGGATCCAAACAGTATTTTGAAAATCAGGAAGATCATGCTGAAGCTGAACAAACAAGGAGTAACGATCATCTTGTCGTCTCATAACCTGAATGAAATCGAAAAAATCACTGAAGATGTTTACTTTTTATATGATGGCCGATTGATAACACAAGAAGAAGTGGAGCTGGAAACAGTTCTGTACGATATTGTCGTTCAAGAAATAGATAAGGTTCTTTCATTTCTTTCAAGAATCGATGTTCCTACTGAACGTCTTTCTGACTATAAATTTCAAGCGGAATTTTCAAAACAGAAACTGGAGGTATTTTATTCATTTTGCAAAGAAGAACATATTCAGATTTTAGATCAGCAATTACTCAGCGGTTATTTAGAAACGATTTACTTTAACCTGTTTACAGATCGATTGCAGGTATCGCCATGACGTTTGAATGGAAAAAATGGTCAAAGCAGCCTAAAAACATCCTTTTGCTAGTGTGTTTAATTTTTTCTGTTTTTCTATCATTAGGGAATCTTCATTATAAAAACCAAACAGAGGATCAAGCCGTCTTTGATCATTTAAAGGCGATCAATGATGAGATAGATCCGCCGCAAGGATATGCTGGCCCTGTGGAAAATTATAAATTACTCCAACTTGTTGATGGATCTGGAACGTTTATTGACAAAAATGGTGAACAGATGAAGCAAATATTGATCGATATTGTTTACCTTCTGGAGGACGAAAATACCGCACAAATCAACAAAGATTGGATGGAGAAAACATCTATCCAGACAGAACGTCTTAAGCTTCAGCAGAAATACTTGGATTTGGGTGGAGAAGAATGGAAAAATGAGACGAATATCAAAGAAAAGCTGGAGCGAAACAATTGGCTTTTAACTCGTGGACTATCAGTGATCGATTTGTCGATCGGGCAACAGGGAATCAGTTTCGTTTATTATTTATTAAATAATTGGACGAATTATTTGTTGCTCATAGTGATCGGTTTGTTCTTTTTTGATTATTTGACTGCTGAATATGAACGCCGAAATTATTTGTTTTTGGCTGTTCAGCCCGTCAGTAAAAAGGCTGTTTATAAGCGGAAATTTATGTTGAGTGCGCTCGTCGCTATAGGTGTATTTTTAGGGTTGCTGTTGCTAGGTTTCGTAGTAGCCAGTTTTTTTTATGGAATGGGGAGTGCTGGTTATCCTATAACGATCCATACAGGAAAGGGTTTTTATTTCATTCCAATGTGGCAGTATCTAGTTGAATCATTGTTTCTACAAATATTGTTTATTCTTTTTGTGTTGCAGCTGTTACAGCTGCTTGCAATAGGATTAAAAAATAGCTTAGAAGTTCTGAGTCTATTTTTAGTTGTCGTTTTAGTTCCAAACATTTTAGCTAATGTCTTGTCGCTTCCAGAACAATTGACTGTACTATTTCCACTGTTCTATATGGATTCCAATCTAAAAGTGACCATGCTGCAAGATGGCTCTTATCTCTTTAAATGTTGTGTATTACTGGTATGGAATCTTGTTTTAGGAATCGTCTGGAATAACTATTTGGGGGATGAGTGGTGATGAATAGTCTTGTATTTGAGCTAAAGAAGACTTGGCGAACTAGAAAAAATTATTTGCTGCTCAGCTTATTTCTATTATTGACAGTTGTTTTATTCTGTGTGAATACATTATTGGAAAAACAAGAACAACAAGAGATGTTGGCGTCAAGCCAGGTTGAACATCAAATACGTAACAATCAATATGGAGAAGCAATAAAAGTATATTTGGAAGAGATAAACCAAGGAATCGTCAGTCAGGAAGATGGATTTCGTGCAGATGCAGACAAAGGAATTTCTTTAGAAGGAAAACTGACTTTACCCACCTATCCTTTTTATAGAACAGCGCTGAATCAAGAATTGCTGAAACGTCAGTTGACACCACAGTCACTACGTTTTGGGACTAAAAATAGCCTTTTTACAATGATTTTATGCGCTTATGTTGCTTCATTTATCGGTATTACTTGCTTCTTATTTCTCTTTGGAGATACGCTGTCGAAGGAACTGGAAGAAAATAGTTTATATTTTTATCTGTCTCAGCCGATCAATCGAGTGCGCTTGTACCTTACAAAATATTTCCTGGTTTGGAGTCAGTCATTGCTTACACTGATTCTTATCTTATTTGCCGGATGGATCTGGGCGACGATTTTTTCAGGAAGCAGTTCTTTCAGCTATCCGGTAATAGTCTTTACTGAAAAATCAATGGAGCTGATACCTATCATTCAATTGCTCGGAATTGTACTGTTATTGTTTTCCTTTGTATTAGGTTTTGGCTTTGCCCTACATTTCTTGATGAGTTTACTGTTGAAGAAAACTAGTTTCAGCTTAGTGGGAACACTGTTGATCTTAGTTGAAGGGTATCTTATTGCTACGAGTAAGTATGATTTTTTTAGAAAAATCGCTCACTTCAATCCATTTACTTATTTGAATGTTAGCAAGGTTTTTGTCGGGTATGATTTTCGTCCATTTAGTTTGTTTTCGATCGAAAATCAAGAATACTATGCCAATTAGTGTTTACCTCGAGTGCTACATAATAACCAAATCAATTTAGTAAATGGTATTCTTTCTCTTTTAATAGGGATCATACTTCTTCTGATGATAGGGATACTTGGTTTTAAGAAAAATCTGCAGCGTTGGAAGCTATAGGTTTTAAAGAGAAGATCGTCCTAGAAGCGGACAGACACATTAAAGGAAAATTATGCATGACAAAAGCGCTTAGAATATGACTGTTAAAGTCGTGTTCTAATGAAGATAATGACAGATAAAAAAATAAAAGCACTAAGAAGAATGGTGAATGAGGATGGAATCATTGCAACTCTTGCGATTGATCAACGTGGCTCTTTAAAAAGATGATCAAAAAAGCTAGCGGACAGGAAACGTCTGATGAAGCGATCATTCATTTTAAGGAATTAGTTTACCGTGATTTGACTCCTTATGCGTCAGCAATCCTTTTAGATCCGGAATATGGTCTGTCGGCAGCCGCACTTCGTGATCTAGACGCCGGTCTTTTGATCGCTAATGAAGCTTTTTAGTGAAACGCGCTTTAATGTTGATGTGTTAAAAGTGGAAGTACTAGTAAATATGGCGTATGTCGAAGGGGTTGGAGACGAGGTGTGCTCTACAAAAAAAGAACCTCAGGACCTGTTCAAAGCACAAGCCGAAACAACGAAGCTTCCGTTTATTTTCTTAAGTGCTGGTGTTAGCAGTGAGTTGTTTCAACAAATCTTATATTTTGCAAAAGAGTCTAGTTCCACATTTAATGGCGTTCTCTGCGGTGGAGCGACTTGGAAAGAAGGGGTGACATCGTTTGCCCAAAATGGACAAGAAGCTGCCGAAGAATGGTTACAGACGATCGAAAAAGAGCATATTCAAAAGTTAAATGAAGTTCTGAAAGAAACTGCGACTGCACTTGTTTTATAACGCTGAGTATGGCATGGGTGCTATTGCTTAGTCTGTAAACGCAGAAAAAATCAAACGAAAAGCTTGCATTTCTATTGATCTAGTGCTATCCTTATCTCTCTTAAAACGAAATGATTACGATTTGAAGGAGGGAGATAAGAATATGGCGAAAAAATCAAAAATTGCCAAAGCAAAGCAACAACAAGCATTGATCGAAAAATATGCTGAACTACGACAAGAATTAAAAGCCAATAAAGATTACGCAGCACTGGCAAAATTACCAAAAGATTCAAACCCAAATCGCTTAAAAAACCGCGATTTGATCGATGGAAGACCAAGAGCGTATATGCGAAAATTCGGCATGTCACGGATCAATTTTAGAACGCTGGCACACGCAGGACAAATTCCCGGTGTACATAAAGCTAGCTGGTAATAATAAAGCTTTTGGGGGAGAAACAATGGAAAAACAAGACATTTCAAGCGCACGCAGAAGATTAAAATGCACCAATCGAAAGACACGTAAACGTGCACTGAAGATCATTCAGCAGTATAAGCGGGAGAAAAAAAATCGAGCGGTGGCTTTAAACAACGCTAGTACGATCAATAGTTGAAGAAGAAAATGACCATTTCTTCTATAAAAAAGTAAAGCATTCCAAGGGGAAGCTTTACTTTTTTTTCGTCTAAGCATAAAATATTAGAGAATGTGTTTAGGGAAAAGAAAAGGGAGAACGTTGTGAAGAAAAAATTACAAATATTTAAGAAAAAATCAGTCAGCTATCCTCTGATCTTGATTGGGCTGATTCTGTTGGTAGTCATCAGCAACCTATATCTGCAATGGTGTCAAAATGAATTATCTACGGATTTAATGCTAAAATTTGCCTTTTCTTGGCATACAGAAAAATTTATCTTAGGCTGCTTGGTTTTACTGGTATTCTTGCTATTTTTGATCAGTCTAGCTGGCTCTTTTCTACTGGGGAGTGTTCTTTATGCCATAACGATCGCTATCTTAGGCTTTGCAGACTATCAGAAGATGTTTTACCGGACAGAGCCTATTTATCCTGATGATCTAAAAATGATCACCGAATTCGGGCTGCTAAGAGAAATGATCGGAACCGTTCCTTTTATTGTGATCGTACTGATTGCAGCGATTGCCCTAGTCTTTTTTTGCCGAGCAATCTACAAAAGTCGTTTATTATCGAAAAAAATGCAAATCGTTCGTGTGACTGGCTTGATCGTCACGATTGGATTATTAGTGTATATCAGTGATTTCAATAATCCAAACAATCTGTTACGTAAGCAATACGACAAAACGGCGTTGTGGATTCCGTATAGTCAAAAAATGAATTACTATAACACAGGCTTTATGGGTGGCTTTTTATTTAATTTAAAAGTCGAAGCAATGGATGAGCCGGACAATTACTCTAAAAAAACGATTGCAGAAATCACCGAGAAATACAATAAACAGGTCACAGCAATGAAAGATGCTGAAGAAGAACAACCGAACATTATTTTTGTGATGAGCGAAAGCTTTTCTGATCCACAGCATCTAGCAGGGGTAACCGCAAATAAGAATCCACTAAAAGATTATTATGAAGTAGCAGATAAAACTTATAGCGGTAAAATGCTTTCTCAAAATTACGGTGGTGGAACGGCTAATATCGAATTTGAAGCATTGACCAGCTTCTCAATGGAACTATTCAATCCGCAAATGACGACACCGTATACTATGTTAGTACCTAAAATGGATGAGATTCCGTCGGTTGTTTCCTTGTTGAAAAATCAGGACTATCGAGCAACAGCGATCCATCCTTACAATACCTCAATGTATAAGCGTAAAGATGTCTATAACGTGTTAGGTTTTGATCAGTTTATTAGTGAAGATACGATGAAGTATAAAGAAAAACTGCAAAACAATCCCTATATTTCAGATCAATCTGCGTATAAAGAAGTTCTTGATCTTTTAAAAGACGATCAGCAACCACAATTTGTCCATCTAGTAACGATGCAGACACATATGCCTTATAGTGATAAATATACTAATATAGAGTATTCATCTCAAGGGCAAGGGAATAAAACCGCGATCGATAGCTACATGCAGGATATTGCCTATAGCAGTGCTGCATTGAAAGAATTTACTGAGGAATTAAAAAATGTCAAAAGGCGAACCTTAGTTGTTTTTTGGGGCGATCATTTACCAAGTATCTATTCAGATGAGATCAAAGAAATGAACGATGAGGTAATGATGCACCAAACAGAATTCCTGATGTATGATACTCAAGGATCATTAAGTAAACAAAAAACACATGATGCGATCACAAGTCCTTTTTACTTCGCACCAACGTTGTTCGATCAAAGTGATTTACAAATGACTGGCTTTTATCAATTACTAAGTCAACTTGAAGAACAGGTTCCAGCCTTTGAAAAAAGTTTCTATTATACGAATGACAAGTGGAATAAAACGTTGAAACTGACGCAGTCACAAGAAGAGCTGTATGAAGATTATCGGATGATTCAATATGATATCGTTTCTGGTGAGCAATATAGTCTAAAAAATGATTTTTTTGATTAAAGTCTAAAGGAGCACAAGATGAGTTTTAAAAAGAAAGACAATCAAGTCTACTACAATCCAATCCGCCGAGCTGTCTTGAATCATCAAATGATCCAGCCAGGCGATAAAGTAGCGATTGGTATGAGTGGTGGTAAAGACAGCACCAGTTTATTATATTTTTTGGATATGATCAGTAAGCAAAAGCGTTTAGGCTTTGAATTTGAGATCGTGCCAATTACCTTAGCAATGGGCTTTGATGTGGATATTGCACCGATGCAGGCGTTTGTAGAAGAGCTAGGTTATACATTGGATGTTGTTCCTACAAATATTGCTCAGGTCGTTTTTGATATTCGTGAGGAGCGTTCACCATGTTCATTATGTGCAAAATTACGACGAGGTATTTTATATAATCGAGCAAAAGAATTAGGTTGTAACAAAGTCGCTTTAGGGCACCATTTAGATGATGCGATCGAAACGTATTTCATGAACTTCTTTTTCCATGGGCAGCTGGCAAGTTTTGAACCGCGAAGTTATTTGTCTAAAACAGATATCACACTGATCCGTCCGCTACTTTATATAGAAGAAAAAGAGATCATTCGTTTTGTTAAGAGAGAAGAGTTACCAGTGATCTTCAATCCTTGCCCAGTAGATAAGAAGACTAAACGCGAGGAAATCAAGCAGGTCGTCACGAATTTATCACAGAGCTATCCTGATATTCGCGAGAAGTTTATCATGGGAATGGAGCAAGGAACGACGGAAAACTTTTGGACGAAAACCTCTGTATGATTGTGTGCATCATAAACTGAAATGCTAAGCGGAATAAAGGAGTAGAGATATGAGAAAAGGGATGGAAAATCTTACGGAGAAAGAAAAACTTGAGTTGGTAAAAAAAGTGATTGAAGAGGTTAACAAAGAAAAAAGTATATTTATTAATTATTTAAATATTATAGTGAAAACCGCTAGATGTATAGGGATCATCAGCTTAATTTGTTATGTAATTACTACCATCATGATGATTTTATTTAGAAGAACAGATGCGATCAAAGAACCAATATCATTTTTATCCAATTTGACGGCAATGATAGCACTTATTTTCTTTTTTATTGTGATTATATCTTATAGCATTAAATTTATTGTGCGACTAAAGAAAAAAGAAAAAGTTCTAACACGCTTATTGAAAAATTCAAAAACGAGTAATTAATGAATTGGTTCAGTCGATTTTGAAAAGAGGTAGTAATATATATTCCATATATGTAAATAATTATCCAAATTTCTATATAGTGAGAGCTTAAAATTTGTTTTAGAAATTTTTCTGAAAATCAATACGATTTCATTTGAAAAACACTAAAAGAACAGGTATAATTAATTTCAGCAATAATTATTGGTGATCGTACCTCAAAGATCACCATCATATTATTTCATGAGGGAGTAACTGGCGGCTTAAGCTGCGACAACATCACCAACTCCGAAAGAAATTTCTGGTGTTGTCTTAATCAGTGAGACTTATGTATGTTCTATTTAGGTAGCATACAGAGGTCTATTTTTTTTCGTTTTTGCTACGAACCAGCTTCTCTTTATAGAGGTCTAATACGTGTTCGTTTCGCTATTATGAAGTAAAATAGATGTAAGTAGCTGCAAATTACAGAGGAGGAAGAATATGTCAGAAGAAAAAAAGGTTCAATTAGCTGAAGCATTTTATACTCAGCCGGAAGCAACAGTTCTGGAAAAGATGGGTACGACTGCTGAAGGTCTAACGGATCAAGAGGCTAAAAAAAGGTTAGAGAGTTACGGAGCAAATGCTCTGGATGAAGGGAAAAAGAAATCGATCGTCGTGAAGTTCTTTGAACAGTTTAAAGATTTTATGATCATCGTATTACTATTTGCTGCAGTGATTTCAGCGGTATTCTCACATGATGTCGTGGATTCGATCATCATCTTACTCGTTGTTGTATTGAATGCGATTTTCGGTGTGATCCAAGAAGCCAAAGCAGAGCAAGCGATCGAAGCACTAAAAGAAATGTCTTCACCAAATGCGAACATTCGTCGTGATGGCCATGTGATCACAGTCAAAAGTGATGAATTAGTGCCAGGAGATATCGTCTTATTAGAAGCTGGCGACGTAGTGCCGGCGGATTTACGTTTATTAGAAGCAGCTAGTTTGAAAATTGAAGAAGCAGCTTTGACTGGTGAATCAGTTCCAGTTGAAAAAGAAGCAACTGTTTTAGAAGGTACGCCAGAAGATATCGGTATCGGTGATCGTATCAATATGGCTTATTCAAATAGTAATGTCACTTATGGTCGTGGGATAGGGGTAGTTGTCGGTACTGGTATGAATACCGAGGTCGGTAAAATCGCCGGCATGCTAGCAAACGAACAAGAAACAGAAACACCATTGAAGCAAAACTTGAATCAATTAGGTAAAATGTTGACGATCGCGATTTTAGTGATCGCTGCGATCATGTTTGTTGTTGGAATGATGAACGGTAGAACATGGATCGATATGCTATTGACTTCGATTTCATTAGCTGTTGCTGCGATTCCGGAAGGTTTACCGGCAATCGTTACGATCATTTTGGCTTTAGGAACACAAAAAATGGCGAAGAAAAATGCGATCGTGCGTAAACTTCCAGCCGTTGAGACATTGGGTAGTACAGATATCATTTGTTCAGATAAGACGGGTACGTTGACTCTGAATCAAATGACTGTTGAAGCATTATATACAGACAATAAAGTCGCTGCAGCATCTGAAGATGTAGCAATGGATAACATGGCTTTAAAAATCATGAACTATACTAATGATACAAAATTTGCTCAAGATGGTACATTGATCGGTGATCCAACCGAAACGGCTTTAGTTCAATTCGGTTTAGACCATGGCTTCAATGTTACTGAAAAAGTTGCAGCGGAGCCTCGTGTAGCTGAAATTCCGTTTGACTCTGATCGTAAATTGATGACAACTGTTCACCAATTAGTGGATGGCAAATTCTTAGTTGCAGTCAAAGGTGCACCCGATGAGTTGCTAAAACGCTGTGAGCAAGTATTATTAAATGGTCAAACAACAGCATTAAATGATCAAGAACGCAAAGAAATTTTAACAAACAACACGAAAATGGCGAAACAAGCGTTACGTGTATTAGGAATGGCATATAAATTCGTTGATGCAGTTCCTGCTGAAATGGATTCAGCTGTCGTTGAAAATGGTCTAGTATTTGCTGGTCTAGTTGGTATGATCGACCCTGAACGTAAAGAAGCAGCAGAAGCGGTTAAAGTAGCTAAAGAAGCTGGTATTCGTCCGATCATGATCACAGGTGACCACAGAGATACAGCGGAAGCCATTGCTGCTCGTCTTGGCATTATCAAAGAAGGCGATGACGATGCAGTGATCACAGGCGCTGAATTGAATGAGTTATCAGATGAAGCTTTTGCAAAAGTCGTTGGACATTACTCTGTTTATGCCCGTGTATCTCCTGAACATAAAGTTCGTATCGTTAAAGCATGGCAGCAAGAAGGTAAGGTCGTTGCCATGACAGGTGACGGTGTGAATGATGCACCAGCCTTAAAAGCAGCGGATATCGGTATTGGTATGGGGATCACTGGTACGGAAGTATCGAAAGGTGCCTCTGATATGGTCTTGGCAGATGACAACTTCTCAACGATTATTGTAGCCGTTGAAGAAGGACGTAAAGTTTTCTCAAATATCCAAAAAACGATTCAATACCTACTTTCTGCCAACTTAGGGGAAGTATTGACACTCTTTATTGCAACAATGTTAGCTTGGGATACATTACTACCAGTTCATTTATTGTGGATCAACTTAGTAACGGATACTTTCCCAGCGATTGCTTTAGGTGTTGAGCCGGCAGAACGTGACGTGATGAGTCATGCGCCTCGTGGTAAGAAATCGAACTTCTTCTCAGGTGGTGTCTTGAGCAGTGTCATTTATCAAGGGATCACTCAAGGTGCTTTGACATTGATCGTTTATAAAATGGCCATCGAGTTTCCTGCGCATACAGCGGCAAATATGCCAAACTTATCTGCACAGGCGTTATATGATTTACAACATGGAGATGCATTGACTATGGCATTTGCGACATTAGGATTGATTCAATTGTTCCATGCGTTCAACGTAAAATCGATTTATCAATCGATTTTCAAAGTTGGCTTATTCCGAAACAAATCGTTCAACTGGGCGATTTTAGTTTCCTTCCTATTGTTAGCCGCTACGATCGTTATTCCAGGATTCAACGATTTGTTTAGTGTAACATCACTAGATGCGTACCAATGGGCAATCGTTGCAGGAACATCCTTTGCGATCATTCCTATCGTTGAAGTTGTAAAATTTGTTCAACGAAAAATGGGTAAAGGGATATAAAATTAGTAAAAGATAGTCGAATATTCGGCTATCTTTTTTTCTATGGTTCAGTATAGGAGCATGAAGAAAATTTTAAGGTCAAAATAAGTCAAATAAGTGGACAAATTTTTAGATTACGGTATTATTAATATAGATATTCAGCTTTAAAATATGGAGGTCATTCATTATGAACTATTTAGATGAAAATGAAGAAACAGAAGAAAAACAACAACCAAATGCATTTATGAAAAAACTTTTTGAAGAGAGAACGATTTTGATTTATGGTGAGATCAATCAGGATCTAGCGCGGGAAGTAACCTCACAATTACTTTTATTAGCAGCGATGGGTGATGAGCCAATCAAAATTTTTATCAATAGCCAAGGCGGACATGTTGAAGCAGGAGACACGATCCATGATATGATCAAGTTTGTCAAACCAGAAGTGATCGTTGTTGGTACCGGCTGGGTAGCAAGTGCGGGTATTACGATTTATTTGGCTGCTGAAGCTAAAAATAGATACAGCTTGCCAAATACTCGTTACATGATCCATCAACCAGCTGGCGGTGTTCAAGGCCAAAGTACTGAGATTCAGATCGAGGCCAAAGAAATCATCCGTATGCGTGAGCGTGTAAACCGTTTGATTGCTGCAGCAACTGGTCAAACGTATGAAAAAATCGCAAAAGATACAGACCGTAATTTCTGGATGTCTGCTGAAGAAGCAAAAGATTATGGAATGGTATCTAAGATCATCGATACAAGCGATGAAATCCAGTAAAATAAGAACGAACTGCAAGTACAAGTGACTTGCAGTTTTTTTATCAAAATGATTAGAAAAAAGCTGTTTTGAAAGATTCTCCTTGTCATCACCCTATGAAAAAGTGTAAAATTAGGTGATCATCAAAAGAAAGTAGGAAAGAATTTGAAACCCAATTTAGGCTATTATGTGCAAAACATCAATGATATTGTAAAAGAAACAGAAGAAGTCGGCGAAAAAATGAACGAATATTACGAAGAAGTTCGTAAAGCAATCGACGAAGATAAGGTAACAGAGCTAGCTCCCGAGCGTATTGTTGAGATCCAACGCATATTCCAAGATGGAACAAAAGAATACGAAACGATGCTGGAGAAAGTGTCACAATTACGCCCGCCCGCTCGAGTAATGGGCATCCATAAAAAATTTGAGCGCTCATATATTGAATATTTAGCTGGCTGTAATGAAATGATTCTATCTTTAGATCCAGAAAAAGGAATAGATGTTGACTTGTTCAACGCTTCAGAAGAGAAACAAGACAAAGCAACAGATGATATCTCATTTGCGATCACTAGAATGAGTAATCTTTTGTTAAAAAAATAAAAATATAAACGAAAAATTGACAAAAAGAAATGGTATTTAATTTCTTTTTAACGTTATTTTTAGTAGACAATGAAAAATATTTGTTGTATTATATATTCATACCAACAACAACCTTTTTATTTTTCATTTTACTCTTATTGAGTAATACTCCTTTTCCATCGGTCAGTTTGACCGGTGGTTTTTTCTTTCATTATTATTTGAATCAAAATATAAAATAAAAAATATTATTTATATTACACTGATTTTAAAAAATGGCAGTTATTTTATGTAAATAAATAATTATATTAATCATAAAAAAGATGAGATAAAACATTTTTGTTTTATCCCATCTTTTAATTTTAACGACGTAGTCGTATCAGTTTTCTACATTTCGAACGTAATCATCAAAATACTGAACAAGATCAGCTTTGATTTTTTGATATTCTTCTTCTGTGTATTCACGTTCTTCGATCGATCCATTAAAAAATGGAATCTCCAACTCTTCGCGCAAGCGATCCAATACTTCGCTTTGATCCATTTGTGCACCTTCTTTATTTGTTGTCTTCTCTATTATAAAACATTAAAATCATTCGTCAACTGCTCAAAAGCATCTTTCATCGCAGATAACTTATTATAAAGAAGTGCGCTGTTGTCATCTTCAAGGAAGAAAACTTGTTTCAACTCAAAGTAGAACTCTTCAAACGCAGTAAAAAAGGGCTGAACTGCATCGGAAGAAATCTCATCATTACTAATATAAAAAATCCGGATACTATGATAGTAGGTAAAGACCTCATTGATATTCAAAAGAATCCGAGATTCTTCAGGCCGAGGACGGCTGGTGACTAAATCATACAAAGACAGGCTCTTTGTATGGATCTCTGATAAATAAGATAAAAGAAAATCCACTTTTTCAATATGTTCTGACATTCGATCGACCTCCATTTTATTTAAGTATAATAAAAAATGAGTAGAAAGAAAAACAGGAACCCTTATTTGAACCTAATTAATTTTGATCAATAAATTTAATATGAAAAAATGTTGACAAATAAATGAGTATGTTCTAATATTGATTCAATATCAAAACTCATTGAAAAGAAGAGTACACAAAAAAACATTTATTCAGCAAAGATTTTTTGCTGAAGCGAGAGAGCTTTCGGATGGTGGAAGAAAGTAATGGACATTTGTCGAAAATGATCTTGGAGAGGAAAAATCGATTTGATTTTTACGGCTGCTACCGTTAACAAAGCGCCAAATCATAAAGTGATTTATTGTTTGGCTTGAGATGGAAATGATTTTCCAATAAAGGTGGTACCGCGATCGTCGCCCTTTACTAGCATAGGTTGGTAGAGGGCTTTTTGTTGTTCATCACTACGACTGGCTACGCCAGAGTAGATGATGAACAGTACTTGGCGACCAAAGGGAGCGAAGTGTCCATACTAGTGAATCACCCAACGCTTGAATTCAACCCGAAAGAGGAGAAACAACTTCAAAAAGAGTCAAAAAAGAGCGGATGATGAACAGTACTTGGCGACCAAAGAGAGAACGAAGCCCCCATACTAGTGAGTCACCCAATCCCCTCTAAGCTGATCATGGAAAGTCAAAGGACCACAACTAGTTCAGCTAAATCAATCAAAGAACAATAAGTGAGGCTGAAAAAGAAAAATTCAGAATGAATAACTCTCTGTGATAACTAAGATCACAAAAGACAACGAGGTACCATATTTAAAGTATCAGGTGTCAGATTTTCTACTATCAGATCTGATAATCGCTATAAATTCTTTTCAATGAGAACAATCCAGAAAGAGGTGGTCATTATGCAAGAAGGTGACATGTGCAGCAAACGAATAAAATCAACTAAATTTAAAAGAAAAGGAATGAAGCATAATGACAAACCAAAACTATCACTTTGAAACCATCCAAATTCACGGAGGACATACCCCCGATAAAGACACGAACTCTAGAGCGGTACCGATCTATCAAACAACCTCCTACACATTTGATGATACGCAAGATGCAGCAGAAAAATTTGCTTTATCAAAAGCGGGCAATATCTATACACGGATCACCAATCCGACGACGGCCGTATTAGAAGATCGTTTGAATGAATTAGAAGGTGGTGTGGGTGCTGTAGCTGTTGCTTCAGGCACAGCAGCAATCACCTATGCCATTCAAAACCTTGCCAGCAGCGGCGATCATATTGTCTCTGCATCAACTCTTTATGGTGGAACCTTCAATTTGTTTGCCCATACGTTACCTGAATTTGGCATCACAACAACTTTTGTTGATCCAGATGAGTTGGCTAATTTTGAGGAAGCGATCAAAGAAAATACGAAAGCGATTTTTGTTGAAACGATCGGAAATCCCAGTACGAATGTTGCAGACATTGAAGCAATCGCAGACATTGCTCACAAGTACGAGTTACCGCTGATCGTCGATAATACCTTTGCTACCGCTTATCTAACTCGTCCGTTTGACTTTGGCGCAGATATCGTCGTTTACTCAGCAACAAAATTCATCGGTGGACATGGTGTTGCTTTAGGCGGTGTGGTGATCGATTCTGGAAAATTCAATTGGGCGAATGGAAAATTTCCTAAATTGGTCGACCCTGATCCAAGTTATCATGGCTTATCTTATACTGAGGATGTTGGTGCAGCCGCTTTTATTACTCGTTTACGTGTGTCATTACTGAGAGATACAGGAGCCGCAATTTCGCCCTTCAATAGTTTCTTGCTGATTTTAGGTTTAGAAACACTTTCCTTGAGATTAGAACGTCATGTAGAAAATGCCCAAAAAGTCGCGGAATTCTTAGTGAAGCATCCGAAAGTCGATTGGGTCAACTATCCTGGATTGCCTGATAATAAATATCATACCTTAGCTGAAAAGTATTTGCCGAAAGGAGCGGGATCGATTTTTACATTTGGTGTCAAAGGCGGAGCAGAAGCTGGGAAAAACTTGATCAATCATGTGGAACTATTTTCTTTATTGGCAAATGTCGGTGATGCAAAATCATTGATCATCCATCCAGCATCAACCACACATTCCCAATTAAGCGAAGAAGAACTGAAGGTCTCAGGAACTTCTCCTGAATTGATTCGCTTATCGATCGGTATCGAGAATGTTGATGACATCTTATCAGACTTAGAACAAGCTTTAGCGAAAATCTAAACAAAAAAGAGGCTGAGACAAAAGTGTTTAGCTCCGAGAAATAAGAAGGAATCCACGAAAATTGCTTTTCAAATTTTTGTGAATTTCAGATTATTTCCGAAGGAGCTACTTTTTTCTCGCCGTTTATTCGTATTTAGAAAGTTGATAAGGTAGAATAATCGATTCTTAAAAAAATTCTCATAAAACTATTGACTTTGATAGAAAAGTTCTGTATCTTTATGACTATAGTTTGAATTATTCAAAAATTCTGACAATAAAGGATGTTGACGATCATGGACAAACAAATCACAACAATTACATTCTTATTATTAGTGAAGGACTCATCACACTGATCTTTAGAAGCGAGCAAATAAGCTGCTTTTTCAATCAGAAGTTGAGAGTCCTGTTTTCGCATTGCATGAACGGGATGACAAGCATCCCATATCGTGGGATGCTTTTTTATTGCAAATCACAGCGATTGCTTGCAGAGCTGATGTCGCGCAATACTTGGCGAACGAAGAGAGCGAAGTATCATTCGTAGAAAGACACAGCGACTGCTTGCAGAGCTGATGTCGCGCAATACTTGGCGAGCGGAGAGAGCGAAGTTTCATTCGTACAAAGATACAGCGATTGTTTGCAGAGCTGATGATGCGCAATACTTGGCGAATAGAATGAGCGAAGCTTCATACATGAGTAGCCCAAGGCAAAAAAGCAAAACAACCACATGATAAGAACGTATCAAACTAAAAAAATACCACTAAAAAAATGAAGAAGTAATTTACCAGAAAGGATGTATGCAAAATGAAACAGATTCAATTCTTCGACACAACACTACGGGATGGCGAACAAACGCCAGGTGTAAATTTCAACACAAAAGAAAAAGTCCAAATCGCTAAACAACTGGAAAAATGGGGGATCGATACGATCGAAGCCGGCTTTCCGATCGCTTCTGTGGGTGATTTTGAAGCCGTCAAAGCCATTGCAGAAAATGTAGAAAAAATGACGGTTGCTGGGTTAGCTCGTTGCCAAAAAGCGGATATCGACCGCGCTCATGAAGCCCTTCAACATGCTAAGCATCCGCAAATCCATGTATTCTTAGCGACAAGCCCTGTCCATATGGAATATAAGCTGAAAATGACACCTGATGAAGTGATTGCTTCAATCAAAGAACATGTCAGCTATGCTAAAACCAAGTTTGAAAAAGTTCAATTTTCTCCGGAGGATGCCACACGAACAGAAAAGGACTTCCTATTAAAAGCAGTTCAAACAGCGATCGATGCTGGTGCCACGATCATCAATGTTCCTGATACAGTTGGTTACTCTAATCCTTCCGAATACGGCGCGTTGTTCAAGTTTTTGATCGAGAATATCCAAAGTGATCAAGAAATCATTTTTTCTTCCCACTGTCATGATGACTTAGGAATGGCGACAGCCAATGCACTAGCTGCGATCGAAAACGGCGCACGTCGTGTAGAAGGAACAGTGAACGGCATTGGTGAGCGTGCAGGAAATACTGCGCTTGAAGAAGTAGCCTTGGCTTTGTACATCAGAAAAGACTTTTATCAAGCAGAAAGCAAGATCACATTAAATGAAACGAAACGGACCAGCGATTTGGTCAGCCGTTTATCTGGTGTAGCTGTACCCAGAAATAAAGCCATTATCGGAGCAAACGCCTATGCACACGAATCAGGGATTCATCAGGACGGCGTGCTAAAAAATCCTGATACGTATGAAATCATCACTCCATCATTGGTTGGCGTCAACGAAAACTCATTGCCGCTTGGTAAGTTATCCGGCCGTCATGCCTTTGCCGCTAAAATGGAGACATTGGGTTACCAGCTAACAGAGGATGAACTGAAAGATGCCTTCAAACGATTCAAGTCACTCGCTGATAAAAAGAAACAAGTAACAGAAGATGACCTCATTGCATTGATGGTCGGTCAAAGCCAAGAATCAAATGACGCTTATCGGCTGGAGCGAGTACAGTTGCAATATGTTTCTGATGGTAATCAAGGGGCAATTGTTTCCATCGATACAGGGGAAGAAGCAAAAACAGAATCGGCGATCGGCTCAGGAAGTATTCAAGCAATCTACAATTCGATCGATAAAATCTTTGGCCAAAAACCTAATTTAAAAGAATACTACATTAAATCAGTCACAGGCGGGGAAGATGCTCAAGCAGAAGTCCATGTGACCTTAGCGGATCAAGAGAATACGCATTATAACGGCATCGGTATCGATTTTGACGTACTACAAGCATCGGCAAAAGCGTATGTCAAAGCAAGTGAACAATTTCAAAAAGAAGTGGGGAAAGCATAATGAGTAAAAAAATCATTGCCTTGCCGGGAGACGGCATTGGCGCAGAAATCATGGATAGTGCTTTAACGATTTTAGAGGAGATCATGGTTCAAGATAACTTAGAATTTGATATCGAGCGTTTTGCTTTTGGCGGCGCTGGAATCGATCAAAAAGGGGATCCTCTGCCTGAAGAAACGCTGGAAGCCTGTAAAAAAGCAGATGCGATTTTACTTGGTGCGATCGGCGGACCGAAATGGGACAACGCTCCAAAACGTCCAGAACAAGGGTTACTGGCGTTAAGAAAAGCGTTAGGACTATTTGCCAATATTCGTCCAATTTCTGTGCCAGATGCAGTGGTTCATTTATCTCCATTAAAAGAAGAAAATGTTCGCGGCGTCGACTTTGTTGTCGTACGTGAGTTGACAGGCGGTATCTATTTTGGCGAAAAACAATTAGGTGACACAGAAGCATCAGATCTTTGTACTTACTCAAAGGCAGAGATCCAAAGAATCATCCGCAAAGCCTTTGAAATCGCTCGTACAAGAAACAAAAAAGTAACTTCTGTTGATAAAGCCAATGTACTATCTACGAGTAAATTGTGGCGTCACACAGCGGAAGAAGTAGCAGCAGAATTTCCGGATTGCACGTTGGAGCATCAGCTTGTCGACTCTGCGGCGATGGTCATGATCCAAAGACCAAAACAATTTGATGTGATCGTGACAGAGAATCTGTTTGGCGATATTTTAAGTGATGAAGCGTCAGTCATTCCTGGTTCACTAGGAATGATGCCAAGTGCTAGTCATAGTGAAACGGGTCCATCATTATATGAACCGATTCACGGATCAGCGCCAGATATTGCCAATCAAAATAAAGCCAATCCGATGTCGATGATTTTATCTGCGGCGATGATGCTTCGTCAGTCATTTGGGTTAGAACGATCAGCACAAAAAATCGAAGCTGCTTGTGACCGTGTCATGAATCAAGGGATTTTAACAACAGATCTTGGCGGTAAAGCGACTACGACTGAATTTACAGAAGCGGTATTAACAGAATTGAGAGGTGCTTAATATGGGAAAAACATTATTTGATAAGCTTTGGGAACAACATGTGGTCAGCGGGAAAGAAGGCGAACCGCAGCTGCTTTATATCAATCTTCATTTGATTCATGAAGTGACGTCGCCGCAAGCATTTGAAGGATTGAGAGAAGCGGGGCGGAAAGTCCGTCGACCAGATCGCACATTTGCTACGATGGATCATAATGTTCCAACAAAAGATATCTTCAATATCACAGACCTAGTAGCAAAAAAACAAATCGAAGCACTTCAAAAAAACTGTGACGAATTCGGCATCACGCTATGTGATAACGGCAGCGACCGTCAAGGGATCGTTCATATGGTCGGTCCGGAAACTGGCTTGACTCAGCCGGGAAAAACAATTGTTTGTGGTGATTCTCATACCGCAACACACGGTGCTTTTGGTGCATTAGCTTTTGGGATCGGGACAAGTGAAGTCGAACATGTTTTTGCCACACAATGTATTTGGCAAAACAAGCCCAAATCGATGGGCGTGAAAATCACAGGGAAATTAGCAAAAGGCGTGTATGCAAAAGATATCATCCTAGCGTTGATCGCAAAATACGGAGTTGATTTCGGTGTCGGCTATGCTGTTGAATTCTATGGTGAAACGATCGAAAGCCTGACAATGGAAGAACGAATGACGATTTGTAACATGGCGATCGAAGGTGGTGCGAAAATGGGGATGATGGCGCCGGATGAAAAAACCTTTGAGTACGTGCGCGGTAGAGAATATGCGCCGGAAGATATGGAAGCAGCGATCGCGGATTGGAAAAAACTACCAAGCGATCCTGATGCTGTATACGATGTGGATCTAGAATTGAATGCAGATGAGCTTGTGCCATATATTACTTGGGGCACAAACCCGGAAATGGGCATTCCAGTTACAGGAACTTTCCCAGAAATCAAAGATATGAATGATGAACGTGCTTATAATTATATGGATCTTAAACCGGGACAACGCCCATCTGATATTGAGATCGGCTATGTCTTTATCGGATCTTGTACGAATGGTCGACTATCTGATTTGGAAGAGGCTGCTCGAATCGTCAAAGGTAAAAAAGTCAAAGAGGGGATCACAGCAATCGTGGTACCAGGGTCCAGACCTGTTCGAAAAGCGGCAGAAAAAATCGGTTTGGATAAAATTTTCACAGAAGCCGGCTTTGAATGGCGTGAACCAGGCTGTTCAATGTGTTTGGGCATGAATCCTGATCAAGTACCAGCAGGTGTTCACTGTGCTTCCACTTCAAACCGAAACTTTGAAGGCCGTCAAGGAAAAGGGGCTAGAACGCATCTTTGCAGCCCCGCAATGGCCGCAACAGCTGCACTTGAAGGAACATTTGTCGATATTCGAAAGGAGCTTGGTGCATAATGGAGGCATTTACACAACATACAGGAACCACGGTTCCGCTGATGAATGATAATATCGATACGGATCAGATCATTCCAAAATCATTTCTGAAACGCATCGAAAAAACAGGATTTGGGGAATTTTTATTTGATGAATGGCGTTATTTGCCAGATCGTACACCAAATCCTGACTTTACCTTAAACGAACCGCAATATAAAGAAGCAACGATTCTGATCTCCGGCGATAACTTTGGTTCAGGATCATCTCGAGAACACGCGGCTTGGGCATTAGCAGATTATGGTTTTAGAGCGATCATCGCCGGAAGCTTTAGCGATATCTTTTATATGAATGCGACTAAAAACGGCTTACTGCCGATCGTTTTAAAGCGGGAAGAATTAACAGCTTTGGCACAGCTCAAAGCAGATGAAACGATCACGATCGATCTGCCGAACCAGCAACTCATAGCACCTAATGCGACGTATACATTTGAGATCGATGGCACATGGAAGCACAAGCTGGTGAATGGCTTGGATGATATTGCCATTAGCTTGGGCCATGCTGACGAAATCACTGCTTATGAAGCGAAAATTCCTGCTTATTGGCAGTAAGTACATCGGTAGAGAAAAGAGGGGACAGATGGACTGGGATGCAAAAAAATACAATACCACGCATGATTTTATCTTTAAATACGGTGCTGGTTTATTAGAATTATTACCTAAGGAGCCAAAACGAGTGATCGATATTGGCAGCGGTACAGGAGAATTGACTAAGCAAATTGCTGCATTAGGTCACAGCGTAACAGGCATTGAACGATCCGAAGCAATGATCACGCAAGCGACGAATAAATTTCCAGAGTTGTCATTTATAAAGGGAGATATTTTAGATCCTGTGACAGGATTTGACTCTTATGACATTGCTTTTTCAAACGCTGTTTTTCATTGGATTCCAGATCAAGATCGTTTGCTTCAAAATATTCATCAGCTATTGGTTGATGGTGGTGAGTTGATTTGTGAATTTGGTGCGGTTGGCAATGTTCAAGCCATTCGAGATGCTTTTCGTGAAGAGTTAGCTGCGTATGAGATTTCTTTAGAGGAACCGTTTTGCTTTACTTCATCCGAAGACTATCAAAAATTACTTGAAAAAAACCATTTTGATCGCATCGAAATTTTAGAATATGAGCGACCTACACCATTAAAAGAAGGTGCTTTTGGGTTACGTCAATGGATGGAACAATTTTATCCGAACGAGTTAGCAGAACTGACCCTAGAACAAAAAGAAATAGTTCTCGAAAACATGGATCAGAAGTTAAAACCTGTTTTATGGAAAGAAGATCATTGGGAAGCCGATTACCGCAGATTGAGAATCCACGCAGTTAAACGAGCAGAAAAAAGAAGCAAATAAGTAAAAGAAGGACTATTGATTTTCAGTAGTTCTTTTTTTGTCTCATCTTTTAAATGACAGATTGAATAAATGTGCTAAACTAGCAATAGAAACAAAAAAAGAAAAGTTGGAAAGACAGGAGTGTTTTGGGGAATGAAGAAGAAAGTTTTGGGGATCTCGATCGGTGTAGTCGTGGTGATTCTTGCGATCATCGGTGCAGTTTTACTTCAAAAGCAAGCAAGTGAAAAGAAAAAAATCACCGCCGCGCAAAATGAAATCGCAGCCATCGAAAAAACAACAGCAAAAGATGGTGAGTTATCGAAAGATGTTGCAGCACTTTACGAGGACAAACAAGAATTTCTAAACAAAGAAATCAAACCTGCAACGATCAAAGAAACGAAAGAAAAGTTGTTAAAGAAACAAACAGAAATTGAAAAAATCAAACGTGAATACGGCAAGAAAGTCACAGCCGACAAAGCTGAAACAAATATTCAAGTGCTACAGAAAAAAACAGCTTTAGCCAATGATAAATTAGAGATACAAACAAAGACAAATGAACTATTCAGCTCAAAAGAACCAGCGCTGAAAGGCGATAACGTCAAAGATCAATTACCGATCACAGTCGATTTGAAGAAAGAAAAAATCACCACAGTCACAGATGAGCTCAAAGACAACAAGGAGCTAAAAGGAAAATGGCAAGAAGCAATTGAATCGATTCTAAAAAATGCGACGGAACAAGTCGATCAAGTTGAAAAAATCAAAAAATTACTCAACGAGTCATTTGATGGAAATGTGCCTAAAGAAACCGTTCAGAAAAGCAACTATGATACTTTAAACAAAGAAATCGAAAAGGTTAAAAACGAAGAGCTGAAAACGACCTTTACAGCCAAATTGATTTTAATGAAAGCGATGATCGACACGCAAGGACAAATCAATGCATTGACGCAGCAGCAAAAAGCGGCAGAGCAAGAAGTCAATAACGCACTAGAAAAAGCCAAAGCAGATGCCAATAAAGCGGTAGAACAAGCAACAGGTGATGATAAAATGCTTCTGGGTTATTCAGATGACCAGATCGAATATGCTCGTGTGTGGTTGACATTGATCGGCGTGAAACCATCGGAGCTGCATGCAAAGGTGATTCCTGCGGGAACACCACTCAATCCATACGATGCAGGTAGTGTGACATATCCAACGGATGCTATTATGCTTTATGGTGGTTATAGTGCTGAAGGACAGATCGTTTATACAAGTAACCGAAATGGGACGATCAATGTATATCCAGTACCAAGCCATTGGCAAATTGGTGCAGAGGTTGCGAATGATCCGGAAAAAGTGAGAGCATTGACACAAGGAATTTTAGATCAAGCGAGAGTCGTTAGTGTAGATGTAGGAAATCCGCGGGATGTAGTGGATTTGATTAGGGTTCAAAAATAAAATAGTTATGGAAACAGGTGATTTGGAAAATGGTTATTTTCTGGATTGCCTGTTTTTGTATGAAACGATAAAGTGAAATTAGTAAGAAATAAAAGTTTTTTATAAACATCATTTGATCAATTAGACAGAACATTTGAAAAATATATATTTACACAGAGTTAGTTTCGAATTACAATTAGGGAGATAAGTAATTATTGAGATTTCTAATACTATTTTATAAATAATTAAAAGAGGTGGCCAAAATGACGATTGAAGCAATTAGCTCAGATGTAGGTGTGGCATCAAATTACATAGATCCAATTTCAAGTGCCAAAGACTCCTCATTGCAAACAACTGTCCATTCATCTACGATTAGCTTTTCTAATCTTTCTGTTTGCGAGAAAGTAAAAAGTACTAATGGCAAATCAATAACAAGTACTAGTCAATATGGCAGTGCATTGGCTAAAGACTTAGCTAATTTTACGATGATTGCTACTACTTTTGCTGAAAAAGATGCACAAATTGCAAATGGAGGGTAGAAAATGTCAGAAGAGAAAAAGAAAGATTCTTTGGATGAAATGATTATGCTTAATCGAGAATTACAAACTGTCACAGATGAGTTAGATAAAAATAAAAAGCAAATTGAAAAACTTGAAGAAGCGGACGATATCACCCAACAAATTTATAAAGAAAACACAGATATTTTAGATGAGTTGGCTTACTACTGGAAAGGTGACAAAGCAAATCGTTTTCTTTATACGGCTTATGAAGAAAATGAGTATGATCATAAACGAGCGATGAACGCATTGGATAAAGCTCAATATGAATTAGAGCAAGAACAAAAATCATTAGTCAAAAAAGAGGAGAATCTGGTAGATAAACAAATAAAGCTACGACAAGAGAGCAGTTAAAAGGAGGTTATATTAATGGGGTTGAAGATAAGGGTAAGCGAGATAACAAGTTATTTAGATCAGATAAATTCTTCATTAAACAGCAAAAACGAAGGACTAAACCAAATCATGCAAGGTATGCAAAACTTTATTAGTGCGCCAGAATTAACCGGTGATGCATGGTCAGCAGCTAAAAGCTATGCTGAAACCGCTCATATTCCACTTTTGCGTGGTCAAGTCCGAGCAAATGATGAAATCATGAATGACAATCTAACTTTTGCAAGTCGCATAGCTGAAAAAATCGAAAATGAAGAGATTGATGAGGATGCCTTGAATAGGATTATTGAACGTCTAGAAAGTCAACGACAAGCCATTTTTAATCGAAATATGTTGCTTGAAAATAGTCCATCATTTGGGACTAGAAATACAAGCTCGAGTTCCGATATAGGCTCTATTAATAGCCAAATAAGGACACTTAGAGATGAAATACAATCTTTGTATGATCTAGAAGGCTCTTGTGGGGACTTGTATGCAACTGCCGATCTTTTATTAGAAAATGTTAGTCAAGGTCTTTCTGCGCTTACTAGCGCTAATTGTTTCAATAGTTCAACTGGCTTGTATAGCACAACTAAACTTAAACTAGATTGGGCAAAAACGATCAATAAAGATTGGGAAATAGCAAAGGAAAAAACGGCAATTCAAAAATTAGTTGATGAATTTGGAATGACACCAGAGCAAGCAAAATTAATAGTAGCATTTGAAAGTAAATTTAAAAAGTATGCAAAAAAGATGGGATGGACAACGGAACAGGCAAATTTTGAATTTATTAGAATAATGGCTTCCATGCAGTATGGGCGATCGGATACGGGAGTAATAAATACAACTATTTGGGGAATATCAGCCGATGTCTTAAATGAAAAAGACTTAAAAGAAATACTGAAAAATATGGGATACTCCAACTCACAAATTGATACACTAGTCTCTGAAATGAATGAGTTGTATAAAAGCAGTACACTACAAAATGATTACATTCATATTATGGGGAGCCTAGCAGCTATCATGAATGATTCGACATTATCAAATATTTATCATATGGGTACAACTGGTTTTGATTTTAGAAGTTATTTTAAAGAAGCAGCAACTTGGAGTGCAGATATAGCTTCAGGTGGGGTATCTAAAGAAGATGTACGAGCTGATTTAGATGCGATAGCTATAGCAGACCGTTTAGCAAAAAATCCTAGCGATAATATTGATCAGATAATGAGGAAGTATTATGATGATATAGCTACAGGTAGGATCAACCGTGCAGAAGAATTTTTAAAATATTACGGCAATGGAGACGTTCAAGTGGGATATAATAATTTTATGGAAGATCTACCAAAGATGTTGGTTAATCCAGCAAATATGCTATTCATTTTCAAAAGTAACGGTTGGAATGCATTTAAAGGGGACTTTACAAATACGGAAGAAGCTTTAAAAGAGTTTATCGAATTATTCAATAATGAATTAGAGGGGACTGGTAAATGAAGACCAACAAACGATTTTTAATTATTATTCCAATCTGTATACTATTAGGAGGTTTTCTCTTGTTTAATTTTTTTATGCCGAAAGATTTCAAGAAAGTATATAACGAAGAAAATGATTTAGTTACTACATTTTTTCAGCTATATAAAACAGATTTTCTTAAAGATGAAAAGACAGTGAATAAGAGTCAAAATAATATAAATTATAAAAGAGATTTAATTGCTGGAGATTTAAGACAGTTAACAATGAAGGATGGAGCAATATCTTATTCATATGATATTGCTCCTAAAGGAAAAACGATTCATTTTGTAGTTCGTATAGATAAGCCTGGTATAGATGATATTCTTTCAGGAGAGATTTTAAATGACAATAAGCTAAATATTAGAAAATTTAATTCAGAAGTAGCGAGTGATAAAACGCAAAGTTATTATGAAAAAGAAGTAATAAAGAATTTGAGATTGATATTTAATGAAATGTATGATAATTCGTAATAAAGTATAAAATTTAGAATGAGTCTGAAAGAGCGATGTTTAACTAACTTAGAAAGGAATCGCTGATTATGAAATGTATAATAAAAAGACTCAATATCATTATTGCAGCTATCGTATTTGTAATTCTAGTTATTTATCTTATTTCAAATGCTGTATTAGTATATAGATCCTTATACTTTCCAAATCAAGAGAAGAAATTTAAAGTTGAAATTCAAGAGAGCAATATGGAAGCTGAAATTCGTGTTTATGTTGATAATAAGGCTGGAAATGATTTAAACGTAACCTTAAGTGAGGAAAACGGTGAAATACAGGAGTTGGAAAAGCAAAATGGGACAAAAGAAATCATGTATTTTAAAAAGGCAGAAGCTGGAAAAGAATATATAGTAAAAGTAAAAAATAGGACAGATTCATTTGTTTATAGTTATGTTATTGTAGAAAATAACAATTAGATTGAAATTCATGGTGAAGTCTTGATTATTTAAACTAGTTAAAGTTTGTAATGATAAGAAAATTGGTTCTTTTGAAAACTATGGTGATGCTAGAATTATAGAGGAAGGAATAACGGATTTTGAAAAATACTATAAACAGAATTAGTATCATTATAGTATCTATTTTAACTATAATGGTAGTCGTCTATCTTATTTCAAATATCAATTCAGTTTATCATTCCCTATATTTTCCAAATCAAGAGAAAGAGTTTCAAGTAAAAATTGATAAGAAAAATATTGAACCACAAATTTCAGTATATCTAACAAAAGATAAAAAAGAAACGTTTGAAATTAGAGTAAATGACTCGGAAGGAAAGTCAGTTGAACCAGACTTTGTTGGTGAAGATCGTTTTACACCGAAAAATAAATTTTTTTACAGCTATCGTATCTATACAGGGAAAGGTAAGCAGTATACTGTAAAGATAAAAAATAGAACAGACTCATTTGTTTATAGTTATGTCAGTGTAAACGACAATAACTAAAAATCCTTATTTTCTGAGATGCAAATTCGTTAAGAATAGCATATTCAATTTTACTTCAATGGGGACATTTTGCTGAAAAGGAGAGGATAAATGATTTCAAGAAATTTAACAAAAGAGAGTAGTGTTATCATTATCATTTTATTTTTCGCCCTCGTGTTCTTCTTAATTCCAAAATACGAAGGAACTAAATATCTACCTCATGAAGAAAAAGAGATTCGAGGAGTAATTCATGAGGCAAATATTGAAGCTTGGGTTCGTGTTTATGTGGATAAAAAGACAGGTAAAAATCTGGACATAGAATTAGTTAGAGAGAATGGCGATATCAACCAGTTAAAGAAACAGGTTGGGACAAAACAAATTTTATATTCACACAGAGTTGAAGCTGGAGAAAAGTATATTGTTAAAATAATAAATAATACTGATTCTATCATTAAGTCTAATGTCGTCGTTGAAGATAATGACTAAAATAAGTGATATTAGTTAGTTTAGAGTGATGTTATAAAAAAAAGTAGCAACAAGTTTCAGTAGAACATCAATGAACGTAAAAAATACAATAAAGTCAAGTAGTGTAATTATTATTATTTCACTTTTTTCAATTATTTTCTTCTTAGTACCCAAAAATTATGGACAAAAGTATCTTCCTAATCAAGAAAGATACTTTAATATAAAAATAGCTAAAAACAATAACGAAGCTCGTGTGCATATATACATTGATAAGAAGTACAAGAACGATTTTTCCGTAAATTTTATGATGATCAAACTCAAAAAATGATAAAACCATATAATATTGGCGAAGATAGGTTCACTCCAAAAGATAGGTTTTACTATGTCTATATTGTAGAAAAAGGCAGGATATATACTGCAAAAATTAAAAATGAAACGAATAAAACAATAACGTCTAGTGTTTTAATTGAAGATAACAATTAAGACTGATGCAATAGAGTAGAAGAAAATGTGTTTCATTATTTCTCAGAAACTACGATAAGTAAAGGTATTTTTGGTGATAAAATATGAAAGTTTATGAATCAACGAATAAGAGATATAAACTAGTAGAAATGAACGCCAAATATTATTTGTTAGATTTGGATAGTAATAAATTCTGTTGGTTCTTGCCAATGCTTGTGTGGCTATTCCCTTTTAAAGCAATAGAAATCGATAAAGTAAGGTTTAACGAGTTAATAACAAATAAAAAAGCAGGCTATGGTGTTGGTCAGATTGTAATACTTTCTATAGTTATTGGAAGACCATCCACATGGTTAATAAACACGTTTTTTCAAAACTATGTAACAATTTCAGGAGTTAGATTAGGAACTTTTTATTTGTTTGTAGTTTTAGCACTTCTAATAAGTTATCGTGCAATTAATGCCATTTTTAACAAACATAGAATGTATAAAAATATTGGAAATTCGAGGGAAGGAATACTTATCCGTATAAAGAAGGAAAGTATAACGAGTTATTACAAGAGAAATAGCGCAATTGCATTTTTAATAATCTATTTAGCTATTTTTTCTTCTGGATATTTTAGTGTATTCTATTCATTTGATATGATTGTAATTTTCATTATTTGTGTGTTGTTTTCTCTATTTCTTAATCGAGGATATATTTATCCTTATGGAAGTAATTTTTCTGTACAAGAGTGAAAATGAACAAAATCCTATTTAGTCAATTTTTATAGAAACATACGAATTATGAGGAATGTTTATGAAATTTGAAGATACATCTATCTCTCGTTTTAAATTAGTAACAATCAATAAAAAAGACAACTACTTAGTAGACTTAGATTCTCATAAGTTAACATGGTTATTTCCAATGGCAACTTGGTATTTAGAAAATAAAGCGGCCAAAATTGACAAAAAGCAGTATGAGAAACTAAAAAAAGTACCTAAGAATAAAATGGGAGCTTCCGTATGGTCTTTTTCTGGATTTATGTTGGGCGGAGTGATATATGCTTTGATGAAAGGTATAGAGAGTATCTTTTTTGAAGAGGTGACCATTAACCTTATATTACTGTCCTTCTTAGTTGCTATTTTAATTAGCTTTATTTTCAGATATATACGTTCCATATCGAATGATAATAAATTGAATAAAATTTTTAGTAAGGAAGAAATGAGTACATTTGATCATTTAATTGTTTTGAAAAAAGATAATCAATTCTATAAAAAGCGTTGCATAACTGGAACAATCATTTTGCTGGCAATACTTGTTTTCTTATTGTCTTTATTCATTCATGCAAAATCTTTACTGTTTGTTGATGACTTGAGATAAATAAACTAAGATTAGTAGATAATACGACGTAATAAACTTTTCCACTAATCTTAGTTTGTTATTTTAATGAATATTTTCAATATTGAAATTTAAAAATGCTATTTCTCTTGATTTTAATCTTTTTTTCGGATTAACTATTCGAATAATATCCACTACATTAACTTTGTCATAGTTTTTTTGATAAAGTTTAATAGCTTCTTTTGTTTCTGACATTGAAACCATAATGGAGGCCCCTGTGTCTCCATAGTAATCAAGCTCATTTTTGAAATCAACTTGATTAAAGACTGATTTTGTATATAGGGTTTGATTCTTCATAGACTTTGTTTGTGGAATATAAGGTGGATCACAATATATAAAAGAGTTAGTAAAATCCACTTCTTTATCTTTTTTTAAAAAGTCTAAAAAATCGGAACTATCTTTAGAAAAAAAATTGACCTTGTTTACTAATTTTGATATAACCATTAACTCATCTTTATTCAAAATAACTTTTTCAGTTTTTCCAAACGGTACATTATATTTATTACTTGAATTCTTTCTATAAACTCCGTTATAGCATGTTTTCATCAAAAACCAAAACAATGTTGCTCTTTCAAAATTATTCTCTTCTAAATTATAGTTTTCACGTGTCTGATAATAAAACTCTGACTTTAGTTCTAATGAAGATAAGGAATTATATAAATTAACAAGATTCTCTATAGAAGAAGAAAAATTGTTGAAATCTTCTGAAATATAAATGAAAAAATTAATAATATCAGGATTTATATCATTTACATAGTATTCGTCAAATAATCCATTCTTTAAAGTGTTCAACAAAACTACACCTGAACCTAAAAAAGGTTCAACATAAATTTTTTTATTTGTATCAAACATAACAATCATTTCGTTTAATAGTTTCTTTTTTGAACCAGTCCATCTGATTGGAGAACTTATAACTTTATTCATCTATTTGTCTCCTTTAGTATTTCTTCTTTAAGTTTATCAAATAAATTTATTATTTGAGTTATAAAGTTGTCTCTCCTTAATTCTATTCTTTGGAATAAACAATCATGCACTTCCTTCTCACTAACATCGTTTAAAAAATTGTTAATAAATAATTCATTACTTCTGTTTTTTTTGTATTCATGATATTTAAGCAAAGGTGACATGTCACGGTAACAATCATTACTAACAGGAACTATATTCCCAAGTGATTTAATTAATTCTTTGTTTTCGATATCATGATTATTTTTTATATTTGCTTGTGATACAAAGTGATCAGCTGTTAAATCAGTCCTATAGTCCTGGGATAGTAGCTGAATTAAAAGTTTTGCAAATTTTGTATGTTGTTTTTTTTCAAAGCATTCCATTGATTCAAGCGTTGTTCTAATATAGTTGTCATCTATTGCAGATATCTGCATTCTTTCGTTTATAAAAAATCGTATACCATCTCTAATAGAAGTTTGTTTTGAATATATCGAAAATCCAACCTCATCAAAACTATTTGCATAAGTTGAGGGGCTAACTTTATTTATTGCATAAAGGATTTGAACAATAAAGATTAGTTTAAGAAAACTCTTAATTAAGGTTACATTTTTTTTTAAATGAACTTTTTTTTGTTTATTATCAATAAATAGTATTGACATCATTATTATATCGAATTGCTCAAAGTTTATTTCTCCGAAAAAAGTCCATATTTCATTTAAGGATTGCAGTGAAACATTTGGCGGAAGATTCAAAATTGAAGAAATTAGTGAAAGATCGTGTTTTTTTACTGCATTAAAAAAACCTAGCAAACAACCTTCATTTATTTCAGTCATATAAGAAAATAAGTTATTTGCGCTTTGTCGATCAGTAATATGGTTCATCACAATTGATAAATTACCTCTATTTTTTGATTTTCTCAGTTTATTAGAATTATACAAGATAGCTATATCTCTAATATATCTTTTTTGGAGACGATCGGTACTTAATAACTGTAACATAGTTTGCCAATTTTCTTTATATTTGTCATTGCCATCATCGGAAAGATATCTGAATAATTGACTTTTTATAATATCTAACTCATTCAATGGTTTTCCTTTTGTATTCAAATTTACAAACATATCATGGGCTTTTGATTCATTTTTGTAGAATTTAATTTCAACAATTTTAGCAGATAGTATTTTATTAACCAGCGATTTTTTTTCTGTAATGTCTAATAAATCTATTTTTTTATTTATTTCTTTAAACATTTTAAACTCATTTGCATTTTTCTCATCTACTGATGGATGTTCATTTTCTAAAGCTTTTAAAATATCTCTTTTGGAATTAGAAATTCTTTGCTCGATATTCAATTTTAAATTATTTTTTGTGAAAATTACTTCTTTTATTTTTTGATGTTCTGAATCATTAGATTTGAACTTTTTATACAGGCTTAAAAGACATAAAAAGGTTGTTATTAATCTTTGTTGCCCATCAATGACTTCGTATTCTTTATCAGACTGTACAATTATAATATTTCCAAGATAATATTTTTCATTATTCGAAATAATGTCGTTAATAAATTGACTAACATTGTTTTTATCCCAAGAGTAATCTCTCTGATATCTGGGAATAATCCATTTACCCTCTTGTTCTAGATATTCTTTTATTGTGAAGTCATGTGCTTGTAAAGAATCATCATTTGCATATTTCATAGTCTGCCCCCAAGAAATTTATACTTTTATATAACTAACTATTTGACATCTAATTATACCAATAAAAAATGAGAATTCCACTTAAAAGTTAAAAATAATTAAAAATCACTGGAATTTAAAGTATTTCTCTTTATTTAATAATCAGGTATAATATTTATAAATCAATTAAAGTAAGGGTAAATAGAATGAAAAAACAAATCAAAGTCGTCGGAGCCGTCATAGAAAAAGATGGAAAAATCCTCTGCGCTCAAAGAGGTCAAGGTAAATCTTTAGGTGGTTTCTGGGAATTTCCTGGTGGAAAAATTGAGGAAAGTGAAACGCCTCAGCAAGCACTTGAACGCGAGATAAAAGAAGAGCTTCTTTGCGAAGTAGCAATAAAAAATAAGATCATTACAGCTAGTTATGAATATGATTTTGGTATCGTAGAGTTAACTACATTTTTCTGTGAACTAATTTCTGGGGAGCCTAAACTTACAGAGCATGAAAGTATCAAATGGCTACCTATTTCTGAATTATCTTCTTTAGAATGGGCACCCGCTGATATTCCAACAATTGATTGTTTAGTTAAAGGAGTATAAAAATGAATCCTCTTATTGAGAATTTCCAGTCAGCTCTGGAGCATAGTTTTATTGATCAGACAACGGAGTCACATGATTTATATAAAGCAAAACTTCTAGTAAATCAAGATCAATCAGGAAGAATGGTATTAAACGATCTTTTGGATGAATTAGCGACGTGCAACGAATTTTTCTTTGCGGTCGCTTTTATAACAGAGAGTGGATTGTTGGCACTTAAAACTGTGTTGGCTGATTTAGCTAAGCAAAATATTCACGGACGAATTGTAACCTCAAATTATCTCTATTTTAATTCGCCTAAAATGTTTAAAGAGCTTTTAAAATTAAAAAATGTAGATGTTCGAATTACAGCAATGGATGGATTTCATGCAAAAGGCTATTCTTTTGTTCATGATGAATATGAAACAATGATTTTAGGGAGTTCTAATTTAACGATTAAAGCGTTGAAGGTAAATTGTGAATGGAATTTAAAATTGAATTCACTGGCAAATGGTGAGCTCATTCAATCTATGAAGCAAAATTTTGAACAGATGTGGTCTTTAGCTGAACAACTAACCACTTCATGGATTACAAAGTATCAGATGGGTTACAAACCTATTTTAAATGTTCAAAAAGTTGACACAATGGAAGAACCGTCAAGTCAAATTGAAGTTGGGACAATACTTGAAGAAGTTGAATTTGCCACAAAGCCAATTTTACCTAATGAGATGCAGAAAAATGCGTTGGCTGAAATTCAAAAAATGCGGGATTTAGAAAAATCGAAAGCTATGGTTATTTCGGCAACTGGTACAGGAAAGACTTATCTTTCAGCGTTCGATGTGAAAGCCTATCAGCCAAAAAGATTTCTTTTCATTGTACATCAAGAACAGATTTTAAAAAAAGCCAAGGAGCAGTTCATCAAGATATTAGATGATGACGAGAACAAGTTTGGTATTCTATCAGGAAATAGTACAATAACAACTGAAAAATATGTGTTTGCAACAATTCAAACACTATCAAAAGATAGCACATTACAAACATTTGCGAAGAATACTTTCGATTATATTTTAATTGATGAGGTCCATCATGCTGGAGCGAAAACTTATCAAAAGGTAATCGACTATTTTGAGCCTGATTTTTTATTAGGAATGACAGCAACACCTGAAAGAACAGATGGGTACAATATTTATGAAATGTTTGATTATAATGTAGCATACGAAATTAGATTACAAGAAGCACTAAAAGAAAATATGCTTTGTCCATTTCATTATTTTGGTATTACAGATATTCAAATTGATGGACAAACAATCAATGATAAATCTTCTTTCAATCAATTAATTAGCAGTCAGCGGATTGATTATATTTTAGAAAAAATTGATTATTATGGTCATTGTGGAGAGAAAGTTCGCGGACTTATTTTTTGTGGAACGAAAAAAGAAGCACATGAGCTTGAACAGCTATTTAATCAACGTGGATTCAAAACCAAAGCTTTAACTGGTGATCATAAAATTACTGAACGTGATGAAGTAATTACGCAATTGGAAGCTGGGCAACTGGATTATATAATTACAGTAGATATTTTTAATGAGGGAATCGATATCCCCTCAGTGAATCAAGTGGTTATGTTACGTAAAACAGAATCAAGTATCATCTTTACGCAGCAGTTAGGACGCGGATTAAGGAAAGCAAAAAATAAAGACTTTGTAACAATTATTGATTTTATTGGGAATTATGATAATAATTATTTGATTCCTATTGCTTTAACAGAGGATAGTTCTCTAAGCAAGAATAGTTTGCGAAAGAAGACCATGGCGACGAAATATTTACAGGGAATGTCGACGATCATATTTGACGAAATTACGAAAAATCGGATTTTTCAATCTATTGAATCTTCTCAGCTAAATAATGCTAAAAATTACAAAGAGGCCTATCAGAACTTAAAAAATAGATTAGGAAGAATTCCATCTTTAGTTGATTTTATAGATCAACATTCGGTTGATCCGGTGATTATTGCTAGGTACAAAGGAAATTACCCAGCATTTTTGAATTGGATGAAAGAAGATACACCGATTTTAAATAGACATGAAAATGAACTACTAACGTTTTTATCTAATGAGTTATTGAACGGGAAAAGAAATCATGAATTACTACTAATTGAACGTTTAATGGTAAATGGAACATTAGAACGACAAGAGTATCAGCGTGAATTAGAAAGACTTCATTATTCTTTTGATGAACAGACATTAAAATCAGTAGAACGGATTCTCTCTTTAAAATTCTTTACACAGAAAGAAAGAGAAAAATATGGTGAACTCCCAGTTGTTATCTTGTCAGATGACATCTATTCGCTAGAAACATCTATGAAAGAAAGTATTCAGAACAATCAGTGGTTTAAACAATGTGTTTTGGATATCATTCGTACATCATTTAAGCGAAGTGAAAGCTATCAGTTAAATGAGCCTTTAACCTATAATGAAGTATACGGGAGAAAAGATGTCTGTCGTCTACTAAATTGGGAAAACAATGAAACTGGTACAATGTACGGTTATAGAATTAAGTACAACACTTGTCCAATTTTTGTAAATTATCATAAAGATGATGCCATCTCAAATGATGTAAAATATGAAGATGAACTAATTGATCAACACACATTGTTATGGTATACACGACCTAAATTGAATTTTTCTAGTAAAGAAGTAAAAGAAATTATGAATTATGAGGAATCCGGCTTAGCGATTCATGTATTCGTGCAAAAAGAAGTTGGCGGCGATCCTGAATTCATTTATTTAGGAAGAGCTTATCCTAAAATAGAAACAGCAAAAGAATTGATTAAAAAAGATAAAAATGGCAAAGATCAAAATATTGTCAGTATGGAAATGACATTAGAAAAAGCTGTTCCATTAGAAACTTACGACTTCATAAAACAAAAATAATTTCAAGAGGATGGATCATTTCCATCCTCTTTATAATATAGAAAATAGAACTTATTTAAACGAAGGGAATGAATCAAACATGCTAAACAATCTCATAGAAACAATGAGCAAGTCAGAATCAATTTTTGCTGAAAAAGAAGATGGCACAAAGGTAAACTACTATATTTTCCCTGAATTCGAAGTCCATTTAAACACGATTCCAGCCGGTACAATTCAAGGTTGGCATACGCATAGTGACATTGAAGAAATATTGCTTGTTAATGACGGAGAAATTAGAGTTGAAACAATTGTTGATAACAAAAAAACATATAAGGATTGTCAAAAAGGGGAATTAATCCGTATGAATCAGAGTTTACATCGGATCTTAAATCTCCATAATCATGAAGCAGCTTTCTCTGTATTCAGATTCGTACCTCAAGGGATTGATCACAGAGAAAAAATAAAGAACGATAAAAAATCATATACCGATGACGAAGTAGAAGCTATGCTAAAAAGAATGTAGTCTAGCAAAAATAAAACGCTTAGTCATTATCAGAGGATGGACAATCTCCATCCTCTTTTATAACATACGCATTCCATTCCATTTTCTGTTTCCTATTTCCCAACTTTCTCCGCTTTCACCATCTTCTGCACCAATGCATCACCAACCTCAACCAATCGTCGATAATCCTCATAAAACGCCTGAAAAATCTGTCCGCGCGCATAATACTCCTTAATAACCTGCTTCTTATTGATCGGTCCGCTATGAAAGGCAAAAAACGCCATCAAAACCGACAACAGCTCCTCCCAAGAAACCAAGCGTTCCATCAAATCCTTCAATTCTACGATTTCCTGATACGAGATCGCCTTCACGCACAACGCTTGTTTTTCCATTCACACATCTCCTCCAAAATAAGCAGGATAAGCCCTCAAGACTCGCTCCTGCCGTTGTTCATTTCTTCGTACATTTACGCATTGACTAGGGCAAGATCCTTGAAGCGACGATAAGAACGACTATTCAAGCCTTGCTGTATTCCTAGCGCCTCGGATCAACATAAAACAAAAAAGATATCGCAGTCCTCCAGCAGAAAAAGCCAGTCATAAAACTTCAACGACTTTTTACCATTCGACATACAATACCGTTCACAATCAGCCAAACCAAACCCGCAGATTCTCTTGGAAGAACCCAACCTTCAAAAAATTCAAGAACCATCTAGAATTTAAACGAAAAATTAGGTACAATAAAGAAACTAGCGCTTTGGCGTTAGCAAATTGGCAACTTGCATAGATAGGTTATGTATGTCTATACAAGGCTTCATTTTTTGGTTGCCGCCAAAGAATGGAGTGCCTTTTTTGTTTTATTCAATTGTTTTGACACAGAATTATTTACTCCTCCTTTTTATTAAATTCTAAGGATAGAAAAAACGGCATTGAGCAAAGCCCAATACCGTCGACAATAGACTGACAAGATACGCACGACAACTAAATCATACACAAAGAAAAGATTCTTGTGGAAATCTTCTCAGAATTTGGGTACAATAAAAGAAGCTAGTATCTGCTAGCACTATTGGCAACTTGTTTGGACAGTTATGTTGTCTGAACAAGACTTCGATCGTACGGTTGCCGCCAAACGATTGAAGTGCCAATTTTTTTATTTATCTTTCCGTGTTACCGTAACAAAAGTTCTGGTTGCTACAGCACGCTGAATTTCTATCCTATGCCCTTTATTATACAGAAAGAAACGCGTCACTGCAATAAAAATAACGTTTTGTCATAATTAGATAACGATTGAAAAATGGCCCCTAAATTTGCGATAAATAACAAAAAAACAGAATAAGAACTAGTTCGAAAATTACTGTTCATACTTGCTCAAAAATTCGATCGTATCATTAAATGCCGTTTTTCCTGGGTCTGTATCCAGCTCAAACTGGTACTCATGAGCCGTTTTATATTCTGACAATGCAAAGAATCTTTGTGAAATAGGAACCTTTTTAGATTCCAGTGCTTTAATAAACTCTTTTCCTTGCGATTCAAAGGATGCAGTATTTCCATCAGTGATGTAGCTTGGTGGGAAAGCATCGGTTACAAAATTTTTGACGATGGAGCTTTTTGCTTGTTCAGACTGGCTCCAATCTTTTTCTTTAAAGTAGCCCCAGCCAATACCGCTAAATCCAAACTTAACAATCGGAGAGCTTGAATTTAGTACGATTTCCGGCATATTATATGGTCCGCAGTAGAGCAAAGCACCTTTGATTTGCCCGGCATCAACTACTTGCTTGATTCCTAAAGATTTTCTGTAGACATCGTTCGTTTGAGTAGCTAAAAACTGGCTGGCAATTTGTGCACCAGCGGAGTCGCCAGCAAGGAATAAGTGGTCCATATTTAAAGAATACTCTTTACTATGGTTGGCAAGATAAGTGATAAATTCACTAGTCTGAATGACAGGTCTTGGGTACTGCGTGTCTGGAACCAATTCATAGTTCATCACAGCAACAGTATAACCTGACTCTGCAAGTTTAGTGGCAAATTCCTTTTCCTCTAGTTTATCTCCGCCAATAAAGCCGCCGCCATGTACCCATGTGATTATTGGGTTACCTTCCTTTGGTTTGGCGGGCGTGTAGAGATCAAACTGATTGCTCTTGTATGTTGAATCATAATTCAAATTGACCCGCACGTTGACATTGCCCTCCGTATATTCTTTATTACGGCTATCTTCTGGAATCTTGAATAAAATTGCTTTTGCTAATGAAATTGTTGGTTTAGGTGAAATATTAAAAATGATAATGATGCTAACGATGATTAGTACAACTAGACCAAGTAACCCTAAAAGTATCTTTTTCATAACTTGAATCCCTCCGTTTATATAGAAATTTTTGCAAAAAGTCTATATTACTTTCTTTCATTATATTAGCGCATAGCGATAAGTAAAGAGATATGGCTTCAAATATGGAATATCACTTAATGGTTGAAGCCGCGGTGTCGTCCGCATCATTTGTCCACTAGACTGGTTATCTATTTATACGAATGTGACCATAAATCATAACTATTTTTATCATTAAGAGAGTATTCTTCATTGCAAATCGAAAGTTTTGCAATTTTTTTGTGTTTTATAGAAATATTTGATAACTATTAGGTATAAAAATATGTCAAAATGGATAATGGGGAAGAATACGAAATGTGAAAGTTAAAAATAAGGCAAAAGGGGTTAATCAAATGAGCGGAATCAATAGCAGTCTAACTGTTGCTGGTGGTATTTCAGCACAGCTTAGTCAAACGGCCAGCGGGTTCTTATCAGTCAACGAAGCGACAACCAAAGCAGAACGGACCACCGTTAGCGGAAATACAAATGCAAAAAGCAGTTTAACAAGTATTCACAGCAGAGGACAACGTTTGTCCAACGCAATCGCACGAGATGGCAATAATATCCATTCAGTAGCGAAGGAATTTAGCCAGATCGATCAAAAAATAAAACAAGGATTTGATTTACCATTGTTTTCACCGAATCTAGGAGGAAACAATCGATGAATGTAGAAGATAAGGAATTAAAGATCAATCAACAACTACGACAAGTGAGCATTGATCAAGAAGATAAGCGACAGGAAATCAGAGAATTAGAAGATCTGGAAGCCGACTATTTTTCCATCCACCACCAAGAACAACGGTACTTCCAAGATCTGATCGGAAATAATCAAGGTTCGCGTGATATTGGTCATTTTATGGAATTAGACGAAGAAGCTAATCGGTTACATCAATATGAGCGTCAGCGTTTAGAAGATATTGCAGAGCGTTTAGTCGATGAAGAAGTTCAATTACGAAGACTTGAAGAAGATTTATACGATGAACGGCAAAAACTATTCGCTTCAGAGAATGACAGCGAGGTGAGTGACTGATGTCCCTTAATTTTTACCTAGGAGAAGTCACTGCACAAAGCGCCGCAGCCAAACAAATGGCGAATGAGTATATGCAGTTTTGCGGCACCTTAAAAGACAGCGTCAATGCCTTCATGAATGCACCATTATCGGGAAAAACCTACGACTCAGCGAAACTTTATTTCTCTACAGTCTACCCAACGTTAGCCAGTGGGTTTATACTAGCATGTGAGGCACTGATCGAAGCCCACAGTAAATTCCCGGAAGAATTTCAATCACAAGTCGACACCTGCGACGTGATCGAGGACCAATTAAAAGCAGAGATCGCCCAAGGACAAGCTTTACTGCAAAGTATGGCACGAACGATGGACAAGGAAAAAGAACCCAACCAACGCTTAGAACAGCGCTATATGGGCGTTCAAAGCTCGATTCAAAAGAACGAAGAAAAACTGCAGCGTCTGTATGAATTCAATGCCAGTTCGCCAGGACTGTTTGCAGATTTTGAAGCACAGCTGGCAAACTTGGATGCAGGATTAGCAGAAGTTGAAAAAGGGGCTGCATGGAATTCAGGTTCGGGAACGTTTGATTTAGGTCGGATGAATATGGCTTGGATGAAACCGATCGGACGAGCGTGGGATAAACGTCAGAAGAAGATAGATGCTAAGGTAGAAACTCACCGTTTGGAAAACCAAGATATTACTTATACTTTTGATGAATTTGGCAATGTGACAGGTGTTTATGTGGATGGAACCTTTGATCCTAAAATGACACTAATGGTACAAGAGGCAATTGCTACAAACAATTGGAACGCGCTAAAAGCATTTGGTGTAGGGATTGCTGACAAGATTTATGAAAACTTCGGATTAAGCGCATTAATGGGTGAGCGAACGTTAGATACAGATTCCGTTGGAACAGCTCCGTATGCTGCTGGACAATTCTTTGGTGATCTCTCATCGATAGTTGGTGGAGGCGCTGAGTTTTTAGGTGGATTTTCATGGTTCGTTGGTGGAAATACCTTATCATTTGCAGGATCGCCGTTTACTGGTGGAGCAAGTTTAACATTAAGCCCAGCAGCAACAGCAACTGGCTCAGCAGCAATGGCCCATGGTGGTGGTGCGATTTGGAATGCGTTTGATAGTATTGGTAATGGATATGATATAAATAAAAGCCATAAATTTAATCCAGGAAAAAATGACAGTCCAGTGTGGAAAAAACTTGATAATGTGAAAGGGATGGATAGAAAATCTTCGGGGCAAGGTAATAAAAAAAGATATTTTGAGTGGGATCACACTCACAACGATATAGAAGTATATGATAAAAAGGGAAGACATTTAGGATCAATGGATCCGATAAGTGGTGAAATGTATAAACCAGCAGTACCAGGAAGAACGATTGCAATTTAAGGAGAGAGAAAAATGACTGACAAATATTGTTGTATCCAATTTGAAAAATTTGTAACTAATAGCAAAAACGAATTTATTAATACAAATAAATTGATTTATCATGACGAGCGATTTGATGAATACGGAATAATTATTCATGATGGAGGACAATCATATATCACAATAACACATTGTCCTTGGACTGGAGAGAAATTACCAGAATCTAAAAAAGATCAATGGTTTGATGAGCTAGAGAAGCTGGGATTTGAAGATCCCATTTCTGAATATGAAGAAATTCCAGAAGAGTATAAGTCAGCTAAATGGATGAAAAGTAAGAATAAGTAATAAAGTTTTGTATCATAGCAGAGTTTAAAGCCAGCTCCTATTCATTTTAAGATTTAAGAGAAAGGAAAAATTTTGAGATGAAAGAAATCTTAACCTACAATTTTGGTGAAGAAAAAAAATTAGAACTTATTTTTACTAAAACTGAGGAAAAAGTCTATGCTTATAATGAGGTAATAGTTAAATATATTGATAATAACAATGAATATTTATTATTTAAAGACTTTGCAATTGAGACTTTTAGAATATTAGTAAACCAATTTGAAAATGCTTTAAAGAATGAAATAATTGTTTCAAAAAAGAATTTTCAAAAAGGTATAGGTTATGAATGGGTAATTTATTCTCATGAAGTAGCAGAAGGAAATTTTGATATAGAGAATTTAACGGATAAGTTTTCTCTATGGTCAACTCCTGCTAGAGAAGGCTATGCTAGTTGGTTATACAATAGTGATGAAAAAATTTGTTTGGAGGTCAGTCCGTATTACCTTTGGGACTATGATGAGCTAAAAGAAAACGAATCTTTTCAGTCTTTTGAAGACTTCATTATTATGTATTCGAAAATTGATTGTATTGAAATAGCTAGGGAAACAGCTATTCAGATACTTGATGATGGGAAGCATATTTTGAATAGTATTGTTTATTGAATCTAGTTTATCAAAATTATACATCACTTTAATTCTATAAAAATGAAATAACAAGAGTGAATAAAATACGATATTTTATATAGTAAAAATAATAAGAAGGAAACAATTAAATGGTGCTATCGCATAAATTCAAAATAATTGAAAAAGATAAAAATATCAATTTTAACGATATTACAAGTGAACATGCAATATCAATTGATGATTCATTTATTCAGTATATAACGGATACTCTTAATTGGGTTGAAAGTCATTGGAATTATATGTCTAATGATAATAGAGGAATCAATTACTATGGTGTAACATTCTTCGAAGAATCGGGAATAAAAAAGCTCAATAATATCCTTATAAATTGGAAAAATATGTTTGATTTAGCACCTGAAAACTTTCAATTAAAAACTGAATATGATATTGAAGAAATGATTTTTGTTAAGGAAGATTTTGCAAAAGAAAAAGTAATTATTCAATTGGAAAAAATTATCAACTTGTGTAATGAAGCGGAAAATACAAATCAAATTCTTGTTCATTTTGGTATTTAGGAGAACATATTGCATATCTATATAAACATCAACAATAAAAAAATTAATTTAGACTACCGAGAATTAGCCGAAAAAATGTGGTTTAAATCTTATAAAGGTAAGGAGCTAGAACTCTCCCATATTGGTAATACTTCTTGGTTGAACGAAAACTATAGGCTTGCTTTGAAGTGGGATAAATGGGGAAATGATCATAGATGGTCAACGAATGATGCAGTAAAATCTTTTTCTGATGAATACATTAGTTTGGATCCTATTAGAGAGAATTCAGTAATGTACATTGAGACAGATCATGTAAATATAGTTCAAGTAGATTTTCGTGCTTTATGTATTATGACTAAAGAACTGGCAGAAGCTGTTAAAGGACTGATCAGTGATGATGCTATGAAGACGTGGCTGTCTCTCGAAGAATTCGAAGAAAAATATAACACTGTGCTGGATATGAGTTTTGAAAATGCTAATGATCAAAGTCTAAATGAAGTTTTAGATTTAGATATGGAAGTAATCGAGGAACCATGGGACAATGAAGTTAAGTATGACTAAAAAAATACGAGGATAGATTATTTGAGGATTTATATCGAGACAAGAGGTAATAAAACATCTCTAGGGTACAGAGAATTAGCCGAAAAAATGTGGTTTAAAGAAAAAAATGGTCATGAGCTTGAAATATCCCACGTTGGAAATGATGAAACATTTCAAGACAATTTATTTCTCAGTTTGTCAATAGACAAATGGTTAAATGATTCCAGATGGAAAAAAATAGAAAGTCCGCTTCAATTTGAAGATATTGATTTAGAGTTTTTAAAAGAAGAAAATCTTCTCTTTATTATGTCTAAACATCAAAATATACTCACTGTAGATAAACGAGCCTTGTATATCATGGCAGTAGAGTTAGCTAAGGATTTAGACGGATCAATAAGTGAAGATGGGAAATCTACGTGGCTAAGTGTTGCAGAGTTTGAGAAAAAGTATCCAGTAGTGCTTAATCTTACTTATGAAGAAGCAAATGATATCAGTCTAAAAGAAGTGAAAACGATGGAGGCAATTGAAGAGCCTTGGGATTATGATAGTGACTAAGCAATAGCTAAAACATAAAATAAATTGTTCTAGAAAATAGCCTTGTTGCGAAAATTATGTGAAGAATAGATATATAGAATCTGTGAAGAGTTTGAACGAGGTTGTAGGAGCATTTTTATGGAAAATAAAGAAGCAATAAACTTTGTAAAGCGAAGCCTAAATATTGGTGACTATGGTTATACGCTGAGAAAATATATTAAACCTGATATTTGGGATGCAGTCTTATTTAGTGAGTTACAGAATTTAACTGTAGAAAGGATGACAGATTTTAATTATTCAAGATGCTTTTCTTATTATATTTTAGAAGATTTAGAATTAAAGAATCCATTTTTTTCAGAAAAAGCGACAAATGAGATAATGGATAGAGGATATATTGAATTTATAAGCTTGAAAATTTCAGCAATAAGTCCATTTTTTTACTTAGAAAGAGCAATGTATTCTAAAGGAAAAGAAAAATTGGAATTAGCGCATATAAAAAAATTTAGAAATAGTTTACTTGAAAAAGAAATGGTCAGAATACAAAATAAGTTGGAACAACATGACTTATTTAGAATAGATCCGTCTGAATTGAAAGTGAAGCTTCCAAATATTCCTCTTGAAGATTATGAAGTGGATCAGGTAACATATTTCAGTTATCTATTTGAATAGATAACCTAAGTCAATAGACTTAATTGCTTTATTTTAAAAAGAAATATAAATTTATATTTTTAAAAGGGTTTATTCTTGGATAACTAGGATAAACCTTTTTAAATCATTCCGTTATTATTTTATCTGATAGAAAACAGAAATCTGTACGATAAACGGCAAAAACTATTCGCTTCAGAGAATGACAGCGAGGTGAATGACTAATGTCCTTTAATTTTTACCTAGGAGAAGTCACCGCACAAAGCGCCGCAGCCAAACAAATGGCGAATGAGTATATGCAGTTTTGCGGCACCTTAAAAGACTGCGTCAATACTTTCTTGTGTACTCAAAAAGAAAAAGTTCCAGCAGTTCAATATAATCTTGAATCGCTGGAACTTTTTTTATTGTACGTTGTTTTTCACTAGCTTTCGATATTTTCCAGGAGTTGTTTGGTAATGATCTTTAAATAATTTGAAAAAGAATGCTTTATCCTGATAGCCGATCTCTTCAATAATTGTTTGAATGGGAAGATCTGTTTGACGTAAATAGGTTTCAGCATAACGCAAACGATAATGAATCACCCAGTCTGAAAAATTTTTATCTGTCTGTTTTTTGATAAATGCGGAAAGGTAGTTAGGATGAAAGTGAAATTTCTCTGCTGTTTCGGATAAAGTGACCGTTGTAAGGTGAGTCTCTATATGTGCCAGGATTTCTTCAACTAAAACGCCAGAGGATAGGTTTGAATCTTTTACACATAAGCCTTTATCTGAAAGTTGACTGATTTCGACAACAAACAAAACGAAGGCAGATTTTGTCACTTTATTATTAAAATAGCGCATTTTTACGATTTGTTTCAACAATAGCAGAGCATAAACATGGATATCTTCATTTGGAGAAAACTGAAAGATGAAATAATGGCTATTTTCTTCCGTTTCCTTGATGCTCTCCACAAAAAAGCGATATATGATGGGTTCTTCCGCAAATTGAGCGAGCAAAGAATCATTAAAATACTCTTTTTTAAAATAGAAACTAAGCATCGTTGTTTCAGCTTCCATCTCCTCGTATTCAACCACTGTCCATTCATTTGCTAGAACTAAGCAACCAGCTTTATATAACAATTCCTTATCATCGATCAGAATTTTTACAGATCCGCTAAGAACGTATAAAATTCGAATATAAGGTGCAAGGTAGGTCAGCCGTTTTTTTGTGCTTTGACAGACGAAAGAGGCGATTTGTCGTTTGGGATTGGTTTCAAAATTATTAAGTTCTTCAATCATTCCATCTTGGGTTTTATTATAACAATCCAGGGTTTTTAAAAAGTCAAAAAAGCAGTCGAATTGTTCTTTAGAAAAAGTATACATAATTCCTCCATCTTAAAATAGCCTACTTAATATGTTTGGACAGACTAATTCAATTATTCTCAAATGAAAGTATAATGAATTGGAATTTATATGTAAATAGCTATTTAACAACTTTCTTGATTGTGAAAATACGAGCAATATGATTGTTCGGTATATATAGCAAAATGGAATAAGACACTTTGTGTGAAAGGGGAAATAAAAAATGGACACAACGGCTCAAAAAAGAGTACCAACAAAAATGATGATTGCCATTGCAGCTATTGTAACGAATGTCATTTGGGGAACACCATTTAAACTAATCAAAATCATGAATGATGAGATGGGAATTTCCAGAGATGCTTTAGGAGATAATTATATTGGACAGGTTTTGGCAACGATCAGTATTCGCTTTTTTATTGCAGGGATCATGACATTGATTTTTGCGATGTTTATTAAACAAAATATTTTTAAGGTGACAAAAACCCAATGGAAAGAAGTTGTGATCATGGGGCTCTTGTCTACAACGGCTGCATATTTCTTTTTTAATATCGGGAATGTGAATATTTCTTCAACGATCAACTCAACGATTCTTGCGCAATCCACAATTTTTTTTGCAGCGATTTTAGCTCATTTTGCGTATAAAAATGACAAATTGACTGTGCCGAAAGTAGTTGCCTTGGTGATTGGTTTCGCTGGATTGATCATTTCTCAGCTGACTGGTGGAACAACGATCAACGATATGTTTGAATTTGCTTTAACAGGGGAAGGGTTCATGTTGATTTATGGATTGATCGCGGCACTGGCTACGATGTTAGCGAAAAAAATCGGTTCTACGCTGAATTCATTTGTAATGACGGGCTGGAATTTGATTATTGGTTCTGTTTTTTTATTTGTCATTGGTTTATTTATGGGCGGGACCTTAAGTTATATCAACTGGACGCCATTAGGTGTGGTGTTATTGATTATTTTAGCTGCTGCATCAGCGATTCCATTTAGCCTATGGTACTGGTGTGCGCAGTATGCTAATCTAGGAGAGATCACTGTTTATAAATTTATCATGCCGATTTCTGGCAGCTTACTAGCAGTTATTTTAGGTGAACGTTTCACGATGCCTTTAGCATTTGGATTGATTTTAGTTTGTTTATCGATCATTTTGATCAATCGGCCGCCAAAATCATTTCAGGCATTAACAAAATTTACCAAAAAAGAAAGCGAATCAGTTTAGTACTTTTTGAAAGGAAGTCACTTTTATGAAAATTGGATTCATTGGAACAGGAAATATGGCAGGAGCAATCGTACAAGGCATCACTGCTAAAAACTTTGTTAAGGGAAAAGACGTTTATCTGTTTGATGTTTTGACGGATAAAGTTAAAGAGTTAGCGGCTCAAGTTGATGGAAATGTTTGCTCTTCTGCTGGAGAAGTGATTGAGCAAGTAGATGCTATCGTACTTTCAGTTAAACCAAATATTATTCAAAAAGTTGTAGAAGAAACAAAATCAGTCGTATTAAAGAAAAAACCACTATTGATTTCGATTGCTGCAGGTACGACGTTGGATAAACTGGAAGGATTGGTTGGTACAAGTACATTACCGATTATTCGAGTAATGCCAAACGTTAATGCAATGATCGGTTTAGGAGCTGCGGCAGTAGCTGGAAATCAAAATACTTCAAAAGAACAGATACAATACGTTGTTGACTTGTTCAATGCTGTAGGAAAAGCTTGGGAAGTTGAAGAAAAAGACTTTTCAGCCTATACGGCTGTGGCAGGAAGTTCACCTGCCTATGCATATTTATTTATTGACAGTATTGCTCGAGCAGGAGTCAAACATGGTTTGACGAAAGAAAAAGCATTGGAATATGCGGCTCAAGCTGTTCTAGGTAGTGCACAAATGATCATAGATTCAGATGAAAATCCTTGGACTTTGATCGATCGTGTATGTTCTCCAGGAGGGACTACAGTTGCGGGACTACTGGCTTTGGAGGAAGAAGCATTTATTGCGACAGTGGTAAAAGGAATCGATGCGACAGTTGCTCGCGATGAGGAAATGAAAAAACTGTAATTTTTCATATAGAAAAAGGAATAAATCAACCTAAAAAGGTCGGTCTATTCCTTTTTTTCATTTTATAGTTTCTGTGTAGCATTGGTCTTCACTAACCGCAATAAAACCGAAGTTACGGCCACCGTAGCAATCGCCGCTACAATTGCTTCCACAATCCCGCTTGTAAAAATCACCGTCAGAATCGCAGTGTACACAGCAGCACCGCTTGCGCCGATCGTCTCCGCATATGCATCTTTAAAGAGAAAATAAATCAAGTTCATGACTAAGATCGTATTTGTCGCAGACCCTAAGAATCCAGCGATAAATAAACTGATCGATTGTGATGTTGGTTTATTTTTAGTTACTTTTTTTAGCCCCATAAAGACGAAATAAGGGACGACGCCGATCAAAATCCTCGGCACCATTGCGATCACGATCGCTTTCCAGCTGCCTTGGTTTGTTCCAATCACCGGAATAAACGGTGAGAAAACAAACGACAGTGGAGATAAGACTACTGTACTGCGGATCATACTGATCACACCGAAGACACCGCCTAGAAAAGCACCGATTCTTGGACCTAAAATGATCGAAGCGATAATGACAGGAATATGCATCGTTGTTGCATTGATCGGACCGATCGGAATGAAGCCCAGAAAGGGAACTGCTGATAATAAGATCAAAATTGCTAAGAACATCGCAGTCAATGTAAATGTTTTTGTATTTTTCATAAAGGACTCCTCACCATTATTTCGCTAAAAGTTCACTGGCTTTTGCCACGACTTCTTCAACAGTCGCTAAAGCGCCGCGACCAAAATCACCGCAAGCCAGTAATGCTTCGCGAGGCTCGATTTCTTGGTAGCCAACTTCTTTTAGTGTTTTTAGATTCCGTTGTGTGATCGGATTTTGATACATATAGGTATTCATTGCTGGTGCGATCATCTTTGGCACTTCTTCTTTCAAGGCTAAAGCAACGGTTGAAAGCATATCATCTGCGATCCCGTTAGCAAGCTTAGCAATGATATTCGCAGAAGCTGGCGCTACAAGGAATAGATCGGCTTTTTTTGCTAGTTCGATATGATTGATTTTATCTGGCGCAATTTCTTCCATGACATTTGTGTGCACAGGGTTTTTAGAAAGAGATTGCAACGTCAAAGGCGTGATGAATTTGGTGCTGTTTGTTGTCATGATGACTTCCACATTATAGCCCAATTTCGTTAATTGACTAGTGATATCCGCTGATTTATAGGCAGAAATACTGCCTGAAACACCTAACAGAATGGTTTTCATTTTTTATTCCTCCATTTATTTTCGACATTCTCGACGATCAGTCGTGCGATCTCGGCTTTGGTTTGAGCAGTTTGTGTTTGCCCAGTAGCATCGATCAAAATGCCTTTGTGCTGATCACCTTGGATCGTTTCTAAATCATTGGCTAAAATAAAATCGCAGTGATTTTTTTCAAGAATCGTTTGACCGACTTGGATCAGCTCTTCTTCTGAAACGCCAACTAAAAGTTTAAAACCAACTACTATTGCCTGCGGTTGTTTTTCGCGAAGCATTGCAATTATTTTAGGGTTTTTCTTTAAAAAAAGCAAGAGACGATCTGTTTTTGAAGGAATCTTTTTCTGATCCTGAACCGTTTCGCCAATTTCAGCTAAACCTTGATGCAAAAATTCTTTTAGTTGTTGCTTCGTTGGTTGTTCCAACTCAACTAATTTTGCAGAAAGCTGCTCGATAAATTCTTCTTCTGATAGGGTTGTTTCAGTCGTAAAATCGCTCACAGCCATGCTATGGATCACACTGTCAAAAGCGGTCTGGTCAAATTGTTCAAGCAACGCTTCTTGTAAGTCTTTCGTCGTTTCAATGGGAACGATCGTTAATTTTTCCTGTTCAGCAGGTCGGACAGCTTGAGCTGTGGTGACATAGGTTACGTGATGACCTTGTGCTAAAAATGTTTCAGCGATGATTTTACCTAAGCGTCCAGTCGAATGATTGGTAATGGAACGGACGTTGTCTATTTTTTCAGAAGTTCCACCTGCAGTAATCAATATATTCATTATTTTGATGCCCCTTTAGTTCATTTTTATGATGGTGCGGCCAATGTGTGTGCCTTTTTGTAATTGCTCCAACGTATTTGGCAATTGCTCTAACGTGATTTCTTGTGTCAGTTCGTGTTGGCTTACATTCAAATCTGTCGCCAAACGTTGCCAGATCGCTGTGCGCGGTTCCATTGGCACATTGACTGAATCGATGCCTAACAAATTGATACCTCGTAAGATAAACGGTAAGACAGTGGTGTTTAGTGTGATACTTGCTGCATTGCCGCAGATGGCAATGCTTCCGCCATAACGCAATTGCGCCAATAGTGCAGCTGTGATATCTCCGCCAACGGTGTCGATCACAAAATCGATGGTTTGTTTTGATAAAGGCTTGATTTTTTCAGGCAGGAAATCCTCAACAAGCAGTACTTGAGAGGCACCGATGTTCTTTAATGATGCTTCTGCTTCTTTTTTTCGACTTAATGCAATGATGTTTTTATAGCCTAATTGCTTCAGCATCGCAATCGACAAGCTGCCGACACCACCTGTAGCACCAGACACTAAAATTGTCGCTTCTTTGTTCTGGCTCAACCCATGATTTTCTAGTGCTTGAACAGATAAGGCTGCAGTAAAACCAGCAGTACCGAAAATCATAGCTTCCTTTAGACTTAAACCAGTAGGTAAAGGAACGACCCAATCTGCTGGAACACGAGCAATTTGAGCGAACCCGCCAGTATGTGTCACGCCTAGACCATAGCCTGTGACTAAAACCTCTTGTCCTTCTTTGAAGCGAGCATCAGTTGTAGTTAAGACAGTGCCGCTTAGATCGATACCGGGAATCATAGGATAATGACGGATCACCCCGCCATTTTGTTTTGCTGCTAAAGAATCTTTATAGTTGACCGATGAATAAGCTACTTGTATCGTAACGTCACCAGCAGATAACACATCGATCGTAGTATCAGCTACCTCTGTTTGGAATGTTTGATCGATGTCATTTACGACAAATCCAGAAAATGTTTTCATGTGTAGGCTCCTTTAAATACAAAATTGTTTTATTGTTACTATCATAACATATTCTCCTTTTTTCTTTAGAAAATTCTTCTCAAATCAACCTTCATAAATGCTAGAAAATAAGCTAGAATAGAAGGTGAGTGTTTTATTGACTTGGAAAGTGAAAATAAATACATGGATGAAAAAAATAAGCGGAAAGGGAATTGAATGAGTGAAGTTTAAAATTGGTATGCGTACATTTAAAACGGGGATCAGTGTGTTTCTTTGTATCCTTGTCAGTATTTTATTGAAACGTGAAACGTATGTCGTTGCGGCGATCACTACTGTATTCAGTCTAAGAGAAGACATGGAGAATACATTAAAATACGGCAAGCATCGAATTACTGGTAATGTAATGGGAGCGATCATGTCAGTTGTTGTGATTGCAGTGTTCAGTGTATTTGGACGAACCGAGATCGTTCAGCTGATCTTTATTCCAACGATCATTATGGTGATGATCGCACTGCTTGCTTCGATCAGCTGTCATGAAGGAACGGTCGGAGCTTGCGCGACGCTTTTGACGATCGTGTTTATGATTCCTTCTGATCAGTCTTATGGCTATGCGTTTGATCGTGTGGTGGATAGCTTTATTGGGATGGGAATTGCATTAGCAGTGAATTATTTTATTCCGTTAAAACTATCCAGAAAAAAGGCAGTGATCCCAGAGGACAATGAAGTCGCTGCAGAATAAAAGAAAAGGTTGGGATTTAGTACCCAGCCTTTTCTTTTTTGCTATTCTTTGATTAAATGTGTTTCTTTTTGTTTAATGTGTGCTTCCAATTCGTGCTTGTCGATCAATGAAGAAACCACACCGTCACGAGAAATACAAAAGCCGGCAGCATACGTAGCGATACGAACAGCATCCTTCAATGTATAACCATAAAGCAAGTAGGAAGAAAGGGCACTGATAAACGCATCACTTGCTCCTGTGCTATCGATTGCTGGAAAATCAACAGCCGGAACATAGTCATCCCATTCGGCTGTTTTAACGTAACAACCTTTTTCGCCTAACGTGACAATGATCGTATCGACACCGCATGTTAGGAGATGATCGGACTTTTCTTCTAAAGTAGTGTATTCAGGACATAGTTCGTTCAGCTCATCTTCATTTGGAATCAAGATATCGATCGCAGAAAGAACCTCTTTAGGAATACTGCCATAAGCTGAAGGTTTTAAAATTGTTTTTGCGCCATATTGGTGTGCTACTGAACACGCTTTAGCGACGGTGTTCAGTGGAATTTCTGTTTGAATCAGGCAATAGCCTGTGTTTTCGAACAACTCTTTTTTATCTTCGATATCTTCTGGTGTAAAAATGCCATTGGCACCAGGGAGGATCGAGATAGTGGAGTGGCCGCTCGTTTCTACAAAGATATACGCTTTTCCTGTATTTGTATGATTACTTCGCTTGATCCCTAATGTTTCAACGCCAAATTGGTTCAATGTATTATACACATAATCAGAATCAAGGTCCGATCCGATTTTGCCGATCAACGCAACCCGATGCCCTAATTTAGCAGCACCGATCGATTGGTTCACCCCTTTTCCTCCTGGATAGATCGAAGAACCTGTGATCGAGACTGTTTTCCCACTGTCCGGCAGATTTGGCACGGTCAAATAAGTATCGATATTGATACTTCCAATCACTACGATTTTAGGAATATTCAAATTGAAGGGCAAGCTGACGGTTGTACGATTATCCAACGAAAAATCTTGAAAATAAGTCGGTGTTTCCAATGATTTTTTTTCTATGGTATTGATCAATTGCCGACAAAGATAGCCGCCAAAATCAGCATTTCGAATCGTATATGTAGAGATTTCAGATAACTCACTTAATGATAACGGCTCAGTCCGTTCGCTTTTTAGTGAGATCAGCGAAAGATCCTCCGGAATTTTGTAACTTAGTGCGTGGAGTAGTTGGTAAAATTCTAATGCCTTATGATAGTGAGAAGAAATCACACCTGTAATCTGTCTGTTATTTAATTTATGGTTTAAGTTCTCATTGAAATCGAAGAAGATTAACTCTGGGTCAAGTTTCATATGATTATCGAACAAACATTTTTTATAGCCAGCTAAGAAGGCTGCGGTACGTCTGCCGGGTGTCAGTAAACAGGCGATTTTTTGATGTTTTTGATCGATCAACTCTTGTGTGATATGATAGGCTGCTTTTTCGTAAGGAAACAAAATCGATGTTTCGCCACCATTTTCTCCAGTACTTAGGACAGGAATAGCTAGTTCTTCAAAATGGGTGAGGTGGCTTAAACTTTCTTCATCGATCGGCTCCCAGATGACACCGTCGACGTTTTGTTTGCAGAGAGAGGTGATGTTTTTTAATTCTTGTTCCTTGTCATCGTAATTATTAAAGATCAATGGGCTGTAGCCATTTTTTTGAGCGGTCTGGATGATCCCGTCTAACGTCGCATCCAATGAGGTGGAAGACCGGAGTAAAACGCCTAATAACCATGATTTTACTGGTGTACCTGCAGAAGAAGCATAAGGTGCATAATTATATTCTTTGACGATTTTCAGCACGCGTTCTCTTGTTTCATGGCTGATACTTTGGTCTTTTTGGTTGACGATTTTTGATACGGTAGAAACAGAAACACCAGCTAATTTGGCGATGTCTTTTATATTCATAATGATTATTTCCCTCATTTCGTTTAGTGATCAAAAGGTGGTTCATCTATAGTAAATAAGAAAAAAATGCTAATTCTTTCTATCAAAATGAAGCGTCTAATTATGCTTACATCATAGATAAATAATTCATGGAAGTCAACCGTAAGTATTCTGTGGATGAGGAGAAAAATCTTTTTGATCAAAATCCAAAAAAGCGTTGACAAAAGAAGCAAACGATGTTAATTTCTACTTAGAGAAAACGTTTTCCGAAAAAGTTTTCCTTATTCGGGAAACAAATTCTGAACGAAACGGAGGTCATGTCATGAAGCAGAGAAGTTTTCTAAATAGAATCAAGGCGCAGTTCACGACGAAATCGTTAGTTCTCATTCCCATAGCTGTAGGCATCAACCTGATTGGCGGAACGTTATGCTCAGCGTTAAAGCTGCCTTTGTTTTTAGATATGATCGGAACGATCATCATTGCTTGTCTCTCTGGACCTTGGGTTGCTGCTTTATGTGGTTTTTTGACAAATGTGTTTTTAACTTTAGTCGCTAATCCAGTTTATTTTCCTTATTCTGTCGTGAGTGTTTTATGTGGTCTGGTCACAGGCTTTATGGTCAAAGCGGGGTTGTTTCGAAATATTTGGGGAGCCATTTTGACTTGGCTTGTATGCGCCTTCACAAATACGGTATCTGCTTCGTTGATCACGATTTTTGTATACGGCGGTGCAACAGGTGTTAATGGCAGTTCGCTTTTTACAGCTGCATTGATTGCAACGACTAAGAAAATCATTCTATCGGTTTTATCGACATCTATGATTGAAAATTTGGTCGATAAAGGGATCGTTTTTCTGATCGCCTATCTTCTAGTACAAAAGATTCCAAAACGTTTCTTAAGTCAGTATGCACTTGGAATGAATGAAGATGAATTAGAAGAAGATTGGTAGTGAAAAGGGACAGAACGAAAATAGTTTAGGAGGGAGAATATGAAGCTGTCAAATACCTTTGTAGAAAAAGATACAATGATCGAAAAGATAAATCCGTTGACGAAGATCCTTGCTGTCTTTTGTTTTGGATTAGGTACGCTGTTATTTCCCAAATTATGGTTAGGGTTTGGACTTATTATTTGTTTATTTTTCATTGCTTATTTAGGGAAATTACTGAAACCGTTTACTCGTTTGATGCTGGGCTTCGGGCTGCCGATCAGTTTGATGCTGCTTTTTATTCAGGGTTTTTACGGCGTAAATAATAAAACAGTCATTGCTGATTTTGGCTTTGCTGAGCTAGGCTTAGAAGGTGTGCTGTATGCGCTAAAAATAGTGACGACATTATTAGTATTTCTAGGATCCTTTTATTTGATGAATCAAACCACTGAGACAGGAAAATTAGTTGCAGCATTGACGAACAGCGGCTTACCGCCTAAAGCAGGCTATTTGGTTTTAGCAACGTTGAATGTCGTACCGCAAATGCAGCGGAGAATGAATGTGATCCAAGAAGCGCAAGAAGCGAGAGGCGTCGAGATCAAAGGACGGTTAGTCGCAAGGATCAAGGCTTACTTGCCGCTTTTAGGTCCTGTGATCATGTCTTCGCTGACGGATGCACAAGAAAGAGGAATGACGCTGGAAACAAGAGGATTTGGTATTAAAGGAGTCAAGCAAACAAGCTATGTCCAAGTAAAAACGACAAAAATAGACAAGATCATCAACATCTTGCTGGTACTCTTTTTAATTTTTGTGATTCTAGCATCTATATGGATGAAATAAACAAGATAGGAGGGGAAATGAATGTCTGAACCTGTTGTAACAGTCAATAATTTTTCGTATAGATATAATCAAACGAAAACAAGAGCTCTGAAAAATTTGACGTTTCAGGTGGAAGCGGGCAGCTTCTTTTGTATCGTTGGCGGAAATGGCTCAGGGAAGTCAACGTTATGTAATGCACTAGTCGGCTTGATTCCTCACTATTTTGTAGGGAAAAAAGCGGGAGAGATCATCATCGATGGGCTTAAAACGGAAGCTGCGACGATCGCTGAGTTGTCTACACGAATTGGTTTAGTCTTTCAAAATCCATTCAATCAATTATCCTATACAGCGGGTACTGTTGCAGAAGAGTTAGCGTATGGCTTGGGCAATCGTGGTGTACCGAGAACAGAGATGCTCAAAAAAGTGGAGACTGTATCCAAGCTGATGCATATCGACCATATTCTTTCAAAAAATCCGCTGGAGCTATCGGGAGGTCAGGTACAGCGGGTCGCTTTTGGCTCGACGTTCATTTTAGAACCAAAAATCTTAGTCTTAGACGAATGTACAACACAGCTGGACCCCATGGGAAGTGACGAGATTTTTGCCATCGTGAAGCGCTTGAATCAAAATGGGATCACTGTGATCATGGTGGATCATGACATGGAACGGGTAGCAAAAAATGCGGATCAGATCATGGTTCTTTCAGAAGGTGAGATCCAGATGATTGGAAATCCCAAGGATGTTTTTGAATTTCTGGAACAAACAGATCTTGGAATCGAAGTGCCTGATTATGTGAAAATTTCAAGAATACTTCAGCAAAAGGACTATACAAAAGCAAAGATCACATGGACGGAAGAAGAAACGATTCGTTTAGTAAAGGAGGCGCTGAAGCATGAAGATCCAGTTGAAAAACCTTCATTTTAGCTATCCTTCAAGTGAGGAAGTATTAAAAGGGATCGATTTAACGATCGAAGGCACAAAACCTGTCGCGATCATCGGACAAAACGGTGCAGGTAAAACAACGATCGTGAAGCATTTGAATGGCATTTTGTCACCGACCTCAGGTGAAGTATGGATCGATGGAGAAGCGATCCATACAAAGAGCACAGCGCAATGGTCGAAAATGGTTGGCTATGTGTTTCAAAATCCTGATGATCAATTATTTTTAGAAACGGTCAGAAAAGAATTGTTGTTTGGTCCGCAACAGATTGGTATGTCCAAAAAAGACATCGACCAACGTTTAGAATGGGTAGCAGATGTGACTGGCTTAAAGGATAAATTAGGTATTCATCCATTTGACTTAAATGCAACTGAAAAAAAGTTTTGTACGATTGCTTCTATTATGATGATGAATCCAAAGGTTTTAATTTTCGATGAGCCGACCTGCGGACAAGATGTCTATGGAAATCGACGATTGAAAAAAATCATTCAGGAACTGAAACATCGTGGAGTGCTATGTATCACGATAACGCATGATATGAAGTTCGTGGCAGATAATTTTGAACGAATCATCGTGATGAAAGAAGGAACGGTACTTTTAGACGGATCAGTGAGTGATGTATTTTCACAGCCTGAACGATTAAAGGAAAGTTTTGTTACACCGCCTCCAATCACGCGTGTGGGACAAGGAGTTGGGTTTTCAGATCCAGTATTTACGACAGAAGCGTTCATGATGGTTTTTGAAAGAGAAAGGGGTGAGTAAAATGTTTGATACTGTTGGGGAACTAGTAAAAAGAAAGCGTGAAAGAGACGGATGAGATAAACGCTCCGTAAAAATGGTTGGTTGTTGAATAAAGTCAAGATTGAAAGGTGTGGAAAAAATGTCAGCTAACACTGAGACAGAAAAAGTAATTGGCGTTCCCGTTCCTAGAGAAGGAACTCCTGAATTTGAAAAAATGAATCGGATGGCAAAACGTGCGATTCCGCTGATTTTAATTATCTTTATTTTTGGTATTCTTGAGCAACAGGCATTTGGTATGATTTTTGTTAATATTGGCGAACAGTTGGGAACACCCAATTTAGCGCCGTTGATCACATCGATACCGGGCATCGTTTTGGGAATTGTTTGTGTCATTTATGGTTCTTTGGGAGATTTTGTTTCACTTAAAAAGATGACGATGTTGGGTGTCGTATTATTGATTGTTGGTTCTGCGATCGGATTTATACTGGGACCGATCAATATTTGGGCGGTCGTAATTGCCCGTGTGCTTCAATCAGCAGGAGGACAGGTAGCAGGTTCTGTTTTCTTAGTCTTGGTATCAAAATATATCGCAAAAGAAAATCGTGTGATCTACTATGGTATTTTCGTTGCTGTTTTTAGATTTTCAGCAGCACTAGGTGTGGTAGCAGCAGGTTATGTAACGAAGATCGATTGGCGTTGGTTATTCGCTGTTCCTTTGATTTCTTTCTTATTTATTCCATCGTTAGCGAAAAACTTACCGGACGATCATGCAGAAGGTGCCACGATCGACTGGGCTGGATTTGCCTTGATCGGTGCATTTGCTGGAGCAGTCACGATGTTCTTTACAGATATGAATGTATTTTGGGCAGCAGCCTGTGTGGTTACACTGATTGCTTTTATCGTTTATATCAATAAAGCTAAAAATCCGTTTATTACTCCTGAGTTCTTTAAGAACCCAGCATTCATTGCAACGATGACCGTTATTTTTGTAGGTTATTTCTTCAGCTACACATTAAATGCAGGTGTAAATGCGATCGGCTTGAATATTTATGGTATCGATTCTGCAGAAGTTTCTACTTTATTGGTTTGGTCGATTTTATTAGCGGCAGTTCTTGGATTTGTTTGCGGTCCAGTTATTAAACGGATCGGACGTTCAGCAGGCATCATTATGGCCTTGAGCTTTATGGGATTAGGGTTGATAGCAATTGCTTTCGCCATTCCTATGGGCAAAGTTTGGGCATTAGCTGTAGCGCCATGTATTTATTATTTTGGAACGTCATTCTTTTACTCACCGATCGTTGATACAGCAACGCTTACTGTATCACCGGAAGAATCAGGTCGTGTTCTTGGTGTCAATGACCTAGTCCAAGCGATCACAGGTTCTGTTGGTGTGGCTGTATTCGGCGGAATGATGTCTTCAGGTGCGATGTCTGGCGGAAGTATCGTCGGTGTAGACAGCGGTGCTGCGTCAACTTATGCCAATGTCTTTTTAGTCGGTGGTGTGATCATTTTGGCCGCTTTGGTGATCTTCTTGGTAACGAAAAAAACGATCTACAGTCGTTCAAGAGCAGAATAAAAATAGTTAGCAAAAAAGATGATAGGAGGAAGAAAAATGGCAAAACAAAAAATAATTTTAGATTGCGATCCTGGACATGATGACGCGTTGGCTTTATTGATGGCTTTAGCTTCTGACAAGGTGGAACTGATCGGAATCACGACCTCAGCTGGCAATCAATTGCCGGAAAAAACCTTTGATAATACACGAAAACTCTTAGCTTTAGCAAACAGAGAAGACATTCCCGTAGCAATGGGTGCATTGAAACCTCTTCGAAGAGAATTGATCATTGCTGATGATGTTCATGGGGAAAGTGGACTGGATGGTGCAGAATTACCAGAACCAACAGCAGCGGCAGAAAAGATCAGTGGAAATGACTTACTAGCGAAGCTATTAAGAGAAAGTGATGAAAAGGTGACGATCATCGCTACTGGTCCACTGACAAATATCGCGATCTTTTTATTATCACATCCGGAACTAAAAGAGAAGATCGAGTTGATCTCCTTTATGGGCGGCGCTTGTTTTGGCGGTAATATCACTCCGCATGCAGAGTTCAATATTTATGTCGATCCTGAAGCAGCCGATATTGTCGTGAAATCAGGCGTGCCAACAGCGATGTTTGGCTTAGATGTGACATTGAAAGCACAGCTTTTTGAAGAAGACATTCAAGAAATCAGAGCGATCGGTAATCCAGTCGCTCGTACGATGGCTGATTTATTAGACTTTTTCAATTTGACAACAACAGTTCCATTTTTGGCTGAGGAAGGTCATATCGAAGGGATTCATATGCATGATCCATGTGCGATGGCGTATGTCATCGATCCAAGCTTATTCAAGGTTTTACCGATGCATGTGGAGGTCGAAACAAGCGAAACACTTGCGCTAGGAAGCACAGTTGTTGATTATGATGATCTTTTCAAAAAAGAAAAAAATGTGCTTGTTGGATTTGATATCGATTTACCAAAATTCAAAGCCCTAGTAATAGATACGATGTCTTATTTTTCTAAGTAGTCATCATTCGAGTGAAACGTAGTAGAGGAGGTCAGGCAATGAATAAAGTCACAGTCATTGGAAGTATCAACGCAGACACAACATTAAAAATGAACTATTTGCCCAAACATGGAGAAACGATCCATGCAGATGAATTATTTACATCAGGCGGAGGAAAAGGGGCAAATCAGGCGATCGCTGCTAAACGAAGCGGAGCAAATACAAGCTTTATCGGAGCTGTTGGTGCTGACGATACAGGCAAGCGAATGCTGGATTTATTAAAGAAAGAAACGATCGATGTCTCAGGGATCAAAACCCTTGATGATCAAACGACAGGCAGTGCATATGTATTGTTAGACAGCTTTGGGGAAAACAGTATCATTATCCATTCAGGCGCAAATAATCAAATCACTTGTGAACAGGTAGAAGAAAATAGAAATAAGATCGAAGAAAGTGATTTTATCATTGCCCAATTTGAGAGTACGATCGACAGCACGATTCGAGCATTTGAATTAGCCAGAGCAGCTGGGACGAAAACTATCTTGAATCCAGCGCCGGCGATCGAACAGATTCCTACGCAGCTACTAGAAAATACGGATATGATCGTACCAAATGAATCCGAAGTAGAAATTCTGACTGGAATAAAAATCACCTCTGAACAGAGTATGATCCATGCAGCCTCTTCTTTACACGGATTAGGAATAGAAACGGTCGTGATCACACTCGGTAGTGCTGGTGCTTTTTATGATCAGGCAGGAGAGCGGGGAATCATCCCAGCATATCCAGTAAAAGCAGTTGACACAACGGCAGCTGGGGATACATTTATTGGCGCGATGGCAGCAATTTTGGAAAAAGATTTCAGTAATTTAGAAGCTGCCATTCGCTACGGTGCAAAAGCTGCTTCACTCACTGTCCAACGATACGGTGCGCAACCAGCGATTCCTTATCGTAGTGAGCTAGATGGATTTCTTGTGAGTAAATAGAAGAATAAGTAAGAATAAGGCAGACAATGATTTAGAAACAATAGTCTATCTAAAGAACAGGACGAGAGTAAAGATTACTTTTGTCCTGTTCTTTTTTTATTTAAAATAACTAATAGAATACATAATTTAAGTGAGAAACTATAAATTGAAGGTGAAAAAGCCTATTATAATGATGTTGACAAATTATACCGACTAGGCGGTATTTATTTAGGATTTCATATATACACCTTACTATAGGCAAGCAAGAAATGCTTTTTTTTATCATGGTTTTGGTTTTAACATTCGTGGAATTGGGCGAAAACTTGCAACTGTTATGAGAAAGCTTAGAAGGGATATTGCAAAGGTTACAACCTATTCGCGTTCTTTAGCTCAAAAAATCGTCTCATGAGAAAAGGCATAAATGTGGAAGAAAAAAAATTTTGGATCAATCTATTATCATTTAGTTTATTTAATACATGATATCTTTTGTTTAGAGTACATATTGAATAGTTTCTTATTAATCAATTCCAACGAATGTACTTCTGCGTTCTAGAAGTAATGTATCTTTCCATTTAGGTCCTAATTTTCCAATTTTTTCTCTTTTACCTACAATTCTAAAACCATGTTTCTCGTGGAGAAGTATGCTTGCCGTATTTTCAGAAAAAATCCCTGCTTGAATTGTCCATAATCCATTATTTTCACTTTCCTGAATTGCAGCTGTCATTAATTGATCGCCAATTCCTTGTCTTCTATAGCGTGATGAAGTATAAATGCTGATTTCAGCAACTCCGCTATATACACTTCGAGAAGAAATTGGAGAAAAAGCACTCCAACCAACCACTTGATGTTCAATAGTGGCTACCAATCTTCCAATTATCAAATGATTGCCGTCCCATGTGGAATAGTCTGGAATTGAATCAACCGTTGTAAAAGTTGCAGTACCCGTTTCGATGCCTTCCTGATAAATAGCTCTAACTTCAGACCAATCACTTTCAGACATTTTCCTAATTAGTATTGTCATTAAATTATCCTCCTTAAAAATTTGTGACTAAATGCGTTGGGCTACGTTCTCTTAAGAGATTTCTGTATATTATATCATATTAGCTTGATATAATTTTTTATTCTTGCGTTTAGTTAAATGATCCTAGTAGCTATAAAAAAATGGAATTTTTTTAGCAAATGTAGTTGCTATTTTTTGAAAAATTCGTATACTAAAGAAGGTAAAATTAAACTCCTAGTTTAGTATTAGAAAACTTTTTAGAATATCCAAGTGAGGTGAGTAGATGGAAATCGGTGAAAAGCTACGTAATTTGCGCGTACAAAAAAATTTGACCCAAGAAGAACTTGGTGAGCGGACGGACTTGACGAAAGGCTATATTTCGCAGTTGGAAAGGGATTTAAGCTCACCTTCAATGGAAACCTTTTTTAATATTTTAGAAGTATTGGGCATCACTCCAGAACAATTTTTTAGTGAGCAAACTTTGGAACAAAAGATCGTGTATAAAGATGAAGATAGTACGCTCTATTATGATGAAGAAAACGGCTATGAACTAAAATGGCTGATTCCAGAATCGAACGAAAAAGAGATGGAGCCTGTGTTATTGACTTTTGATAAAAATGGGGAATATAAAACGTTCGAGCCTTCATTATCTGAGACCTTTATTTACGTGATCGATGGTGCAGTCTCATTGACGTTAGGTGAAACGAGATACTCGGCGAAAAAAGGTGAAGCAATGTACTATCAAGCAACAGAGCCGCATCAATTGATCAATTATGCCAAGGGGAAAAGCCGTGTGTTGATCGTAGCAACAGAATCTTATTTATAAACAAGGGGGCATTGCGCGTGAAAAAAAAGATCATTTCATTTGAAAATGTAGTGAAAGAATATGATGATGAAAAAGTACTAAAAAATGTCAGCTTTGAGATTGAACAGGGGAAATTTTATACGCTCCTTGGGCCTTCTGGTTGCGGGAAGACAACAATCTTACGTATTTTAGCTGGATTTGCAGATGCGACAGAAGGAGATATCTATTTTGATGGTCAGAGAATCAATGATATTCCTGCTAATAAGCGTCAGGTAAATACTGTATTTCAAGATTACGCGCTATTTCCTCATATGAATGTGTTTGATAATGTCGCTTTTGGGTTGAAAATCAAAAAGCTATCAAAAGCAGAAATAGAGAAAAAAGTCAAAGATGCTTTGCGAATGGTTCAATTGCCAGGATACGAAACAAGAGAAATCAGCGAAATGTCTGGTGGACAAAGGCAACGTGTGGCGATTGCCCGAGCGATCGTCAATGAGCCAAAAGTTTTATTGTTGGATGAGCCATTATCTGCGCTAGATTTGAAGCTGCGGACGGATATGCAGTATGAGCTTCGCGATCTGCAGCAGCGGTTGGGGATCACATTTATTTTTGTCACCCATGATCAAGAAGAAGCTCTAGCGATGAGTGATGTGATTTTCGTGATGAACAAAGGTCATATCGTGCAAAGCGGGACACCAGTGGATATCTATGATGAGCCGATCAATCATTTTGTTGCAGATTTTGTAGGGGAAAGTAATATCGTCAATGGTACGATGATCGAAGATAATTTGGTTGAATTCGTCGGTAAACGCTTTGAATGTGTCGATGGCGGGATGCGTAAAAATGAACCAGTAGAAATCGTCCTGCGCCCAGAGGATTTGACAATTACAAGTGCAGATAAAGGAAAATTAGTTGTTACCGTCGATACGCAGCTTTTTCGCGGTGTTCATTATGAAATCATTTGCCATGACGAAGACCATAATGAATGGATGGTCCATTCGACTAGAAAGGCAACCGAGGGAGCTAAAGTTGGGTTGTTTTTTGAGCCGGAAGACATTCACGTCATGCGTTTCAATGAATCGGAAGAAGATTTTGATGCTCGTTTAGAAAGCTACGAGGAATAGGGGGAAGAGCAATGAAAACAATGCGTCGGATCTATTCGATTCCTTATGCGATGTGGCTGCTTTTGTTTGTGATCACGCCTGTTTTGATGATCATTTATCAATCATTTTTTGATATGAATGGACAGTTCACATTGGAAAATTACCGAACGTATTTTACATCAGGCACTTATTTAAGTATGACGTTGAATTCGGTTTGGTATGCGTTTTTAATTACCTTATTTACGTTGTTGATCAGCTATCCGACCGCCTATTTTTTGACGAAGTTAAAGCATAAGCAATTGTGGCTGATGCTGGTTATTTTGCCGACCTGGGTCAATCTTTTGCTGAAGGCTTATGCATTTATTGGCATTTTTAGTATTCATGGAAGTATCAACCAATTTTTAGGCTTTGCGGGTGTTGGTCCATATCAAATTTTGTTTACTGATTTTAGTTTTTTATTTGTTGCAACCTACATTGAAATTCCATTTATGATCTTGCCGATCTTCAATGCACTTGAAGAAATGAATCCTTCATTGATCAGCGCTAGCCGTGATCTAGGTGCGAGCAGTGTTCAAACCTTTCAACGGGTGATTTTTCCCTTATCTTTGAATGGAGTTAAAAGTGGGGTGCAGGCAGTATTTATTCCATCACTTTCTCTGTTCATGTTGACTCGTTTGATTGGCGGCAATCGTGTGATCACATTAGGAACGGCGATCGAAGAGCATTTTATGGTGACTCAAAACTGGGGCATGGGTTCAACGATTGGTGTGATTTTGATCGTTGCGATGTTTTTTGTGATGCTTTTGACTGGTGAGAAGAAGAAAAAAGGGCGGGTGAAAGAATGACAAAGAAAAAATTCAAATGGTCTTATCTGTATTTGATCGTTGTTTTTGCTTTATTATATGCACCGATCTTTTACTTGATTTTTTACTCGTTCAATGACACGGATACGATGAATCAGTTTACTGGCTTCACTTTGGATAATTATAAAGCGGTCTTCGAGGATACTCGTTTACTGATCATCGTACTGAATACCTTTTTGCTGGCGTTTTTATCTGCTTTACTGGCAACGATCATTGGCACATTTGGTGCAATGGGGATTTATTATACACGACGACGTAAAACAAGAACGACATTAATGAGCTTCAATAATATCTTGTTAGTTTCTCCGGACGTAATCATCGGTGCCAGCTTTTTGATTTTCTTTACTGCAGTCGGATTTATCAGTTTGGGCTTTGCTAGCGTATTATTGTCGCATATTGCCTTTAGTATCCCGATCGTTGTACTGATGGTTTTACCGAAATTACAGGAAATGAATGACTCGATGGTGGATGCTGCAAGAGACCTTGGTGCAAATAATATCCAAGTGATCAAAAATATTATTTTACCATTTTTGTCACCGGGGATCATTGCCGGCTATTTTATGGCTTTTACGTATTCACTGGATGATTTTGCGGTGACATTTTTTGTTACTGGAAATGGATTTTCAACGTTGTCAGTTGAAATCTATTCCCGTGCCAGACAAGGAATCAGCTTAGAAATCAATGCCTTGAGTGCCCTTGTCTTTATTTTCTCTATGATTCTTGTGATCGGCTATTATTTTATTAGTCAGGATAACCTGCCAAAAAGAATGCGTAAAATACGTCAGGAGCAAAGTGAGGTGGCTAAGCTCAAATGAGAAAACTACAATCTTTGTTTATTGGGATATTAGCGATCATTTTGATTTTGTTTTTTGGTGTACGTCAACTTGAAAAATCAAGCGGCATGGCTGGAGCCGATACGCTGACCATCTACAATTGGGGCGATTATATTGATCCCGATCTTATACGTGCATTTGAAAAAGAGTCAGGCTATAAGGTCAACTATGAAACCTTCGATTCAAATGAAGCGATGTTTACAAAAATTCAGCAGGGTGGAACGGCTTATGACATTACGATTCCTTCTGAATATATGATTCAAAAAATGATGAAGGAAAAAATGCTGTTGCCGATCGACCATACGAAGCTTAAAGGGCTAAATAATATCGATATGCGTTTTTTAGATCAAGAGTTTGATCCGCAGAATAAATACTCGATCCCCTATTTCTGGGGAACATTAGGAATCATTTACAATGACAAGTTTATTGATGGAAACAAAGTCAATCATTGGGACGATTTGTGGCGACCCGAGTTAAAAGATAATGTGATGCTGATCGATGGTGCTAGAGAAGTTATCGGTCTGTCACTAAATAGTCTTGGCTATTCTTTAAATAGTAAGAATAATCAGGAGTTACGCGAAGCGACGGATAAATTGAATAAGCTGACAACGAATGTCAAAGCGATCGTCGCTGATGAAATCAAGATGTACATGATCAATGAAGAAAGTGCGGCAGCTGTGACATTTTCAGGTGAAGCAGCAGAAATGCTGGATAACAATGAACATCTGCATTATGTGATTCCTTCAGAAGGTTCGAACTTATGGTTTGATAATATCGTGATTCCTAAAACTGCTAAAAATGTCAAAGGTGCTTACGAATTCATCAACTTCATGTTACGACCGGAAAATGCGGCGCAAAATGCGGAGTACATTGGGTACTCGACACCGAATAAAGAAGCGAAGAAGCTTTTACCGAAAGAAATTTCTAGTGATGAACAATTCTATCCTAGCGATGAAGTGATCAAGCACTTGGAAGTGTATGAGGATTTGGGTGCGGAGTATCTTGGGATTTATAACGATTTGTTTTTAGAGTTTAAGATGTATCGGAAATAGCGAGAAAACTCAGCTAAAATGGAGTTAAATCAACAAGAAAATAGAGAAATGAGCCACCATTTTAGCTGTCAGTTTGCCAATTTTCTACCAAAAGCGACGATTTTGTCGCTTTTTTTTTTAGCTAAAAGTTAATGAAGTTAGGTAAGATATATATCTTCTTTAAAGAAAATCATCATTTGATCAGAAACGGTCTCGTATAAAGGGATGTCAATAATTCAGAAGAATACAAAATGTCTGATTACTGAAATAAGGTCAATTGATGATTTTAAAATTATATCACAGTTAAAAAATTTTTATTGAGATTGAGACAGTATATTTTCTAATTCTACTTGATTAAAATACCTTTAGTTCAGTCAAATTGGCGTTTTATATACATATATGTGTATATTGTGAGCTTAATCAAATTTAATCATCATAAAAACTTAAGAAATTAGAGAGGTTTTCTTGATAATTTGTCGCTAGTTTTTTTTTATACTAATTTTATAAACAAATACTGGAGGTAGAATATATGAAGACAGTTGCGATTATCTTTGGCGGAGTTTCTTCTGAATATGAAGTTTCACTGAAATCTGCTGTAGCAATTATTGAAAGTATGAAGTCTATAGATTATAACGTAATGAAAATTGGAATTACTGAAAAAGGTCAGTGGTATTTATTTGAAGGAACAACAGACCAAATAAAGAAAGATCGTTGGTTTGTTGATGAAAGCTGTAAAGAAATCGTAGCTGATTTCGCAAAAAAAAGCTTTGCATTGAAAAACAGTAAAAAAATAATCAAGCCTGATATTTTATTCCCAGTTTTACATGGAGGTTATGGTGAGAACGGTGCTATTCAGGGAGTATTTGAGCTATTAGATATTCCATACGTAGGTTGTGGTATTGGAGCTGCTGCAATTTCTATGAATAAAATAATGCTCCATCAATTTGCTGAAGCAATTGGTGTAAAAAGCACCCCTAGTATGATTATAGAAAAGGGACAAGACCTACAAAAAGTCGATGCGTTTGCGAAAATACATGGATTTCCTTTATATATTAAACCGAATGAGGCAGGCTCATCAAAAGGAATTAGTAAGGTAGAACAAAAAAGTGATTTATACAAAGCAATAGACGAAGCTTCAAATTATGATAGCCGTATTTTAATTCAAAAGGAAGTGAAGGGAGTAGAAATTGGCTGTGGTATTTTAGGGAATGAACAATTGGTCGTTGGAGAATGTGACCAAATCAGTCTTGTGGATGGCTTTTTCGATTATGAAGAGAAATACAATTTAGTAACAGCAGAAATTTTGTTACCAGCTAAACTATCAATAGACAAAAAAGAAGACATCCAGATAAAAGCAAAAAAACTATACAGATTGTTAGGATGTAAAGGATTAGCGAGAATTGACTTTTTCTTAACGGATGACGGAGAAATTTTATTAAATGAAATCAATACAATGCCTGGCTTTACAGAGCATTCAAGATTTCCGATGATGATGAATGAGATTGGCATAAATTACAAAGAGATTATAGAAAAACTATTACTATTGGCGGTGGAAAATCATGAAAAAAAATTATCTGAGATTGATTAATGAAGATAATAAAATAAAAGATTTTGAGAGACCAACACATCTTGTTCAGGCTCCGTTTGCACAAACGAATGTACTAGTTGATCCTATGGTAGCGATACAGCTAGAAAAACTAATAAAGACAACAGGTCTTGATAGTCAAATTATTACCATTGATGGCTATCGTTCAAAGGAAACGCAACAAGCACTTTGGGATGAGACGATTCAAGAAAAAGGGCTTGAATTTGCGCACAAATATGTGGCAAAGCCTGGATGCAGTGAGCATGAGATCGGCTTAGCTATTGATTTGGGTTTAACAACGCAAGAGAATGATTTTATTCGACCAAGCTTTACAGATAGTCCTGTGGTTGATAAATTTTTAGAGTATATGGCAGATTTTGGTTTTATTTTAAGATATCAAAAAGGGAAAGAGTCTATTACCAAAATAAACTATGAACCATGGCATTTCAGGTATGTAGGGACACCTCATAGCTCGATTATAGTACAACAAAATTGGGTATTAGAAGAATACATTGAATTCATTGAGTCAATAAGAGGAACTGCTTATGAGGCATAGAGCTAACGGCATTGATCTATTTCGAATATTCGCTGCTATCATGGTTGTTGCTATCCATACATTTCCTTTTCAATCAATAGCACCTTTTTTAGACGAAGTCATAACGTTAACTGTGTTTCGGGTAGCTGTCCCTTTTTTCTTTATGATTACAGGATATTTTTTGTTAGGAAGATTGTCATTAAATTTTTCGTATAATAATAATCAGAGAGTGAAAAAATATCTATACAAAATTGGAATGATTTATTTATATTCTATTTTATTGTATTTCCCGTTATCTTTACTAAATGGCACTATTTCATTAAAAATGAACATACTTTTACTTTTAAAGGTTTTCATTTTTGACGGTACCTTTTATCACCTATGGTACTTTCCAGCTAGTATAATTGGAACGATTTTAGTAACCCTACTGTTACGTAGTATAGGATTTAAATTAACAGTCGCATTTTCTACATGTCTATATCTAGTTGGACTTGGTGGAGACAGCTGGTACGGGATAACCAATCAAGTTCCATTGCTAAATAAACTGTATACATTTATTTTTAGTTGGTCGGACTATACGCGTTCAGGTGTTTTCTTTACGCCTATGTTTCTTTGCCTAGGAATATTTGCCTATAGAGTATCTAAAAAGTTAACTACATCAAAGATATTAAACTTGCTGTTTTATGTGTTTATTATAGGTATGACTTTTGAGAGTATATTTCTACACCGATTTACGAACGTCAAACACGATAGTATGTATCTCTTGTTGCCTTCATGTGCATTACTTTTGTTTTTAATGTTATTAAACTGGCAACCAAAACTAAAGGTAAAAGAATCAGCCGATTTAACGTTGCTGGTTTATATTCTCCATCCATTAGTTATTGTAATTGTCCATTCTATAAGTAAGTATATTCCGATATTAAAAAACAGTTTGCTAAATTTCTTGTTAGTAGTCGTGTGCAGCTTTATACTAGCTCAGCTTCTGTTAAACTTAAAAAGAAAGCTAAGAGTTAGTAAGCAAAAAATACCATTTGAACGTGCTAGTAAAGAAATATCAGCTAGTGCAATACACCATAATATTAATGAAATACGAAAGATAATTCCCAAAAATACAAATATTATGGGTGTTGTGAAGGCAAATGCGTATGGCTGTGGCATGGTAGAGGTAGCTTATGAATTAGAAAAAATCGGTATTTCATTTTTCTGCGTAGCTACTATAGAAGAAGCAATTGCTTTAAGGAAATCAGGAAACCAAGGGGATATTTTAATTTTAGGGTATACACATCCCAATCGCATTAATGATATAAAAAAATATAATTTGATTCAATCGATTGTAAGTGAAGAACATGGGAAAGTGTTGAATCTAAAAAAAATACCTATTCGTTGTCATTTACAGGTTGATACTGGGATGCATCGTTTAGGTGTTACACCGAACGTAACAATTATTCAGCAGATGTATCTTTTTTCCAATCTTAAGATTGAGGGGATATACTCACACTTAGGTTCTTCAGACTCATTAGAGCAAGAATCAATCGCTCGAACAAATACTCAAATTTTTTTATTCAATAATATACTAAGTGATTTGGAACAAATGGGTATTTCCTACGGTTATACTCATATCCAAAGCAGCTATGGTATTTTAAATTACCCAGAATTAAGCTTTGATTTTGTGAGAATAGGAATTCTCTGTTATGGATTTTTAAGTGACTATAATAGTCCGACTAAAATCCCTATAGATTTACAACCTATAGTAAAAGTAAAAGCCTCTTTGATTACAGAAAGAATTGTGGAGGCAGGTGAATATGTTGGCTATGGATTAGGCGCTAAAGTTGAAAAAAGAACAAGAATAGGTGTCGTTAGTATTGGGTATGCGGACGGTATACCAAGGGCATTATCCAATGCTAAACTTACGTTAGAGTTTAAAGGTCAATCAATAAAACAGATTGGGAATATTTGTATGGATATGATGCTTGTTGATCTGTCCGAAGTGGAAGATATTTCCGTGAATGATGAATTAATCGTGTTATCTAATATTAGTAAAATTGCTGATGAAGAACAAACAATTACAAATGAACTATTGAGTCGATTAGGTTCGAGGCTAGGTATAGAGTTAAATTGATAGCTAGTAGCTGACAATGTATGGAATACTCTTTATAATTTTGTTAGATGTAGAATGGAGGATTTTTAATGGCTAAAATACTAATTTTAGATGATGAAAAAGAGATTGTAAGTCTTATAAGTACGCTACTTTCTAACGAAGGATATGAGGTTTATGAGGCTATGTCCGGAAAAGAAAGCTTAGAGATTATAGAAAATAACAAGATCGATTTAGCCATACTAGATGTCATGCTTCCCGATATTTCCGGTTTTGATGTATTGCAAAGCATTAGAGAAAAACAGTTTTTTCCTGTGTTGATGCTAACTGCTCGAGGTCAGGATATGGATAAAATTACTGGACTGTCTATGGGGGCAGATGACTATATTGTTAAGCCATTCAATCCTTTTGAAGTATTGGCTAGAGTGAAAACCCAGTTACGTAGATATCAAATATACAACTCTAAAGGTATAGATGAAATAAATGAATATGCTAAAAATGGATTATATATATCTGTCGATAGTAGAAAAGTATTCTTATATGAGGAAGAAATTAAGCTAACGCCTATTGAATTTGATATCTTGTGGTACCTTTGTAAAAACGAAGGTCACGTGATATCGTCAGAAGAGCTATTTGAAAAAGTCTGGAAAGAGGACTATCTAGAGAATAATAATACTGTCATGGCGCATATTGCCAGAATTAGAGAAAAGATGCATGAAAAACCAAGACAGCCAAATATTATAAAAACGGTATGGGGAGTAGGTTATACAATTGAAAAATAATCTAACAGTGCAGATTACAAAAAAATATTTCTATACAATGATCATAATAACAACTATTCTAGTGATCCTTCCTTTAGTAGCTAAAATGTTTCTTTCTCTTCGAGTATGGCATGGTACTGAATTTTTTTATCCAATATTATATATTTTAAATAGGTCATTAGGAGTCTGGTTGATTGTAACACCTTTATTTATTTGGTTTATAGTGACTTATATGTTCTTTAGAAAAATGATTAGCTATTTAGAGGAAATGATAGTGGCTACTAAGAGTTTAATTGAATCACCAAATGATAAAATAGTGTTAAGAGATGAATTATCAGAGTTTGAGAATGAAATTAATCATATTCGTACAGATAGTTTAGAGAATAAGAAGATTGCCGAAGAAGCAGAAAAAAAAAGAGATGATCTTTTAACTTATTTAGCACATGACTTAAGAACTCCTTTGACGAGCATCATTGGATATATCTCACTACTTAAAAATGAACAAACCTACTTAGAATTAGATTCTACAAAAAGGAAAAATTATATAGACATCATTTCAGATAAAGCTAGCAGATTAGAAAATCTGCTCAATGATTTTTTTGAAATTGCAAAAACAGGCAAAAGTAGAGAAGAGGTGCATAAAGAAGAAGTAGATTTAAGCTTGATGTTAAGCCAAATTAGTTCTGAATTTTTGCCTCTTTTAGACGAGAAGAAGCTTGAGTGGGATTTTAAGATTGAACCAAATGTTTTTGTCAAATTAAATATTAATAAATTTGAACGAGTGTTGGATAATCTTATTAGAAATGCTATATCTTACTCGCTCAATGAGACGGCGATAAAACTGACATTAGAAAAAGTAGATGAGAAAGTAGTAGTATCTGTAGGAAATATAACTGATAAGGTATCAGAAAAAGACATAGACCAGTTATTTGAACCATTTTACCGAGGAGATAAATCGAGAAATACAAAAACAGGAAATGCTGGTTTAGGGTTAGCTATTGCAAAACAAATTGTTAGTGAGCATGGGGGAACTATTGAGGTAGAACTAGAAAATAACTATTTTAAAGTATCAATTGTTTTATATGAATGAGAATATTTTGAAAATTTTTGTTAAATAAATTATGTAAGTATTGTGTCATTTTGAACAAAAATTTTGTTATTATTAGTGTAAAGAAATAGTTGATCCTTGAAAAGTGAATAGTTTTGTTAGGGATGTTTAGTCTAAGACAAATTTCTATCTATTCTACGCTGTGATAACTACGAAAATACTTATTTATATTTGAAAATTTTTTTTTTAATGATGCAATTGGGAGATATCAAAATTCTATATCAACCGCATAGTCAAACAATAAAAAAATATTTTGAATTGAGCAGTAAAGGAAAAAATTATTGAAAGGCCTCCTGTAGAATCCGTTTCGATTTTCCAAAAAGAAAATAGAGCTTTAGGAAGTAAAGGGACTAAACAAGTAATTACTCTTATCCTTAATATTTTTATTCCATATCAACACGTAAAAATAATATAAGATACCTTTTTACATATTTACATAGATGTTTGTATCGGGAAATTATAAGTTTTGGCTTGGAAAAATGTGAACATTTGAGAAAATCAAATTGCTATCTAAAAAACTTAATTTACCAAACCCACATTGATTGATATTTATCTACAGCAAAATCGAATAAAACATATTGAACAATAGCCATTGATGATTCGATAACGGTTGGAGTATGCGAATATTCAAATTATGGTAGGGACGTATAGATATTTATATGCTAAAGTAGGTAGTCGATTGATACTTTATTTTCTTAAAAAAATTTTACTAACATTCTACCAACAAACTTTGAAATGTTAATATATCAACATTTCAAAATTGTTATTTACAATTGAAAATGTATTATAAGTGAAAATAAAGTGTCAATAGTTTGTTTATATGGTATAAAAAAAGTGGATATTTGCGCTTTTTTTCATTTTTTTAACTGTCTCATTGCATCCCTTTTATAAGTAAGGTAAATTGAACTTAAAGGGAGCGAATACGGATGGCTAATGAAGAGATGAAGGACTTTAATGCAATGCTGCAAGACAGCAAAGATATGCCCAAATAAAGGCGATCAATGATCAGAAAAGTATCGATAAGTATAGTGGGAAAAGAATGTTTTTTGTGCCACCTATTGCTTATGATAAAGTAATGAAAACAATCCCAAGCGGTAAATTGACTACCGTGGGAGAAAATCGACAATACTTTGCAAAAGAAAATCAAGCAGATTTTACTGATCCAATCACATATGGAACATTTGTGTCCATTGTTGCTTGGGTGAGCGTTCAAAGAGAACAAGATCCCCCCCCTCTTGGAGAACATTAAAAGCGAATGGAGAATTGAATATCAAGTACCCTGGCGGAATAGAAGTACAGAAAAAGCGATTAGAAGCTGAGGGGCATGAAATTATTCAAAGAGGACGAACGAATATTCGTTTTTATGTTAAAGAGTATGAAAAATCATTGATAGAGTTAGGAAATTAATGATGTTGCTTTTATTGGAGTTAATGTAATGGTGAGTACCCCTTTATGATATGTAGATAAATCTTGGAAAACGATTCCCAAAGTTTTTGGGAATCATTTTTTTTGTTAGATAATAACTTATTTCTCGATCACTAAACAGGCGCACCGAAAAAAAGTAAATATAAATTAGTAAAACTGGCAGTAAGGCAAACGCAAGCCAAAAAAGTTGAAACTTTCTCTGCCCACGCGATTTAGCTTCATAGGAACAATAAATGCCAAGCAAAGGTAACAGAAAAAAGAGCATGTATTTAAAAATCAACATCGTTCTCCTTCATTAAGTAATTAGGTCAAAATATATGCAAACAGCAAACTAATAGGAAACTTTCTGAAAGTGTTTAGCTAAAGATTCTAGTTAAAACTTAAAAATAGAAAAAGTAACCCAGCCAGAAGAAGCGAAAAGAAACCAATCAAATTCTTCCTATTGATGCTACTACCATAGCCTTCTGATTTAGAAATAAAAAAACGCTGATCAGTAAAAAATTTTCCCATAGATCGTTTAGATGCAATGAGCGAGGGCAGTGTCAATACAGGATAGGCAAGAAGAATCAAAGAAACTAAAAAAGTAATATTATTTTTCATCGAGTTATCCTCCTTTTCATCCTCATTATACATCGAATAGTTCAACAATCATATAATGAAAAAATCAATGAGAAAAACAATCTCAGGCTGATAAATCAATTATCGATGAAACACTATAAATTTTTCTTGACCTAAAGTTAACTTCAAGTAGTAAAATGAATTCAGAAAAAGGGGGAGTTTTATGTTATTAGAGAAAATTCAACATCCAGATGATCTAAAAGGGTTGTCCATGGAAGAACTACAGAACTTGGTGAATGAAACGCGGGAAACCTTACTACGTAAAATCAGTCATCATGGTGGCCACAATGGACCGAATCTAGGTATGGTTGAGATGACAGTCGCTTTGCATTACGTTTTTAATTCACCGATCGATCAACTCATTTTCGATGTATCTCATCAAACGTATATTCATAAAATGTTGACAGGACGTGCAGAAGCATTTTTATCTCCAGAACACTATGATGATGTCTCAGGCTACACGAATCCAAAAGAAAGTACACATGATCTTTTTACGATTGGACACACATCGACCTCGTTATCTTTAGCAAATGGTGTTGCGAAAGCGCGTGATTTAAAAAATGAAAAAAATAACGTAATAGCTGTTATCGGTGATGGGTCACTTTCTGGAGGACTTGCCTATGAAGGATTGAATAATATCGTCGAGCAAGGAACAAATACGATTGTGATCGTCAACGACAATGACCAATCTATTGCAGAAAATTTTGGTGGTATTTACAAAAATCTTAAAGAGTTACGTGAGACAAATGGGCAGGCAAAAAATAATTTCTTTGAAGCGTTAGGATTCGAGTACCATTATCTTGAAGAAGGTAACGAATTAACTGCACTGATCGATTTATTTGAAAGTGTGAAAGACAAAAAAATACCTGTTTTACTTCATATCCACACGACCAAAGGCAAAGGATTCAAATTTGCAGAAGAAAACAGAGAAAAATTTCATGCCGGCGGCCCTTTTAGTCTAACGACTGGCGATTACCTTAACTCTAGTAGCCAAAAGGAGACATATAATTCCATCACAACGGATTTTTTGATGAGAAAAATGCAGGCTGATCCAAAAGTTATTGCAGTCAATGCAGGAACGCCAATGCTTCTTTTCAATAAAGAGCAACGTGAAAAAGTAGGAAAACAATTTGTTGATGTTGGCATTGCTGAAGAGCATGCAGCAACGATGACAGCAGGACTTGCTAAAAATGGAGCAAAACCGATTTGGGCTGTTTTTTCTACATTTATGCAGAGAAGTTATGATCAGATTTCCCATGATTTAGCATTGAATGATTTACCAGGTACGATTTTAGTTTATGGTGCTTCAGTTCATGGAATGAATGATGAAAGTCATTTAGGGATTTTTGATATTCCGTTTTTAAGTCATATTCCAAATATCGTTTATCTGGCACCAACAACAAAAGAAGAATATTTGGCGATGCTGGATTGGTCGATTGAACAAAATGAACATCCTGTAGCCATTCGTGTGCCGGTCGGATCAGTCAAAGAAACAGGAATCAAAGATCAAACAAATTACGCTCAATATTTCAAAAATCATGTCACAAAAGAAGGCTCTCAAGTTGCGCTTTTAGGACTAGGCAACTTTTATTCTTTAGCAGAGGACATTGCCCTTGATCTTGAAACAGAGCATAACATCAATGCAACGATCATCAATCCTAAATTTATCTCAGGTCTTGATACAGTATTGCTTGATGATTTAGTAAAGAATCATAAGCTCGTCGTTACACTTGAGGATGGTGTGCTTGATGGAGGATATGGTCAAACTGTAGCTGGATATCTAGGCAATAAAAATGTAAAAATTCAAACTTATGGCTTAGAAAAAACATTTCATGACCGTTACTCTGCATCTGAGCTGCTTAGTGAAAATGGGTTGACAAAAAATAACATCGTCAAAAATATCTTGAATAGTTTGTAAGAGAAACTCCTTCATCCCTTATACTGGATGTGGGAGTTTTTTTATTAAGAAACATAAAAAAAGGATATATTTAGTATCAATCATGAATTTTTTGAGAAATTTTATGAAACTTTGAGTCAAGTACGAGATTTTAACACTTACTTATGGTAAAATAAATTCAACTTATGGAAGCTTTAAATCGATCTTTAGAACAAAGGTAGGTGGCTATATCAAAGTATGTGGCAAGAAGCCAGCTGAAAGGCTGACTTATTGAAACTGCAAAAAATGGTACTGATTTAAGCATCAAGATATAAGAAGGCAGTAATGAATAAAATAAGAACAGATCCTACTAAAAACAGATGGTCTGAATCTTAGCAGTTTACGAGAGGAACTAAAGTGAATGAAAAGAAAAATTCTATCATTCCAGATGATTTTTGCACTGCTTAGTGTGAATTTGATTCCCGTCGCAAGTTATGCGGATGAATTGAGCCAGTCGGGACCGAGTGCAATTGAGGACGGTTCAACAACTGAGTCTACTGAAAGTTCTTCTACAGAGGAAACATCCACATCAACGACAGATTCTTCAACATCTGGAAGCGAAACAAGTACGACAGAATCTAGTGACACTGGAACGACAGATTCTTCAGTGGCTCCACAGCCGCCAACAGTCAGTCCAGAACCTGAGCAGCCAGTAGAGACTGCTCCTGTTGCGCCAGCAGCTCCTGAAGAAGAGGTGACAGTTGATCAAGTGCCCGTAGTAACAGACAACGGGTTGACAGTTCAGCCTAACCAAGAGATTTCTGTAGTAAAAAATGAGCCAACCGAAAACTTTATTCGCCGAATCGGTGAAAAAGCACGAGCAGTTGGACAAAAAAATGATTTATATGCTTCTGTGATGATTGCTCAAGCAATCTTAGAAACAGGGGCAGGCGGCAGCCAATTAAGTCAACAGCCTTACCATAATTTGTTTGGTATCAAAGGAGAGTATAAAGGTGAGAGCGTCGTTTTCTCTACTCAAGAAGATGACGGTTCTGGAAATCTATATACGATCGATGCCGCATTTAAACAATACCCTGGCTACAAAGAATCCTTTGAAGATTATGCAAAATTGATGAAAGAAGGCATTGATTCTAATCCAGAGATTTATTCTGGTACTTGGAAAAAGAATGCTGTAACATATCAAGAAGCAACAAAATCTTTGACAGGTGTTTATGCGACAGATACTAGCTATGATCAAAAATTGAATGCGTTCATTGAAGAGTATAATTTGACTGAGTATGATAAAGCTCAGCCTTCTCAAACAGCATCAGGAATGATTATCGCTGATACACATCCAGATAGTGATTTTGAAGATTATACTGGGGAAACTTTCTCAGGTTCTGAAGCCTATGCAGAAGGAAATTGCACTCAATATGTATACAATCGTGTTGTTCAATTAGGCGGCTCTGTAGAAACGATGATGGGCAACGGAATGGATTGGGGCGCTACTGGTAAAGCCAATGGCTACGAAGTCACAAACAAGCCTAAAGCCGGTACAGCTGTCAGCTTCCAACCTGGCGTAGCTGGAGCAGACGGAACTTATGGACATGTAGCGTTTGTTGAACATGTGTATGAAGATGGTTCAATCTTGATTTCAGAAATGAACGCTGCTGGTTTGGGAGTAGTCTCTTTCCGAGTGATCGACCAAAACACAGCTAATACGCTTGCATACGTAACACCGAAATAACTAAAAACAGTAACAGCACTCTGTGAAATGCGGAGTTGATGTTACTGTTTTTTTATATTTACTCTTTCTTAATGTTTCTATAGAAAATCAAAACAAATTGGGCACACTTTCTTCAAATCTTCTCGGTATTATTAATACATACCCAATAACAAACCCAAACAAAACACTTTTTCATTTTTACTCCTCAAGTAAAAAAGAACTCCTTTCCGCTCGGTCACCCAGCCGAGCGGTCTTTTTTTATTTGGGGAGAATGGGCTTTCCGAGCAAGTGGATAGAATGATTCATGTATAATTGATTTTGCGAATAAACAGTAGCTAGGATTATTTGATATTTTCAACCTGTAGTTATATAGATATAATAGAGGTATACTTTTTATGTAATTGTTGGTTATCTTGAATAAAATTTGAAGGAGGTTCGTTATGAAAGATAAGATTGCGTTGTTGGCAGATGTTCATGGAAATTCAACTGCTTTAGAATCTGTTTTGAAGGATTGTGAGCATAGAGAAGTATCTGATTACTGGATTTTAGGAGATTTATTTTTACCAGGACCTGGTGGAAAAGACATTCTAAAGAATTTAAGAGCGGTTACTCCAAGTGCCTGGATCAGAGGGAATTGGGATGATTGCTTTTCAGATGTGGTCGATAAAAAAATCGATTTCGATGATCCAACTGATGTATATGTAGGGATGCTGGCCAGCGTCATTATTCCACAGTTCGATCAAGCAGACATTGATTTCTTTAAGAAAATGCCAATTCAACGAATAAAGAAAATAGCTGGTTTAAATATTAGTTTAACGCACAACCTACCAGAAATAAATTATGGCGGGCAGCTGCATCCTAGTTCAAACCAATCAGAGTTTGACAAATTATTTTCCATTGAAAATGATATTGCAGTCTATGCGCACATACACCATCAAACATTACGATATAGTTCGAATGATCAAATCATCATAAATCCAGGATCGATTGGACAACCTTTTAATGGCTGGAAACATTTTAAACATGATAGAAGAGCGCACTATGCTATTTTAGAAGTAGAGGATGGTTGTCTTGTGAATGTGGATTTTAGAAGAATATCTTATGATGTTGAGAAAGAACTTAAAAGAGCGCAAGAGGTAAATCTGCCATTCTATAATCTTTATGAAGAGATGCTCTATTCAGGTAAAACGTATACACATGATGCGGTAGTATTAGGAGATTTGATTGAAAAGAATAATTATAAAGAGCGTTTAGCAGATTTTTTATCAAGCTGAAATAATAAAAAATTTTAATTTACAAAGTGATGAGTAGACAAAAGCATTGAGACTATCTGATCATAAGAAAAAAGCAACTCATACGATGAGTTGCTTTTTTCTTTGGTTTATTTTTTCCATTTTGCCACTTCATCTGAATGACCATCGATCCAATCTCGTGCTGCTTGTTCTGGATCAGTTCCATTGTTGATCGCTAACATGACAGATTCCATGTCTTCCTTTGTCCAGTGGAAATTTTTCAAGATATTATAAGCTTCAGGATTGTCTTTTTCTAATCCTTTTCTAGCCATTGTATGGATCGTTTCTTCAGTTCCCATCGTTCCTTTAGGATCTTCTAAATATTTTAAATCATATTTAGCAAACATCCAGTGAGGAGACCAGCCGGTGATGACGATCTCTTCTTTATTTTTGATCGCTTGACCTAAGGCAACAGTCATTGCGCCGGAAGAAGAGGTTTCAACAGACCAGTCTGCTAAATTGCTGTAGGCTTTCTGTGTTTTTTCAGCTGCAGAAACAACTCCTGCCCCAGGTTCGATCCCTGTGATTTTTTTGCCAGCTTGATCTGTTAAATCTTCAATCGAATCAACATCCATATAGGCTGGAACGACAAGCCCCAATTTAGCACCTTTTAGATTTTCACCTAGATCATCGACTTTAGATTGGTATTGTTTGTATTGTTCCCCATGTGTGCCGGGAAGCCAAGCTGCGACCATAGCATCTGTTTCACCTTTTGATACAGATTCCCACATGATGGCATTATCTAATGGAGTCAATGAAACATTATATCCAGCATCCTTCAATACTTCACCTATCACGTGAGTGGAGGCAACTTCTGTATCCCATTCTACGTAAGACAATGAGATTTTTTTATCTTCATTCTTTGCTGAAGTAAATAGAGAAGGAACTGCAATAGCGCCAATGATCAAAACAACGATAGCGATGATACCGCCGATTTTCTGCTTCTTAGAAACAGTCGATTTAGCTGGTGCTGTTTTTTTCCTGTTTAGATTTTGAGTAAAGCGATCGATAATGATTGCTAAGATAACTAAAGCGACACCATTGACAAAACCATTTCCGACTTGCGCTCTTTGCAAGGCAGATAGAACACCACGACCTAAGCCAGGCGCGCCGATCATCGAAGCGATAACGACCATTGAAAGTGCCAGCATGGTTGTTTGGTTGACACCAGCCATAATGGTGCTTTTAGCTAATGGTAATTCTAGCTTAAATAGTTTCTGCCAGCCTGTACTACCAAATGAATCGGAAGCTTCAACTAATTCTTTCGGTACTTGGCGAATACCAAGGTTCGTAAAACGAACAGTTGGCGGTAAAGCAAAAATGACAGAAGCAAATACACCAGGGACCATTCCAATACCAAAGAAAGCAACTGCTGGTATCAAATAGACAAATCCAGGCATCGTTTGCATGAAATCGAGGATAGGAGTGATCACACTTTGAGCTTTATTACTTTTAGCCATTAAGATCCCTAATGGAACCCCAATAATGATCGATACTACACTAGAAAGTAAAACTAACGTCACTGTGCTCATCAAATCGTTCCAAAGGTTTTGGTTATAGATAAATAATAGACCAACCAAAGTGAAAAGACTTAAACCGATTTTCTTATTTGAAATAAGAAAGGCAACTACTGTTAATAATACAATGAACAACAGCGGTGGGATTGCAACAAGCAGAGAAGTGACCGTATCCATCAGACTTTGACCTGTAGATTGGAAGAAACTGAATAGTCCAGAAAATGTATTTGTCATCCATTCTGTGATCGTCTCTACCCAGTCAGCTACTGGTAATTGATAATTATTCATTGATGCTCACCTCAGTTTCTGCTAATGCTTCAAGAACACTTCCGCGAATAACTACACCCAATAGTTTATTATTATCTGTTACTGCAACAGGAGTAGGGGAGTCATAGATGATCGGTAGGATATCGTTGACTAGCATATCTTTATCGATCGTTGTGATCTCAGTGTCAACAAAATCTGTTAATGGAAGTCCAGCTTTTCTTGCTTCTAACGCACGTTCAGCCCGGACCACTCCTTTTAACTGACGCTTTTTGTCGACTGCCATCAGCATACTAACTTCTTCTTGGCGCATACGAGTCAGAGCAACCGTAGGGCCGTCGATCTCGATATTGGTCGTAAGTGCCGGCACCATGATATTTTGTGCGGTCAAGACTTTTGAACGATCGACATCTTCAACGAACGTACGAACATAATCATTAGCGGGATTGGTCAAGATTTCTTCTCCAGTACCGATTTGCATGATCTGTCCATCTTTCATCAAGGCAATCCGATCACCGATACGTAACGCCTCATTTAAATCATGAGTAATAAAAATAATCGTTTTCTTCACATTTTCTTGTAAATCAACTAATTCATCCTGCATTTCACGGCGAATCAAAGGGTCTAGGGCTGAAAATGCTTCATCCATCAATAGGATTTCAGGATCATTTGCCAATGCTCGAGCTAAACCGACCCGTTGTTGCATCCCACCGGATAATTGATTGGGATATTGATCTTTAAATGCTAATAAACTAGAATTTTCCAACGCTTGTTCAGCTTTAGCTGTTCGTTCTTCTTTAGGAACGCCTCGGACTTCTAAGCCGTATTCTGTATTTTCTAAAATTGTTCGATGAGGGAAGAGACCAAAATTTTGGAACACCATACTCATTTTATTTCTACGGACTTCGCGTAATCCTTCTTTATCTAGTTTGGCGATTTCTTGATCGTCAATAAAGATATTTCCTGATGTTGGTTCAATCAAGCGATTCAATAAACGAATCAACGTAGACTTCCCACTTCCTGAAAGTCCCATGATCACGAAAATTTCTCCTTCTTCGACTTCAAAATTAACATCATACACACCGACAGTAGCGCCCGTTTTTTTCAAAATCTCCGTTTTTGACTTGTTTTCTCGGATCATATCCAATGCTTGCTTGGATTTTTTACCAAATATTTTTGTTAAATGTGACACTTTTACCTTGGGCAAAACAAAATTCCTCCTTAAAATTAAAAGCTGGCTTGTACAGCTGGATAACAATAAAAGCGGGACAGGCTCATTTAGTTCTGAAAGAAAAATAGGAAAAATGAAATGAGGTGTTTTTTACCACTGATCATTTTTATCTTTTTTCCGAAGAACTAGCCTGTGTAGCTAGATAACAAATACGTTGACCATTGTAGCGATCATTCATACTCAATTTTTTATTCATGAAAAGAAAATCATTTCTTTTCTGAAAAAAGTGACCATTTTAGGTTAACATCGTGTAGTCACTTTGTCAAATTGCTGTTATATCTCATGAGAAAATAATAAGAGAGTTCGAAACAAAGCTGAATAACAGTTTTGTTTCGAACTCTCTTACTTAATGAACGGCGGCCAAAGGCCAATTTTTACGAAATTTCCAAAGGACCTGCTGTATAGCCATTTTGATTACACGCTAGGATAGAAGTAGTTTTGAACGCGCTGCAAAGTAGATTCATGTCCAACAAAATAAATCGTATCACCGGCTTCTAATTTTGCATAAGGACCAGGAGAGACAAGTAATTCTTCCCCATGTTTGATTGCAATAACGGTGGCAGAAGTACTTTGCCATAGGTTTAACTCACTGATTGTCCTATCAAGGTTTGCAGCTTCTTCCGTTAAGGTAAATGTTACGGGATTCAAAGGATTGAAAGAATCAAAACGTTTTGTTTGATCAACTAACTTATCTAATATTTCAGAGAAGTAGCTTAATTCTTCTTTTTGCTTCTGTACACTATTGATCAAGTCCTCTTTTAGATCATGAATCGATTGAACATCTTGGTATTGATCAACGAAAACTTTGGCTTTTTCGATCGAGTGGACATAAAATCCACTGCCATGCTTTGCTTTGACGATTTCTAAATCGACTAAAACACTGATAGCCTTTCGAGCGGTTTCAGGTGAAACACTGTATTTATTTGCCAGTGTGGAACGTGCGTGAAGCTTATCGCCCACTGAGAATCGTTGTTCAGCGATTTGAGAGGCGACATCGACAGCGATTTGCTGATATTTAGGTTTTGTAACATTCATGCGTTTAGATGCCATATTCATCTGCCTTTCATTCGTTCATATCTTCAAATTCTTCCAGCTCAAGGCTGAGATTTTCCCAATCTGTAAGCAATGTTTCCTGCTGAGTACGTTGAGACTCCAGTTCGTCATTTAAAGCCATTAGTTTTACATGGTCGTCAACTAGCGCTGGATCATTCATGCTTTGCTCTAGCTCGTCGATAGATGTATCCAATGACGTTAGCGTTTCTTCGATTTGAGTGATTTTTCTCTTTAGGTTCCGTAGCATTTTTTGCTGCTCTTTGTTTTTATGAAAGTCATTTTTAGGTTTTGGTGTCTCCGAAGATTTAGCTGTTTCATCTGCTAATAATTCAGCTAATTCTTCTTCTTCTTTTTTCTTTTCGATATAGTAATCGTAATCGCCCAAATATAATTTACTACCAGATTCAGAAAGTTCGATCACTTTTGTAGCAATTCGGTTGATAAAATAACGGTCATGAGAAACAAATAATAATGTGCCTTCGTAATCGATCAAGGCATTTTCAAGTACCTCTTTATTATCGATATCCAGGTGGTTGGTTGGTTCGTCAAGGATCAGAAAATTTTCTTTATCCATCGATAATTTGGCTAAAGCAACACGAGCTTTTTCGCCGCCACTTAGAAGCGGAATCGTTTTTTCAACATCGTTCCCACTAAATAAAAAGCTGCCTAACACACTTCGGATCTCCTTTTCCGGAGTTGTAGGATGCTCATCCCATAATTCGGCTAAAACTGTTTTTGTACCATGTAACTCCGCTTGCTCTTGATCATAGTATCCAATTTGGACATTGGTGCCAAGCGTTGCATGACCTTTGATAAAAGGGATTTTTCCAATGATCGATTTAAGTAGCGTCGATTTTCCGATTCCGTTTGGACCCACTAAAGCGATAGCTTCTTGTCTTCGGATATCTAGAGAAACTGGTTCAGATAAAATGCGAGTATCATACCCGATTGCTGCTTCTTCAACCTGAAGTACGACATTTCCAGATACTTTTTCTATATCAAAAAGAAAATTAGCTGATTTTTCATCACCTTGAGGTCGATCCAATCGTTCCATTTTTTCTAAGGTTTTTCTTCGGCTCTGTGCGCGTTTGGTTGTGGAAGCTCTCACTAAATTTCGTGCGACAAAATCCTCCAGTTTACTGATCTCAGCCTGTTGTTTCTCATAGGCTTTCCATTCGCTGGTCAGCTGCTCAGCTTTTAAATCTAAATATTTGGAATAATTACCTTTGTAATAACGCATTTTGTGACGGCTGATTTCATAGACTTCATTGACGACCTTATCAAGAAAATAGCGGTCATGGGAAACGATCAAGAGAGCACCTGAATAACTTGGCAGATAATTTTCTAGCCAAGAAAGAGTATCGATATCTAAATGGTTTGTTGGTTCATCCAAAATTAAAATATCTGGTTTTTGCAGCAGCATTCTAGCTAAAGCCAAACGAGTTTTTTGACCTCCAGACAATGTACTGATGGCTTTTTCATAAAAATCTTCTTGGAAGCCGAATCCGTGTAAAACTGAGCGGATCTCATTTTCATACCCGTAGCCGTTTTGCTCAGCAAAGTCATGCTGAAGGCGATCATATTCCTTCATTATTGATTCGTAATTCGCTGCATCAGGTAAAAGTTCACTGATGATCACTTCTAATTCTCTCATACGTTTTTCCATTGTGATGATTTCTGCAAAGGCTTCAAGCATTTCGTCCCAAACAGTTTTATTAGAGGTTAAACCAGTATCTTGAGCGAGGTAGCCAAGACTGGCTGTTTTATTTTTAGCGATTGTTCCTGCATCAGGAGCATCGATTCCAGCTATTATTTTTAATAATGTTGATTTACCAGCACCATTGCGGCCGACTAAAGCAATTCGACTATTCGTGCTGATTTCCATTTGTATGTTTTCAAACAAAGTTTCCGCTCCAAAATAACGGGCGATTTGATTTGCTTGGAGTAAAATCATGGGGCATCCTCATTTCTATTTGAATGTCTTTAGTGTAGCATAGTTTAAGGCAAAATAGCACCTATACTGCCGGTTGTCCTGCAAAAATCACTTTAGGGAATTAGAAAAGATTGAAAAAATTCCTTTTTCTTGAGCTGTAAGATTGCTTTTTGATGAGAATAACTGATATCATGAGAGATGGATATTTGTCTATATTTAGAATATTGGAGGTACAATTGTGAAAGACCAAATTATTCCAAAAGCAACGGCACGACGCCTTCCCCTATATTATCGTTATTTGAGAATCCTGCATGACGCAGGGAAAAACAAAGTTTCTTCAACAGAGTTAAGTGAAGCAGTTCAAGTAGATAGCGCAACGATTCGCCGCGATTTTTCTTATTTTGGTGAATTAGGTAAGCGTGGTTACGGTTATGATGTGGAGAACTTAATGAATTTCTTCGCTAAAACATTGAATGATGATGAGCTTACTAATGTGGCTTTGATCGGTGTGGGGAATTTAGGGAGTGCATTACTTAAATATAAATTCCACCAAAGTAACAGTATTCGTGTGAGTTGCGCGTTTGATGTAAATGAAGATATCGTTGGTCGGATCGTCGACGGGATTCCCGTATATCCAATGAGCGATATGATGGAGCAGATTCGTGTTCAGCAAATCGAAGTAGCTATTTTGACATTACCTGCGAGAAGAGCACAAGAAGTTGTCAGCCAATTAGCAGATGCAGGGGTCAAAGGGATCTTGAACTTTACCGCAGCACGTTTGGTTGCACCTTCTGATGTATTGATTCAAAATGTTGATTTGACGAATGAATTACAAACGTTGATCTACTTCTTGCATCATGACAATGAATTGATCGACACTGAGATAGAAGAATAAAAAAGTAAAATACCTAAGGCTGTACTCACGATGTGATACGGAACCTTAGGTATTTTTTATTTAGGTAATTCAATATTTGCATAATGTAGAATCAATTGAGCGATGACAACGAGCGTATTCATTCCGCAATGTGCAAGGATCGATGTCCAAATTTTTCCAGTCATTTTATATAAAATAGCAAAAAAGAAGCCCATGAAAAAGTAAACAAAGAAATGGCCATCTTGATGCACGACGGAGAACAAAGCTGAACTGATCCCAGCAGCGATCCAAAAACCTGTATAACTTTCTGTTAAACCAATCATCGAACGACGGAAAACAAATTCTTCCATGATAGGGCCGCCGATAGTGGTTGCCAATATAAATAGCGGGTTAGCTAAAATAATAGCAATAATATTTTGAGTATTTTGTGAACTTGGTTGTTCCCCTGTGATGGCCATTTCGATACTGAAGACGATTGTTTGGATGATCATAGCCAGAAAAATCCCGCTGATGCCTAAAAGCAAAGTAAAAACAGGAGAAGTCAATTTTGCTTCATTTTCAGTAATTGTAACAGCTGTTTTCCTATTCTTGAAATATAGCCAAATCATCACGGCTGCCCCAAGAATATAGCTGACAGTTGTCCCGATGATCACTAAATCTGAAGAAAATGGTATAAAGACATAGGGTGAAAAAAAGACTAGTAAATAAAGTAAAATCGTAATGATGCTTAATTTTTTGATCGATAAGTTTCTGAGCATAAATAAATTGAACTCCTTTCCATATAACAATGTAAAAAGTATATCATATCCTTTATGAGAATATATGGACTGACTGAATGAAAGTAGATCATTTTCGATTATTGCGATACCCTAATAAGAGAAATATGAATACAAAGAAGAAAGCTGCTTCCCATAATGTTGTTGTCCAATCAAAACGTCGGCTGATGCCAAAAAAGAAATTACCCACATTTGCAATGATCAAATAAAGGCCAGTCGCCAGTAGAGCTCCGATAATTCGTTGTTTCATCTAAATCGCCTCACTTTCTTTTTTTATTTTACCATGAAATCGTTGTAAACAAAAAAAATGCTTTATTTGACTAAGGACCTTTTAATAGATGTTAAAAAAAGAGGGAAGAAATATTTTATAAAATTGACCAAAAGACTTGCAAAGTAATAGCAAAATGAGTATTATAAAAAGTGTAAGTTAGCACTCGACTTATAAGAGTGCTAAAAAAGATGATCAATTTTAGTATGGAGGGATTTATTGTGTTAAAACCATTAAGCGATCGCGTCATTATTGAAGTCGCACAAGAAGAAGAAAAGACAGTAGGAGGCATTGTTTTAGCGTCTGCTGCTAAAGAAAAACCACAAACTGGAAAAGTCATCGCAGTAGGAGAAGGCCGTGTTTTAGATAACGGGACAAAAGTTCCTGCTGATGTTAAAGAAGGCGATGTAGTAATGTTTGAAAAATACGCCGGTACAGAAGTAAAATATGAAGGCAATGATTACCTGATCGTTTCTGGAAAAGATATTATTGCGATCGTTGAGTAATCGATACAATCAAGTAAATAGAAAAATAATTTTGAGGTGAAGAAATCATGGCAAAAGAAATTAAATTCGCAGAAGATGCACGAGCAGCAATGCTTAGAGGTGTAGATATTTTAGCAGATACAGTAAAAGTAACATTAGGCCCTAAAGGTCGTAACGTTGTCTTAGAAAAATCATTTGGTTCTCCTTTGATCACAAATGATGGTGTGACAATTGCGAAAGAAATCGAATTAGAAGATCATTTTGAAAATATGGGTGCTAAGCTTGTTTCAGAGGTAGCATCAAAAACAAATGATATCGCTGGAGATGGTACAACAACTGCTACTGTTTTAACGCAAGCGATCGTACGTGAAGGATTGAAAAATGTTACGGCGGGAGCTAATCCATTAGGGATTCGCCGTGGTATCGAACTAGCAACAAAAACAGCCGTTGAAGAATTACACAATATCTCAACAGTCGTTGATTCTAAAGAAGCGATCGCTCAAGTTGCAGCAGTTTCTTCAGGCTCAGACCGTGTAGGTCAACTGATTGCAGACGCAATGGAAAAAGTTGGGAATGACGGCGTTATTACGATCGAAGAATCAAAAGGGATCGAAACAGAATTAGATGTCGTTGAAGGAATGCAGTTTGATCGCGGTTATCTATCTCAATATATGGTCACTGACAATGATAAAATGGAAGCTGTTTTAGAAAATCCATATATCTTGATCACAGATAAAAAAATCTCAAACATCCAAGATATCTTACCGTTACTAGAACAAATTCTACAACAAAGCCGTCCATTATTGATCATTGCTGATGATGTTGATGGAGAAGCATTACCAACCTTAGTATTAAACAAAATCCGCGGAACATTCAATGTTGTTGCAGTGAAAGCTCCAGGATTTGGTGATCGTCGTAAAGCGATGCTTGAAGATATTGCTGTCTTAACTGGCGGAACTGTGATCACCGATGATTTAGGACTTGAATTGAAAGATACAACGATCGAAAATCTTGGAAATGCAAGCAAGGTCGTAGTGGATAAAGACAATACAACGATCGTTGAAGGTGCAGGCGAAAAAGCAGGAATCGATGCACGTGTTCAATTGATCAAAAATCAAATTGCAGAAACAACTTCTGATTTTGACCGCGAAAAACTACAGGAACGTTTAGCGAAATTAGCTGGCGGGGTTGCCGTTGTCAAAGTTGGTGCTGCAACTGAAACAGAACTAAAAGAATTGAAATTGCGTATCGAAGATGCGTTAAATGCTACTCGAGCAGCTGTTGAAGAAGGAATGGTTTCTGGTGGTGGTACGGCTTTAGTTAATGTGATCAATAAAGTAACAGAAGTAGAAGCTGAAGGAGACGTAGCCACTGGCGTGAAAATCGTTGTCCGTGCCTTGGAAGAACCAATTCGTCAAATCGCTGAAAATGCTGGCTATGAAGGCTCAGTTGTTGTCGATAAATTGAAAAATATTGAACTAGGTATTGGTTTCAATGCTGCAAATGGCGAATGGGTCAATATGGTAGAAGCAGGGATTGTTGATCCTACAAAAGTAACTCGTTCAGCATTACAAAACGCTGCCTCTGTTGCTGCATTATTATTGACAACAGAAGCTGTTGTTGCTGATAAACCAGAACCAGCCGCACCAGCAATGCCACCAATGGATCCTTCAATGGGTATGGGCGGCATGATGTAATAAAAAATCAAAGAAGAAATGTTAGGACAAAAGCGTTTGGCTAATGTGATCGAAGCGTGTTAGCTGCTTTTGTCTCGATGTTTATTCGAAATTAGAGCCCGAAACAAAACTGATGTTTAGTTTTGTTTCGGGCTCTTTGAATTTATATAAATAGTAGAAATTAAGGTAGCTACTTTAAAATAGCCATCTGGTCTACTTATTTTATCTAGAACATATTTAGCAAATATGGAACAATGATGAACTGCTGAATTGCTGTCAAAAGCAATAAATGAACAGGATAGAACCAATAAAAAAAATACTTCATTTGTTTTCCGCGCTGATCATTATAAAAATAAATCAAAGGAAAAGCCAACAGGCCAAATAAACTGTTTTGTAAAATCACAGCCCCGCCAAATACACATTTCAGTAAGTTATGATTCCTAAAAATATACAATACCACGATCAATAAAACACCGATCCAACCCCCATAATCCGTATGCAGCCATTCGGCTGAAAAAATTCCACATAGGATAAACATACTTGAGATAAGATAATTTTTGATCGAGCGACCTTGATACCTCTTTAGACCAGTAATAACGAGTAGACCTATCAATAAGGTAAAAAAGACATTCTGACTTTGCCAATCAAACCATTGTTTAGAAAAAGCAAGATCATATGGAATTTCAGAAAGAAGGGCGAACAGAAATAAGCGTAAACTGTAACGTGAAAGGTTTGATGTATGGATAAATCCTTGAACCAGCAAAAAGCAAAACAAAGGAAAAGCTAATCTGCCGATCGTAATAAAAATAGGAAATACTGTTTTGGTGACTTCTGCTATAACAGAACTGTCTGTTGCATAAGGGACAGACAATACTGCGTACTGCTGAAATGAAATGATTTTTGCTGTATGATCCAGCAACATTGAAATGATCGCCAGCCACTTTAATTGACTGCCTGTAAAAAATTTAGATGCCAACAATCTGCCTCCCTGTCATAGTAAGTAAAGATACACTATTTTACCACAAATTATATAGAAGAGAGCATAGTTTTTCATGTTCGATTACTTTTTTGAAGGGAAGATAGACTGTTTTAGTTAGAGAGAAGAATAAGTGTAGGAATCGGAGAGAATATTTCAAATTCTATGTTTTTTTATACAAAAAAAGAAATAATATTTTTTATAAAAAGGATGAAATTTCTAGTTATATTGATATAATAATGATATATATGTATTAGATAATTTTTTTCTTGTATGTATCAGGTATAAGAAAATATAAAACAGGTTAATCAATAAATCACAAGTCAACTTCAACTACTAATTCATTCTATCTCAAAAAAGATGAGCAGTCTATATGAAAAAGATCATTTTTCTATCATATTTTTATAAGAATTGAGAAAAAAATGAGAAAAGATTTAAACAAATCGGTGTTAAAAATTAAAAAAACAAAGGTTTAGATGGTTATTGTTTTATTTTTATTGAAATTAATTTACTCATACTTATGATCTTATCAAAAAAGAAATAGGTATATATTTTTAAGCCGTCAAATAAGCCGTCAATTTTTTTTCGGAGAGGGTGTCGCAAGTGAGTAGAAAAGGTGAAAATATATATAAAAGGAAGGATGGTAGATGGGAAGGTAGATATATCAAAGCAAGGAACGAACATGGCAAGATCATATATGGCTATATCTACGGAAAGAAATATTCTTGTGTTAAAAAAAGGCTCGCTGAGTTGAAAGTTCAATATTCTTTCACGCATAATAATCTCAGTTTATATAAAGGAAGTGTTGAAGATTGGCTAAATCATTGGCTGAATGTTGTGATGAAGAAGAGAATAAAGCAGTCTACCTATATAAGTTATCGGCTAAGGATCGATAAATATATTATTCCTGCTTTGGGAAATCGCGCATTAGCACAACTAAAAAGTCGTGAAATAGAGGAATTCGTTAATTATCTGATTCAATTGGAATTATCATCTTCAACGATCCATTCAATAGTAACTGTTTTAAAAAGTGCATTGGGGAGAGCGTATATTGAGAATTGCATTTTAGTAAATCCTTGTAAAAATCTTTCATTATCTTCTACATCGACGAATGAAATATCTGCACTAAGTTTGGCCGATCAAGAGAAAATAGAAGCTATCGCTTTAAGAGAGAAAGGATGTTCCGCTGTCATATTAGCGCTATATACAGGATTGAGAATTGGTGAAATAAGCGGACTTAAATGGGACGATATTGATTTTGAGAAGAACATCATACACATTAGAAGAACACTGTATAGGATCCCAAGTGTGACAAACAAGAAAAAGACTGAGGTTATCTTGGCAGAACCCAAAACAAAAAGTTCTAAGCGTCTGATTCCTTTGGCAGATAATTTGAAAAGCTACCTATTAAATAAGAAAAAGGAACGAACCTCCGAATATGTTATTTCTTGCAAAGATAGCTACGCTGAACCTCGAGTGATTAGTTATCGTTTTCGAAAAACCATTGAAGAAGCTGGAATCAAAACGATTCATTTCCATGTTTTAAGGCACACATTTGCAACAAGGTGTGTAGAACGCGGTATCGATATTGCCACTTTAAGTAAGCTTTTAGGTCATGCTTCGATAAAATTGACCTTAGATACCTACACAGATTCACTTTGGGAAAACAGAAGAGCAGCTGTTTCTATATTGGATAAGCAATTACAGGAACTACTTTAAAAAGAAGCTAACAAAACATCGCTTGTTTTGTTAGCTTCTTTTTTTGTTTGCCAGACATTTTTTAGCCGTCATAAAGTGGTCAACTGATTTTTTGAAGTGTGTAGCAACAAGAGCTGACCGTCCTTTTTCTTATACCTGATACATTCAAGAAATTAATTTAAGCCAAATATCTATTATAAAATCAAAATTTGCCGTCGATATAAATTCATTCGACCACTGATGAATTTACTTATCGTTATTATAATCGCAAATCAATTTTTTCTAAACTTTAAGGCTTCAAATTTAAAAGAAATATTGTTTAAAGGAAAAAAAGTAAAACAACAAATGATGGTGAGGAGGCTTCGAGAAATGTACACAATCGGATACATTTCATTAAATGGTAAGTTAAGTGAAAAGTATAAAAAAATCCTTAATATGTTTCAATGCGATATTCAATTAATACAAAAAGAAACGATTGATCAGTTACTTCTGGGGAAAGCTGAGTCAATTAAGCAAGTAGATACATTAATTATCGAGGATATTGATTTTTCCAGTATCAATTGGATTTGCGGATTGATTATGGACATACGAAGACAATCAGATTTACCATTGTGGATTCTTACATCTGTGGATGAGTCTAATAAAACTAATCGTATCGTCTATCTTCAATTAGGAGCTGATGGGATCATTGATTACAACAATGATTTAGATGAATCGATATTAACTGTAAAGAACTTAATAAAACGTTTTAAAGAACCTCAGGCACAATTGAGCATGTCAAAAAATTCTTTGGTTCGAGATGTAAAGGATTTTCAATTAAATCCACAAAATCTGAGTGTTTGTTTAGAAGATGGCAAAGAAGTAAATCTAACGAAATTAGAATTTCTTACGATTGAATATTTACATAAACATGCACGTAAAACAATGACATATGAGGAAATCTACAAAAACGTTTGGAATGATACCTATGGAAATAGAAAATATCGGGTTTCGAATTTAGTTTTTCATTTAAGAAAAAAAATCGAGCACGATATTGAAAAACCGCAGTATATCAAAACAATTCGTTCTAAAGGATATATGTTATACGTCTAAAGAATTGAATAGCAGTTTATCTAATTAGTAATGGGACTGGGAATCGGCAATGATACATCCTAGTGTGATAAAACCAATCATTTGATTTTAGTTAGAAATAGGAGGTAGAGACATGCATATTATGATTTCAGTCAATAGGATAATTTGCGAAACTGGTTAGAAGCAAGCGGGAAAAGAAGTGGATGCTCGTTACTTCTGGAAAGGAGGGAGCAAAAAAAGGTTTCGTCAAAAGCATATTTTAGGAGGAGAAAGATTTGAAAAAAACACAAGTATTGAAAAGAAGTTTGTTTGCTTTAGCAGCAACAGCGACCCTAGGAGCAGTGGTACTAACTGTACCAACACCGATTTCAGGTAGCCCAGTAGTAGCATACGCGGCAGAAGAAACAGCAGAAGTATCTACGATCGAACAATTTGAAGCGGCATTAAAGAATCCTTCAATCACGGTGATCAACGTGAATGCAAGTATCCAATTCAAGAAAAACATCACAGATATTCCAAACCGTGATCTAACGATCAATGGTAATGCGGATAAAGGTGTTGTGATCAACTCAGCACACAACTCTATCTATGGTAAACAAAATACTAAAGGCAAGAACCTTGTAACGATCACTAATTCAAACATTGTTGGTGCTGACAGTGACGGACGTTTCTTCACAGGAGGATCTGGTAACGGACCTTCAAGTTATGGATGGGATGTTCTAGCGAAAGATGTCACTTATACTGGTGCTCGTTTTGTTCACCTTAGTGAAGGTAAATTAACATTTGACGGAACAAACAATATCACGACTCGTGCAGAAAATGCTTGGGTTCACGATTTAGAATTTAAAGCAGGTTCTACGTATAACGGAATTGCAGCGAACAAAGATCACGGACAATTCTCAGCATTCTACTTTAATGGTGCGTTGATCAAAGGAAAAGCAACTGGTGAAGCAATCATCGGTGACAATGCAAAAATCAATGTAAAAATTGGACCACAAAGTGACGTGAACTACTACTATCCAGTATTTTACGATAAAGTTCAAAAAGTTGATGTAGGTACGAATGCTTCACTTGATGTTGATGCAGCTGGTGTTGCATTCCAATTCATCCCACGTGCAGATTATGTGAATAAAGTACCAACATTCAATTTAGCAGAAGGAAGTTCAGTTCACTTGAACGGTCGTGGCGGAGGAAACTACGCAACGATGAAACTTCAATATTATGGATCAGAAGTAAATGTTTCTGAAGGTGCTGAGTTAGTTGTAACTGGTAAAAGTAAAAAAGCAGTCGTTGAAAGTGAATATAAGGGAGCTGTGATTAACCTTAATGCTCCAGCTAATTTTGAAGTTACAAACAAACAACCAAATTCAAAATTATTCTATTCTACAAATACAACGATCAATGCTACAGACGTAAGTGAAATTGCGACTTGGGCTCAAACTGGCGGAGAATATGAATATACTCCTGTTTATTTAGATGGTGGCAGCTTCTCAGTTAACTTCGGCAAAATCTGTAATAGTAACACACTATCTACAACTGGAGATATTTCACCAAATTTCCGACTTGAAAATTATGGAAAAATTTCTTTAGTTGGCGGCGGAATCTAATTAGTCGTTCAATTTACTGACAAAATTTTTGTCAAATAATTAGTCGTTTTTTGTTGGGAATACTTTCCGAACGACAAAATTAAGATGTCTAACTAGTCTAAATTTGTCTTTTTGCGAGAGTATCCCCAACATTACTTTTTGTCTAATTAATATGTGTGAAACTAGAATTATATTGACATAGCATATTGTAGTGAGGAGGTGGAAAATTGAAAAAAATTAAGCAAAGAACTTCATTTGTTATTGCTGCTTGTTTAGTTTTGGTTGGCATCAATTATATTGTCTCAGGGTCTAATGATAAAATCTCAGCTGCACCAGCAGATTATAATGATATTTTACTAGCACCTGATGTAAATATCGTCGGCAGTTCGGGAACGATATCTGAAATTCCAGGTGATTATGGAACGATGTTCAAATTGACTAAAGATACTAGCTATGAAGTGAAGGGTTTAAAAGATCCAGTTAATGATGTATTAGTTAAAACTGGTAATGGTGTCGATGATCCGAATGCCTCCAAAATATTTAGGTTTAGTCCGGATAACGTTGCAGAAGAAAAAAGTGTTTTAGTAAAAAATGCAGGACTTTACAACGGGAGAAGCATTGATTTAAAACTGGTTATTGACCAAATGTCACTAACAAAAAATGCTAATACTGGGAAATATCCATATATGAACTTTATTGCTGTGAACTATAATGACCGAGATAAAACTGATGATACAGCTAATGTAGCGATCAAGACATGGGGAGCAATGTTTCTAATGCTTGGAAGCTCTAACAGAAGTGCTTCGGATTATTATGACACTTATGCTATTGGAGACAAGGTTCAGTATCACTATGAATTTTATGATCATCAATCTGGCTTACCAATTGATTTTCAAGGAACATGGAACTTTAACAATATTAATGGATTGAAGGCTGTTACTACAGATTTTGATGATGACTTTAAAAAGATGTATGTGTTAGAAGATACTTGGATTGGCTATTTAAAAGACACTCCTGCAGTTGGTAAGATTGAACTTTATGGAACTAGTTCGACGACAAACAGCTCGAGGAGTTTACTAACTCAGTTATTCTCTGGTCGCACATTTAATACAAGTATGGAACGTAGAGCAGCTACTGCAAATACGAATCCAGCTGCGATGGCAGTTATGTACGGTACTCAATCACTTGCAAGGATCGCTCCTGCTACACCGATTGTTTACGGTATAAAAAATGAAGCAAAGCATACAGATACAGAAAATTATTTAGATCTTAAATACTCTATTTTACAAACAATCCCTGATAATAAAGTTGAAAACAGAGATGACTCATTTAGATTAGAAACAGAGGTACCAAGTATCTATGATATTGATCTCTCTAAAGTGAAAGTACTTGAATATGGGACAGATAAGGACTGGACAGGCTTATTTACTGTTGAAAAAGCTCCAGGAAACTCTAGTAAGCTTATTTTAACGGCAAACCTTTCGGATGCCACATCTGCTGAAAATTTTAATGGAAAAGTTTTTGATATAAAGATTGCGGCAGAACCTAATGCATCGTTTAGTTTTGATAAGGCTAGTGATTTATATGGTTATCAAGATAGTGGTGACGATAACGGTTATATGACATTTGAACTTGGTGGACCTAAGACAAATGCATATTATACGTATAATACCGTCAATGGGAATATATTAAGTGATACCTTAGAATCTAAAATAATACAAGGACAAACCATGTCGAAAGTTCTCTACGAAGGTAAACCTGATGCAGATGCGAAACAAAATATCAAAGTTCCATTAGGAACAAACTTTACAACTGATTATCCAGACCCTGGAACATCATTTTTAGATAACATTCGAGTAGATACGGATAATCCTATTGATAAACCTGTAGAAGTTGCATATAAGCAGCCATTGCCGGATACTTCGACCCTTGGAGAAGTTACATTGACATTGACATTAACAACTGCTAAAGGTGTAACGAAAGATATACCAGTAAAAGTAACCATTGCTCCTACAATTGCTGAATTACGGGTTAAGTACAAAATCAACGGAAGTTATATGACTGATAAATATCCTGATTATGTTGATACGACCCAAATGATTGGAGATCCAATCAATTTGAAAAACATCAAATCAGTTACGGATACTATTCAGGCTATTAAAGATGCAGGTTACGAACAAACCAACGCACCAGTCGAGGAATTTGTACTTTCAGCAAGTGGCAATACAGTAGAGTATGAATTTGAAGGCCGACTATTTTTATCTTCAACACCAACGAAGCTCAACTTTGGGATCGAAGAAGTCAGCTATAAGCCAATTCGTGTAAACGAAGCTACACTTGACAAAGCATTGATCATCACGGATACAAGAGCCAGCAAGCAAAAGTGGACACTTCAAGCTAAAGTAACACAAGAATTTACTTTAACGGATACGGATGGATCAAAAAAAGTCATTCCTAACATTTTGAGATACAACGATGGGACGGAGAATGAAAAGAGTTTCTTGTTGGATACTGCACAGGATCTATTGACAGATACTCATACGACGAGTAATGAGTTTGATGTAAGTGGAACCTGGAATCCGAAAGGCAAAGGCTTCAAATTAGATGTGCCTGCGGATACAGTGAAGAAATTAGGTAAATATCAAGCAACGATCGAATTTACAGTTGGAGAGACCCCGTAAAAATTAAAGGAGAGACATGCACATGACAGTAAAAAAAATACGAGCAACTATTGTTCTACTTTCCCTTGTTTTTATAGGTAGTTTCTTCATGCTGAAACCAGCACTGGTATATGGAGCAGAGGCTTCTGTCAAAACGAACGGAGAAATTGTTTTCACAGAAGAAAGTACTCCTCCAACATCAGAAACAAGTGAGACAACATCGTCTAGTGAAGAACCAACAAAAAAACCGGCAGGAAAATATCCTTCTACAGGAGAATTGATTCAAAAAAGCCTATCGGTTAGCGGAATTGCTGTTCTTATTTTTGCACTAGGTTTTTATCTAGTGAAAAGAAAACGAGAATCTACCAGAAAGGAAGGGTCTGATCAATGAAAAGAATAAGCTTACTGATGACTGCTTTTCTTGGTACTGTTCTCTTTTTTTCAGCTCAAATGGAACAAGCTCACGCAGAAGCTTCACGCAAAAGTGGAGCAGAAATCGATTTGAGTCAATTTAAGGAAGAAGATTCTATTATTCGTGATCCTGAAAATCCTGATATAGAGGTCGATCCAGGCGAAACACCGCAAACGGATGGTGATTTACGAATCGATTTTGTTCCAAAGCTAAATTTCAGCACAGTAAAAATAAGTAAAGAAGCAGCTGTCTATCCGATCAATGCACAACTGTTTCACGGTGAGACTGGAGCGAGAGGAAATTTTATTCAAGTTTCAGATTATCGTGACAATCACTCAGGTTGGACATTACAGGTAAGACAAGAGGAACAATTTAAGCATGCAACGAAGGTCGGAGCTGAGCTAAAGGGAGCAGTTATTTCTTTTGACCAAGCTTGGACGAACTCGACTACAGATGCATCTTTATCACCATCAGTTTCCAAAGAAGTCATTCGTATGAGTAATATTGGAGACACGTATAACCTTGCACAAGCACAGGACGAAAAAGGTTCTGGAACTTGGAGCATTATATTTGGCGCATCAGCAGAAAATAAAAATGGGCGTCAAAATTCATTGGAACTGAGAAAGGATTCTTCAGGCAATACGATTGAAGATCCAATCTTTAAAAAGCCTGTGTATAGTAATCAAGCGATTACACTAACTGTACCTAAGGAAACAGAAAAAGAAGCGGGCGCTTACTCAACGGTGTTAACTTGGATATTAGCCGAGTTACCATAAATATACACAAAAACTAGGAGGAAATACAAATGAAATTAACACACAAATTAGCTGGTACAGCTTTACTAGCAGCATTGGCAGTAGCAGCAGCAGGACCGGCAACTAAAGCGGCAGATCCAAACAAACCAGGTGTTGGCGAAGGAGAAATCGAATTTACAAGTAAATCGTATGAAACATATGATACTTCTGGTGTTGTACCACCTAACACATCTAGCCAATCAACAAGAGATACAGATAGTACTGCATTGTTGGATGGAGAATTTTTAGTACAAGGTATGTCTAAGTTAGTCTTCAATTCACAAGCTGCAACAACTGGTGCAGTAACTTCTTGGGCGAAACCAACAACAGCTAACCCATCTACAGCAGCTGACCACGTGCCATCACGTGCTAACTGGGTTCAATTCAAAGATGACCGTCAAACAGACGATCACACATATGAATTGACTGCAAAAATTACTAGAAACTTCCAATTCAACGATACTGCAAAAGGTAAAGTAAGAAACATCAATGGTGCTGAAATCACTTACGGCAACCCAATTTTAGTTGCTGATGCAGAAAACGAAGCTTTAAAACCAAGTTCTACAGGAATTAAAACAGCTGTAGTAAACGAATCAACACCTGCTGCTGTATTTACAAATACAGATGGTAAAGAAGCTAACGGTTCTAAAGGTCGCGGACGTTATGCTGTTTACTTTGGTGATATCGAAGATCCAGCTAAAAAAGCAGAAGAATCTGTTAAATTAGAAATCCCTGCGAACCAAGCACAAGAAATCATGAATGGTAAATATGTAGCTGAAATCACTTGGACACTTTCAGAAACACCATTATAATTCGAGATCAACCATTCGAATAATTATTTAGGCTGGGACAGAAGCAGCACACTCTAAGAATCACTTTCGATGATTCAGCTGATCACGGTCAGTTAGTCATTGGAATATATGGGAGCTGCTTCTGCTCCCGCCATTTATTTAATAAGCCTATTCGTTTAGAGAAGTAACAATAATTAGGAAGTATTTGTATCTAATTTTAACTATAGAAGTTGAGCATTTTTAGTCTTGGCTTATTGTAGTGATAGGACGAGAAAGGACAATCAAATCAAATGAAAAAAAGAATCAGCTTATACCTAATAATAGGATTATACATAGTATCGTTGTTTGGCTTTGCCCTGCCTGCACATGCTGAAAAGCAGTTTGCCTATGAATCGATCATGCCGGAAAATCAACAAGGAGATGTGCAATACTTCAATTTACGGATGAATCCAGGTCAAAAACAAACCGTTCAAATCATGCTCACAAACCGGGCAGAGGAAGAACAGACGATCACGATTGGATTGAATGGTGCTAAAACAAACTCAAATGGAGTTTTAGAATATGGTCCATCTTCAATAAAAAATGATGCTTCACTAAAATATGATTTCAAAGACATTGTAAAAGGCCCGACAGAAGTAACACTGGGACCTAAAGAAACTGCACCTTTGAATTTAGACATAACAATGCCGGAAGTCAGTTATGATGGTAAAATCGTTGGCGGAATTTATATGAAGTCAAAACCAAGCAAAAAAGAGGAAGAAGAGAAGAAAAAAGCGACGGGCGTTATCAACGAGTATGCCTTTGTAGTAGGTATGGTCTTGCAAGAAACGGATACAGCGATTACACCAGAATTAAAGCTGAATAGTGTTTCCGCTGGTCTATCAAATTACCGCAATAGTATTTTTGCCAATTTTTCGAATATCTCTGCAGATTTTGTCAGCGGAATGACTGTTGAAATGGAAGTGACGAAGAAAGGTTCAGAAGCGGTTCTTTATGATACAAAACGCGCAGATATGCGTATGGCTCCAAACTCACTGATCGATTTTCCATTGGAAATGAATGGTGATCAGATGGAACCAGGCGATTATAAAGCTCATATTCTAGTAACAAGCGGAGACAAAAAATGGACGTGGGATAAAGAGTTTAAAATCACAAAAGAAGATGCAGACAAATACAATGCGCAAGATGTGACACTGATCCAAGAACGAGGGATCAACTGGAAGCTGATTGCAATGATCGCAAGCGGTGTATTTATAGCCTTCTTGGCAATTTTCTTCACTGTTAGAGCGATGAATAATAAGAAAAAAACAAAGAAGAAGGGTAGTAAAAGCGGAGCAAAAAAGAAAAGAAAGAAGAGCAGCTAAATAAGAAGGGGGATCAGTAATATGGTTCTGTTAGATTGGTTTTTTATGGGGTTGCTTTCTTTAGCTATGCTTTGCTTTATGTTTGTGTTATTTTGCTTATTTTACTTCTTTGCAACGAAAAAGGAACTAAAAAAAGGCCAGTGGAGAAGGCGACCAAAAAATAAGGTGAAACGAAAAAGGTGGGTACGTGAAAGACGGCTGCTTGTTAGTCGTCAAAAACGTTACTTTAGAAATTCATTGATTTTCTTAGTTGTCATGCTTCTTTCAGCTGGATCTGCTGCATATGCTAGATACTATCAATTGACGAACTTAACGTCAGATGATGCCAAAGTAGTTGTTCAAGGGTATTTATTGACAGAAGATTTAGAAAAAAAGCTTACAACCATCAAAGAAGGCGGCAGCATCGATAAAGTCTATCCTCAGTTTCAAGAAGTAAGTTCATTATTGGTTACCTACGGCAATCGACCGGTTTCGGTGGGACTATCAGAGGAAGGCTCCAAGCTATTGACTCGTTATTATGTTTCGATGAAAGATGTTGGAATGAATTTATCGACTTTGACACAAGAACAATTAGCAAACAAAGAAATACTCGAAAGTTACCTGAAAGATATAAGTAAGATCAAAGAACGACAAAAAGCTGTTTTTACTTACTTTAAAGTCAATGAGTCGGCACTGAAACAGAAAAACTAGGAGACTCAACATGGAACAAAAGGCTAAAGTTAAGAACCATAAAAGACGTAAAAAGATAAGAGAGCAGACTGCCAAAAAAAAGAACGTAAAAAGCCGAAAGTCGCAACAAACAACGGCTAAGACAACGGTGACCTCTGCAGCAAAAAAGAAGCATTCTTCATCCAGAACAATAAATAGAAAAAAAGGGAAACGAAAAAAAACGAGTCAAAAAAGAAAAAGAAGTGAGCAAAGACACCAAATATACAAAGAAATTGGTATCAGCTTTTTCCTGTTGATGAGTCTTTTTTTTCTATTACAGTGGCTTTTCTTTAGCTTGCCGACAGTCAATGGTTATGGGATGACGGCTACATTGAACGATGGTGATCGACTTTTTGTAAGGAAGCACGCACAGATCAAGCGGTTTGATTTGATCTATTTTAAAAATCCCGTGAACGATCAGTTGATGATCAGGCGGGTCATTGGTCTACCAGGAGAAGAGATTACTTATGAAGAGGATCAATTGATGATCGATCAAAAGTTCGTTGTCGAACGATTTTTAGTGAACGAACAAAACGAAGCAAAAGCAGAGGAGCGCTTATTAACTGAAAATTTTTCTTTAGCTTCCTTGACAGGGTCTAGGGCTTTACCGAAGGGCAGCTATTTTGTATTGGGCGATAATCGTCATTACGCAGCGGATAGTCGTCAGTTTGGCTGGATCGATGAAGAAAACATTATTGGTGTTGTGAAAACAAGGCTGTTGCCGTTGCACAACATGACACAATTTTAATCGGGCAATGGGAGGAACAACTGTGGCAATCAATCAAATGCAGACACAGAAACCTAGAAAAGGACAATCTACGATCAAAAAGCGGCAACATTTTTCAAATAGGAGGCTCCCAAAAAATAAAAAAGTATCGGAGCGGGAAACTAAAAAAAGGCTGAACATTCGTGAAGGGCTCCTGCTTTTTTTGGTAGCCCTGTGCATTCTCGGTTTATTACAAATCAAAACACATCGAGTTGACGGACGCTCGATGCTGCCTACGCTGCAAAATAATGATCGAATCATTGTGAGAAAAGGTCAATCACCGAACCGCTACGATTTGATCACTTTCGATCCGGAAATACCGGAGGAATCCAGTTACGTGAAGCGTGTGATCGGTATGCCGGGAGATCAGCTTTGGACAGATCAAACAGGTGTGTACTTAAGACCAAAACAGGCAGATGTATGGAATGATGTAAATGATCAATTAACTGCCTTCCAGTTGCCTGACAGTACATTAAAGTTGACTGTTAGTGAAGAAGTAGCTCGAAAATTACGCAATATTTCAGCGATTCCGGAAGGAAGTTATTTTGTTTTAGGCGATAATCGGAATGCCTCAAAAGACAGCCGTCACTTTGGGTTGGTCGAAGCAGAACAAATTGAAGGAACGGTGGTTTGCCGTTTTTATCCCTTTGATCGAGCAGGGCGCATAAATTGAAAAAGAGATTAAATATCTAGGAGGAAACGCAGTATGAAGTATAAAGAATGGATCAAACATAAGGGCTGGGCATTTTTATTGAGCATTCTTTTACCGATCAGCATCATGGGCTTTGTTTATTTTCTTCTAGGAATTTATCCAGGCAGCGAGAAAACGATTTTAGCTAGTGATGCTTTATCGCAAACGTCTAATTTTTTTGCCAGTTTCAACAATGCTTTACATGGAAAACAGAGCTTTTTATATACTTGGTACGGCTCTTTAGGGCTGAATTACTGGTCCTTTATGGCGTACTATATCAATGGTATTTTTAGCCCACTTGTTTATTTTTTTGATAACAGTCAAATACCAGACGCATTGTATATGATCCTTTTACTGAAATTCGGTGCGATCGGCGGAACATTTTGGGTAATGAGCGATCGTATTTTCAAAATTCCCCAATGGAGCAAATTGATTTTGAGTGTCAGTTTTGCCTTAAGCGGATTTTGCGTTGCGTATTCTCCGCAGCAAATGTGGCTGGACGGGTTGATTTATCTACCGTTAGTTATTTTAGGGATTCACCGCTTGATGGATGAAAGAAAACCGGCATTATTGTTTATCAGTTATTTACTCTTGTTTTTATCAAACTTTTACATGGCTTTCATGATCGGTGTCTTTTCTTTTCTATATGTATTATGTCGATTTATATTAGCGCCGCAAACGTACAAAAAGACGTTGATCACCTATTTGATTACTTCGCTTTTAGCAGGCGGAGCTTCAATGGTCACTATTTTACCTACCTTACTTGATTTGAAAAACAATGGGGAAAGCTTAACTAAATTAAGTCGTTTGTTTACAAATGATACAGGGATCTGGGATATTCCAGTCAAAACCATGGTAGGTGTCTATGATACTAGTAAATACGGAAGTGCACCGTTTCTGTATTTTGGTTTATTAGGAACGATTTTTTGCCTTTTCTATTTTGTTAGTCCAAAAATAAAATTAAAAAATAAACTCGTATACGGCAGTCTTTTTTTCCTTTTGATCGCCAGTGTTTATATTGAACCAATGAATCTATTTTGGCATGGATTCCATGCGCCAAATATGTTTTTATTCCGTTTTAGCTTTCTATTTTCTTTTTTAGGATTACTTTTAGCAGGGTTCGGACTGGAAAAAGCGACGAAAGAAGACGGTAATCGCATATTAAATATCGTTTTAGGCATCATTTTTCTTTATGTTTTGATCGTTTTCTTAGCGAATCGCAAACGTTATGATTTTTTAGATAAAAATGCTGTCCTGGCTAGTGTCGTTTTTCTGATTGTTTACTTGCTGATTTTGTTACTGAAAGATCGCTTCAAATCAAAACAAACTATTTGGTTATTTCTTTTAGTAGCTGTTTTCATCGGAGAAATGACATTGAATGCTCAAAAATTAGTGGAGGGAATTGCAACTGAATGGCGTTACCCAGAACGAATTGCCTACACTCAAAACTATGAAGATGTGCATCGATTAGTTGAATGGACAAAAGAGCAAAATGATACTTTATACCGCGTAGGAAATCTCAACAGTAGTTCAAGAAATGAAAGTTTTATTCACGGCTACAGCGGAGTTTCAATGTTTTCATCGATCCGAAACCGTCATTCTTCAATGTATATGAATGAATTAGGATTTCGTTCAACAGGAACCAATTTAACGATCCAATATATCAATAACACGCTAGTGATGGATTCTTTGTTAGGAATCAAATACAATTTAGCGCAGAATGATCCAGATAAATTTGGCTTTACTCTTAAGAAAAAAGTCGGTAAATATGGTGTGTATGAAAATGAATTTGCCTTACCTTTAGGCATGCTGACGGATAAAGGCATATACAAAAAAGATGTGGTAAAAAATCAAACAGAGTTGTTGCAGTATTTATCCGGCGAAACAGATTCGTTCTTCTATTTTTCTGAGATCAAAACGGTCAAAGAAGAAAATGTTCAAGTTGAAGATCATGATTCTGTCTTATTTTACTCCAAAACAATGCCTAATAAACTGAGAACACTGACTTATTCAGTCGATGTTCCGGCACGTTCACAAGCCTACCTTAGCTTGTACGGTCAGGGAACCGAGGTTGACGTCAAAATGAAAGTCAATGGTGTTGAAAGTTGGGCTGGTTTGGAAGGAACGGGGCAATATTATAATTTAGGCTACTATGATAAAGCTGAAACAGTAGAGGTCGAAGTCAGCTTCACAGGTGACCGGGTGGTCCATTTAGTGAGGCCGAATGCTATGTTTATCAACGTCGATACATTTAAAGAGGCGATTCAAAAGGTGAAGGAAAAAGAAGTTGACTTTAAAACAGATGGGCGTACTGCAGAGGCTAAGGTGAATTTAGATAAAGAACAAGTGGTCTTGACGACGATTCCTTATGATAAGGGATGGCAAGCCTACATTGATGGAGAAAAAGTGGCTATTCCGACCTTCAAAGATGCTTTTCTTGCGTTGCCAGTCGCAAAAGGCAGTCATACGATCAAATTCGTCTTTGTTCCACAAGGGCTTAAACTGGGAGTGATTTTATTTGTCAGTTGTATTCTTCTTTTTACTTTCTACAACTGGCAACTAATAAAAAAGAACAAACAAAGCTTAATAGTAATTGAGAATGGAGGGTACTATGACTAAGAAACCAATAAAGGTATTACTGTTGTTCTTACTTCTTGTTTTTAGTGGTTGTTCAGCTAAATTAGCAGACAAAAAAGAATCTTTTGAGGCAAAAGGGATCGATTATAAGATCCAGTTGCCGAGTACATGGGAAACAGTGACGGATTTCAAAGTAAAATACAGTAATGAAGCAGTATTTGGTGCACAAGATACCAAAAGTAACTCAACTTTAGTCGTCATGGGTCAAAGAAAAGAAGCAGTAACGCTGGATGAAGATTTTGGCAAGCGGATGCGAAAAGAACTGAAAGAACAGTATAACTATAAAAAAGAATCTGAAATCTTTATGAAAGAATTTAAGGTTGGGAAATATAAAGGATACAAATATACCTTAGATACAATGTTTGAAAAGCGTTCAACTTGGCTGCATTTATACTACATTGAAACAGCGCACGGACTGCTTCAGTTAAATTATTATTCAGCAAATGATGGCGGCCATGAAAAAAGAGCGGAAATCATTGATGAATCGGCACGTTCTGTAAAAGAAGTCAGTGATTCAGGAAGCGACACTTCTGATGAAACAGATGAAGTAGTTTTTAAAAACGAAACCCTTTCGATCGAATTGACTGGTGTGATGAATTTAAATGGTGAAGGCAGCAAAAAATTACTTGCGTTACGCTATACAGTTGAAAATATCGGTGAACAAGATGTGACAGCTAAAATTTGGGATGAAGCAATTCAGGTAACTCAAAATGGTCAAACCTTAGCCGAAGGCAAACTACCAAAAGAAAACACGATATTGGATATTCCTAAATTGATCGAGCAGAAAAATGAAGCAATTGCGATAGGAGCCAGTGCAGAAAGTGTGTCTTTATATGAGCTGAAGGATACAAGTGAAGTGACTTTAATTCCTTCAAAAGAACGCTTTGCAGAAGCCGATGAGATTCCGATCGTCATAACGACTGCAGCAGAGGAAGGAGATAAATAATGAAACATAGAAACTATTTGTTTATACTTGCTCTATTTATCTGTCTTTTATTAGCGGCAGGTTGCTCAGGTAAAAATAATGCAGCTGAGGTTGAGCATCAGCAACTGATTTGGCAAGAACAGCGAGAGAAGCCTTTTGGTACATTTGATTATCCAGAAATTTCAGAGGATGAGGCATTGGACTTGCTGAAAAATAAATTTGAGGTGAAGGTTCCTGAAATCATTCCACAGACTAAAAAGTTATTTGATGAAAAGATCATCACCACTAACCTTGAAGCAAAGAAAGCTGAGTACTCCCTCTATGCTTCTGGAAATGACCTTTTAGTTCGAGGGTATTACCCTGTCTACAAAGGAGAAGAATTAATTGTTTTTGCATTAATCGATCTGAAATATTCGTTTGATAAAGAGCAAAAAGAAGTTCGTTTAGCTTCGCAAAGCTTGGCACTGTCAAATTATGGAAAAGAAGAGGCGTATCCAAAGGACAATTTCAATGAACTGCTATTGGAAGTGGCTCAAAACATCGATATTTCAAAGGATACAGCTGATTTAGCTATCCAAAATTTTGAGAAAGATTACAAAGAAGTCGATAAACGACCGGCTTCAAAAACAGTGGTCGTCTATGGAAATGATGAAGAAGCGGAAGAAAAGAAACTAGTTTCTCAAACCTTGCGAGTTGGATTCAATGATAAACGAGAATTTAGAGAAATTCATGCGGCAATCATCGACTATACAGAGTAAAAGAATGATTCGTTATATAAGTGATTTGAGAGAAAAGAGGTGAGCTCGGATAAAGATGGAACGGAATCGACAGCGAATACTCCTATTTATTGTGTTTTTGCTGTTAAGTATCATACCGCTGCTATTTACTCATATAGGAAAAGAAGTCATGTATCGAGGGGATGATCTTTATTTTCATCTCAATCGAATCGAAGGCTTAGCTTTGGGCATAAGAAATGGAGATTATAGTCCTAAAATCAACTATTTTTTTCTCTATGGGATGGGTTATGGCTCACCAATATTTTATTCAGATATTTTCCTTTATCCGGCTAGTTTGCTGAGGATATTGGGTCTGTCAATAAGCAATAGTTATATTATTTTCTTGATAGGGATAAATTTTATGACTTATTTGATTGCTTATTATAGTTTTCTTTTTTATAAAAAAGTCCCTTTTCAAGCATTTCTTTTTGCTGTTTTATATGGGACAGCTTCTTACCGCTTAAGTGACTTGACGGAAAGAGCTGCTTTAGGAGAAGTATTGGCCCTTACGTTTATTCCGCTAGCATTTGTCGGTATGTGGTCAATTTTTGAAGGAGACAGGGATAAATTTTATTTGTTATCTCTGGGAATGTCAGCCTTGATTTTAAGCCATGTATTAAGTGCGTTTATCTTTAGTCTATTTGTTTTAGTTTACTTACTATTTAATATACGTCATATAATCAGTGAAAAAACAAGATTAGTTGCCTTTTTTAAAGCAATTGGACTAACGATATTATTATGCCTAGGTTTTCTCGTGCCGTTGGCTGAACAAGTCGTACAGCAATCATTCACATTTCAAACAAATCAAGTAACACAGCTTAGTCAGGAAGTTGGAACGATCGTCGATTATTTGAACATTGCTATTCGAAATAGTGGGTTTAATAACATAGGGCTGTTGATGATCGGGTTACTATTTTTCCTAGGATTAAATTACAGTAGTTTTTCTAAACGAGCGAAACAATTACTTATGATCGCAGGCTTATTTTTATTTGCCTCAACGAGTTTCTTTCCTCATAGATTATTGGATAATACATTAATGAACGCGATTCAATTTCCTTGGCGCTTATTTTCGATCGTTACTTTTTGTATTTGCTGGTTATTTGCAGAAAATTATTCTTTGATCATAAAAAAAGAGTACTGGAGAAAATTACTTTCATACGGTGTTATGGCGATAGCTCTGGTACTTGTGTTTACGCATGGTTTTTTTGTGGCAGATGTTGAGCGGTTGGTTACCAAAGATCAGATTGAGCAGTTGCCTTCAACATTTTTAGGATGGGGCAATGAATATATCCCTTCTGATACTGATCTTCAGGAATTGATTCAAGCACCTAAAACGATCCGCAATAGTAAAGGGATCAAACTAGAAAATGTCACCTTTGATTATGGCGCAGTCGACTTGGATTATCAGATAGATGAAAAAGATTCAAAAGAAGCGATCGTTTTCCCTTTCATTTATTACAAAGGCTATCAAGCTAAGGTGAATGGAAAAATGCTGGAAGCATACAATAGTCCAACTTTTCCAGGCCTTAGTGAGCTACGTTTGAGTGGAAAAGGAACTGTTCACTTTGCCTATTACTGGACAAAGCTTCAACTACTGTCAGCTGCTATTTCAACAGGAACTTTGTTGTTTCTAGTCGTCTGGCTATCGAAGCAGAACAACAAGAAACAGAAAATAGTAAATGAAAAAAACGAATGATCGAAAGGGCTATGTTGCCTACCGCACAGGTAATCAACATGGCTTTTTTGATATGTTCTATTTTTTACAGGAAACAATTCACCAAAATAAAAAATCAAAATATATAATCGTCTTCTTTATGCTATACTTAATCAAGCGAATAAAATGGAAAATGAATTGTAAGGGGAGAATAAGTAGTGAACGTTGTTTTTTGTGATATAGATGGTACTTTTCAAGAGATGGGTCAAGAAATTCCGCAAGTTAATTTTGACGCAATTTATGCGCTTCAAAAACAAGGAGATCATTTTGTGTTTATCAGTGGACGTGGTTTTGCGCAATTAGAAGAATTGATGAATCAGCTTGATAGTGAATGTGATATGATTTTTAGTAATGGTGGTGGTCACAAATTAGTCGGTCAGCCAGTTGAGTATAACCATTGTTTGCCTTTGGATGAATGCAAAAAAGCGATCACGATTTTGGAGGATCGCAACATTTTTTATCATCTTCATACGAACGAAGGAATCATTTTAAAACCAGTAGAGAATTATGAAGATAATATTTTAGCTTTGAGAGAAAAACTTGCGCCAATGGGAGACATTGGAAAGCAAATCATGGATTTTAAAGAAAACTTCTTTAAAACAGAATGCAATCATGTAGAGGATCCATTGGCCTATTTAGTAGAGCATCCTGAGGTGAAAGTAATGAAGATCGAATTGATGGAAGCAAGTGATGCCGAACATGAGAATTTACGTAGATTATTGGGAAGCGATACCGCGTATGTCTTTTCTTCATTTACGCAGTGTCTAGAAGTTGTCGATCCAAAAAGCAGCAAAGGTTATGCGATCAATGAATTTATGAGTGCTTATCCAGATGCGGTCAGCTATGGCATTGGAGACGGAGAAAATGATTTGGCGATGCTGGAAGCTGTTGATGTTTCGCTTGCGGTGGGTAACGCGTTGGATATCGTCAAAGAACAATGTGATCGAGTGATTGGCGACTGCGCTGATGGAGGCGTGGGAAAATTTATTTTTGAAGAATTAATAAAATAAATAGTTATGTTGGTAAAAGGAGAACGAATGGAAAATATAAAAGAACAGATTCATCGCGATCTTGACTATTACAAATCAGGGATCCGACAACTTTATCAAAGGAGCTATCAGCTGTATATATTTGGACTGATTGCTGTAATGCTTTTGACTGTCACAGGGATAGGTGTTTCAACTGCTATTTTGAGGGGGATTTTAGTACTTGTTTTTATTAGTGAAGTTGTCGGCTTGCTATATTTGCTTCGCTTTTTAAAAGAAGCTTCCTTTGAAAGCTATTTTAAGGAAATTCCAGAAAAATTGATCGAGGCGTTTCCGGTGATGCAGGAAAGTGCGCCGCAAGAAGATAATCAAGCCTATTATTTTTTAGATAGCCAGGGCGAATTGATCAAATTAAACAAGAAAAATATTCGTAATTTTCCTTCGGCTATCAAACAATATACATTACTAGTAGGTTTCAACTATGAAACAGATAAAGTTAGATTTGAGCAGCCGCTGCATTTTTATTACTATGATATTACAGCGATCACACACTCAGACAGCTATAAAAAAGAAGTGTTGAAGAATACTAATTTCTTGGCAAAACGCCGAAAAAGAAGGATTCGTACAATTATCTTGACGTTGATCGGTATTGTTCTAGCGAGTGCTGTGGTCTATTTTGGAGCAAAAACTTATTTTAACGATAATGGTTCTTCAATTTTTGAAAATCGATTACGAGATGAGGCTGATTTCGATAACGATGAACAAAAAACGATGATTCAGTCAATGGACATATCAAGAGGAAATGAGACTGTCACATTAACGCTGCCTCAGGAACTTCATGATCAATCTGGCTATTTTATGGATATTGCTGATGAAGATGGATATTCATATCAATCGTTTATGAGCGAAACCTATTTTATCGATGTTAGCATGATAGAGAAAGCTACATACGGTAGTTTTTCCGAGTATTTGAAAAAGGCAGCTCAAACGAGAGCTGAATCTCCGGTCGATAAAAAAACGGAAAAAATTCATGAAGATTTTTTTATTACTGAATATCGTGAAGAAGCAAAACAAGATGCTGAACAAGGTCAAATGATGGTGTATTATTTTGAATCAGAGGAGAATTATGGTTCGATCAGCCTGAGTTTCAAGGATGCTGATGAGCTGAACTTACCTGCTGATACAGCCTTGAGCATACTAAAAGAGCTTAAATTTGAGCGAAAAGAGAATATACTATAAAAAAAGTGGTCAAAAGTCAGAGCTTTTGACCATTTTTTCAAAAACGAGCACTACGCAAATCGTAGTGCTCGTTTTTTACTCTAATTATTCGACTTTTGACTTAGCCGTTTTTGATTTAGAAGTACTGTTTTGCATTTGATCTGTATATTGTTCCTATTTCGCAAACTCTTGGATGATCTGATTCAATGTTTCGGCAGCTCTGTCACCAACACGATCATTGTAATAAGCAGCAAAACGTTCATCGCCAACATACATTTGACCTAGTCCTCTGTGCATTTCAACAGAATAGTTAGGGGAAGTGATCATCAGCCATTCTCTGTGTTTTGAAAATACAGTTTTTGCTTCATCCGATTGATACTCGTTTGTTTGTATGACTATTTTCAAAGCATCAAACATTTCTTTTTCAATGCGCTCCATTTTTTCAACTTCTGCTTCACTTAAATTTAGCCACTGCTTATTTGAAGCGGCTACAGTTTCTTCTCCGTATTTTTCACGGATTTCTTTTCCATATCGTTCTTCATTTTCTTGTAGCTTTTGTTGTTTAAAGCCAATAAATTTTTCTTTATCAGTCATATTTATCTCTCCTTTTTGATAGTGGATCGTTTTTTCTACAGTCAGGATCAGATGATCGATCATCGTTCGTTTTTCTAAAAGCTGCTCATAGTGTTCCTGTAATGCTTTTTGAGGATCATAATGAGGATCATTTAACAACTTTTGGATATCCTCAAGCTTCATCTCTAGCGAGCGGTAAAAAAGAATTTGCTGAAGACGATCGATTTCTTTTGTACCATATATACGATAACCGGAAGAATTGATGCGCGCAGGGTTCAATAAGCCGATTTCGTCATAGTAGCGTAATGTTCGTGTACTGATTCCGGATAATTCAGCAACTTTTTTGATTGTATATTCCATCTTTTTCCCTCCTGTGTAACTAAGCATAAACCTTTACCTAACGTGAAGGTCAAGTCTTTTATTTACAATAACATATAAAATCTCTGATTTACAAATAGGCAAAGAAAGAGTAAAATTTATGTAAGGTTAATCAGACAGGGATAGTTGAAAAGGAGCTACATATATGAAATTGATCGAAACACCAATAAATAAAAATTTGAATTTAGAATATTTTTATCCAAATATCACAAAATTTGTTTTTGGTTCTAAAGCAATCAAGTTTTTTAAATTATATGCACTAGACCGAACACAGATCGTTTATGCGGATGCCTATGATAAAATCGACATCATCATGATCAATACGAAGAAAAAAATTGCAAAAGCGGAAGTTGACTTTGTGATCAAAAGACTCTTGAATGCAACAAGAGAAGATGTCGATGTACATATCGGCATAAAAAATAAAATGACTGAAGCAGGCTATTCTTTTAGTGCACCTAGAAAGGATATCATTGTAATTCAAAAAAATGTTTATGCTGAGTAAGTAAAAGCACCAAAAAGGGAAAATAGCGATTGCCCTTTTTGGTGCTTTTACTTTATCAACGAATGAACGATTCGCTTATAACTAAAAAGTAGAAAATCAGTAGGCTTTCGTTTCCATTTTTGTTAAAATAGAAGCACAATGAAAGGAAGAGTGAAAATTGAAAGAGTTATTTCATAAATATAAAGAAGTGATTTCTTATTTAGTTTTTGGTGTGGCAACAACAGTTGTTAACATTGTTGTGTTTTTTATCTGTAAAGATCTTTTTGGCATTGATTATAAAATCAGTAATACGATCGGCTGGTTCTTATCTGTCTTGTTTGCATTTTTTACAAATAAGTATTTTGTTTTTGCAAGTCAGCATGTTGATTTGAGAGCATTTTTTAAAGAAATGCTGCTATTTTACTGGTATCGTATTTTATCGTTTGTCATTGATATGGCTCTGATGGTATTGATGATCGAGTGGCTGCATATTTCTGATTTTTGGGCTAAAATGGTCACACAGGTCGTCGTGATCGTATTAAATTATTTCTTTAGCAAGTTTTTGATTTTCAAGAACAAGGCTTCTTAAGAAGTAAAACGAGTTTTTGGTTGAAATAATGAAGTTTTGTTATAATAAAGGATAATGTTTTATAAAAAGTAAAGGATGGCATGGTGAGATGAAGCGAGTTTATAAAGATGATAGTTTAACGTTACATACTGATTTATATCAAATCAATATGATGCAAACATATTGGAAGTTAGGACGTGCAGATATCCATTCTGTTTTTGAATGTTATTTTCGAGAAATGCCGTTTAATCATGGCTATGCAATTTTTGCCGGATTAGAGCGACTAGTCGATTATTTAGAGAATCTAACATTTTCTGACACGGATATTGCGTATCTTAGAGAAGTAGAGGATTATCCAGAAGATTTTCTGACCTACTTAAAAGAATTTGAATTTAAATGTACGGTCCGTTCCGCTTTGGAAGGCGATCTAGTGTTCAATAACGAACCTTTGATCCAGGTTGAAGGACCATTAGCTCAGTGTCAGTTGATCGAAACAGCTTTATTAAATATGGTCAATTTTCAAACATTGATCGCAACAAAAGCTGCTCGAATCAAGTCAGTGATTGGTGATGATCCGTTGATGGAATTTGGGACACGTCGAGCACAAGAGTTGGATGCGGCTATTTGGGGAACACGTGCGGCATTTATCGGCGGGGCAGATGCTACGAGCAATGTGCGCGCAGGCAAAATTTTCGGTATCCCTGTGAGTGGAACACATGCCCATTCACTTGTTCAGTCCTATGGTAATGATTACGATGCGTTCATGGCTTATGCTCAAACCCACAAAGATTGTGTCTTTTTAGTTGATACGTATGATACCTTGAAGTCAGGCGTGCCAAGTGCGATTCGTGTAGCACGTGAGATGGGTGATAAAATCAATTTTCTTGGTGTTCGTTTGGATAGCGGGGATATGGCCTATATCTCTAAACGTGTGCGTGAGCAGTTGGATGAAGCTGGCTTCCACGAGGCAAAAATTTACGCTTCAAATGATCTGGATGAAAATACGATTTTGAGTTTAAAAATGCAAAAAGCTAAGATCGATGTTTGGGGTGTTGGAACCAAGCTGATCACGGCGTACGACCAGCCTGCATTAGGAGCGGTGTTCAAGTTAGTGTCGATCGAAGATAAAGATGGCAAGATGAAAGACACGATCAAGCTTTCAAGCAATGCGGAAAAAGTGACTACGCCAGGGAAAAAACAAGTGTGGAGGATCACACGTAAGTCAGATAAAAAGTCTGAAGGCGACTATGTCACTTTATGGGACGAAGATCCGCGCGAACAGGAAGAAATTTACATGTTCCATCCAGTGCATACATTTATCAACAAGACAGTTAGAAATTTTGAAGCAAGAGCAGTCTTGCAGGATATTTTTGTTGAAGGAAAAAGAGTGTATGAATTACCGACATTGGAAGAAATCAAGCATTATGCCAAAGAAAATCTCGATTCATTATGGGAAGAGTACAAACGAGATCTTAATCCGCAAAAATATCCAGTAGATCTATCGACAGAATGCTGGAATCATAAAATGCGTCTACTTGAAAAAGTCCGTGTTGATGTAAAGGCACTAACAGAAAATAAATAAATTGGAGGAATGTTTCATGGATTCTTTGCAAAAAGCGATCATCGAAGAATTAGGTGCAAAATCTCAAATCGATCCTAAAGAGGAAATTCGTAAGAGTATCGATTTTATGAAAAGCTATTTATATAAGTACCCATTTTTAAAAACGTTGGTGTTAGGAATCAGCGGTGGTCAAGACTCAAGCTTGGCCGGAAGATTGGCACAGCTTACAATGGAAGAAATGCGCATAGAAACCAAAGATAATTCTTATCAATTTATTGCCGTTCGCTTACCATATGGCGAACAGGCAGATGAAGCAGATGCCAAAAAGGCGTTGGATTTTATCAAACCAGATATTTCCTTGCGAGTAGATATCAAACCGGCGATTGATGCGAGCGTGGTTTCACTGAGTGAGACGGGTGTTTCAATAAGTGATTTCAACAAAGGTAATATGAAAGCTCGTCAACGGATGATCGTACAATACGCTATTGCAGGTGAAAAATCAGGTGCTGTAATAGGAACAGATCATGCTGCAGAAAATATTACTGGTTTTTACACGAAATATGGTGATGGTGGAGCAGATATCTTACCGTTGTTCCGTTTGAACAAGCGACAAGGCAAAGCTCTATTGAAAGAATTAGGTGCGCCAGCAGAACTTTATTTAAAAATCCCAACTGCAGATCTAGAAGACGATAAGCCGTTAGTAGCGGATGAAGTCGCTTTAGGTGTGACTTACGATGACATTGATGATTATGTGGAAGGAAAAGAGGTTTCTGCAAAAGCAAAAGAGACGATCGAGAACTGGTATAAAAAAACGCAACACAAACGCCATATGCCAATTACGATTTTTGATGATTTTTGGAAATAATAGTACATTGTAGTTTGTTTCGTGTTTGGTGCGAATCATAAGTGCACATGAAATCACTGAGAGATTCGCACCAAAAAATCGAGATAAATGGATTGTAAGTGTTCTTATTCTCGTGGAAATTTAATATGAGAGAAGAATTTAAGGTGAATAATAGCGGATATGTAATGTATTTCTGCTTTATTCACAGTCTGGCTCCGTTTAGAGCTAGACGTTTCTCCTTTATGTTTATATATTATCTCAATTTTTTAAGTAGAAACTTCTCATGCATTCTCCTTATTTTTATGTTAAAGATTCCGGGAAATGAGATCTTAGTACTCCAACGTTTTTCTCCATTGAAGGACATCTGATTTTACTTTTATCAAAAACTATAGAGAGAAAAACATTTACAGATATTTTAATCAAGGTATCTGAAGTAGATTAACCCTAAATCCCAAAAAGTAGCTATCCTATAACGTATTATGGCACTTTCTACAAAAGTGTCCCGCTGAAACGAGAAAAATAGAAAGCTCGATTTATCGAAGTTTCTATTTTGTTATGGCAATAGACAAATGATCTTTAGTATTTTTGATTTCTGAAAGTATTTAGGTTCAGAATATTTATCACGATAGAGAACCATGCGAATTAAGTAATCCGTAAAAAGTTTCACTGCCAATAGAGTGAGGCTTTTTTTAGTTTCTATTTATTAATAACAAGAAACGAGATAAATAGTGGGAGCTGGAAAAATTCTTTCTATCTGGAATTAGCAATGACAATCCAAGAAAATGATGTTAAATACACTTTGAATAGAGCAAGAAAGGGCCATTCTTGTTCAATTGATTAAAAAAAGTGTAAACTTAAAGCTATAATCAGTATTTATGACAAAAGTATTCTACAATTAATTAAGTATAAACATCAGAGGAAAGTGAATTGGGTGAACTATGAAAAAATTGTTTAAGAAAAAAAGAGATATCGATAATGAAACGTTTTTTTCATCAGAAGAAAAACAACAAGGAATAGCTACTGAAGATATAAGGATTCCAGAGATGATCAAAGGGCTATCCGACCAAGAAGTCGAAGCACTCTATGCTGAAGGAAAATACAATAAGGAAACAGAAGATCTATCCAGAACAACGAAACAGATCATTTTGGATAATTCATTGACATTATTTAATTTCATTAATTTATTTCTGGCAATCGCTGTTTTTGCTGTAGGATATCCTAAAAATGCGCTTTTTTTCTGGATCATCATCATCAATACAGCAATTGGTGTTTTTCAAGAAATTCATGCGAAACGAACGATCGACAAGCTATCGATCGTCAATAAAACAGAGGTTTTAGCGCTAAGACAAGGGCAATTGAAAAAGATTTTTCAAGATGACATTGTTTTAGGTGATGTGCTCGTTTTGACATTAGGGAATCAAGTGCCATCTGACGGCATCGTTCTTCATGGAGAAGGTATGGAGGTTGATGAATCGCTGTTAACGGGAGAGTCTGATAAGATCCTAAAAGTTAATGGAGATAAAATCATGAGCGGGAGCTTTATCACTTCTGGTTTAGGTTTTGTCAAAATCACAGCTGTAGGTGAAGATAATTTTGTTTCCAAGTTGTCTAAAGAAGCAAAAACAGAGAAAAAATCAACATCAGAGCTTATGAATTCGTTAAATCTTTTGATTAAAGGACTGACTTTTGCGATCGTGCCTATTGGAGTATTGCTATTTTGGTCTCAATATCAATCAACACACTCATTTCCTAAAACAGTCTTAGGCGTATCCGGTGCATTGATCAGCATGATACCAGAAGGATTGATGCTTTTGACTAGTGTGGCATTTGCCGTAGGTGCAGCAAATTTGGCGCGGAAGCAAACGCTGATTCAGCGCTTAGCATGTATCGAAACACTAGCACGTGTGGACACGATTTGTTTGGATAAAACCGGGACGATCACCGATGGAACATTAACATTCAAGGAGCTGATTCCGTTAGCGGGTTTTCCTTCGAGTGAGATCGAGCGCGCGATGAGCGAGATGATGGCGGGTCTGTCCGATCAAAATGCAACTGCAAAAGTACTGAGAAAAAGATTTCCTCAGCAACAAGCAGAATGGACAGTAAAAAAAGTCATGCCGTTTTCTTCTGATCGAAAGTGGAGTGGTATTACATTTAATGAAAAAGGAACTTTTGTAATGGGCGCTCCTGAATTTATTTATTCTGAGCTGCCGAATGAACTTCGTGAAAGACTTGCGCCTTATAATGAGCAAGGCGATCGAGTGTTGATTTTGATTCATTCTGATGAAGAGTTAACGGGTCCGATCCTGCCAAATGAAAAAGAAACGGTAGCTATCTTTATTATCGCAGATACATTACGAGAAAATGCTGCAGATACATTCTCTTATTTTGCGAAACAGGATGTTACTCTAAAAGTTATTTCTGGTGACAATCCAATCACAGTTTCTCAGATTGCCAAACAAGCTGGAATTGCAGGAGCTGAACACTTTGTTGATATGAGTAAAGTATCTGATTCTGAAAATTTTAATGAGCTGGTTGAAAAAACAACGGTTTTTGGTCGAGTAACACCGTATCAAAAAAGGGAACTGATCCAGGCTTTAAAAGAAAATGGTCATACGACGTGTATGACAGGTGATGGCGTAAATGATATTCTTTCTTTAAGAGAAGCAGATGTTAGTGTGGCAATGGCTAGCGGAAGCGATGCAGCTAGAGCTGTGTCAGATGTCGTGTTACTGAATTCAGACTTTAGTTCTATGATCCAAGTATTGAATGAAGGCCGTCGTGTTATCAATAATATTGAACGTGTAGCATCGATGTATATGGTCAAAACGATCTATTCTGCCATTCTTGCAGTGACGTTCATTTTCTTATTATTGCCGTATCCATTTGCTCCGTTACAGTTAACACCGATCAATACGTTAACAGTTGGTATTCCATCATTTATTTTAGCGCTGGAGCCAAATTATCAGCGGATCAAAGGTCATTTTTTGACCAATATCCTTAGAATTTCGGTGCCGGGTGCTTTGACAGTTGTTTTTAATATTTTGATTTTACAATTGGCTGGAATTTGGTTTGGATTGCCGCATCAAGAAGTTTCTACGATGTGTGTTCTTTTAACTGGATGCGTTGGCTTTCAAGTGCTTTTTAGAGCAGCAAGACCTTTAGACTTGAAAAAGAAAATCATGATCGGATTGCTGATTGCAGCATTCTTAGTCTGCTTCTTGATTTTTGGAGAATTTTTCATGCTGACCTCCTTATTCACAAGGAACGTGTTCTTCTACTTACCACTTGTTTTAGGTAGCCGTTCCATCTTCAATTACATTTCATTGGTGATGACTAGAGTGGTTTACGAAGTGGAAAAGAGAAAAGAAAATAGAAAGATCAAAAAGAAAAAACGTGTGATTTAAGCTGAAAATGACCTGGGCGAGTAAAATGTCCAGGTTATTTTTTGGCTGTTTTTAATAAAGAATGACAATCATTTTCATTTAAGCCTTTTGGTTTTGTTCTATTGTTCTTTGAGGGTATTCTTGACTAAAAGAGATCTTTTGTGAAAGGCGTGGCTACGATGAAACATTTGACAAAATTACTGATCACGATCAGCACAGGAATACTAGCTTTATTATTTGAATTTATTCTTCATCAACCTTCATTTGCATTTGGTATTATTTTAATAACGGGTTCGATTATGGCATTTTCAATGCTGATAGAGATGATCCACACACTAAAGTCAGGGCGCTATGGCGTGGATATACTAGCGATCACAGCAATTGTTGCCACATTGGCCGTCGGTGAGTATTGGGCAAGCTTGATGATTCTGATCATGTTGACCGGTGGTGATTCTTTGGAAGACTATGCAGCAAAGCGTGCGAATAAAGAATTGAAGTCGCTTTTGGATCATTCTCCTCAAATAGCTCATCGGCTGTTAGGTGATTCCTTATCTGATGTTCGTGTCGAGCAAATCAAAATTGGTGATGAGCTAGTCGTGAAACCAGGAGAAATCATACCAGTCGATGGCAAAATTTTGAGAGGCAAGTCAGCGGTGGACGAAGCATCTTTGACCGGTGAATCACGTCCAGTAAACAAAAATCTTGGAGATTCTGTGATGTCGGGTTCTATCAATGGAGAAAGTTCTTTGACGATCCAAGCAGAAAAGACAGCCGCAGACAGTCAATATCAAATGATTGTGAAACTGGTTAAAGAGTCCCAAACGCAGCCTGCACATTTTGTTCGCATGGCTGACCGCTATGCTGTGCCTTTTACGATTGCCGCTTATGTGATTGCTGGAGCTGCCTGGTTTTTTTCAAAGGACCCAACTAGATTTGCGGAAGTGTTAGTTGTTGCTTCACCATGTCCGTTGATTTTAGCAGCTCCGATTGCTTTAGTTGCCGGCATGAACCGTTCAAGTAGGAATGGGATCGTTATAAAAACTGGAACTTCTATAGAAAAAATAGCCGATGCAAGAACAATCGCTTTTGATAAGACTGGGACGATCACCAAAGGAGAACTTTCTGTCGCACAAGTTGTTGCTTTAGGGTCTATTGCTGAGGATGAGTTACTTGTTTTAGCAGCGAGTGCTGAACAAGAATCAAGTCATATTTTAGCACGGTCGCTTGTCAATTATGCATCAAAAAGTCATAGCTTGAAAAAGGTTTCGAGTCTTGAGGAAACAACTGGTGCTGGTGTGAAAGCGATTATTGAAGGAAACACGATTCTTGTCGGTAAGCCAACATTTGTTTCAAAAGATACAATAGAAGATATCCCAGAGCAAACAGCTATCTATGTTTCTATGAATGACCACTATTTAGGATATATTACTTTCACTGATAGTGTTAGACCAGAAGCTAAGCAAACGATGAGCCAACTTCGAAAGCTTCAAATCAGTCATTTATTGATGTTGACTGGAGATCATCAGAAAATTGCCGAAGAGATCGCGTCAGAAGTCGGCATTACAGAAATTCACTCAGAGTGTTTGCCTCAAGATAAAATCGACGTGTTGAAAAAATTGCCAGAATCAAGTCGTCCAGTGATCATGGTAGGCGATGGTGTCAATGATGCACCTTCTTTGGCTGTTGCAGATATCGGAATCGCGATGGGTGCTCATGGGTCAAGTGCTGCAAGTGAGACGGCAGATGCGGTTATTTTAAAAGATGACTTAGAAAAGGTCAGTAAAGCGGTTAAAATCTCAAAAGATACGATGAAAATTGCTAAGCAATCTGTATTGATCGGTATTGCTATTTGTACTATTTTGATGCTGATCGCTAGTACAGGAGTGATTCCAGCTTTATTTGGGGCAGTGTTGCAGGAAGTGGTAGATACTGTGTCGATCCTTTCTTCACTACGGGCTAGAAATGATTGATGTAGGAACGATTAGTTGCCTTGCTGGTTTTAAGTTGTTAAAATGTAGCTATAGATAAAGCGTGTTATCTAATTTCAGTAACAAGAGGCTAAAAAACATGTATCAAATTTTAGTAGTGCTTGTTAGATGAGGAGGAAAAACGATGGACGGCAGTAAAATCGATGGAAAAAATGTAACAGAGGAGATGCTTTTAGACCAAGGGTATCGTAAATACTCGGGAGAAAAATTAGATATATACTATAGCAAGGATATTTGTGCTCACATTGGTAATTGTGTGCGGGGCAATCCTGATGTATTTGAAGTAGGACGTCGTCCTTGGATCATCGCAGATAATGGCGGAGTAGAAGACGATATTCGGGTAATCAATACATGTCCGAGCGGGGCATTAAAGTATATTCGAAAGGATGGAAAATAAGAATGGAAATCAAAGAAGAAACAGGGCGTTTTGCTTTATATAACGACGAAAACCAAGAAATTGGTGAAATGACTTGGTCAGATGCAGGCACTGAAATGATGATCATTGACCACACATTTGTTGATCCAGCGTACAGAGGTCAAAAACTAGCTGAAAAATTAGTTTATCAAGGGGTGGAAAAAGCCCGTCGAGAAGGGAAAAAAATTATTCCGTTATGTCCGTTCGCAAAAAAAGAATTTGATACAAAGCCAGAATATAAAGATGTCTTAAGAGCGTAATAAAAATAGAGATTCTTCTGATGTTTAGAATCCATCAATTAAAAGTTTAGGATGCGACTCACTGAGTGGCATCCTAGACTTTTTTCCGACAAAAAGACAGAGCATTTTTCAATTTTAACTAGTATTTAAAAAAGAATTATGCTAAAGTATAGTAGATGTATTTTGTGAATAAGGGAGAATTAAACTATGTATAATTTTATTTTAACACTTGTAGTCATTTTGTCAGTAGTGATGGTCATTGCTGTAATGATGCAACCAAGCAAACAAAATAGCGCAGCAAGTGCCTTTACAGGTGGAGCAGATAAACTTTTCGGCAAACAAAAAGCTCGTGGTTTTGAAGCTGTGATGCAAAGAGCAACAGCAGTGATTGGCGCTGTTTGGATGTTACTATTATTTGTCTTAGTATTATTATCATCAAAGTAAGACCTTTGAAGTCCCTCATTTACTGAGGGACTTTTTTATTTCCTCAAAAAGCAACGGAAAAAAGTCAGCAACCTTTCTTTTCATAAGGTTTTCAGCCGATAATGTGCTAAAATGAGGATGAGGTGAATCATAGAATGAAAATAACAAATCTACCTAAACCATTATTTACCGAAAATGGTCCTCGTGCAGTTCTTTTACTGCATGCATATTCAGGAAGCAGCAATGACATGCGTATGCTTAGTCGCTATTTAGAAAAAGAAAACTACACGGTGTACTCACCAAATTTTTCCGGTCATGCAACGTTTGATCCGGAAAATATTTTGGAAAAAACAACAGTAGACTGGCAGCAGGACACAATAAATGCTCTTCAATTTTTAAAAGAAAAAGGCTATTCGCAAATCGCTGTTTTTGGTCTTTCAATGGGCGGGATTTTCGCAACAGCAGCATTAGCAGATCAATTAGAAGGTGTGATCGGCGGAGGATTTTTCTGCTCACCGATTTTTCCAGTCAAAAACAATGTACCTGAAAATTTTGCTTTGTATGCGGAGCAAGTATTGAGCATTGCTGGTGTTCCAGAAGATGAGCGCATCGACCGCTTAACCAACATCAAGGCTGACTCTCACGAACAGCTAGCAGATATTGAACAGTTTTCCACTAAAACAGCTGAAAAATTGAATCAAGTACAGGTGCCATTTTTTATGGCTCAAGCTGGTAATGATGAAATGATTGATGCGACAGGTGTCTATCAAAGCGCTAAAGCACTCACACAAACACGATTTACATTAAACTGGTATCCAAACGGTGGACATGCTGTAACAGTTGGACCAGAACATAAACAATTAGAACAAGACGTGGCAGCATTTTTAAACACACTGTCTTGGAATGAGGAGAACGAATGACAAAACAAACAATCAAGGAGAATATCCTGTTTTTCATGGAAAATCATAGTAAGAAAAGCTTTTCTATGGAAGAAATTGCGGAGGGACTTAAGCTGCAAAAAAGTGCAGATTTTAAGCTGCTGGTTCAAACAGTCGCAGCAATGGAACGGGAAAAATCCGTAGAATTTACTAAAAAAGGCAAAATCAAGTTGCGGCAAAAGGATGTAACAGTCGAAGGCATTTTTCGTGCGAATGAACGCGGCTTTGGTTTTGTGACGATCGATCCGGAAGAAGCGGATGTATATATCCCAAAAGAAGCAGTCAATTTTGCAATGGATGGGGACACTGTAGCGATCGATATTGTGCAAACTGCTGATCCTTTTTCTGATCGCGGAGCAGAAGGCAAAATCGTCGAGATCAAAACAAGAGCGATTACTCAAGTCGTAGGCGAATTTATCGCTTATGATGACAAAGAAGTCAGTGAAACCGATCTGTATGGTTATGCAGTGCCAAAGGATAAAAAGATGGCAGGACTAACCTTCAATATTGCAGCCCAAGGAATCAAACCAGTCGACGGCAGCATTGTGATCGTCGAAGTGACACATTATCCTGAGAAAGAATACCCAAGAAGTTTGGAAGGATTGGTCAAAAAAGTCGTTGGACATAAAAATGATCCAGGCATGGATATTTTATCGATCGTTGTTGCCCATGGAATTCCAACAAGCTTTCCAGATCCTGTCCTTGACGAAGCAGATAAAGTACCAGATGCTATTTCAGAGGATGATATAAAGGGACGCAGAGATTTGCGTGATCAATTGATCGTAACGATCGATGGAGAAGATGCAAAAGATTTAGATGATGCGGTCACTGTTCAAAAATTAGAAAATGGGAACTATTTCTTAGGTGTGCATATCGCTGATGTCTCTTACTATGTAACAGAAGGCAGCGAACTTGATATTGAAGCCTATGAACGTGGAACAAGTGTTTATTTGACAGATCGTGTAGTACCGATGATTCCTCAACGATTATCAAATGGTATTTGTTCATTGAATCCACATGTTCCTCGTCTAACGATGAGCTGTGAAATGGAGATCACGCCGGAAGGTCATGTAGTCAAACATGATATTTTCCGAAGTGTGATTCAAACTGCCGAGCGAATGACCTATACGGCAGTCAATGAGATTCTAGAGGAACAAAATCCTGAAACAATGGAGCGATACAAAGAGTTAGTTCCTATGTTTAAGGAAATGGGTGAACTTCACCAAATACTTGAACAAATGCGGGAGACACGAGGAGCGATCTCATTTGAAGATCGTGAAGCTAAGGTATTGGTTGACGCCAAGGGGCATCCACAAGATATCTTATTGCGAACACGTGGTGTTGGTGAGCGTTTGATCGAGTCCTTCATGCTGGCTGCTAATGAAACAGTCGCGAAGCACTACCATGATCTTAAATTACCGTTTATTTATCGGATCCATGAACAGCCGAAAGAAGAAAAGATGCAGCGATTCTTCGATTTTGCAGCAGTTTTAGGAATTTTAGTCAAGGGAACAAAAACAGATATCACACCAAAGGATCTTCAGAGAGTATTAGAGCAAGTAGCTGATAAACCCGAAGAAGCAGTTATCAATACAATGCTGTTGCGCAGTATGCAGCAAGCGCGTTACTCTGAGGATAATTATGGACACTATGGTCTAGCAGCCGAATACTATACGCATTTTACATCACCGATCAGACGATATCCAGATTTGATCGTTCATCGTTTGATCCGCAGCTATGAAGGAAATGTTTCTGAAAAACTGAAAGAAAAGTGGGAACAACATTTACCTGATATCGCAGACCATAGTTCAAAAATGGAGCGACGCGCAGTTGAAGCGGAACGCGAAGTCGATGCAATGAAGAAAGCTGAATTTATGGCAGATAAGATCGGTGAAGAATATCAAGGGATCATCAGTTCAGTCGCTCGCTTTGGTTTCTTTGTGGAATTACCAAATACGATCGAAGGCTTGATTCACGTCAACAATTTGAAACAAGATTATTTCCATTATATCGAAAACCACATGGCGCTGGTTGGTGAACGTACAGGTATGACCTTGAAGATCGGTCAAAAAGTTAAGGTTAGAGTAGAAAAGGCCGATCCGGAAACACGTGAGATCGATTTTGAATTTTTAGAAGCAGAAGAAGTTGAGAGACTGGAAGCACCTAAACAAAAGAAACGGCAAGATGGTCGTAAACGACGTGATGATCGTAAAGATCGGGAGCGTGGTCGTGATAAGAAACCATTTACCCAAAAGAAAAACAAGAAAAAAGGTAAGAAACCTTTTTATAAAGAAGTTGCTAAGAAAAAAGGTAAAGGCAAAAAAACGAAGAAAAAATAAGAAATTGGAGGTACAGCTATGCCAAAAGGAGAAGGCAAATTGATTGCCCAAAATCGAAAAGCTAGGCATGACTATACTGTTGTTGATACAATGGAAGCAGGAATGGTTTTACAAGGAACCGAAATCAAGTCGATCCGCAATAGCCGCATCAATTTGAAAGATGGTTTCGTACGTATCAGAAATGGCGAAGCTTATTTACTCAATGTGCATATTAGTCCTTATGAGCAAGGAAATATCTTTAATCACGATCCTTTGCGCACAAGAAAACTATTATTGCATAAAAAGCAAATCGCGAAATTGACGACGGAAACGAAAAACACAGGAATCACAATCATTCCATTGAAAGTTTACATTCGAAACGGCTATGCGAAAGTCCTGATCGGACTTGCTAAAGGGAAAAAGCAATATGACAAACGAGAAGACTTAAAACGCAAAGAAATCAATCGGGAAATCGATCGTACATTAAAAAATAATTTGCGATAAATGATTAAATTTTTTGTTGTTTTTTGATAGAAAAAGTGCTTTTAAGTGGTTATTTTATTCTTTTTCGCATATTTCATTTCTTTGCTTTATCTTATGCGGAAAATTTGATAGAGTGTAAGGGCACTGATGAGTTTTCATCGTTTTTTCAGTAACTCGTCTTCATGCCGTCAGATACCATTAGGACCCTATTCTTTTAATCTTTTGTCAGATCAAAAGAAGTGTCTTATTTTCATAGATTTTTTTTGATATTATTCATTGATGGTGGTATGATACGTGTGATTAAAAAAGAGAAGCAAAAAACGCTTCTTATAAGTTTGTTGGAAAAGAGGTGAAATAAGTTGGAAGAGAAGACACTACTCTTCAAAATTGGGCCGATTTGGTTTGATGGCACCATTTGTTTAATGGTACTGTTGACATGTGTTATTGTCTTTGGGATCGTTTATTTCTGCACAAGAAATCTTCAAATGAAACCAAAAGGCAAGCAAAATGTGATTGAGTATCTCATTGATTTTGTTCGGGGGATCATTACCGACAATATGCCAAGTAAAGAAGTATCGAATTTTCACCTACTTTCATTTACAATGTTTATGTTTGTCTTGGTTGCCAATATTATTGGCCTGGTGACAAAAGTTGTGATTGGTGATTATACGTATTGGAAGAGCCCAACGGCCGATCCATTAGTTACCTTGACCTTAGCATTGATCATGATCGTATTGACTCATTTCTTTAGTGTGAGTCGATTTGGATTGAAAGGTTATTTTAAAAATAGCTTTTTGAGTCCAGTAGCATTTTTGATGCCGATCAAGATCATGGAAGAATTTACGAACTTATTAACATTGGCATTACGTCTATACGGTAATATTTTTGCCGGAGAGGTTTTACTGGGATTGATCGCAAGTATTGTTTCAAGTACAGGTCTGTGGGCAATTCCCCTAGCGATACCGCTAGAGATGATCTGGCTGGCATTTTCAATATTTATCGGAGCGATCCAAGCATTTATCTTTGTTACATTATCAATGGTTTACATGGCTCATAAAGTTGAAGTCGAAGAATAAATAATAAAAACAATCATTTTTAGGAGGAAAACAACATGGATGGATTAAATTATATCGCAGCTGCAATCGCAGTTTTCGGAGCAGCAATCGGGGCAGCATATGGTAACGGAAAGGTTATCTCTAAAACACTTGAATCAATGACACGCCAACCAGAAATGGCTGGCCAATTAAGAACAACAATGTTTATCGGGGTAGCTTTAATCGAGGCGGTTCCAATTCTAGGTGTAGTTATTGCATTGTTATTAGTGTTCAAATAATTTCTTAGAAGGCAGGGCGCACAAAGTTTGAGAGAATGCGTGCTGCTTTCTTTGCTGCGAAACACAGCGATTGCTAAAAGCAGAGCTGATGTTGAGCAGTACTTGGCGAACGAAGGTGAGCGAAGTGACCAAACTAGGACTCACAGCGATTGCTAAATCAAAACTATTGTTGAGTTGTCCTTGGTAAGCAAAGTAGCCTCACTAGAATTCACCTACCGTTTTCCAAGACACAATTAGGAATCAGAAAGCTTAGAACTACGAACAAATAAAAAGTATGGGACTAAGCAGCTGATGAATAAAACGATAATAACTATTTATTAATAATAAAAGTACAAATGAGCTATTAATAAAATATGTTTTAGGTAAAGTGCAAGTCAGTTTAAAGTAAAACACAATCACCACCGAGAATTGCAGAGAAAGGAAGTTGATACTTCATGCTGAATCATTTAGTTATCGGCGAAGCGACCCCAAGTACAACACTTGGAACCATGATCGTCGTAAGTGGTGCTTTCCTTATTTTGATGCTTCTGATCAAGAAGTTTGCCTGGGAAGCAATCACCGAAATGTTGAAAAAACGTGAAGATAAAATTGCCAACGATTTAGATTCTGCAGAACAATCTCGACTAGCAGCAGCTAAGATGGAAGAAGAACGTCATGCAAAATTACTTTCTTCTAAATCCGAAGCAGCAGAAATCATCAAAGATGCGAAAGAGAGTGGAGATCAGAACCGCCAAAAAATCTTAACAGAAACCAATAATGAAGTATCACGTTTAAGAGAAAAAGCACGTCAAGATATTTCTCAAGAACATGATGAAGCGTTAGCTTCTGTAAAGGATGAAGTAGCGAGCCTATCTTTACAAATTGCAGAGAAAATTTTAAATAGAGAATTGACGCCAGATGCTCATGAAGCATTGATCGATTCTTATATTGAAGGCTTAGGTAAGTCAGATGAAGTTAGATAAATATACAGTAGGTAAACGTTACGGCAAAGCTTTGTTCGAGTTGGCAATTGAAAAGCAAGAAGCCGATGATGTTTATCATGATTTACTAACGTTAAGAGAAATTTTCCATGAAGTTCCTGATTTAGGTGAGATTTTGAGCGATGCTCGTCTTGAACCTTATGAAAAAGATGAGATCATGAATCAGTTGATCCGCGGATTTGATGGGACGATGAAAAACTTTTTGTACGTGGTCTATAATTACTCACGTATGAATGATCTGTTATTGATGATCGATGAGTATGAACGTAGATATGATGAGCATAAGAGTCTTTTACTTGGAACCGTATTAACGGCTGTTCCTTTATCAAAGGAGCAACATCAACGGATGGAAGAAAAAGCTGCAGCACTTTTAGGCTACGAACAAGCAAATCTGATCAATCTGATCGAGCCGGCAATCATTGGCGGTGTCGTGATCGAAGCGAATCATAAAGTAATAGACGGCAGTATCCAAAAACAACTAGAACGAATCCAAGAATTGTTAGTAAAATAACGTTCAGCACAATAAAGAGGTGAATTGAATGGCTATCAAAGCAGAAGAAATCAGTGCCTTGATTAAGGAACAAATCAAGAATTATCAACAAGAATTAGCAGTTGAAGAAGTTGGGACTGTCACATATGTCGGTGACGGGATCGCCCGTGCACACGGCTTAGAAAATGCGATGAGCGGAGAATTAGTTGAATTTTCCAATGGCTCATATGGAATGGCGCAAAACTTGGAAACAAATGATGTCGGTATCATTATTCTAGGTGATTTTGAAACCATTCGTGAAGGGGATAAAGTAACACGTACTGGAAAAATCATGGAAGTTCCTGTTGGAGAAGCAATGATCGGTCGTGTCGTTAATCCTTTAGGTCAGCCGATCGATGGGCTGGGTGAAATCAAAACGGATAAAACACGTCCTGTTGAAGCAGCAGCTCCAGGCGTTATGCAAAGAAAATCTGTTAACGAACCAATGCAGACAGGACTAAAAGCGATCGATGCGCTTGTACCGATCGGTCGCGGTCAGCGTGAGTTAGTTATTGGTGACCGTAAAACTGGGAAAACATCGATTGCGATCGATACGATCATCAACCAAAAAGGGCAAGATGTTATCTGTATCTATGTTGCGATCGGTCAAAAAGAATCCACAGTTCGTAACCAAGTCGAAACCTTGAGAAAATTTGGTGCACTTGATTATACGATCGTTGTCACTGCCGGTGCTTCTCAACCAGCACCATTATTATATATTGCGCCTTATGCAGGTGCTGCTATGGGTGAAGAGTTTATGTACAACGGCAAGCATGTGTTGATCACTTTTGATGATTTATCTAAACAAGCTGTTGCTTACCGTGAACTTTCTTTACTATTACGCCGTCCGCCAGGTCGGGAAGCTTATCCTGGGGATGTTTTCTACCTACATTCACGTTTATTAGAACGTGCAGCTAAATTAAGTGATGAATTAGGTGGCGGTTCAATGACCGCTTTACCGTTTGTAGAAACACAAGCGGGAGATATCTCTGCTTATATTCCAACAAACGTAATTTCGATCACAGATGGTCAAATCTTCTTAGAAAGCGATTTGTTCTATGCTGGGACTCGTCCAGCCGTAGATGCGGGTCTTTCCGTTTCACGTGTTGGTGGTTCAGCACAAATCAAAGCAATGAAAAAAGTTGCCGGAACACTTCGTTTAGATTTAGCCAGCTATCGTGAATTAGAAGCCTTTACTCAATTTGGTTCCGATTTAGATGCGGCGACACAAGCAAAATTAAACCGTGGCCGTCGAACAGTCGAAATCTTGAAGCAAAAATTACATGCACCATTAGCCGTGGAAAAACAAGTCGTGATTTTATACGCGCTGACTCGCGGATTTTTAGATAGTATCAGTGTTGCAAAAATCTTAGATTTTGAATCAGAACTATTTGATTATTTAGATGGTAAACATCCAGAAATTTTTGAAACCATTCGAACAACCAAAGACCTTCCAGAGTCAAAAGATTTAGATGCTGCAATAAATGAATACAAAGAAATCTTCAGCGCTGCCAATTCTGAGGGTTCAACAGCAAAAGATACCCTTGAATCCATTCAAAATGCATAAGAGAGGTGACAGGAAATGGGTGCTTCATTAAATGAAATCAAACAACGCATAGCTTCTACTAAAAAAACCAGTCAAATCACAAATGCGATGCAGATGGTTTCAGGAGCAAAGCTGACGAAATCAGAAGCGGCTTCTAGAAGCTTTCAAGAATATGCGTCCAAAATCCGTTCGATCGTTACTCATCTTGTTGCATCACAGTTGAATGACCTTGATGATCTAGACAATTTTGATTCCGAAGATTCTTCAGATCTGAACTATCATGCGATGTTAAAAGCACGTCCAGTGAAAAAGACTGGCTACATCGTTATCACCTCTGATAAAGGATTAGTTGGTGGTTATAATAGTTCGATCTTAAAACAAACGATGAAAATGATGAGTGATGATCACGACTCACAAGAAGAATTTGTTTTGATCGCAATTGGCGGAACTGGAGCTGATTTTTTCAAGGCTCGCGGCATCAATGTTGCATATGAATTGCGCGGACTGACTGATCAACCAACGTTTGATGAGGTCAGAAAAATCGTTTCAGCAGCAACATCAATGTATGAAAACGAAGTTTTTGATGAATTATATGTTTGTTATAATCACCACATCAATTCATTGACAAGCCAATTTCGAGTAGAAAAGATGCTGCCGATTTCAGATTTAGATCCGGAAGAAGCAACAACTTATGAGCAAGAATATATATTGGAACCTTCAAAAGAAGCGATCCTTGATAATTTATTGCCTCAATATGCGGAAAGCTTGATTTATGGAGCCATTATCGATGCCAAAACAGCTGAACATGCTGCTGGTATGACTGCTATGAAAACGGCAACGGATAATGCTCAAAATATTATTAGTGATTTAACGATTTCATATAACCGAGCTCGACAAGGAGCAATCACTCAAGAAATCACAGAGATCGTGGCTGGTGCAGCAGCACTAGAATAAGTAGGATGAAACACTATCTCTATAAACGGTATAAAACTATCAGGCGCTTCGACAGTTTCACACAAGTTAAATAGCCAAAAAGCGGCTAGTTATCTTGTGCTCCAACTGCTTTCGCCAAAGCGATAGTTTTGTGACCTCTACAAACGGTATAAAACTATCAGGCGCTTCGACAGTTTCACACAAGCTAAATAGCCAAAAAGTGGCTAGTTATCTTGTGCTCCAACTGCTCTTGCCAAAGTGATAGTTTCATGACCTCTATAAACGAAACGGAGGAAAAGACATGAGTTCAGGAAAGATTGTTGAAGTTATTGGTCCCGTTGTCGACGTGGAATTTTCACTAGATCAATCCTTACCAGATATCAATAATGCATTAGTCGTTTATAAAAACGGCGAACAAAAACAAAAAGTTGTATTAGAAGTTGCTTTGGAATTGGGCGATGGTGTTATCCGCTCGATCGCTATGGAATCAACAGATGGTCTGCAACGTGGAATGGAAGTTATCGACACAGGTAAACCAATTTCAGTTCCTGTAGGAAAAGAAACATTAGGACGTGTGTTCAATGTGTTAGGTGACACTATCGATTTGGAAGCACCATTCCCTGAAGAAGCAGAACGTAGCGGTATTCATAAAAAAGCGCCTGCTTTTGATGAACTTAGCACAAGTAATGAAATTTTGGAAACAGGGATCAAAGTAATCGATTTATTGGCTCCTTATTTAAAAGGGGGGAAAGTCGGACTTTTCGGGGGTGCCGGAGTAGGTAAAACCGTCTTGATCCAAGAATTGATCCATAATATTGCCCAAGAACACGGCGGTATTTCAGTATTTACCGGTGTAGGTGAACGAACTCGTGAAGGGAACGACCTTTATTTTGAAATGAAAGATTCCGGTGTTATTGAAAAAACAGCGATGGTGTTTGGACAAATGAACGAGCCGCCAGGTGCACGGATGCGTGTAGCACTGACCGGTTTGACGATCGCTGAGTATTTCCGTGACGTGGAAGGACAAGACGTATTGCTGTTTATTGACAATATTTTCCGTTTCACACAAGCGGGTTCAGAAGTGTCTGCCTTGTTAGGCCGGATGCCGTCAGCTGTAGGATATCAACCAACGTTAGCTACTGAAATGGGTCAATTGCAAGAACGTATAACCTCAACTAAAAAGGGTTCTATTACATCTATCCAAGCGATTTATGTGCCAGCCGATGACTATACTGACCCAGCTCCAGCAACTGCTTTCGCCCATTTGGATGCAACAACCAACTTAGAACGTCGTTTGACGGAGCAAGGAATCTACCCTGCGGTTGATCCGTTGGCTTCTTCATCTAGTGCCTTAGCGCCGGAAGTTGTTGGTGAAGAGCATTATGCAGTTGCAACAGAAGTGCAGCATGTACTTCAACGTTATCGTGAATTGCAAGATATCATCGCTATTTTAGGGATGGATGAATTATCTGATCAAGAAAAAATCTTGGTAGGACGCGCACGTCGAATTCAATTCTTCTTATCACAAAACTTCAATGTAGCAGAACAGTTCACTGGTCAGCCAGGTTCTTATGTGCCAGTTGCTGAAACCGTTAGAGGATTTAGAGAAATTCTTGATGGAAAATATGATGATCTACCAGAAGAAGCATTTCGTAGCGTCGGCAAGATCGAAGACGTCATTGAAAAAGCGAAAACGTTGAATTACTAGAAGGAGGGAACACAGATGGACTGTTTAACTGTAAATGTGGTTACTCCTAATGGTTTAGTTTATGATCACCGAGCAACGATCGTTGTGGCTAAAACGACGGATGGTGAGATCGGTATTTTGCCAAAACATGCGCCGATCATTGTTCCTTTAGCGATAGACGAGGTTCGTGTGAAAAGAACAGATTCCGACACTCACGTCGATTGGATCGCAGTCAATGGCGGTATCATGGAAGTTCGTGATGATGTTATCTCGATCATCGCAGATAGTGCGGAACGTGAACGAGACATTGACGTTAGCCGTGCTGAGAGAGCAAAACAGCGTGCTGAACGGATGATCCAAGAAGCGAAAGAAAATGCTAATACAGATGAATTGCGCCGAGCAACAGTTGCTTTACATCGAGCGATCAATCGGATCAATGTATCTAAACATACGTAATAGTATATTCTTCATTAAGAATAAAAGTCTGGGATAAAACTGTTTTCTAGTTTTATCCCAGACTTTTTCTTGTTTTAAAAGTATACATGGATTTGAGAGATAAAAAGTAATTAATTAAAAAATAAGAAACATTATTTTTTGTTTTTGCTGATTTGTGATAAACTGGTTTTATGTTACTTAGTTAGAGAGATACATACTATTAAAAAATAAAGTTAGTGATGAACATTTTTTGTGGGAAAAAGCTCGATATCTCTCGAGAAAGAGATAAAACCTGAATGAGGTAAAAGCGCCTCAGTCCTATTTTCTAGTTGAGACTAATCGGGGTAATTCCGCTTTTGCTGAGAATCACAACGAAAGTATTTAAGTTGATGATGAACAGTACAAGACTTTCGTAAGAAAGTGTTGATCATTATTGTTATCTAGCTACACAGGCTAGCTCTTCGGAAAAAAGATAAATATTGAGTGAGGCAAAGAGCGCCTCAATCAATATTTCCTATTTTCTAGTCAAGACTAAGCGGGCTCATTCCGCTTTTAATTTAAGGAGTATATTATGCAATTTTATGGAATTGATGCGTTGATTCGGATCATTTGTCACATGCTGTTTATTTATGTAAGTTTTTGGGCAATGCAGTCTATTCGGATCGAGCAGTTTTTTAAAGCGCATTTGACGAATCAGGTGCGTTTGCTGATTGTGTTATTTTCAATTGTGATCGGTTATACAGTCAGTTCATTCTTCTTAGAATTTATTGCGTTGTGCCGTAATTTATTCATAGTATTTTTCCAATAAGAATGAAGAATGAAAAGAAAAGGTACTATTTTTTATAAAATAGTGGTATAATAGAAAAGATTTTGGATCGAGACGTCCAATTCTAATTTTTTTGGGGGGAACAAAATGGAACAAATTATTGTTCATGGTGGTAACCAATTAAAAGGAACTGTGAAGATCGAAGGGGCTAAAAATGCAGTATTACCTATTTTAGCAGCGACCCTATTAGCAGAAGAAGGAACAACGACATTAAATAATGTACCGATTCTTTCTGATGTATTTACAATGAACCAAGTAATTAAACATTTAAATGTAGATATTGATTTCAATGAAGAATTAAACCAAGTTAAAATAGATGCGACTCAACCGTTAGGCATTGAAGCAAATTATGAATATGTTAGCCAAATGAGAGCATCGATAGTCGTTATGGGGCCATTATTGGCTCGTAATGGGCATGCTAAAGTAGCAATGCCTGGTGGCTGTGCCATCGGTAAACGCCCAATTGATTTACATTTAAAAGGATTTCAAGCATTGGGTGCGACGATCATCCAGAAAAATGGATATATTGAAGCCATTGCTGAAGAATTAACAGGAAACACGATTTATTTAGATTTTCCAAGTGTTGGAGCAACACAAAATATCATGATGGCGGCTGTTAAAGCAAAAGGTACTACGATCATCGAAAACGTGGCTAGAGAACCTGAAATCGTTGATTTAGCTAATGTCCTTAATAAAATGGGTGCGAAAATCATTGGTGCTGGGACTGAAACGATGCGTATCGAAGGCGTTGAAAAACTTCATGCTGTTGAACATTCGATCGTTCAAGACCGTATTGAAGCAGGTACTTTCATGGTGGCTGCGGCAATGACACAAGGGGATGTACTGATCGAAGAAGCTATTCCAGAACACAACCGTCCGTTGATTTCTAAATTGACTGAAATGGGTGCTGTGATTCGTGAAGAAAGAGGCGGTTTACGTGTTGTTGGTCCTAAAGTGATCAAACCAACTGATGTTAAAACTTTACCTCATCCAGGTTTCCCAACAGATATGCAAGCACAAATGACAGCGATGCAAATGGTAGCGGATGGCTCAAGTGTTATCACTGAAACTGTTTTTGAAAATCGTTTCCAACATCTTGAAGAAATGCAGCGTATGAATGCAGACGTGAAGATCGATGGAAATGTTGCTATCATCAATGGGACACAACGTTTACAAGGAGCTGCTGTCGAAGCAACAGATTTACGTGCAGCTGCAGCATTGATTTTAGTTGGTTTACGTGCTGAAGGGATCACTCGTGTCTCTCATCTAGAGTATCTAGACCGCGGTTATTATAAATTCCATGAAAAACTTCAAAAACTTGGAGCAAAAGTGGAACGTGTCAACGACGAAAAAGTTGTTGAAAAAAATCTATCTGCAATTCTTTAAAAGGGGAAAAAAATATGAGTTCGACACGCTATATAATAGTGACTTTGTTGAAAGTCTTAGTTGTGATTTCTTTAGTGATCATTTTATTTGTTGCCGGTACGATGATCGGTTACGGTGTGATCGGTGGAGGAAATCCTAAAGATGTATTTAAAGAAGAAATTTGGGCTCATATTCTAGACTTTTTTAAATCTTGATAATGAATCACTACAAACGTTTTGTTTGTGGTGATTTTTTTCGTTTTAGATAAAAAGTGATAAGAAAATAAGAATCGTGTTTTAGTTCAAAATAGTGATTTAGAAAAAATGTTCTATGTTATAATTAAAAGTGAATACTAGATGAAGGGAAGATTATGTGATGAAAGCAATAGTTACCGAAATTGGTGCAAAAGCCTTGGATGAAAAAGAACCAATGATCATTCTATTTGGTGAAAGTGCCACAGAAGGACTAAAAGAATATTCCGTAATTCAAAAATTTCAAGAAACACGATCATTGAAAATGAAAGAAGGAGACCGACTAAAAATTGACGAACAGGAATACACGATTCGTTATGTGGGGTCATATGCGAATGAAAATTTAAACAGCATTGCCCATGTCACTTTAGTTTTTACTGATATACCTGAGGAAGATCCTATTGTCAATGGTTTATATCTTGATCCAACAACCCTTCCGAAGATTCAGATCGGAACAACAATTGACTATGTGTCTTCTGGAGTGTGATTAAATGAAAAATGAAAAGGACAAAGAAAAACGCCTTTCGTGGTTTTGGCGTTGGTTCTTGAATAATCAAGTGGTCACAGCTTTATTGATCGTATTGCTGATTTTATTGATCATTTTGGTTTTTACTAAGGTTTCCTACCTGTTTACACCAGTCTGGCAGTTTATTGGTGTCGTCGGCCTACCATTGATCATGGCAGGTATCTTGTATTATTTAATGAATCCAGTAGTTGATTTCTTGGAAAAGAAGCAGATTCCAAGGATTTGGAGCATCATTGGCTTGTTCATTATCGTTGTTGCATTGATCATTTGGGGATTAGTTGTAATTGTTCCAAAAATACAAGAGCAAACCATTAGCTTTGGGAATCATTTCCCTCAATATATCGAAACGATCGATAAAAAGATGCAGGAAATTTTAAGTGATCCGCTTTTCGCGCAATTCCGTACACAGTTAGAGGATATGGGCGATAAATTGACTAATTCATTAGGTGATGTGATCCGCAATATCTCTACGTTTACCGTTCAAGGATTAGGAAGTTTTGTGGGCGCTGTAGCAACTGTCTTTGTGGCAATCGTTACGATGCCATTCATTTTGTTCTATCTTCTAAAGGACGGCAAACAGTTGGCTCCTTATCTTATGAAATTTTTACCAAATAAAATGCGTAAGCCAACATTGAGGGTCTTGAGTGAAGTGAATGAACAAGTGTCATCTTATATTCGCGGGCAGTTGACGGTTGCGTTTGCAGTTGCGGTGATGTTCATTATAGGGTTTTCGGTCATCGGGCTTGATTATGCGATCACGTTAGGGATCACAGCTGGATTTTTGAATTTGATTCCATATCTTGGTTCATTTTTAGCAATGATTCCGGCTATATTTTTGGGGATCGTAGGCGGTCCTGTTCTGTTAATAAAAGTTTTAGTCGTTTTTGTTATTGAACAAACGATCGAGGGCCGTGTGATTTCACCGCTTGTTTTAGGTAGTCAGCTGGATATTCATCCAGTAACGATTTTAGTGGTTTTATTGACCTCTGGGAAGCTTTTTGGTGTGGTAGGAGTGATTTTAGGTATTCCAGTCTATGCTGCGGCTAAAGTTATCATTACCCATATTTTTGAGTGGTATAAAGATGTATCAAGTTTGTATCATGAAGAAGAGGGACAAAATCAAGAAGAATAAAAGAAGAGCGTGGGACAAAACTGATTTTTAGTTTTGTCCCACGCTCTTTTTTTTATTTTAAAAAGTTTTACCTAAAGTCGTTGCTTGGTTCATTGCTGTTTCTAATAATTCTTCTGCTCTATCTGGGAAATGGTCGATTCCTTCAATAAATAATTGATCGACTTGAGAAACTCCGATGAAGTTTAAGATCCCTTTAACATATTGTGACGCGAAATCTTGTCCTTCATAAAAGCCGCCATTTGATTGGATGTGTAGAGCTTTTTTACCTTCAGTTAAAGGTTTTGGTCCTTCTTCAGTATATTTGAACGTTTTGCCGGCAACGTTGATCGTATCGACCCATGCTTTCAAACGAGTAGGTACGTTTAAGTTCCATAAGGCATTTGCAATAACAACTTTATCAGCAGCTAAGAATTGATCAGTCAACTCGTTGAAACGTGCTACTTTTGATTGTTGGCTTTCGTTTAAAGCTGTAAATTCTGTACCAGTACGTAATGCTCCCCAACCAGATAATAATTCTTCATCGATTTCAGGAACATAATCAGCATAAACATCAAGAACATCGATTTCATCCGCTGGATTTTCTGATTTATAGCTTTCTAAAAAAGTTTCTAATGCACGTACAGAACGTGATTCTTCTTTTGTAAGCGGGTGTGCTTTGACAACTAATAATTTTGACATATAAAATCTCCTTTAAATACCTAAGTATCTTTATTTGTAAACAAGACTTATTTTACTAATAAAAAGTAAGAAAATCAATGTTTTTGCGAAAATTATATAAAAATTGTTTGTATATGATTTTTTGGTAAAAAACATCGAGTGTTTGAGCAGCCATAAATCTTTATTTTGTGGATGATCTCTTTTGGAGTCATATTCTGAGATGGAACACCGTATTTTTTATTCGATTCTAAAAAAATTCTCAATTCCTTTTTTGAAAAGGGTTGCATCTATTTTAAAATAATGGTATGCTAAGCATGCATTAAGGATTGTTACTGTTCGGCAGGCAAAACCAGAATCTTCCATAAGTTTGTAGTAGTGGGCGGATTCTAGGTTTTTTTCATTTGTATTTGTAAAAGTGAGGTTCATCATGTATATTGAAAAAATTTTAAACAACAATGTCGTTATGACAAAAAATGAATCAGGTGAAGAAATTGTCTGTATGGGCCGTGGATTAGCATTTCAAAAAAAAGTTGGAGACTTGATCGATCCAACCTTTATTGAAAAAGAGTTTGTTCTAAAAGATTCTGTTACCTCAGGACAATTTCAGCAATTATTTGCAGATATTCCTATGGAGGAAGTCGAGGTCGTTAAAAAGATCGTTGATATGGCAGAAGCTGATTTAGGGATCGAGCTCTCTTCAAATATCTACTTAACGTTGACGGATCATATCCATTATGCGATCATGCGGGCAAAAGAAGGATTGGAGATGCCCAATCCATTGATGTTTGAGACTAAAAAGTTTTATCCTAAAGAGTTTGCGATCGCTAAAAAAGGTGTAGAGTTGATCAAAGAGAAATTAGCTGTTGATTTTTCTGAGAGTGAAGCAGGATTCATTGCTTTTCATATCGTCAATAGTGAACAAGCAAACGGGAATATGGAAGTGACCATGTCAGCTACTGAGATGGTACGGGATATCTTGACGATCATTAGCCGTTACTTTGGGAAACCATTTGACGAAGATTCCTTGAATTATCAACGAATCGTGACACATCTGCAGTATTTTGCACAACGCTATCTGCAAAATGAAGCGCACGATGAAGAAGATGATTTTCTCTATGAATTGATTCAAAGTAAGTATCCGAAAGCATTTCAATCGGTACAAAGAATCAATGATTATCTAGTTAAGACATATCAAAAGCCGATCGATAAGGCTGAACAAATTTATCTAACCATACATATCCAACGAGTGGTTGGAGATAAAAAGTAGTTTCATCAAAAACATTCAATCATAGCGGATTGTTACTGATTAGCAGGCAAAACCTAGATTGAAAAAACAAACGATTCATCTATACGTATCTTTTCTTTATGTATAGGCGAGTATTGTTTTTTCAGTTTAGGTTTTTTTATATAAAAAAATCAAAAATATGGACGGTTCTCTTTTCATTTAATGAGAAAGAGCACTTAGCCTGATAAAATTAAGCAAGGGAGAAAATGATTATGAGTAAAAATCAAGAAATCGCTGAACGCGTGTTATCGATGGTTGGCGGAGAAGAGAATGTAAATAGCGTTGTACACTGTGCAACTCGTTTACGTTTCAAATTGAAAGACGAGGAGAAAGCAGCAACTGATAAGCTAAATCAAGATCCAGATGTCATTCAAGTCGTTAGAAGCGGCGGACAATATCAAGTCGTTATCGGAAGTCATGTTAGTGATGTTTATAAGGAATTGATGGCTCACAGTGGTTTAGGGGACAATAGTGATTCTAAAGATGAAGGACCTAAAGGAAATATCTTTAATCAATTGATCGATATTATTTCTTCTATCTTTACACCATTTTTAGGCGCAATGGCAGGAGCTGGGGTCTTAAAAGGGTTCTTGACTTTAGCGCTCACATTGAATTGGTTGACAGCAGAATCTGGTGTCTATGTAGTACTTTTTTCTATCGCTGATGGTATTTTTACCTTCTTACCGATTCTTCTAGCATTCACGGCGGCGAAGAAATTTAAGACAAATGAATTTTTGGCAGTCTGTTTAGCGATGGCGTTAGTTCATCCAAGTATTTCGGCACTAGCAGGTAATACTTTAAGCTTTGCTGGAATTCCAGTGATTATCGGTGCAAGTGCGTATACGTCTTCAGTTATTCCAATTATTTTGGCTGTGTTCGTACAAAGCTATGTTGAACGCTTTTTCAAAAAAGTTATTCCGTCATTCTTGCAAATTATCTGTGTTCCATTAGCAGTTTTCTTGGTAATGGCGCCAGTAACATTTATTGCGATCGGTCCGATCGGTACAATTTTAGGTGATCTATTAGGTAAAGGCTACAATGGTATTTATGGTTTTAGTCCAATTATCGCAGGTGCTGTAATGGGTGGTTTATGGCAAGTATTCGTAATGTTTGGGATGCACTGGGGCTTTGTGCCGATCATGATGCTAAACTTATCTGAAGCAGGCGGTGGTGTTGATACAATGGCGCCAATGTTATTACCAGCTGTTTTAGCACAGGGTGGTGCAGCTTTAGCCGTGTTCTTCATGACAAAGAATGTAAAATTGAAAGGTTTAGCATTATCATCTGCAATGACTTCTGTCTTTGGGATTACTGAGCCAACTGTTTATGGTGTAACGCTTCCTCTGAAAAGACCATTTATCGCCGCTTGTATCGGTGGTGCGATCGGTGGTGCATATATTGGCTTTAGTCATGTTCAAAACTTTGTATTTGGGTTGATCAGCTTGTTGAGCTTACCAGGATTTATTCCGCAAGAAACAAAAGATACATCAGGTATGATCGCAGCGATCATCGGAACGGCTATCGCCTTTGTAGTTGCCTTTGTTCTAACATTTATCTTGAGATTTGATGACAAAGTTGAAGCTGCTGGAACACAAGAAACAAAAGAAAGTCAAACAGCTGCAAAAGGTGATAAAATTGTTTTATCCAGTCCATTAACAGGTGCAATCGTTCCTTTAGATAAAGTAGAAGATCAAGTGTTTTCATCTGGCGCTTTAGGGAAAGGAATTGCAGTTGAACCAACAGTCGGTGAACTTTATGCTCCGGCAGATGGAGAAATCACTACGTTGTTCCCAACAGGGCATGCAGTTGGTATTACTACCACTGATGGAGCGGAAGTGCTGATGCATATTGGCATGGACACTGTTGAAATGAATGGTGACGGCTTTGAAATACTTGCAAAACAAGGGGATAAAGTGAAACAAGGTGATTTATTGATCAAATTTGATATCGATAAAATCAAAGAAGCTGGACATCCAGTTGTTACGCCGATCGTCGTAACAAATAGTGCTGATTTTCTTGATGTATTAGATATGAATCAAACAGAAGTGCTTCATGGTGAAGACTTCCTGGCAGTGGTTCGCTAAAAAGATTTTTGGCTATTTGAAGTAGTATCAAGGAAAACCGGATAAAAATAGAGTCAAGTTGAAAGCAGCTCTATTTTTTCTAACGAGGATCAAATGGGCTTGTCACGCTTATAAATTTAAGGAGGACGATTATATGTCAAACAAAACTACTGCATTTCCAAAGGGATTTTTATGGGGCGGTGCAACAGCAGCGAATCAGCTAGAAGGAGCCTATCTTTCAGATGGTAAAGGATTATCTGTTGCAGATGCGATGCCTGGTGGCAAGCAGCGTTTTCAAGTGTTAGGCAGTGATACCTTTAATTGGGAGATCGATGAGGATAAATATATTTACCCAAATCATCGTGGCATCGATCATTATCACCGCTACAAAGAAGATATCGCACTATTTGCAAAAATGGGGTTCAAATGTTATCGCTTTTCTATCGCTTGGGCTAGAATTTTTCCTAAAGGAGACGAGTCTACGCCAAATGAAGCTGGCTTGAAGTTTTATGATCAAGTGATCGAAGAATGTTTGAAGCATGGGATAGAGCCTGTTGTGACGATTTCTCACTACGAAATGCCATTACATTTGGCTAAAGAATATGGCGGCTGGAAGAACCGTAAGTTGATCGATTTCTTTGAAACATATGCAACGGTCGTTTTGAATCGTTATGGTAAAAAAGTAAAATATTGGATGACCTTCAATGAGATCAATTCTGCTTTCCATTTTCCAGCACTTAGCCAGGGAATGGTCAAAGCGACTGGAGCCGGCGATTATCAAAATGTTTTCCAAGCATGGCATAATCAGTTTGTAGCAAGTGCTAAAGCAGTGAAAATCGGACACGAAATCAATCCAGATATGCAAATCGGATGTATGATCATTTATGCAACTACTTACAGTATCGATGCTAATCCTGTCAATCAAATGGCGACCTTAGCTCAAAATCAGGAATTCAACTTCTATTGTACGGATGCACAAGTTCGCGGTGAATATCCTGCTTATCAACAACGTATGTTTGAAAAATATGGTGTTTCTGCATTAGAAATGGGCGCAGATGACTTGGAATTGATGAAGAAATATACGGTAGACTATATTGGTTTCAGTTACTATATGTCATCAGCAGTCAATGAGACAGCTGAAGAAGAAGACACAGTGATTGGAAACTTACTAGGTGGTGTACGTAATCCATTCTTAGAAGCAAGTGAATGGGGCTGGCAAATCGATCCAGAAGGCTTGAGAATTGCATTGAATGAATTGTATGACCGTTACCAAAAACCACTATTTATCGTTGAAAATGGCTTAGGAGCGATCGATAAGGTTGACGAGAACTTCTATGTAGAAGATGATTATCGTATCGATTATCTGCGTCGCCATATTGAAGCGATGTCTAATGCAATAAAAGATGGTGTTGATCTAATGGGCTATACGCCTTGGGGATGTATTGATCTTGTTAGTGCATCGACGGGTGAAATGAGCAAACGTTATGGCTTTATTTATGTAGATTTAGATGATAATGGCGAAGGAACATTGAATCGCTATGAGAAAAAATCGTTCAACTGGTATAAAAAAGTCATTGAAACAAATGGTCAGGATCTAAATTAATACTCTTGCAGCTGAACTGTAACTTTTCAAGTTATGGTCGGCTGCTTTTTTTAGTTGAAGCAATCGTTCAGTTATTGTATAGTTGTGCTAAGTTTTCAAAGGAGGAAAACCAATGACAAACCCTTCATTACAACATCTATTTTTTATTATTATCGGTCCAAGCGGCTCTGGAAAAACAAAGGTTGCAGAAGCTGTTCTTCCAAAAGATTATAAAGTGATTTCTCACACGACCCGACTAAAGAGGCTGGGAGAACAAGGGGGAATCGATTACTATTTTGAAACACAAGAACAATTCCAGAACTTGATTCAGTCAAATGCTTTAGCAGAATATGATACCTATAATGGACAAAAATATGGAGTGGGCATTGATGAACTGCTGCGTAAAACATCGAAACATTGTGCGTATGATGTTTTAACCTTTCAGGGATTTGAGGCGATCGAAAAGCTGTTTAAACCGATGGTGGTTCCGATTTTTTTAGATGTATCTAAAGAGAATGTGATGACACGATTACAGGAAAGAGGAGATTTGCCTGAGATCATTAAGGAACGTTCTGCTTTATATGATCAAGAAATCAAAAATAAAGAAAAAATCATACACTATCCTCAACACTTCATTATAGATGCAAACCAGCCATTTGATTGTGTTGTGAAGAGTTTAGCTCACATCGTCGAAGAGTGCATAAAAAAACATGACTAGGCAAGTTTATTTTTTATAGAGCAAGTAGTTTAGTGCTAAAAATGCTTTTTGTACGACCTTTATTGATAAGCGTATTTGCTTGCTGAAATCAGGAGACACGTATAAAATAAACTCTAGGAGACATTCGGAGGGGGAAGTCGAATGGAGAAATTTATACTATCGAAAGATGTCTATGTAGAAACGGTTGCAATTCGGATAAAAGATGTAGAAACGATGGTCAGCTTTTATAAGAATGTGTTGGGTTTTGTGTTAAAATTAGAAGAAAATAATTTGTCTATTTTTGGTTCTCTGAAAAGAGACAGTCGATTACTTATATTAGAAGAAACAGAATCTGAACAGGTGGAAGTAGATGAGAAATCTGTCTGTTTTTCTTTGTTGATTCCAACATTGGAAGAGTTCAGCAGTCTTTTGCGGCGAATTACGGTTCATGATTATCCAATTACATGCGCCATTCAGCAAAATGGTCGAAAAAGTGTGTTTTTAAGTGATCCTGAAGGCAATGATATCGCTATTACGTATAATGATGAAACGAAGCAGACGGAAACGTCATTGCAGGAACTGGATATTCAGCATTTGATCAAATCTAGTAAAGTTTTATACACGAATCTGTCTCCAGAAGTCAGATTGGATCGAGTGAAATTATATGTTGATGATAAGTCAGAACACTATCATTTCTATCAAGAAATTTTAGGGATGGTTCCTAAATCAGATAGTGAAGATACATTAGCGATCAATGATCATAATTTTTTTATTCATTTGGAGCATTCAAAGCAGTCAAACAAAAAAGCAACAACAAAAGATACTTTAGGGATCGATTTCTTTGTGCTGAATGTTGATCAGGAAGATGAAATGATCCGCTTGAAAGGGCACTTGGAAGAACAAAATCAGGCATTTTTTATCGATAATAAACGAACGATATTAACTATTTACGATCCAAGTAATATTGAATGGTGGTTTGTAAGAAACTAAGAGGGAAAATAAGATGTACGATAGAACAAAAGAAAAAATCACACAGCTCATGAATCAAGGAACGTTTTCAGGTGCGAGCTTTTCATTTATCATAAACGGCTACAGTGAAGATCATACGTGGGGCAGTGCTCAAGTCATTCCAAGCATAGAGCCGCTTACGCCTTCACTGCTTTTTGATGTGGCTTCTTTGACGAAAGTCATTTGTACTACAACGGTTGTTCTTCAATTATTGGAAGAAGGCCTGATCGATCTAGATCAACCATTTAACAACTATTTACCAGTGTTCAATGATGAAAAAATAACGATCAGACATTTATTGACTCATACATCAGATATTCAAAGCTACATCGAGAACCGTGACGAATTATCTAAAGAAGAATTGCGGGAAGCATACTATCATGTTCGGTCTGGCGATCAGCTTGGAAAAAAAGTAGCCTATACAGATACTGGAACGATACTTCTAGGCTTCATGTTGGAACATTTGTTAGGTAAGGATGCTATCGTTATCTTTAAAGAGCGAGTGCTAGAGCCTTTGGGTATGAATGACAGTTGTTTTTTACCGAAAGAGTCTTTGAAAACTGTCCCAACCGAAAAGCATCCAGTTAGAGGACTTATACGTGGGCAAACTCATGATCCAAAAGCGTTGGTTTTAGCTGAACATGCTGGAAATGCTGGATTATTTACAAATTTAGCTGACTTAAAAAAATTTGTTGGCATGTATCTGAGACAAGGGTTGGCTGGTTCTAGAAGATTGTTGAAAAAAGAAACGATTGTCTCACTTTTATCGGATCAAACACCCGATAAAAAAGGACACCGTTCACTAGGTTGGGATTTAAAAGATGACAAGGAGAAGCGACCGTTATTGTTCCATACAGGGTATACAGGGACCTTTTTACTGATTGATGTCCTAAAGCAAGAAGCGTTTATTTTTCTTTCAAATCGTGTTCATCCGATTGATCGAAGAGCAGACTATATTCAAAAGCGCGATGAACTGATTCAAATATATTTAAAAGAAAAATAACAAGCAAAGATGAATCGCTTTCTTTTTAGTGGTATAATAAATTCGAGCAAAAATGGAAGGAGTCTCAAACAATGCAGCAACCTTTATTTTTAACACCTGTTTTTCAAGAAAAAATTTGGGGTGGGGATCGTTTACATACCGTATTCGGTTTTGATCTGCCTAGCAACAAAATTGGAGAGGACTGGGCGATCAGTGCGCATCCTCATGGCGTAAGCGTCGTGGAAAATGGTGAATTTGCAGGACAGAAACTTGATGATCTATGGACCAACCATCGTGAATTATTCGGTAATGCTAAAGGAGATGTATTTCCTTTACTGACGAAGATTTTAGATGCAGAGGATGATTTATCTGTACAAGTTCATCCAGATGATGCCTATGGTTTGGCTCATGAAGGAGAATTAGGGAAAACAGAATGCTGGTACATTATCGATGCAGAACCAGGTTCAACGATCATTTATGGTCACAACGCGAAGACTCGTGAAGAACTTGAAACATTGATCAAAGAAGGTCGCTGGGATGATTTATTGCGGAAGGTTCCTGTAAAAAAAGGAGATTTTTTCTATGTCCCAAGCGGAACGATCCATGCGATTGGTAAAGGCATCATGATTTTAGAAACACAACAAAGTAGTGATACGACTTATCGTGTATATGACTATGATCGAAAAGACGATCAAGGTCAGACGCGTGAATTGCATATTCAGCAATCAGTAGACGTGACCACAGTTCCGGCGAAAGATGCGCAATTAACTATTCAGCAGCAAAATCAAGGACAATCAAGCATCGTTACCTATTTAAAGACAGCATTTTTCAATGTCTATGAATGGCAAGTGAAAGGTATCTTGAAGTTAACGAAAAATGCGCCGTACACTTTGGCTACGGTCATTGATGGTGCTGGGAATTTGGTCGTCGAAAATGAAGATGGAATGAAAGCTGAAAGCTATGAGTTGAAAAAAGGCAGCAGTTTTATCCTACCAAGTGATATAAAAAAATGGCGTATTGAAGGTGATGTTACGATCATTGCGTCTGAGCCTGGTGAGAATGCGTAGGCATCTTGGGATTGTTTAGAAATGTTTGAATCATTAGAATAGATGAAATATATAAAGAACCTGCCTGTGTTTATATAGGCAGGTTCTTTATGACTAGTTGCTTTGAATATTACCGAACAATGACGGCTCCTTTAGTAAGATTATATGCTTTCTCAAAAACAGCATAGTCGACCCAATATTTTCCTTTAGCTGGATCTGAAACTAAATATTTCTTGGTTTTGCTGTTATAGCCTGCTAAGGTCATGATATGGGCATTGTCTACTCCTTTGCCCCAAAAATAGTAGCCGTAAGTTGGAGATTCAAAATTATAAGTGACATACACAACGATCGGACGTCCTAAAGTTAGCTGCAATTTCAAATCAGAAGCAGAGCTGCCAGAAATATTCTGTACGTTGCCATATTTTTTGCCCCAAGTTGTTAATGGTTGTGCAAAAATCGATTGGTAAACGCCATTTGTCATAATTATATATGGGTTTCCAGCAAATCCGTTATTAGGGTCATTATTGTATGAGATCGGCATTTCATTAAGAAATGCTGTTAAAGTATAGTTTTTGGCATAGCCTAATGTTTTGAGAGCTTGCAATAAAGAGGCTGCTTCACACCCCATAGGCACATTTGAAGCGTATTGGTTGATGAATGGTACATTCAATTCTGCCGATTTATTTTCCCAAAAGCTTTTAGAAAGGGACGGAGCTTTATGTTCTTTTCGCACAAGTTGGATTTCTATAGCTTCTAAACGCAAACTAAATCCTGAACTGCCGACAATCCCGCTGTTTTTATTCCAGCCTGAATTTCCTATTTTCTCAATGTGCCCTCGATAATAGACATCGAAATGTTTGGCTAATTCTCCAGTCAGTCGCACATCATAAGCCTCTACACGTTTCGATTGACCTGTGGTTCCACTTAGCTTATTATTCGCTACGTATTTTTGCCAGCCAATGTTTTGAACGTGCGTTCTATATTCGATACTGCCAGATACTGGGGCATTACTGACGTTTACTTTGATTGCTTCTACACGCTTGCTTTGACCGATAGATCCGTTTGGTTGGCCACTCGTACTTGGCGCTTGCCAGCCTTTATCTTGGACGTGACTTTGGTAAGAAACTGTAGGCTGTTTGTATTGAACAAAGGGACGTTTTACTGGACCAGGTGAAGCGGCCCCTTTTTTGACCAATTGGATTTCAATGGATTCTAATTGATAGCTGAAACCTGCTGTACCAGCATTTTGTCCGTTACTGGTCCAGTCCAACCAGCCAAAATTTTTTGCATGAACTCGATAATAAACATCGAAGTGCTGAGCCATTTCTCCAGTCAAACGAATACTCAAGGCCTCCATTCGTTTCGACTGCTTCATCGTGCCAGTCATTGCATTATTGGCAACATACCCTTGCCAGCCAATATCCTGCACATGACTGCGGTATTCGATCCCGCCTAAAACAGGCAGATTGTCTACTGCGATCTTCATTGCTTCCATACGCTTTGATTGACCAGTTGTTCCACTCAATTGACCATTCATTTTGACGCCTTGCCAGCCGATATCTTGGATATGACTTTGGTATTTTATATTTGGCTTTTTATATTGAACAAAGGGGCGGGGTGTTGTACCAAGTGCCGTTTGCCTTTTTTCTACTAGTTGAATCTGGAGTCCTTTGATATCATAAGAAAAACCGGTCGTACCAGCATTTTGTCCATTCGTTGCCCAATCCAGCCAGCCAAAATTTTGAACCTGTAGTCTGTAGTAAATGTCATAGGTTTCTTTGAGTGTCCCAGTTAGCTGGATTTGGACTGCTTCCATCCGTTTTCCAGAGACGCCGCTAATGCTATCGGTATCAGCAAAATTTTGCCAGCCGATATCTGCTACATGAGCACGGTATTGCACAGTACCTAATTCTGCAGAAGCACCTTCGAGAGTTATTTTGAAAGCTTCAATTCTGCTATTAGGGTATTCTACGATCGCGCCATTGTTTTGTACAGCTTGCCAGCCTGATTGTTCATTGTAAATTGAATAAGTGAGAGACATTGGCGCTGCTTTTTCTGCTGTAGGTTCTGGTTCGGATGTGGTAGTACTTTCAGAGCTGGTCGCTGTAGGCTCCGTAGTACTTTCCGTGCTCTGTACTACTTGTTCACTAGTTGTCGTTTCAGTTATTTCATCTTCAATGGTAGTTTGAGACTCGATGACTACCTCTTCAGATGAAGCACTAATTGTGCCAAATGTAAAAACAGCAACAACCCCAATTAGCAAAAAAAATGAGTTCTTCATCATCGTTACCTCCAGTTGATTTATTTAGATACCAGTCGCAAATGTATGAGTGTTCTGTGAGGATAATTTGTTCTTTTTTTATTATTCTCATTCGCTCTTTTAACTTTAGCATATTACGACTTTTACTGCACCACTTAGCCACAGGGATAAAGGGGAACACTTTTATGGCAAAAAAACAAGCTATATGTATAATGATTAGCTATAGTAAAATAGGGAAGAGGTAGGTTGTTTGATTTTCAAGTAGACTTGTGAGACTATCTTTCAAAAATGGAATTCTAGCTGTTCTTATCATATCATTATAGGATACTTTATCTTAGAAATTACGTTGAGCGTACTAAGGTTAGTAAGACTAAAAGAACTGGCTGTTATAAAAAGGATCAGTAGAGGAATGTAAAATATATCGGTTCAAGCTGAGCGAATGAGTACAGGCGATCGAAGTATAATCACAGCACACAAAAGAGCCGTAAGCAGGTGTTATCTTCTTAATAACAGTTGCTTACGGCTCAATTTTTAATAAAAATTCTTGTATTTTATGGATCGATCCTATGGTGATTGTTATTAAGCTAGAATCATTTCCTCAGGAATGACAAAAGGTTCTCCGTACTTTTTTTCCAAAGCTGTCTTGATCAATCGGATACCAAGATTTTCATTTCTAGCCAAGATCGGACCATGGAAGTAAGAGCCAAAGACATTTTTGTAGATGACACCCTCAGAACCATCTTCATTATTATTGCCTTTTCCTTGAACAACATTTCCAAGTGGACGCTCACCTTTACCCAAAAAGGTTCGGCCATTATGATTCTCAAAACCATAATATGTTTCGTTGAATTCTTCATTATGAATAACGATATCCCCAATGTAGCGGTTATTGTCTTGACTTAATGTATAGTGATCTAAGGCACCAATACCGTGGATTTTTTCCCCTTTAGCACCCATATAATAATGCCCAAGTAATTGGAAGCCGCCGCAGATCGCCAGCATGACGCCATCATTCTCGATATATTCTGTTAATGTCTCTTTTTTTGTCTGAATATCATCCGAGATGATCAGCTGTTCAAAATCTTGACCTCCGCCAATAAAGACTAAATCATATTTTTGGGGATCAAAATCTTCATAAACACTGACGATCTCCGAACGAAAAGTCACATTCATTTTTTCAGAAAGGTATTTAAGCATCAACAAATTTCCGTTATCACCATAGGTATTCAGTAAATTTCCGTATAAATGACAAACAACTAATTCTTTAGGCACCATTCATTCCTCCTTGAATATAGCCTTGAGCAGCTAATGATTTTCGTAACTGTAAAACTGCTGTGTAGGTTGCTAGAACGTAAACATGTTCTGTTGGCAGCTCTTTGATCGCAGCAATTACATCATCTATCGCAGGGATTTCTCTTAATTTGTCCTCTGGAATGCCCGCAACTTTTAAACGCAGAGCCATATCCTGATGGCGGTCGCCACCTGCAATCATCTCTGGAATGTCCATTGTAGCCAATGCTTCATGATCTCCGTCCCAGATCCAACTCACATCGATCCCGTCTGCGTAATTCGCATTAAGTAATGAGACCAGTGAGAAGGAGTATGGGGCAAGCCCCATCATATCGATAACTTGATTGATACCTACAGGATTCTTCACCAAAATCAAGGTACATTGTTTTCCTTCGATGGTGATGACTTCTTGACGGCCAAAAACTTTTTCATCGTAGCTTAAACCTGCTCTGATTTTCTCAGGTGCAACACCATAGTGTTCAGCTACTGCTGTGGCTGCTAAAGCATTATACACATTATACATTCCACCAACTGCGATGTTGTATTCTGCGCCATCGATCACAAAATCGGCAGAAACGTTATCCATTCGAACCATCTCAGTTAATTGAACATCTAATTCTGGACGATGGAAGTCGCAATTTGGACAATAATATTTTCCTAAATTCGCATACGTGATCATTTTGTAGTGTAAGATATGATGACACTTAGGACAAAGCAAGCCGTCTGTATTATAATGCGCCATCTGTTCTTCATCTGGCTGGTGATTGAAGCCATAATATTTTCTAGGATTGATCGTTTCAATGGAATTGAAGATCGGTGAATCACCATTACATAAAATCGGTGCGTTTGGTGCTTGCGCAGCACCATCGACGATCAATTTGTACGTTGTATAAATTTCGCCATAGCGGTCCATTTGATCACGAAAAATATTTGTAAATAAAAATAGTTTTGGTTCAATATATTTAGTTACACGGCTTAAGCTGGCTTCATCGATTTCAAGAACAGCAAACTTTTGTTTTGCTCCTTTATTTTTGGCAGATAAAAAGGTTGAAACGATGCCTTGCTCCATATTTGCCCCAGTTGGATTCGTCAAAACATGATCGAATTCTTGTCTTAAAATATTAACAGTCAAAGCTGTCGTCAATGTTTTTCCGTTTGTTCCTGTGACAACGATGATTTCATAGTCTTTTGCTAATGTATCTAAAATTTTAGGATCGATTTTTAATGCTAATTTTCCAGGGTAGCTGCTGCCGCCTTTAAAAAATGTTTGTAATAACCATTGAGAAGTTTTTCCAGCAAAAATCGCTGCATGGCTTCTGATTCCCATAAAGTGACCTCCAATTTGTCTCAATTATTCGTGTCTAAAGACAACAATAAACTCAATCTATAATAACACAACTGAAAAAAAAAATTAATTCCTTTTGCTTTTTCTTACTATAATATAAAGAATTTATACTAACGTATAAAAAAAGTGACTGGTCGTTCCTTTAAAAAAGGAATCTACCAGCCACCAGATTTGATTATTTCGCATCGATATAGCTATATAACGTGTATTTGGAAATATTAAAGAAATTAGCGACTTTATCTCCAGACTTTGTGACTAAAAATGCGCCCTTATTATTCAAAAATTGAATACACTTTACTTTATCATCTTTGGTCATAAGCGGAACAGGTTTGCCCACTAATTTAACAGATTCTTCGATCAGGTCATCTAAGAGTTCGTTGATGTCTTGAGGAATATAATCTGGCTCTTTGTTGCTGTCTTCTTGTTCATCAATTGAAATCAAAGATTTTAAGGTAGATTCAGCCGCGATCAAAGAGGTGATATCATAATTGATCGCAAAAATTCCGTCTAAGCTTCCGGATTTATCTTTAAAATAAATGGTGCTTGATTTTAAGATTCGTCCGTCGTGGGTTCTTGTTAGGTAATTGATGTGGTCAACTAAATCAGCTGGATCTTTTTTCAACGCCTCAAGAACGACTTGAGAAGGACCATCTCCAAGCTGACGGGAAGAAACATGACCGTTTTCAATGGATACAATCGTATTGTTTACATTGTCTTCATTGATTTTGTGGATCACTATTTCACAGTTTTCGCCAAACTGACCTGCCAAGGCTTTGGCAACTTGCGTAAGAAAAATTAACTTTTCATCTGAAAGCATAAGGTTCTCCTTTCTAATGTGTATAAAATAATAAAACTCGATAAGTAAGATAGTTCTTTGATTTATAAGCCCTAGATACGAAAATCAAGAACGAATATATGTACTCCAATAAACAAAGGAAAGTCTTTTATCAGTTTCTGTTTGTAATAATATCATGCGCCAATTTATAATACAAGACAATGGTCACGATGCACTAAAAAATATTTTTTAGGTAGCATTGTTTTTTTTTAGGTTAAGTGGTATAATTTACTCGAGTTAGAGGAAATAGTTTGCTGAAAGCAATGATGCGAACGCTTTCATCTGTTTTTAGAATAACAGAAAAAAATCGAACAGCCAACTATTTATACTTTCGTGAATAGTTGAACTAGTTATTTTGTAAGCGATTACTTATTTGTGGAAAATTAAAAAATTGAACTTATAGGAGGAGCAATGATGTTATTAGTTGGAAATGGACGGTTGATTGCCAGAGATGCACAAGGAACTTTTTATGACGATGGATGTGTAGCACTTGAGGGAACGACGATCAAAAAAGTAGGCTCAACAGCTGATCTGCGTAAAGAATTTCCAGAGGCTGAATTCATAGATGCCAAAGGCGGTGTGATCATGCCGGGATTTATCAATATGCATAATCATATCTACAGCACATTTGCCAGAGGCTTGAGCATCAACGGGTATCATCCAAAGAATTTTATGGACATATTAGAAGGACAATGGTGGCGGATCGATCGTACGTTGAATTTAGATGACTCTTATCATAGTGCAAAAATTGCCTATCTGGACAGTATCAAAAATGGGGTCACAACGGTTTTCGATCATCATGCAAGCTATGGCGCGATTGAAGGAAGCTTAACACAACTATCAAACGCAGCAGATGAATTAGGTGTTCGAACTTGTTTATGCTATGAGGTTTCTGATCGAGATGGGGAAGAGAAGATGAAAGCAGCTGTAAAAGAGAATGCTGATTTTATCAAAGCGAGTGCTGCTAGAAACGATGATATGCAAAAAGCAATGATGGGCATGCATGCAGCGTTCACTTTATCAGATAAATCGCTAGAACACTGTGCTGCCAATACTCCAGAAGGCGTGGGGTATCATATCCATATCGCAGAGGATATTGCAGATGTTTATGATTCATTGAAAAAACATGGGAAACCGATCATCAATCGTCTCTTCGATCTTGGCATTTTAGGCAAACAAACGATGGCAGGTCACTGTATTCATATCGGTCCTCATGAAATGGAAATTTTACGAGACACAAACACTATGGTTGTGACGAATCCAGAGTCAAATATGGGCAATGCAGTTGGGTGTCCGCCAGCAATGCGGATGTTTAATAACTATGGTATTTTAATGGGGCTTGGAACAGATGGCTATACGAATGATGTCACTGAATCCTATAAAGTCGGCAATATCATCCATAAGCATCATTTAGCAGATCCTAATGCTGCCTGGGCAGAAATTCCTGAAATGCTTTTCAATAATAATCCTAAAATGGCGAATCGCTACTTTGAAAAGAAACTAGGGGTTTTAGAAACAGGTGCAGCAGCAGACGTGATCGTTTTAGATTATAAAGGCCCGACACCGATGACAAAAGATAATTACAATTCTCATATTCTTTTTGGAATGAATGGCGGAGCTGTAACAGATACGATCATCAATGGCGAGATTCGTATGAGAAATCGTGAAGTTCAAGGGGTTGACGAAGCAAAAATTTGGCATGATGCACAAGCGCAAGCACAAAGCCTTTGGAACAGAATCAACGGTTGATCGTTAATAATGAATTAGCGTAGAAACTTTTTTCAGGTTGAACACTGAGACAATTAGCTAAATGAGGGCTCTTTGTTCAAGCTGATCTTAACAAAGCAGAAAACTAAAAAAGGAGTGACACACATGAGTGATATCATGCATCCGATCTCGGTCGATGGGTTATTGAACTGGATTTTAAACGAATATAAAAATGAATCAACTATTTTCGGTGTACGAAAGTTTTACAAAGCAGACCCTACTAAAACAATTCCGCTTTTTGGTGAAAAAATGGAGACACCGTGTGGTCCTGCTGCTGGACCGCATACGCAATTATCACAAAACATCATTGCTTCTTATTTAACTGGTTCACGTTTTTTTGAAGTGAAAACAGTACAGATCATCGACGGAGAGGATTTGCCTGTTAGTAAACCTTGTATTACTGCGGCTGATGAGTGTTATAACGTCGAATGGTCGACAGAATTAAAAGTACCGCAAGCGTATGATGAATATGTCAAAGCATGGTTTATTTTAAAACTGTTGAGTAAAGAATTGGGATTGGGCGATCCGGACGGGTTTATTTTTAACATGAGTGTTGGATATGACTTAGCAGGAATTCAGTCTCCGAAAATTGATAAATATATTACCGATATGCAAGATGCACAAGGCACACCGATTTGGGCAGAGTGTATTGAAGCTGCGTATAAGTATTTGCCGCAGTTCAAGCATATTGATAAAGCATACATTGACAGCATCAGTCCAAACGTGTGTCGTTCCATCACATTATCAACATTGCATGGTTGTCCTTCAGATGAGATCGAGCGAATCACGACCTATTTATTGGAAACGAAAGGTCTTAATTCATTCATCAAATGTAATCCAACGATGCTTGGTTATGAATACACACGTCAAACAATGGACGATTTAGGTTTTGATTATATGGTGTTTGATGATCATCATTTCCTAGAAGATCTGCAATTTGAAGATGCAGTGCCGATGCTGCAACGACTGCAAAAATTAGCAGACAGCAAAGGATTGAACTTTGGTGTGAAAATCACGAATACTTTTCCTGTGGGGATCGCAGAAGATGAGCTTCCTGGAGATGAAATGTACATGTCAGGGCGGTCATTATTCCCGTTAAGTATTTCTCTTGCCAAAAAATTATCAGATGCCTTTGATGGCAAACTGCAAATTTCATACTCTGGCGGAGCAGATATTTTTAATATCAAAGACATTTTTGATGCTGGGATTTGGCCGATCACGATGGCAACGACATTATTAAAGCCGGGCGGTTATCAACGAATGAATCAGGTGGCCAATTTATTGGGTGATTCGGATTATCCAACGGATGTGCAAGTAAACTTGGAAAAATTAGGGCGAATCGTTGAGAAAGCAAAAACGCAAAGTCGCTATAAAAAATCGATTAAATTACCAGAAAGTCCTAAGCTTCGGACAACTGTTCCATTGACAAACTGTTATACAGCTCCATGTCGAAGTGATGGCGGCTGTCCAATCAATCAGGATATTCCGGCTTACCTCCGTTATGTGAGCGAAGGCAACTATTTAGAAGCACTGAAAGTGATCGTTGATAAGAATCCGTTACCATTCATCACTGGAACGATTTGTGCTCATCCATGTATGACGAAATGTACACGTCAATTCTATGAAGGCTCGATCAAGATCCGTGAAGCAAAACTGGAAGCCGCTGAGCATGCTTATGATGAATTAATGGCTTCGATGACGAAACCGGTTCGTAAAGAAAATGCTGTTAAAACGGCAGTTGTCGGTGGGGGACCTGCTGGAATTTCGGCTGGCTTCTTGCTTGCTCGTGAAGGAATGCCGGTAACCGTTTTTGAAAAAGCTGATACGATCGGCGGTGTTTGTAGTCAAATCGTTCCAGAATTCAGAATTTCAATGAAATCTGTTCAAAATGATGTTGAAATGGCGAAATTCATGGGCGCGGAATTTAAAACAGGTCAAGCTGCACCAAGTTTAGAAGAATTGAGAGCACAAGGCTACACGAATGTCATTTATGCGATCGGTGCCTGGAAACATGGCAAATTGAGACTTGAATCAGGAGAAGCAATAAACTCACTTGAATTCTTAAAAGCAAATAGAGAAAACACTCAAGTCAATCCATACGGTGAACAAATCGTCGTTGTCGGCGGAGGAAATACAGCGATGGACTGCGCAAGAGCAGCCACTACGCTGCCAGGCGTGAAAAAAGTTTCTGTCGTTTATCGTCGTGACAAACGAAATATGCCGGCGGATGAAGAAGAATTGTACTTTGCTTTGGAAGATGGGGTGGAATTTTTAGAACTGTTGTCCCCAATCAAATTGGAGAACGGTCTACTGACTTGTGAAAAAATGCGTTTAGGTGAACGTGATGCTTCGGGGCGTCGTAGACCAGTTGGTACAGGTGAATTGACAGAGGTTCCAGCAGATACAGTGATTGCGGCAGTTGGTGAAAAAGTCGATACTGATTTTTACCAATCGATCGGCATTACAACTGATCAGTATGGAAAGGTTGTTTCAAATCAAGAAACGCTTGAAACAAATTTAAAAGATGTTTACGTGATTGGTGATGCGAATTTAGGTCCAGCAACGATCGTCGAAGCAATTGCAGATGCGACAAAAGCTGCCAGCAACATTTGCCAAATCCATAATGAACATTATGAGCAAACAAATTTGAACAGCGACGTTGCTTCAGTTCGCAATAAACGCGGCATTCTTGAACCAAATGAAGCACTGTGCGGCCAAGCTTCAAATTGCCTGGAATGTTCAACGATTTGTGAATCTTGTATGGATGTTTGTCCAAACCGCGCCAATATCGTTGTAACGGTGAAAGGGCAACCGCAGATCGTCCATGTAGATCGGATGTGTAATGAATGTGGTAACTGTGAGACCTTCTGTCCTTACGCAAGTGCACCATACAAGGACAAATTCACATTGTTTAATACCGAAGCTGATTTCAACGATAGTACAAACTCCGGATTCTATGTGATCGATTCGAGAGAAAAAGTTTGCTTGGTTCGTTTATGGGGCAATGTTTCAACTATTCGTTTGGATCAGGCTGACCTTGATATTCCGGAAGACTTAATTGAATTGATGGATACGATGATCGAAAGCTATGATTATTGTATGCAAATGTAAAAGACATGAGTTGCCCAAAAAACAACTTCTGAATCGATGGAGGTTAAGATATGTCTATTCTTTTGAAAGGCGGAGTTGTAGTCTCCGCAAAAGATCGTCGCCAGCTGGATGTCAGGCTGGACGGTGAAACGATCATTGAAATGGGAACAAATTTAGCAATAGGTGAGTCCGAGGTAGAAGATGTCACAGGATGTTTTTTACTACCGGGATTTATCGATGCGCATACACATTTAGAATTGAATAATGGAAAAGGTTCGATGGGGACAGCTGATAATTTTTACACAGGCAGTAAAGCCGCTGTTGCCAAGGGAACAACGACCGTTATCGATATGGCCACACCAAGCAAAGGCAGTTCGTTGAAAGACTGCCTGGCTGCTTGGGATCATTTAGCTGAAGGAAATAGTTCATGTGATTATACGTATCACATGTCGATCATTGAATGGAATCCTGAAATCAAAGCAGAGATCAAAGCGATGATCGATGCTGGAATCACTTCTTTCAAGATGTATATGGCTTACGATAATCTACGAACAAAGGATGCTGAAATTTTTGAAGCAATGCAGGAAATTCGAACGTTTGGAGGCATGCTTGGTATCCATTGTGAAAATGGCGACATGGTCAATGAAATGATTGCTAAATTTGTAGCAGAAGGAAAAGTAAGTCCTCATTATCATCCGCTAACGAGACCAGACTCTGTTGAAGCAGAGGCGGTAGAGCGTTATCTGATGATTGCTGATCTAGCAGATTTGCCAGTGAATATTGTGCATCTTAGCACAAAACGTTCTCTAGAAGCTGTTCACCGGGCCCGTGAAAGAGGGCAAAAAGTGTATGTTGAAACTTGTCCGCAATACCTAGTTTTGGACGAACATCTGTATGATGGTCCGGATTTTGAGGGAGCTAAATACGTTTGCTCACCGCCGTTACGTTCGTTAGAAGATCAAGCGGCTTTATGGGCAGGTGTTATTGAAGGGACAATCGATACGATCTCTACCGATCATTGTAGCTTTAATTTCGAAGGACAAAAAACGATCGGAAGAACTGATTTCAGTAAAATTCCAAATGGGATGCCCGGTGTAGAAACAAGGCCGGAACTGATTTATACCTATGGTGTAGCAGCAAATAAAATCACCCTAGAACGTATGGTGGGGCTTCTTTCAGAAGACATTGCTAAGCAATTTGCATTGTATCCGCAAAAAGGTGTGATCCAACAAGGCAGTGATGCAGATATCGTTGTTTGGGATCCAGAAAAATCGGGTGTGATTTCTGCGGCGACACAGCTGCAAAATGTGGATTATACCCCCTATGACGGTTTTGAAACAAAAGGAGCTGCTCGTTCTGTCTATCTTAGAGGGCAAAAAGTTGCTGAAGAGGGGCAGATGATCAATGAGAAAAAAGGTCGATTTGTTTTTAGAACGATCGGTCAAAATAAGTAATGGAATCAATCAACCCATGTTGATTTAAATAATAAATACGGAGGGGAACATTTTTGGAAAAAATAAAATGGACGGCAAATGAAATGCCTAAAACAGACGATCAGTATTTATCACTGATGTCGAAGGATTCGATTGAAAAAGCGTTGGCTTTTCATCAGAGTTTTCCGCAATATAGCCAAACGCCATTGGCTGAAGTAAAAAATATGGCTGAATATTTAGGATTAAAAGACTTCTTTGTTAAAGATGAATCCTATCGCTTCGGATTGAATGCCTTTAAAGTACTTGGCGGTTCATTTGCGATGGCAAATTACATTGCAGAAAAATTAGGGAAAGATGTATCTGATCTGACCTACGATGTTTTAACCTCTGATAAGCTGCGTGATGAATTCGGTCAGGCAACATTCTTTACAGCAACTGATGGAAATCACGGGCGTGGTGTTGCCTGGGCGGCAAATAAATTAGGGCAAAAATCAGTTGTGCTAATGCCGAAAGGTTCAACACAAACACGGAAGGAAAACATTGAAAAAGAAGGCGCCAAAGTCACGATCGAAGAAGTCAATTATGATGAGTGCGTTCGGATGGCGAACAAAATGGCTGAAGAAACTGAAAACGGTGTCATGGTCCAAGATACTGCGTGGGACGGCTATGAGAAAATCCCGACCTGGATCATGCAAGGCTATGGAACAATGGCTTTAGAAGCATCTAAACAATTAGAAGAAGTAGGGAATAAGCGTCCAACACATGTATTCGTTCAAGCAGGTGTGGGAAGCTTAGCTGGGGCAGTCGTTGGGTATTTCGCCAATTTGTATCCGGATAATCCTCCGACCATGGTCGTTGTTGAAGCACAAGCTGCAGATTGTTTATATAAATCGGCGATCGAAAAAGACGGCAAGATTCGTTTTGTTGAAGGAGATTTACAAACGATTATGGCAGGGCTTGCCTGCGGTGAACCAAATACGATTTCATTCGATATTTTGGAAAATCACACGTCTGTTTTTGTTTCAGCACCAGATTGGGTTTCAGAAAAAGGAATGAGAATGCTCGGAGCGCCATTAAAAGGTGATCCGCAAGTGATTTCAGGAGAATCAGGAGCTGTAGCAATGGGCTTAGTAGCAACTGCTATGAGAGATCCTGAGTACAAAGAATTACGTGATGTCTTGAAACTGGATGAAAATTCTACCGTCTTGATGTTTTCAACAGAAGGCGATACAGATCCAGATAATTATAAAAAAATCTTATGGGGGTAATGGTAAATGGATTTCAAAGCAATTAACGCAGCAGCAGAAGGTTACAGAGCAGACATGATCAAGTTCTTACGTGATCTTGTAAAGATTCCGGGAGAAAGTGCTGAAGAAGGCGCAAAAATGGATCGTGCGAAAGCAGAAATGGAAAAACTAGGATTTGATAAAGTCGAAGTTGATCCTCAAGGAAACTTATTAGGATATATGGGAACTGGTAAAAAGCTAATTGCTTTTGACGGACATATGGATACAGTTGGAATCGGTGAAATGAGCAACTGGGAATTCGATCCATATGACGGGTACGAAACAGATTCAGAAATCGGCGGCCGCGGCACGTCTGACCAAGAGGGCGGGATCGTTTCCGCTATCTACGGCGCAAAAATCATGAAAGACTTAGGACTATTATCTGAAAAATATACAGCATTAGTTACAGTGACTGTGCAAGAAGAAGACTGCGATGGCTTATGTTGGCAATATATCATCAAAGAAGACAACATTCGTCCAGAATTTGTTGTGTCGACTGAACCGACAGATGGCGGAATTTACCGTGGGCAACGTGGGCGTATGGAAATCAAAGTTGAAGTTAAAGGTGTTTCATGTCATGGCTCTGCACCAGAACGCGGAGACAATGCGATTTATAAAATGGCAGATATTTTACAAGATGTGCGTGCATTGAATAATAATGGCGACACAGAAAGTACAGCGATCAGAGGTTTAGTTCGCATGCTTGATCCAAAATACAATCCGGAATGGAAAGAAGCTCGTTTCTTAGGTCGCGGAACCGTTACAGCTTCGCAAATTTTCCACTCTTCTCCAAGCCGTTGTGCAGTTGCTGATGGTTGTACTGTTTCATTAGACCGCCGTATGACTGCAGGCGAAACATGGGAAAGCTGTCTAGAAGAGATTCGTCAATTACCGGCAGTTAAAAAATATGGTGATGATGTTGTTGTATCAATGTATGACTATGATCGTCCATCTTACACAGGCTTGTCTTATCCGATCGAATGTTACTTCCCAACATGGGTGATCCCAGAAGACCATGGTGTAACGAAAGCATTGATGGAAACACACAGAAATCTTTACGGGGAAGAACGTGAAGGCTCAAAAGAAACTATTGAAATGCGTAAAGCACGTCCGCTTCTTGATAAATGGACCTTCTCAACCAATGGTGTATCGATCATGGGCCGTAACGGCATTCCATGTATTGGATTCGGACCTGGTGCCGAAGCACAAGCACATGCGCCAAATGAAAAAACATGGAAAGACGATTTGGTTCGTTGTGCAGCAGTTTATGCTGCATTGCCAAGTGTTTATTGCGAAAACAACTAAGTTATCTCGCAAGAAAGTGAGTCTCAAAAAAAATAATAGGAATCATCGAATGATCGTCCTGATGAGTAAAGGACATCAGGGCGGTCCTTTCGCTATTACTAATCAAAAGGGAGAAATAACATGGAAACTTTTAACGAATATATTGCAAAATTGGACAAATTAGAATTTGATAAAATGTACGAAAATGACTTTTTCTTAACTTGGGAAAAAACACGTGATGAACTAGAAGCGGTCTTTACAGTAGCAGATACGCTACGTTATTTACGCGAAAACAATATCTCTACGAAAATTTTCGATAGCGGATTAGGAATTTCTTTATTCCGTGACAACTCAACGAGAACTCGTTTTAGTTTTGCATCTGCTTGTAACCTTTTAGGATTAGAAGTTCAAGATTTAGATGAAGGAAAAAGTCAAATTTCTCATGGTGAAACGGTTCGTGAAACAGCAAACATGATTTCATTTATGGCAGATATCATTGGGATTCGGGATGATATGTATATCGGTAAAGGAAATGCCTATATGCATGAAGTATCTGAATCTGTTCAAGAAGGACATAAGGATGGCGTATTAGAACAACGTCCGACATTAGTCAATTTACAATGTGATATCGATCATCCGACACAAGCGATGGCAGACGCACTTCATTTGATTCACGAATTTGGTGGCGTTGAAAACCTTAAAGGCAAGAAAATCGCTATGACTTGGGCTTATTCTCCATCTTACGGCAAACCATTATCAGTTCCTCAAGGAATCGTTGGTTTGATGACGCGTTTAGGGATGGATGTTGTTTTAGCTCATCCAGAGGGCTATGAGATCATGCCGGAAGTAGAAGAAGTAGCGAAGAAAAATGCTGCTGAATCAGGCGGTTCATTTACGAAAACAAACAGCATGGCAGAAGCGTTCAAAGATGCTGATGTTGTTTATCCTAAGAGCTGGGCACCATTTGCAGCGATGGAAAAACGCACACAATTATACGGTGAAGGCGATCAAGCTGGGATCGATGCGCTAGAAAAAGAATTATTAGCAGATAATTCCAACCATAAAGATTGGGAATGTACGGAAGAATTGATGAAAACGACAAAAGACGGCAAAGCATTATATATGCACTGCTTGCCTGCTGATATCACTGGCGTTAGCTGTGAAGAAGGAGAAGTAGCTGCCTCTGTCTTTGATCGTTACCGTGTTCCTCTATACAAAGAAGCTAGCTACAAACCATATATCATTGCGGCAATGATCTTCTTAAGTAAAGTGAAGAGCCCGCAACAAACATTGAAAGAGCTTGAACAAAAAGCGACACCGAGAGAAGTAAAATAAACGGTGTAAAGATCATTGGCATGAAGTGAGATGCTTTTTCTATCAATGATGATAGTTATTAGTAAAATAATTTGCTCTCTTTTAGAAATACCATTGAAATGATAATAAGACCTTTCCAAGTCCATTTATATTGGCTATCGGTTAAGAAAAGTTTGTTTTGAGACGAATCTGCTGTCCACAGGTTCTGACCACTTCATGCACAATTCAGATTTTTCTTAACACTCATTGACAGGATTTATTGAAGAGAAAGCATCTTACTTTTTTACTAAAATATCGAAACGATAAGGTGGATGATTGAATGGTAAAACGAGTAGTCGTTGCCCTTGGCGGAAATGCCTTAGGGGATAATTTAACAGAACAAATGACCGCAGTCAAAGAAACATCAAAAGCAATCGCGGATTTGATCGAAGCAGGATATGAAGTGATTTTATCACATGGGAACGGTCCTCAAGTTGGGATGATTCAATTAGCGATGGAAGAACTTTCCTTAAGCAATCCTGAAAAATACCCAACAGTTCCATTATCGGTCTGCGTAGCCATGAGTCAAAGCTATATTGGGTATGATTTACAAAATGCTCTTCGGGAAGAATTGCTAAGCCGTGATATCACACAGCCTGTAGTAACGGTGATCACTCAAGTCGGTGTAGATCCAAAAGATCCAGCTTTTGAGCGTCCAGCAAAACCGATCGGACGTTTTATGTCTAAAGAAGAAGCCGATCAATTAGTGAAAGAGAAACACGTAACAGTCGTTGAAGATTCAGGTAGAGGCTATCGCCAAGTCGTTGCTTCACCAAAACCAAAAGAAATCATTGAAGTTGAAACGATCACATCATTGATCAAGTCTGGCCAAACAGTGATTGCTTGTGGCGGCGGTGGAATTCCAGTCGTTAAGGAAGGCAATCATTTGAGCGGTGTTCCAGCAGTGATCGATAAAGACTTTTGTAGTGAATTACTAGCAGAATTGGTAGATGCTGATTTATTGATCATTTTGACAGCTGTTGAAAAAGTATGTGTCGATTTTGGTAAACCAACACAAAAAGAATTAACGAATGTTACGATCGATGAAATGAAACAACATGCCAAAGATGGTCAGTTTGCGCCTGGATCGATGTTGCCGAAAGTTGAAGCAGCGATTCAATTTGCAGAATCAAAACCAGGACGTAAAACGTTGATCACTCTTTTAGAAAAAGCGAAAGATGGGATTCTTGGTAAGACAGGAACAACCATTCAACAATAAAGAAACTAACGAATTCAAATAGGAATAGGAGTGAAGTAGATGACAAATAAAATGATCAATTCAGCAAATGCACCAGCAGCAGTAGGACCGTATTCACATTCTGTATTCGCAGGACAGACACAATACATTTCCGGACAGTTAGGACTTGATCCTGTAAGTGGTGAAATGAAGGAAACAGTTGAACAACAGGCAGAACAAGCACTAACGAATCTAGGAGCTATTCTTAAAGAAGCAGGTATGACCTATGACCATGTGGTAAAAACAACGGTCTTTTTAAAGAATATGTCAGATTTTGCTAAAATAAATGACATTTATGGAAAATACTTCTCAAACACTCTTCCTGCTCGTTCGTGTGTAGAAGTATGTGAGTTACCAAAGAACGGACTTTTTGAAGTAGAAGCAATCGCAGTCAAAAATTGATTTTTGAAAGACTTTCGTAAAGAAAAGGGTTGCGGATTTTTGAGACTCGTTAAGTGCAGTCCTTTTTAAAATAAAAAGAGAAGAAGGAAACTTGCCTATGAGTGAAAAGGAAGAAAAGGCATTGTTCGAATACGATGCCAAGTTATCGATCAAAGAAGCTGTTCCGATGGGCTTACAACACGTCGTAGCAGCAGTCGTTGGGATCGTTACACCAGGGATCATGATTGCCAAAGTTTGTAATCTGGATTCCGGTGATACAACGATCATGATTCAGACATCGCTGATTTTTTCAGCAATTGCTACGTTGATCCAGCTATTTCCGATTTTTGGGAAGGTTGGTTCTAGACTGCCTGTGATGATGGGAGCGAGTTTTGCTTATGTACCGATTCTAATGGCTATTGGGGGAGATTTCGGTATTGCCGCAATATTTGGGTCACAGTTAGTCGGCAGTATCTTGGTTATTTTAGTTGGTTTATCGATTAAAAAAATTCGGATATTGTTTCCTCCGCTAGTTACTGGTACAGTTATATTGAGTATTGGATTATCTCTATTTCCAGTAGCGATCAAGTATATGGCCGGTGGTGCCGGCAGTCCTGATTTTGGTTCTGCTCAAAACTGGCTGGTGGCGTTACTGACATTTGCAGTAGTCTTTTATTTTAATTATTTTTCTAAAGGGTTTCTAAAATTGTCGTCCATTTTAAACGGAATGATCATTGGTTATATCGTATCGTTAGTTTTAGGGATGGTCGATTTTGGCCCTGTACAAGAAGCATCAGTGTTTCAGGTGATCACACCGCTTTATTTTGGGCTTGATTTTCAACTCGTTCCAATTTTGACTTTAGTGGTCATGTTTATTGTCGATGCCGTGCAGGCGATCGGTCAGTTTACAGCTACGACTGTTGGTGCAATGGATCGCGAGCCAACGGATAAAGAGCTTTCCGGTGGAATTATGGGAAGCGGTTTCTCAAACTTTATCGGCAGCTTTTTCGGTTCAGTTCCAGTCGCTACTTTTGGTCAAAATGTTGGGTTAGTAACTGTAACAAGAGTGATCAATAAATATGTGATGGTTTTTGCTTCTGTCATTCTGTTGGTCGCAGGATTTGTTCCAAAAGTCGCTTCGATCTTGACAACGATTCCTTATGCTGTGATCGGCGGGGCAACGATTTCTGTTTTCGCTTCGATCTCAATGACAGGTATTCGGATGATTTCCTCTCAAGAATTAACACCAAGAAATACAGGTGTCGTTGGAATTGCCTTAGCTTTTGGGATAGGTGTGACATTATCTGTTGGTAGCTTGAGCGGATTTCCACCTTGGGTGACAACGATTTTTGGCAACTCAGAAGTTATTTTAACAACGATCGTTGCAGTGCTCTTGAATGTGCTTTTGAAAGAAGAAAAAGAAGTAGCGCTTGAGTAACTGTAAGGATTTTCTCCTTAAAGGTAATAAATGGATTGAGGCGAAAAGTTGATTTTTGCCTCAATACCAATTGGAATAATGGGCAAATAAAGGGAGGAAAGAATGAGACATTTTTTTCTACAGGGTGATAAATTTATCGGGAAATCGACGATGCTGCAAAAAATATTACAAGAACTGGCGATTCCAGTCGGCGGGTTCTATGTCGAGCGAAGGTGGGATGCACTGGGAAACATTACTGGTTTTGAACTAAGGGCAGCAATGGACTTATCTTCGTCTGTAAAAGTTTCTCAAAGCAATGAGGATCATTATTTTATTTATACTGAAAATGGAAAACGTTATCATAATCTAGCGGTTTTTGAAGAATTTGGCTGTGAATTGCTTCGTAAAGCGAGACGATCAGAGCAAGTCATACTTTTAGATGAAATCGGTGGAATAGAGCTCTTGTCAGACAAATTCACTAAAGAGTTGCTGACAACGATTCAACGATCAAAAAAAATTCTAGGGGTATTTAAGTCTGAAAAAAATTATCAAAACCAAAAGCAGCATACTCTAGAGAAACTTGAAATCAGTCATCAACGAGAATTATTAAAACAAGAAATTATTAAAGCTAATGGAAAAATCATGTCATTGACGCAAGAGAATCAAGACTCGCTAGAAGCTAAGCTACGTCTTTTTTTGAAAGAGTAATTTTTTTTGCTAGCCGTTATCTTTCTTGAGGATAACGAAAATGATCAAAAAAGGAGGGGACGATATGGAGGAAAAAGAAAAATTCAATTACACACTTAATTTGAAGTTGCGTACGAATCGGATATTTTTTGGCCCAGGCGTTGTAGAGTTGCTCCAGAGGATCTCTCAAACCGGCTCTTTGAATACCGCAGCCAAACAGATGAAAATGTCATACAACAAAGCTTGGCGAATGATTCAAAAAGCGGAAGAGGAATTAGGCTATCCATTGGTGCATAAAAGTGTCGGAGGAAATAATGGCGGAGGGTCTGTAGTAACAAGAGAAGGAAAACGCTTGACTGCCAAATTTTTACTTTTTCAAAAAAAGACCTATCATATCACGAATCAATACTTTAATGAAATATTCAGTGAGGATTTAGAAAAGTTGGAGGAAAAAGCATGAAGGAGATTTTTGACCGATTGTCTCAGGCAATCAAGAATAAAAATGATACTGTTTTAGTTTCAGTCATTGCAAGTTCTGGTTCAACACCACGAGGAGAAGGGGCACGAATGCTGATCGATAAAAACGGGCGGGTTGCAGGAACAATCGGCGGCGGTGCTGTTGAATTCCGTTCGGAACAGCTGGCAAAGGAAGTACTGAAAACGAAAGCAGCAAAAATTGAGACGTTTATTTTAGCGCCGAACGATGTTGCAGACTTAGGCATGGTTTGCGGCGGCAATGTAGAAGTACTTTTTCAATTTATTGATTGCCAGGAACCAAGTGTTAGTGTCATTTGTCAGAAGTTTAACCAGCACTACCAAGAGAATCGACCGTGTTGGCTGATTTCTGAAATAGGTGAACAACCGTCGAATCATTTAACTTTTTATAGTCGTGAAACTGGATTTTATAATGAGGAATCGAAAGAACTTCAGAAGCTTATGTTTAAACAAGGAATGACGATTGTTTCTGATTCAGACAAGCGATTTTTAGTTGAATCTCTTATAAACACTGGGAAAGTATATATATTCGGCGGTGGACATGTTGCACAAGCGTTGGTTCCTGTACTGAAAACATTAGACTTCTACTGTGTTATACTGGATGATCGCCCCGAATTATTAACAAAAGAATATTTTCCGGAAGCAGACCAATGTGTTGTACTCGATCTAAAAAATATCATGGATAAGGTCGAGATCACCGAAGAAGATTATGTTGTTGTTATGACAAGAGGGCATCAATTCGATTTTGAAGTGTCGAAGCAAGTTTTGAAGACAAACGCATACTATATCGGTGTGATGGGAAGTAAGCATAAAATAGCAATACAGATCAAACGGTTGAAAGAATGTGGATTCGAGACTGAGGAGATCGATCGGATCAATATGCCGATCGGCTTAAAAATAAAAGCAGAAACACCGGCAGAGCTTGCAATAAGTGTTGCTGGAGAGTTGATCATCAAGCGGGCAGAAAGATAAAAGCCTCTTTTGGGAGTGGACACAGTGGAGATGCGTCAATCATTATCTAAGCACAAAAAAATCATACTTTTGGGAACGATCCTTCTCTTTTTTATTGTACTGATCGTCTCCTTTTTACTGGGAAAATATCCGATCACACTGACTGATTTTTTGCGCGCAGTGATCAATAAGATAATTCCGCTGGAGCAGACTTGGAGTACTCAAGTGGAAACCATTTTATTTAAGATTCGTTTTCCTAGAATTATTATGGCGGCAGTGATCGGCAGTGGCATTTCAGTTGCTGGTGCGACCTATCAGGCCTTGTTCCAAAACCCAATGATTTCACAAGACATTTTGGGTGCTTCACAAGGAGCAGCCTTTGGTGCTGCAGTCGGATTGTTCTTTTCATTGACCTATGAACAAGTGATTTCTTTATCGTTTTTCTTTGGCTTATTGGCTGTCGCAGTTGTTTTGCTATTGAACCGCTGGCTAAAAAGTAAGTCTGTGTTGAACATGGTTTTGATTGGGATGATGATCGGTTCGTTGTTTTCGTCTGCTGTTTCATTTTTAAAACTGGTCGGCGATCCAACCAACACACTTCCTGCAATCACTTATTGGCTGATGGGCAGTCTATCTGCAATCAAAATGCAGGATCTTCATTTTGCTGTGCCGCTTATTTTAGCTGGCATGATACCGATTTTTCTCCTGCGCTGGCGTTTGAATGTCCTTTCATTAGGGGAGGAAGAGGCCTTGAGCCTAGGTGTTAACAGTAGACAATTACGAATTGTTTTGATTACAGCGGCAACACTGATCACAGCGGCTGCAGTTTCTGTTAGCGGTTTGATTGGCTGGGTCGGTTTGATCGTTCCTCATTTTTCACGTTTAGTTATAGGGAACGATCATCGCTATAGCATTCCTGTGAGTGCTGTTTTAGGTGGTACATTTTTGTTGTTTGTTGATGATTTTTCTCGCCTGCTCTCGACAAGTGAAATTCCGATCGGGATACTGACTTCGTTTATTGGTGCACCGATTTTTCTTATTCTGATTGCTAAAAGTACTCGTGCTGTTAACGCTTGATTTTGGAGGGATCGATATGCTGCAAGTGATAGATCTAAATTTTTCGTATAGAAAATCAAAAATATTAACGAACATCTCTTTTGAGTTGGACTGCGGACGATCCGTTTGTTTACTAGGAAAGAACGGGGTTGGGAAAAGTACATTGTTTAAATGCTTACTGAACATAGTAAAACCAACCTCGGGAGTGATCAAGATAGAAGGAAAAGAGCTTCAGCATTACTCAAGAAGTCAACTTTCTAAGTGCATATCTTATATTCCTCAGACGCAAAATGGACAAACAGGATTTACCGTTTTTGAAATGGTATTGTTGGGGACGACCTCTCGTTTGAACCATTTTCAGCAACCTGGAAAAACGGAATATGATTTGGCAGAAGCTGCATTAGTTGATTTGAACATTGCACACTTAAAGCAGAAATTGTTTTCTGAAATCAGCGGAGGCGAGCAACAATTAGTGATCATTGCCCGTTCAGTTGCTCAACAGAGTAAAATCATCATCATGGATGAACCGTGTGCGAATTTGGATTATGGCAATCAGATCATGGTGCTGGAGATGATTCGAACCCTTAGTAAAAAAGGCTATTTGATTATTCAGGCTACCCATGACCCTAATCATGTATTGCAGTATGGGGATCAGGTATTGATTTTACAAGAAGGAAAGTTGCTTGTTCAAGGAGCACCAAAAGAGGTATTGACGAGCCAACGATTGGAGGAAATTTATCAGGTGCCAGTCATTGTGAGAGAGCTGGAAATGGAGCAGCAACGAATTTGTTTGCCTAAAAAGAGAACGATCAACTAGAAAGAGAGAAAACCATGTGGAAACTATATGATGAATTGATTGAAGCCATTCCTTCTGGAATCAAGATTTCTGATCTAGCGCAAACTGAGCGCTGGACATTTGCGGTCAATGATCAAACGATTGGAACGGCGATGAAGTTTTCCAAAAAATACCAGAATCTTGAATACTATCAGCAGATGGAGTTACAAGAAGCTGCAGCACTTGTTAAGTCCTGGGACTTTGAAAAGGCTAGTTTTGGATTAGCGGCAATCAATAGCTTTTTTAATGATAATAAACAAGTGAAAAAGCAGTTTCAGACAGAGAAAATCTACCATAAAGATGCTTTTGATCGATTGATCGAAAACCCTAATCAGCAAAAAATCGGTATGATCGGCCATTTTCCATTTGTCGATCGTTATCCAGAACTTAGCAAAAATATCAGCATCTTTGAATTAGAGCCTAGAAATGGTGATTATCCAGCTAGTGCATGTGAATTCTTACTTCCTAAGATGACGACTGTTTACATCACCGCTTCAACGATCATCAATAAAACATTGCCTAGACTATTGGAGTTATCAGAACACGCACAAACCATTTTAGTTGGTTCCAGCTGTCCTTTGAGTAACAGCTTGTTCAACCATGGTATAGACATGCTGGCAGGAACTATTTATGAAAATACTCTGACTGAATTAAAAGCGAAAAAATCATCTGAGCGATTACCGCTCAGTAAATACGGTCATGCCATCATGATCGAAAAAAGAAAGGCGTAGAAAGAATGAAAAAGAAAACAATTCAGCTAGTTGTCCTTATGCTACTCTCGGTGGTAATAACAGGGTGTGCAGGCAAGAATGATCAAAAAAATGACAGTAAAAGCAGTAGTTCACAGTCAGAAAAGATGACCCGAGTATTTACTGATTCTGCCGGAAGAGACGTGGAAATACCAAATACTATCGAGAAAATCGCTCCTTCTGGTCCATTAGCACAACTTGTTTTATATACAAGTTCACCAGATTTGTTAGTTGGATTGGCGAGTCCATTTTCAACTGAATCAAAGGAATTTATTGATCAAAAATACCAGTCCTTACCTGAGTTTGGTCAATTTTACGGTAAAAATGCCAGTCTGAATATGGAAGCCCTTAGTGCGGCAGAACCAGATGTTGTGATCGATATCGGTGAAGCTAAAAAAACGGTCAAAGAAGATATGGATAAATTACAGGATCAGTTAGACATTCCTACGATATTTATTGAGGCAAATCTGAGCAATCTACCTGAAGCCTATCAAAAAATCGGTGAGTTGCTCGGCAACACAGAAGAAACAGACCAATTAAGTGCATATTGTGAAAAAGTATTGGTCCAAGCGAAGGAAGTCAAAGGAAGCTTGAAAGCTGCAGATCAAAAAAGTGTTTATTACGCTTCTGGAAATGCTGGTTTAAATACAAATGCTGAAGGTTCTTTTCATGCTCAGGTCCTTGATGAGGTAGGCGCTAAAAATGCTGCAGTCGGTGTGGATATTGTTTCTAAAGGTGCTGGAAGTGTTGTCTCGATGGAACAATTGATCCAATGGCAGCCAGATTATATTCTTGCAGATTCAAAGGATGTTTACAAGCAGATCACCACAGAGGAGTCTTGGAAAGAATTGACTGCTGTCAAAGAAAATAGAGTGTACCAAATTCCGACAGCGCCATATAATTTCTTAGGTTCGCCACCGTCAGTCAATCGAATCATCGGGATCCAATGGCTAGGTCAATTGATTTATCCAGAGCAATATCAGCTTGATATCAAGCAAGATGTTGCAGAATTTTATGAACTATTTTATCATGTAAAACCTACAAATGAACAGATTTCAGCAATCTTAGAAAATGCCCAGTAATATCTAATAAGGAGGAAAAAAAATGCAAATAAAAACAGAACTCCCAGAAATTTTTACTGAATTTGACGAAGCACGTCGTCAAGGATTCATTCAAGTCAAAGAATTAAAGGAACAAGGAATACCAGTGATCGGTGTCTACTGTACATTTATGCCGGAAGAAATAGTCTTAGCAGCAAATGCCGTTCAAATCAGCTTATGTTCTACTTCAGATGAAACCATCGCAGCAGCAGAGGAAGATCTACCAAGAAATCTCTGCCCATTGATCAAATCAAGTTATGGTTTTGGAAAAACAGATAAATGTCCTTTCTTCTACTTTTCTGACTTAGTTGTGGGTGAAACGACATGTGATGGCAAGAAAAAAATGTATGAATATATGGAAGAATTTAAACCACTATATTTGATGCAATTACCAAATATGCGTAATTCAGCTGCTTCTTTCAATTTATGGAAAGATGAAATCGTTCGTTTCAAAGAAAAGCTGGAGGAATTTCTTGATGTAGAAATTACGGAGGAACAAATTCGTCAGGCGATCCGTTTAAAAAACAGAGAACGTGAAGCACGCAAAAATTTTTACGGTCTAGGAAAATTGAATCCGCCAGCAATTGAAGGATCAGAAATTTTCAAGGTGATGTACGGAGCAAATTATACATTTGAAAAAGAGGACTTGATCGAAAAACTGACAACAACAACGAATACTATTCAAGATCAGTATCCTGAAAAACACCAGCCGCAAGGAAAGCCGCGCATTTTGATCACAGGATCTCCCATGGGCGGAGTAACTGAAAAAGTTATTCGTGCAGTCGAGGAGAACGGTGGAACGATCGTAGGATTTGAAAATTGTACAGTAGCCAAAGCAGTGGAAAAATTAGTCGATGAAGAAAAAGAAGATGTCTATGAAGCGTTAGCTGAAAAGTATATCGATATCGGCTGTGCCTGTATGTCGAATAATACAAGTCGTTTTGATTTGCTGGATCGAATGATCGATGAATATCAAGTTGACGGCGTGCTGGATATGGTACTGCAGTCATGTCATCCCTATTCCATTGAATCATTGAAAGTTCGCCGTTTTTGCCAAGAAGAAAAGAATGTCCCATATCTTTATTTGGAAACGGACTATTCGACAGCAGATATCGAACAAATCAATACACGTGTTGCCGCATTCATTGAAATGCTGGAGGAATAGAGCTATGCGAGTGATTGGTCTAGATAGCGGCTCTACAACTACTAAAGGCGTTCTTTTTGAACATGGTAAACTTCAAAAAAAGAAACTCGTATCAACATCTGGTGACCCCAAAGTAGCTAGTGAAAAAATTTTTACGGAATTAGGTAATACACCAGAAACGTTTATTGTTACAACAGGTTATGGACGGAAATTGATCCAGGCAGACAAAATTGTAACAGAGATCACTTGTCATGCAAAAGGAGCCGCTTATTTGAGAGACGACATCAAAAATGTGATCGATATTGGCGGTCAGGACAGCAAAGCGATTCGAATGGATCAGTTTGGCAGAGTGCTGGATTTTAGTATGAATGATAAATGTGCGGCTGGCACTGGACGTTTTGTAGAAGTGCTGATGAGAACGTTAGGTGAAAAAATTGAGCAGATCGATTCATTTGTCGCGCATGCAGTACCAGTAAAAATCAATAGCATGTGTACCGTCTTCGCAGAATCTGAAGTGATCAGTTTGATCGGAAAAGGTGAAAAAAGAGAGAATATTGCTTTAGGTGTTCTTCATTCGATAGCCAGCCGAATCAGCAATCAATTAAGGCAGGTAAATCCAGAAACAGGTCCCATCTTTTTTTCCGGGGGCTTATCACATAGTCAAACGATGGCACAATTGATTGAAGAATATACGAAGATGGCAGTCTATTACGATCAGGAGCTTTCGCAATATGCAGGTGCGATCGGTGCTGCACAGATTGGTTTGCAGCAGAATTAAATAAAATTATTTTTTTGCTAAAAAATAATTTTTAGCTTAACAATTTGTGTTATAATCATAGTGATAAAAAGCTATATTATAATAGAAATTGGGGTGTAAAGAAAAAATGTATTCATTCGTAGTAAATGGCAAACCTGAAACTTGCAGCACAAACAAAAAATTGATGGACTTTCTACGGGAAGATCTATCGCTGACCGGAACGAAAGATGGTTGTAACCAAGGCTCATGCGGCGCTTGTTCAGTGCTGATTAATGGAAGGGTTTCCAAAGCGTGTTTATTCAATTTGGAAAAGCTTGAAGGTAAGGAAATCACCACGATCGAAGGAATCAGTCAAAGACAAAAAGATGTTTACTCATATGCTTTTGCAAAAATGGGCGCAGTTCAGTGCGGATATTGTATACCGGGAATCGTGATCTCAGCGCAAGGCTTACTGAACAAAAAAGAAGAACCAAGCGATGAAGAGGTTCGTAAAGCAATTAGAGGGAATATTTGCCGATGTACTGGCTATGTTAAAATCATCGAAGCGATCCAATTAGCTGCTAAAATGTTTCGTGAAGATTTGAGCATACCAGAAGAAGCTTCAACGGGCAAACTTGGTGAAGACTTCAAACGTGTCGATGCGGTTGAGAAGACTTTAGGTACGGGGCTTTATGTAGATGATATCACAGTCGAAGGTATGCTGCATGCTTCTGCGATCCGTAGTAAATACCCAAGAGCAAAAGTCCTGAACATCGATACATCCAAAGCTTTAGAGCATCCTGAGTGTGAAGCGGTACTGACTGCTAAAGATGTACCGGGAAATAATAAAATCGGTCACTTGGAATTTATATCTGATTGGGATGTAATGATTCCAGAAGGAGAAATCACACGTTATGTGGGGGATGCAGTAGCGTTAGTCGTTTCTAAAGACAAAGAAGCATTAGAAGAAATCAAAGAGCTTGTCGAAATTGAGTATGAAGAGTTGAAACCGGTGGTCACCTGTGAAGAAGCATTAGCTGAAGGAGCTCCATTGATCCATGAAAAAGGCAATGTTCTATCTCATGAGCACCTTGTTCGTGGAAATGCAGATGAACAGCTAGCTGCTTCTGCTCATGTCGTCACCCAACATTATTCTGTACCGATCAATGAACATGCGTTTATGGAGCCGGAATGTGCGATTGCAATGCCGGAAGGTGAAGACGGAATTTTACTTTATAGTGCTGGGCAAAGTATTTATGATGAACAACGAGAAGTTGCAAGAATGCTTGGAGTAGAAAAAGAAAAAGTCCATGTCCAAGCAAAATTAGTCGGCGGTGGCTTTGGCGGAAAAGAAGATATGAGTGTCCAGCATCATGCGTCACTTGCAGCTTGGTGTTTGCAGAAACCTGTGAAAGTCTTGCTTAGTCGCCAAGAAAGTTTGATGGTCCATCCGAAGCGTCACGGTATGGAGATGGACTTCACAACTGGCTGTGACGAAGAAGGAAATCTAACGGCAATGAAAGCTGTTATCTATTCAGATACTGGAGCCTATGCTTCGTTGGGGGGGCCAGTCTTGCAAAGAGCGTGCACTCATGCGGCAGGTCCCTATAAATATCAACATATCGATGTTGAAGGTTTTGCCGTATACACGAATAATCCGCCAGCTGGAGCGTTCCGCGGCTTTGGTGTTTGTCAGACGGCCTTTGCAATTGAGAGTAATTTAAATCTATTGGCAGAAAAAGTAGGGATTTCGCAATGGGATATACGCTATAAAAATGCCGTAGCACCAGGAGACTCGTTACCAAATGGACAGCTTGTGTCAAATAATGCTGCATTAAAAGAGACCTTGTTGGAAGTCAAAGAAGCATACGAAAATGCAGAAATTGCTGGTATTTCCTGCTTCTTTAAAAACAGCGGGATCGGTGTTGGCTTATCCGATGTTGGCCGTTGTATTGTTTCAGTAGAAGATGGTAAAGTTCATGTGAGAACGAGTGCAGCATGTATTGGTCAAGGCATGGCGACAGTTACCACGCAAGTGGCCTGTGAGACACTGAATCTACCACCGGAAATGATCATAGCAGAAGCACCAGATACTCGTCGTACACCGGATTCCGGGACAACAACGGCTTCTCGTCAGTCTTTATTTACAGGTGAAGCGACAAGAAGAGCTGCCATGCAGTTACGTTATGAGCTGGATATGGGACGTTCGTTATCAGATTTAGAAGGGCAAGAATTTTATGGTGAATATTCTGCTAAAACAGATCCATTAATCAATGACAAGACGAATCCTGTTAGTCATGCTGGCTATGGCTATGCTTCTGAAGTGGCGATTTTAGATGAAAAAGGGAAAGTCGAGAAATTTGTTGCTGCTTATGACATGGGCCAAGTTGTGAATCCTAAAGCTGCGGAAGGACAAATCGAAGGTGGGATCGTCATGGGCATGGGCTATGCGCTGACAGAAAAATTTGCGATGGAAGATGGGTACGTAAAAGCAAAATATGCCACATTAGGCTTGTTGAACGCGGCACAAGTACCGCCGATCGAAACGATCTTAGTTCAAGCTGATAATATTCATGACGGTTTGGCCTACGGAATCAAAGGAGTTGGAGAATTGGCAACGATTCCGACGGCTCCTGCATTAGCGGGTGCTTATTATGCACTGGACGGTAAGCTGCGTCCGACATTACCAATGGAAGATACCTTCTATCAAAAAAAGAAAAAGTAAAAAAAGTAATACTGTGATGTGCTGGGAAAATCGCTCATAACAGGCGAAAAAACGCATCTATTTGAAAGAGTTGGATGCGTTTTTTCTTTTTTGTAAAACAGACGTAAAGGAGAAAAAGTGATGCTAAAGATCAGTGCGATCATTATGGCCTCTGGTTTTTCAAAAAGAATGGGCACCAATAAACTATTCCTTGAATATCAGGGGAAAACTTTTTTGGAACACGTTCTTTTGTTATCGAAGAAGCTTGGCTTTTTTGAACAAATTTTAGTCATTTCACCTGAAAATCTAGCAGGAATATCTTTACCTGAAGGCGTCAAAGTTGTACTGAACCACGATGCTGACCAAGGTCAAAGCACCAGCGTACGTTTAGGGACACAATTTGCTTCTGGAGCTGGTTACCTTTATCTGACCGTAGATCAGCCTTTGTTGGATGAAAGCTTATTTGCACCGCTTTTAGCAGCATATACCACAGAAAATATTGTTTTTCCAGTTACATTAGAAGGAAAACCAAGTAGTCCAATCTTTTTCGGGAAGCGATTTCGGACAGATTTATTACAGGTTTCAGGCAGTACTGGCGGTCGTGAGGTCCGAAATAAATATCCTGATGCGTGGCATCAGGTGCCAGTCGACGAACCTTACCGGTTAGCGGACATTGATACATATAGCGATTATCAAAAGCTGATCGCCAATAAAGTAGAGGAAAGGACACGATCATGAAACTACCTGTCTATCTAAATTATGCGGCAACCTCTAACCAGAAATTTGACACAACGATCGATGAGCTTTGTGCATATTTAAAAGAAAATAATAGTACAAATACAAACCGCAGCGTCAATGCTTTAGGCGATCTTGGTGCACTTTTTGATGCGCGCCAAGTACTTGCTGATTTTTTTCATGCCCCAGATCCAGCGCATGTGATTTTTACATCTAATGCGACGATGGCGTTGAATATGGTATTGCATGGCTTACTAAAACCAGGAGATCATGTATTGACAACAATGGTGGAGCATAATGCAGTAACCAGACCACTGCATCTTCTTGAGACGGAACGAAATGTTGCTGTTACACATTTAGTATGTGCGAAAGATGGTAGCTTTGACCCTGAGCAGATCGAAACGGCTATTCGAGGAGAAACGAAGGTGCTGGTGATGACCCATGCCTCAAATGTTTTAGGAACGATACTTCCTATTAAAGAATGTTTTGATAAAGCCAAAAAGCATGGGATCATCACGGTTTTGGATAGTGCACAGACGGCCGGCTTTTTACCGCTTGATATGAAAGAGCAGTCAATAGATATTTTAACGTTTACAGGACACAAAAGCCTGATGGGGCTGTCTGGAATCGGCGGTTTTGTTTTAGGAAAAGACATAGAAAAGAAAATTGATCCTTGGTTGACAGGGGGAACGGGTAGTGCTTCTCATTTATTGACACAGCCGGAATTTTTACCAGATAAATTTGAGCCGGGCACCTTGAATATGCTTGGGATCATTAGCTTGAAAAGTGCTGTCACAGAAATACAGCGGCTTGGTTTAGATCGAATTTTAATGCATGAACGACTGTTGACGAAAAGATTTTTAGATGGTGTCAAAGGAATGCCGGTTGAAATCTTGGGATGCCAGGATGCAGAACGGTCAGTCCCTGTTGTTTCCCTCGTTAGTCCCCAAATAGATAGCGGTGAGCTTGCTCAACGATTAGCTGATGAGTTTCAAATCGTTACGAGATCAGGCTTGCACTGTGCACCATTGGCTCATGAAACAGCAGGGTCACTCAAGACAGGAGCTGTCCGCTTTAGCTTTGGCTGGGAGACAACGCTAGCAGAAGTCGATTATGCATTATCAGCATTAGAAAAAATTTTATCTCAATGATAGAAAGTAAGGAGAGACCGATGGAATTTTTATCACAATGTACATCAGGAGGCTGCGGCGCTAAAATCGGACCAAACGAATTAGCCAGCTTTTTGAATCATTTACCAACATTTACGGACAAACGCATATTAGTGGACTTTGACTCATCTGATGACGCGGCAGTTTATCAAATTTCGGAAGACACGGCACTGATTTCTACAGTTGATTTTTTCTCTCCAATGGTCGATGATCCTAAAACCTTTGGTCGGATCGCCGCAGCAAATGCTATGAGTGATGTGTATGCGATGGGCGGTGAGGTGCTGTTTGCTCTGAATTTGGTTTGCTTTCCTGAAAAGATGGACAAGCAGATGCTTTCAGACATTCTATATGGTGGAGCCGAAAAACTGAAGGAAGCACAAGCATCTTTGGCAGGAGGCCATTCGATTTATGATCATGAACCGAAGTATGGTTTGGCTGTAATGGGAAGGATCGATCCACAAAAAATCATCCGCAACAACACAGCAGAACCTGGAGATATCTTGATTTTGACCAAAGCATTGGGTGTAGGCTTGATACAAGCAGCTGTAAGAGGACAGGTTGCTTCAAAGAAAGCAGAGCAAGCGGCTATTGACTCGATGGAGCGGCTGAATAAATATGCTGCAGAAAAAATGCAGGATTTTGCAGTCCACGCTTGTACGGATGTGACTGGTTTTGGTTTGTTAGTTCATGCTACAGAGATGGCAGACAAACATGTAACACTCGTCATAGACACAGAGCAACTGCCGTTATTGCCGGAAGCGTATCATTATGCAGAAGAATTTTTAGCGACAGCTGCTGGACAAAGAAATCGCCAGTTTATGGCTGGTAAAATTGATCTATCCGCTGTTACGCCAGCTTTTCAAGAGATATTATTTGATCCGCAAACATCCGGAGGACTTTTGTTGAGCGTAGCACCAGAACAAGCAGAGGCTTGTTTGACTGCTATCAAAAAAGAAGACCCAGTTGCTGCCATTATTGGGGAAGTCTGTGAAAGAGTCACAGAGCAGCCGTTGCTTATTTTATAAGAAAGAAGGATACAAAATGAATAAAATCAATGCTTTAGGAAAACCCTGCCCGATTCCAGTCATTGAAGCCAAAAAGGCCATTCGGGAAATTCAAGCAGAAGGTGGATCGATCGAAATACTGGTCGATAACGAGGTCGCAGTTAAAAACATAGAAAAAATGGTCCACGGTCTAAAATTGAAGGCTAAGATCAAACAGGTGAACGAAGCAGAATGGACTGTTCAAATTGCTGTACCTAAAAAACAAATACAAGCAGATTCAGAGCAGCCGGACCAGGAGCTTGTGATTGCTTTTGGAAGAAAAACGATGGGTGAAGGAGATCCTGATCTTGGCGAAATTTTACTTAAAAATTTTATCTACTCACTGACAGAACTAGAGACACCACCAGAACATCTACTGTTTTTCAATAGTGGAGCATATCTGACAAATAAAGGGTCAAATGCTTTGAAGGATCTGCATAGACTGGAAGAGAAAGGAACGCAGATCAGCACGTGTGGTGCTTGTCTGGACTTTTATCAAATCAAAGAAAGCTTAGCGATCGGTGAAATCACTAATATGTATGGAATCACAGAAGTGATGGCTCAAGCAAAAAAAGTGATCAACTTTTAGTAAAAGAGGTGTAAAGATGGAATACCTTTTGACTTTTCAAAATACGCATTATGCTGTCCATAGTGAAAAAATTTTGGACGCACATAAGATCCCAGTTTCTGTTATGGCGTTGCCGACAAGTCTGGGTGATTTTTGCGGGATCTGCTTACGACTGGACGCTTCTTATGTTGAAAAAGGACGGCAGTGTTTATCACAGGCTGACTTACCGATTGAAAAAATTTTTATCATTGAAGAACAAAATAACGAAAGGAGCTATAGGGAATGGAACGATTGAGCGATTGCTTTGCATTTCAGGGGAAACAAGTGATCTCACTGATTGGAAGCGGCGGTAAAACAAGCTTGATGTGGTATTTAGCGGACTGCTATCGTCACGAAAAAGTGTTAGTCAGTACGACGACGAAAATTGGCTATCCGCTTCATCAGCTGTACGACTTTTTCTATTGTCAAGATTTCTCTAAAGTAGGAACTGATGGTAGAGGGATCACATTAGCTGGAACACATATGCTGGGTGCACATAAATTAAGTGCGCCGCCTAGTATAGTTCAGCAAAGCTTTCCGTCCTTCGATAAAATTTTTCTAGAAGCAGACGGCTCAAAACAATTGCCTTTGAAAGGCTGGGAAACTTTTGAGCCGGTGGTCATTCCTGAGACCACTGTGACGATCGGGCTGATTCCGATTTCTGTTTTAAATCAAAAAATCGATGAGACAACTGTCCATCGCTTGCCCTTATTTTTGAGAGCTACTGGAACTAAAACAGGAGAGGTGATTTGCGAGGAGACATTAGCTGAGGTTATTTCCAGTCCCAAAGGTCTCTGGGCAAAGAGTCGCGGTCATCGTATTTTATGTATCAATCAGGTAGAAACCTCAGAACAATTAAATCAGGCGAAAAAAGTTTTATCCTTGCTGCCGTGCATGTTGATGAAGCGGCTGACTAAAATTATTGCCTGTAATGTTCAATCTGGAAAAGGAGTCGTACTATGGGAAAAGTGACAGACACATTTGCTGAAACCCTTGTTGCTGTGCGTGGCGGTGGCGATCTTGCTACTGGCGTCATTCAAAAATTGTACCATGCAGGATTCAAGGTCATTATCTTGGAAACGGAAAAACCCTTGGCAATTAGACGAACTGTAGCTTTGTGTAATGCGGTTTTTCAAAAAGAACAGCAAGTTGAAGATATGAAAGCCGTGCTAGTCGAATCAAAAAATGAATGCCATGAGTGTTGGAAAAATGGTTATTTACCTTTATTAGTGGATACAAAAGCGGAATCTTTGAACGAGTTAAAACCGTTGATTTTAGTTGATGCTATTTTAGCGAAACGAAATATCGGAACGAATCGATCGATGGCGCCGATCACGATTGCATTAGGTCCTGGTTTTTCTGCATCAGAGGATGTTGATGTAGTTGTAGAGACGATGAGAGGTCATTATTTAGGAAGACTTTATTTTGAAGGAAGTGCATTAGCAAATACGGGCATTCCAGGTGAAATTGGCGGAAAAAGTGCTGAGCGAGTGATTCATTCCCCAGACTCTGGTCAAGTAAAGCATATAAAAAAAATTGGAGACAGCGTTCAAAAGGATGAACTTTTATTTTATGTTGGGAATCAACCAGTATTTTCACCATTAAAAGGTGTTTTAAGAGGCTTGATTTCTGATCAAGTAATTTGTCAAAAAGGTCTAAAATGTGCAGATGTCGACCCGAGAGCGGCAGAAGAGGTCGATTGCTATACTATTTCAGATAAAGCACGAGCATTAGGCGGCGCTGTTTTAGATGCAGTTCTGTTGATAGGACGTCAAAAGGAGTTGCTATAGAGACGCTCTTTTTGACATCACTTTTAAGAATTGATCTTGCTATCTAAAAATTATTTTTTTTACCTAAAAATTATTGTTTTAAACGTTGAGTTTATGGTATAGTATAAGTGAAGTTTTTGATTCTTTCCGTCTTCAAAAAGAGAAAGCGTTTTATTTGGATTTTTAATTATGTGAAAAAGGTAATTTGATTGAAAGCTAGTAGAATAATTCATATTTTTGATAATAAGTATGAGAGAAATGAAAGGGGTTTCGTTCAGCTTTTATACTTTAAAATATTTTGTAAAAAAGATGAGAGGATGAGCAAATATGGCACTAGTAAAAATCGTTTATGCAAGTATGACAGGAAACACTGAGGAGATTTCAGAAATTTTGGAAAGTACTGTTCAGGACGCAGGCTTTGAGGTTGAAAGAGAAGAGTGCTCAGAGGTAGATGTAGACTTCTTTGATGACGCAGATGCATGTGTCATCGCGACTTATACTTATGGAGATGGAGAATTACCATTTGAGTTTGAAGATTTCTTTGATGAACTGGAAGATAAAGACTTATCAGGAAAGATCTTTGGTGTCGTTGGTTCGGGAGATCGGGAATATGGGGACTTGTTCTGTAAATCCGCTCATGATTTCGTTGAAGCGTTGGAAAAAGCAGGCGCAAAAAAAGTAGCAGAAACAGTCGAAATCGAAAATAACGCTGAAGATGAAGATGTCGAAGCATTGAAGAAGTTTGTCACTGAATTGACAGCAGGTTTATAAAGCTTGTAAATCATATGAAAGAAGGAAAAATGAATGAATTCATTCATTAACGGTAAAGCATATGTATAAGATAACCAAAAGTGAAGTACTTTCAACAAATGAATTTGATTTTTGGATCGAAGCGCCACGGATCGCTTCAAAAGCGCAACCTGGTCAGTTTGTGATTTTACGCATCAATGAAGTCGGTGAAAGAGTTCCTTTAACGATTGCAGATACAGACTCAGAAAAAGGACTGATCCGTCTGATTTTTCAAGTCATTGGCAAGACGACTGCCGAGCTGTCAAAATTAAAAGCTGGTGATAGTTTATTAGACTTAACGGGTCCTCTAGGCATGCCTACAGAGATCAAAAATTATGGGACAGTGATGATCGTTGGCGGCGGTGTAGGGATTGCAGCGATTTTTCCAATCGTCAAAGGGCTGAAAAAAGCCGGAAATCGTGTGATTACGATTCTTGGCGCAAAAACAGCAGAATTAGTGATTCTACAAGAAGAATGCGAACAGTTTTCGGATGAGTTGATCATTACGACAGACGATGGCTCTTTAGGTATGAAAGGTCTAGTCACTGAAGCGATGGAGCAAGTGATTAGAAGGGAGCCTGTTCATTGTAGCTGGGCGATTGGACCAAGCTTGATGATGAAATTTTGTACACTAACCGCATCAAAACATGACTTGCCTATCTATGTTTCCCTGAATCCGATCATGATCGATGGAACGGGGATGTGTGGAGGTTGCCGTGTTACGGTGAATAATAGCATCAAATTTGCTTGTGTCGATGGACCAGAGTTTAAAGGAACAGAAGTCAATTGGGATGAATTCATCAATCGCATGAAACAATATAAAGCAGAAGAAGAAACGTGTCTGGCGGATTATGAAAAAGCGCAGGTGACAAACTAATGGCGAGAAAAAGCAGAACGAAAACACCTATTTCAGAACAAGCGCCGGAAATTCGCAAAACGAATTTTGAGGAAGTTTGTTTAGGATATACGATCGAAGAAGGTCAAGCAGAGGCAGAGCGTTGCCTTCAATGCAAAAATGCTCCATGTATTGCCAGTTGCCCTGTAATGATCGATATTCCAGGATTTATACTAGCGATCAAAGAAGGTGATATGCAGGAAGCTGCAGACGTTTTAGGAAAATATACGAACCTACCAGCAATTTGCGGTCGTGTTTGTCCTCAAGAAAAACAATGTGAGGAAGTTTGTAAATTAGGCAAAGCGAAAAATTTTGAACCTGTGGCTATTGGAAAATTAGAACGTTTAGTTGCTGATTGGGCTTTGGAAAATCAAGATTTTTCAAAGCAGACATCGAACGATAGACCGATCATCGGAAAAATTGCGGTGATCGGTTCAGGACCATCAGGGCTTACTGTAGCAGGTGATTTAGCTAAACTGAATTATGAGGTTACGATTTATGAAGCACTCCATGATGCAGGTGGTGTGTTGACCTACGGCATTCCAGAATTTCGCTTACCAAAAAGAATCGTAAAAAAAGAAATCGAAAGTATTGAAGCATTAGGGGTCAAAATCGAAACAAATGTTGTCGTTGGAAAAACGATCACGATGGATGAGATCATGGAAGAATTTGATGCGTGTTATATCTCGGTAGGCGCTGGGGCTCCTAATTTTATGGGGATTCCTGGAACCTCTTTAAACGGCGTCTATTCTTCTAGTGAGTACCTAACAAGAATCAACTTGATGCATAGCTATGAATTTCCTAAATATGATACACCGATCAAAAAGTCGAAAAATGTTGTTGTTATAGGCGGGGGAAATGTTGCGATGGATGCAGCAAGGTCAGCTAAACGGATGGGTGCAGAGAATGTCAGTATCGTTTATCGTCGTTCGTTGGAAGAACTGCCGGCACGTATCGAAGAATATCACCATTCTGTTGAAGAAGAGATCAATTACCACTGGCTTACTAATCCAATCGAATATTTAAGCGATGACAATGGAAACCTATTAGGGGTCAAATGTATCAAAATGGAATTAGGCGAACCTGATTCATCAGGCCGCCGCAGACCAGTTCCAATCAAAAATAGTGAATTTATTATCGAAGCTGACACAGTGATCGAGGCAATCGGTCAAGGATCCAACAAAGTGTTGTTATCCACTTTCCCAGAGCTTGCGTTGACGAAATGGGGTTATATTGAAGCGGATCCAAAAACGGGAGAAACATCGATTCCCGGCGTCTTTGCCGGCGGAGATATCGTGACAGGAGCAGCAACAGTTATTTTGGCGATGGGCGCCGGAAAAGTTGCTGCAGTTCAAATGGATAAATATGTCCAGGAACAAAAGAAAATACCCGCAACAACAAAAGTCTGAGGAAAGATAAAAGGTGAAAAGACATGAAAAGAACAAAAACAATGGATGGGAATACAGCAGCAGCTTACATTTCCTATGCATTTACGGAAGTGGCAGCGATTTATCCGATCACACCCAGTTCTACAATGGCAGAATTAGTAGATGAATGGGCTGAAAATGGGTTGAAAAATATATATGGACAAAAAGTTCAGGTCATCGAGATGCAGTCAGAAGCTGGCGCAGCCGGTGTGGTTCACGGATCATTGAAGACAGGAGCATTGACAACGACTTATACAGCTTCACAAGGGCTACTGCTGATGATTCCTAACATGTATAAGATCGCAGGAGAACTTTTACCGTCTGTTTTCCATGTGGCAGCTAGAGCGATCACCACAAGTGCATTGAGTATTTTCGGTGATCATGGGGATGTTATGGCCACTCGTCAAACTGGTTTTTGTATGCTGGCAGAATCAAGTGTCCAAGAAGTAATGGATTTATCTGCTGTGGCTCATTTAGCGAGTATCGAAGGGAGCTTGCCGTTCGTTAACTTTTTTGATGGTTTTAGAACGAGTCATGAGCTACAAAAAATCGAAGTTCTTGAGTACGATGATTTAAAAGGAATGCTGGATCAAGATGCTGTTGATCGTTTCCGCCGCAGAGGGATGAATCCTAATCATCCGACTGTTTCAGGAACGGCTCAAAATCCAGACATCCATTTCCAACAACGTGAAACTGTTAATGCAAATTATGAAGCGATGCCGGCGATCGTTCAAAAATATATGAAACAAATCAACGAAATAAGAGGTACTTCTTATGATTTGACAGATTATTATGGTGCAGAAGATGCGACTGAAGTCATTATTTCAATGGGGTCGGCTTCACCTGTGATCCAGCAAACAGTTGATTATCTAAATGGGCAAGGCAGAAAAGTCGGCTTTATCAATATTCATTTATACCGCCCATTCCCAACAGAAAACTTATTAGAAAAATTACCGAAGACCGTTCAAAAGGTAGCTGTGCTAGACCGAACCAAAGAAGCAGGTGCAGATGGCGAACCATTGCTTTTAGATGTTCAAAGTGCGCTTTATCAACATGAAAGTCGTCCAATCGTGATTGGCGGACGATACGGACTAGGTTCAAAAGATGTTACACCAAATCAAATCAAAGCAGTATATGATCATTTATTATTGCCATTTGCTGATTTAAAACAACGTTTTACGATCGGGATCGTTGATGATGTGACATATCGTTCATTACCGCAGGGAGAAACGTTAGATTTAACGGCTCCAACAACTTTCCAAGCCAAATTCTGGGGCTTTGGTTCAGATGGAACGGTGGGTGCGAACAAACAAGCAATCAAGATCATCGGTGATAATACCGATTTATATGCCCAAGCTTATTTTAGTTATGATTCAAAAAAATCTGGCGGATTGACCATGTCTCATTTACGGTTTGGTAAAGAACCGATCACATCCACTTATTTAGTAGAGCAGGCTGATTTTATCGCCTGTCATAATGCCTCTTATATCCATAACTATGATTTGCTTAAAGGATTAAAAGATGGCGGGACTTTCTTACTCAACACGATTTGGGATAAGGAAAAAGTCTATCGTTTATTACCAGCTAAACTGAAAAAATATATTGGAGAACACAATATTCAGTTTTATATCATCAATGCGGTGGAGCTAGCTCGTGAAGTTGGGTTGGGACGGCGCATCAATACGGTGATGTCTACCGCATTTTTTGAAGTCACAGATTTGATGTCACGCGACGAATATCTACCATTATTAAAAGCAGAAGTTAAAAAAACATATGGTAAAAAATCAATGGAGATCGTTGAGAAAAACTACCAAGCGATCGATGGTACGTTTGATTCTTTACAAAAAGTAGAGGTTCCGGCAGAATGGGCAACGATCGAAGTTGAACCAGAAAAAGTCGATCCAACGCTGCCAAAATATATCACGAATATTTTACAACCGATCAATCGTCAAGAAGGAAATGACTTGACTGTTGGAGATTTGATCGATAATGGCATGAAAACTGGTGAGATGCCAATGGGAACAGCAGCCTACGAAAAACGCGGCATTGCATTAGAAGTTCCAGAGTGGCAAATGGATAAATGTACGATGTGTAATGAGTGCGCCTTTGTCTGCCCACATGCTGCGATCCGGCCGTTTTTAGCAGATGAAGAAGAAATGCAGGAGGCACCTGAAGGCTTCGTAGCGAGAGAAATGCGCGGCGCTGACGGCTTGATGTACCGTATTCAAGTTTCTTTAGAGGACTGTACAGGCTGCGGCTTGTGTGTTCAAGCATGTCCAGTAAAAGAAAAAGCGATCCTGATGAAACCATACGAAGAACAAAAAGAACAAGCAATCAATTGGGCTTTTGCGATGACGTTACAGCAAAAAGAAAATCCTGTCCGCAAATTATCTGTAAAAGGTTCACAGTTCAATCAACCGTTGATGGAATTTTCCGGGGCCTGTGAAGGCTGTGGTGAAACACCATATATCAAGTTATTGACTCAGCTGTTCGGTGATCGAATGATGATGGCCAATGCTACAGGCTGTTCTTCTATTTGGGGTGGTTCTTCGCCTGTTACACCATATACGACAAATGAATGCGGGCAAGGACCTGCATGGAGCAATTCATTATTTGAAGATAATGCAGAATATGGCTACGGTATGTATGTGGCAAATAACACGAAGCGTCAATATCTAGCTGACCAAGTTCAAGAGGCTATCGATAAGAAGGTAGGCTCGGAAGATCTTCAAGCGTTACTTCAAGATTGGCATGAGCATTACTTAGAAGGTGAAGGAACACAGCAGCGTGCAACGAAACTTGCAGCTGTGTTAAGTGAAGAATATCGATCAGATCCATTATTAGAACAAATCTATAAGCAAAGTGATTTGTTCGTCAAAACAAGCCAATGGATCGTCGGTGGAGATGGATGGGCGTATGATATTGGATTCAGTGGAATCGACCATGTATTAGCTAGCGGGGCAGATGTCAATATTTTTGTCATGGATAATGAAGTTTATGCGAATACTGGCGGACAAACATCCAAAGCAACGCCGGCTGCAGCAATTGCGAAATTCTCAGCTGGAGGAAAACAAACCTCTAAAAAAGATTTAGGTATGATGGCAATGACCTATGGCAATGTTTACGTTGCGCAAATCGCACTTGGTGCAAATTCAATGCAAACAATCAAAGCGATCGATGAAGCAGAACGTTATCCGGGTCCATCTTTGATCATTGGTTACACTCCTTGTATCAATCATGGAGTGAAAGGCGGAATGATCGAAACGTTATCTTTAGCCAAAGAAGCAGTTGAATCTGGTTATTGGCAATTGTATCGCTACAATCCGCAACTGATTGAAAAGGGCAAAGACCCAATGATCATCGATTACAAAAAAGCTGATTTCAGTAAGATGAGAGACTTCCTTGAAAAACAAACTCGTTTCTCTGCGTTACACACGATCAAAGATAATCAAGAAGTAGTTGAGCATCTTTTGACGAAAACAAAGGAAGACGCGGAAGACCGCTCAGAAAACTATGTAAAATTAGTGAGCCAGATCAAGAAATAAAGCTTCGTACAACTGAAGACCAAATAGTCCGGGACAAAACTAGAAAATAGTTTTGCCCGGACTTTAATTTTTAATGAATAATGATCAAGAGTCAGATTTTTCAGTGATTTCGCAAGGAATGAGCAATCACTCAAACATAAGCAATTTTTATCTCTTCTTTTTTTCTTGCCAAAAATAAAAAATTTATCAGAAACCTGAAAAAAACGTTTCCATTGTGTTATCCTTATGTTCGATATTTAAGTAAAAAATACCAAATTATATTGATACATAGAAATTTGATTTGTGGATTATTAGGAGGAGTTATATGTTTCGAATAAAAAAGCTGACTAAAGAAGGGCTAAAACGTGAAATAGTTGCGGGAACAACATCGTTTTTTGCTATTTCATATATTATCATGGTGAATACAGTCATTTTGTCTGAAGCGGGAATGCCGAAGGAACTGACGATTTTTGGGACGATCTTCATTTCGATCATTGGTTCGATTTTGATGGGATTGATAGCAGATGCACCAATTGTACTGACGACAGGGATGGGCGTAAATTCATTTTTCACCTACACGTTAGTTCTTTCTTTGGGGCTGAGCTGGCAGGAAGCATTAGCTGTTAGTTTTTGTGCAGGGGTCGTATACTTGATCGTTGCCTTTACGAAGTTGAGTAAGTTATTCGCAGAAGTCGTTCCTGAAACGTTGAAAGCTGGAATAACAGTTGGTATCGGTTTTTTTCTAGTGCTGATTGGATTAGAAAAGGGACATTTGATTTTAAGAGGGGAGCATACCTTTACACAATTAGCCCCGCTGAATGACAGTTTGACGATTTTGACATTATTTTCACTATTATTGACTGTATTTCTTTTTATCAAAGGGATACAAGGCAGCTTTTTTATAGGGATCGTTGTTGTGACGGCAGTTGCTAATCTTTTAGGATTAGTGGATCCAACAGAACATTTTTCTTTAGGCAGTTTAAAAAATGTTTCTCAAATTTTTCTAGAACTTGATTTCAGTTCAATGCTCTCAAAAAGTTTCTTACTCGGTGTATTTGCCTTATCGATGATCCTGATTTTTGAATCGATGGGGATTCTTAAAGGCTTGATGCCGGAAGCAGATGAGGATAAGTATTTGCGTGCTTATCGCGTCACAGGCTTGATTACACTGCTGTCTAGTCTATTTGGAACGAGCCCGACTATTGCAGCAGCAGAAAGTGCGACTGGGATCGAAGAAGGTGGAAGAACAGGCTGGACTGCCATTACGAGCGGAATCTGTTTCTTTTTAGCCTTGTTAGCTTTACCCTTTCTTTCCTATATCCCTGATTCTGCGTTAGCTCCAGCAATCATCATCACAGGCTTTTTAATGATCCAGCAAGTCAAGTCATTAAATTTTAGTGATTTTAGTGATTACTTTCCCGCAATGCTGATGATCGTTTTGATTCCTTTTACTATGAACATTTCTGATGGAATGGCTTTTGGATTTGTCGCTTATCCGTTAACAAAATGGATCGCTGGAAAGAAAAACCAACTGTCATTACCAATGTGGCTGATTTCTGGATTGTTTTTAGTGTATCTGATCGTGAATGTCTTGATTTAAACAAAAAGGTTGAGATAGAAGCGTAGTAGTTGCTTTTTTATCGCTGTTTATTCGTTTTAAAGAGGGACTGGGTCGTAACTCCTAGAGTTATGTCCCAGTCCCTCTTTTTTTATCCAATAATGATTTTTTCAGAAGGATATTCATAGCCGATATCACGTGTTTCTTTTGGCACGAAAAGCATCAATGTATACAACATACCGATTCGTCCAATAAACATCAATAAAGCGATCATTAGTTTGCCGACGGTCGTTAAATCAGAAGTGATCCCCAACGAAAGACCGGTCGTTCCAAAGGCAGAAGCAACTTCAACAATGATTGCAATCAGCGGATGATCCTCTGTTGCGGTCAAAAATAAGACGGCAAAGAAACACATAGTTAATGAAAGCATGAAAACAACGATCGATTTTCTGACATCATCCTCATCGATCCTTCGTCCGAAAACGTTGATTTTATCTTCACTTTTTAAGAAAGAGTATAAGTATAGACCTATGATTGCTACGGTAGTCGTCCGAATCCCTCCGCCAACAGAGCTGGGACTACAGCCGATAAACATCAATAAAGAAAAAACAATGAGCGTTGTCACCTGAAAATCGCCTAAATCATTGATCTGTAAACCAGCATTTCGAGTGGTCATAGAATAAAACATCGAGGTGATCCAGCGTTGCACTTCGCCCATCTCAATAAATAAATGATCTTTTTCCAGCAAATAAATCAGTAATGTTCCACCGACAAATAGAATCACGAAGGCCAGTAGAGCGATTTTACTAAAAAGAGAGAATCGAAACGGCAATCCCCGCTTTTTCTTTTTAAAAAATACCCATTCTCGAACTTCCATCAATACAGGAAAACCGATCCCGCCGATAAAAATCAAAAACATGATGAGCATCAAAAATAAATAATCATTCGCAAAAGGAATGATCGAATCCCCTGTTACATCGAATCCAGAGTTTGTTACAGCCGAAATGGATTGATAAAAGCCAAAGAAAATCGCTTTCGACCATGTTTTATAATATCCTGCATAATAAAAATAGATCGAAAAAAATGTACCGAAAATAACTTGAAACCACAAAATAATCGAGAACGTGATGCGGATCAGTCGGACAATTCCGCTCAATTTAGGTTGATTCATGTCTGTCATGATCAACTGACGCTGCCTTAATGAAATCTTGCGTTTTGACAAGATGATAAAAGCTGTCGAAATCATCATGATCCCGAGTCCACCGATTTGAAAAAGAATTTCCAATAATACTACTCCGCGGTCGTTAAAAACAGAATTGATATCAAAGGTAGATAACCCTGTCACACTAACAGTGCTGATCGCCATAAACAGCATATCTATAAAATGAACCTGCGAGCCCTTTTCTCTAAAAAAAGGCAGACAAAAAAGAATATACGAGATGACTGTCATAATAATATAGTATGAAACAATAATTTGAATGGAAGAGAAATGGTTTGAAAAGTGTTTCCCTTTTCGCTGTGCCAGCCATATAAGCCGATTTCGATTCATAACGAACCTCCCAACTGTCGTTAAGATAAGTATATCAGAAAATGAAAGATGGGCAAATAAAGAAAAATTTCTTAGAATAGATAAAAAATTGATTAAAAAAAAATAGAAAAACAAGACAAATGAAAAAAGACATGTTATTTTATCAAAAGACAATTTATAGTCGTTCTAATTTGTGAAAAAAGTTAGATTGTTTAATTTATTCGTTAAAATATTATTTTAATTGATTACTATTTGCTTTCTATTGTGATTCGTTTCACTAAAAAAACGATCTATTGTCTAAAAAAGATGGGGTGGGGGAAACAATAAAAAAAATCGTCTTGGCTTCGTTTCTTTAGGACGGTTTGCGGGCTTAGCAGTTGGCTGCAGCAGTGATCAAGAGAAAAAGATGAGCCATAAAACGTCGAAAGAAAGTACAGAAGAAGTGACCTCAGGTGCCTCTGCAAATGGTTATACAGATATCAGTGAATTGAAAGACAGCTATGATGTTGTAATTGTTGGCGCTGGTGGTGCAGGCATGACAGCTGCATTACAAGCGAAAGATGCTGGAATGAATCCTGTTATTTTAGAAAAAATGCCGATTGCTGGGGAAATACGATCAAATCATCTTCTGTAATGAATGCATCTGAAACTAAATTTCAAAAAGAAGAAGGAATATCAGAGAGCAATGACAAATTCTTCGACGAGACTTTAAAAGGCGGAAAAGGTACAAATAATTAAGTAGATCAAGTAAAGGTGATGAATAGTGAAGAAAAGAAAAAGTTTAGTATTACTTGGAACAATATTATTATGCACGACTCAATTAGCACCGATGATTTCATATTCTATGGAAGCAGGGACATTGAATCAATCAAATACTTCAACGTTATATAATGAAAATAGTGAAGAAATGATGATAAATCCAAAGCAAGACTTATCTGATCAGCCGATCATGGAATCAGAGCATGTTGAAGAACAGACAAACCAAGAAACACAGAATGAAGTCAATGAAACAGAAAATCCTTTAGCAGACTCAACTCAAACGTTAGTTGATGATAAAAACGAAATAGAAAAAGCAGTTGATGCCCAGGAGTCAAACGTGATTCAAGGTTTAGCAGACTCTTTAGGGACTTTGGAACAATTGATTCCTAAAAACCCAGAGGCTGTAGCTGATATCAGTGGAAATTTAGGTATTCTTCCAACCGATGAAGTCACGCAAGAACAATTAGATACAATCACAACATTAAGAGCATCTGCCAGTGGTTGGGAAGGATTTCAATATTTGACTAATCTTACTGAATTAGTCATTTTCACTGGAATCGGTCATCCTGAGAACGATGTTCAGTATCTACTGCCTTTGAAGCAGTTTGAAACGCTAACGTATGATGGTAGTGGCGGGAATGAACATACACTAGTCCCGAATGGCACATCCCAAAAATCAAGTGTTGATTTGACTCAATTTAATGAACTATTAGATAATGGCTTTCCTTTAAACGTCAACTTTATGAATTTAGATGTTACTGCTTATACACCATCATATAAATATGCAATTGCAAATCCGTTTATCGATCGAGAAGGGGCTGAGAGCCAAGAACTGAGTATTGATGCACCCTCATCAGATATTTTCTATGACGAAGAGAATGGGATATTTTTTACAGAAATCGCTGATGGAACGATGGTCGTCCCTAGCAATAACCTAATTGATGAACTTTACTTTGCAGATAATGAATGGAAAATACAATATTACTTTACGATGGTCAATTTTAACGTACCAGTTTATGGTGATTTTGTGATTGAAGCAGATTCGGAAATTTCATATCATGCGAATACATCCATTTCTGAAGCAACGTTTCTTTCAGATATCCATGCCGAATATGCAGCAAAACTACCTGTAGAATCGGATGTAATAATAAAGAGTAACTTTTCAGAAAACGTTGATTTTAATCAACCTGGAGAATATACAGTACAGCTCGATACAAAGTTATCTTCAACGATCGACTCTAGAGCAAATGCTAAGCCAGTTGAAGTCTTTGTAACGATTTTGCCGGAGATCAGTGGGGATGTCATTGTCAAGTACGTTGATACAGAAGGCAACTCAATTGCGGATGAGATCATAAAGTCCGGCAGCATAGGAGAAGATTATACAACAGAAAAACAAGAGATCGCTGGTTACACATTTAAAGAAGTGCAGGGAAATGTGAGCGGTAAATTTACGAATCAATTGCAAACAGTGACATATGTTTATACAAAGAATACTGGATCTGCTGGAGATGTCATTGTCAAGTATGTCGATACGACTGGCCATCCAATTGCGGATGAAATCGTGAAATCAGGTAAGATAGGAGAAGGCTATACGACAGAAAAACAAGAGATCACTGGTTATACATTTAAAGAAGTTCAAGGAAATACTGTTGGTACATTCACGAATCAGGTTCAAACAGTGACATATATCTATACAAAAAATAAAGAGAATATTTCTTCACCAGCGCCTAAACCACAAGGATCTTCGAACAATGGTCAAGGATACGAAAAAAATGATACAACTAAAGGTGCACTGCCGGCATTAGGCGAAACCGATCACTTAACACTCAATATTCTTGGTATGATAATAATGGTAGTAACAGCAATCATTTTATTATTTAGAAAAAGAACACAGGAAAAATAAAAGATAGCATGCAATAGACAATAAAGAAATTGATTTCGATAGATCGATTCTTTTATTGTCTATTTTTATGAAAATCAGTCTACAGTTTTTATATTTTCCAACATTATAAAAAGAGGCAAAGGAGAGAAGGAAGAGAAAATTTATAGAAAAAAAGCTCTTGTTCGATATGCCATAAATTTACCACTGTAAAAAACTGCAGTTTTATAGTAAAATACGAGAGGAACAAAACGAAAGGTGACGACGGATAAATGGCACAATTATTTTTTAAATATGGCGCGATGAACAGTGGGAAAACCATTGAAATTTTAAAAGTAGCTCACAATTATGAAGAACAGGACAAACCTGTTGTGATCATGACAAGCGGACTAGACACTAGAGATGGCGTTGGTGTCGTTTCAAGTCGTATCGGCCTTAGAAGAGAAGCAATCCCAATTTTTAAAGAAACCAATGTCTATGAATTGATCCAAAATCTAGAATACAAACCTTATTGTATTTTAGTGGATGAATCTCAATTTTTAGGTAAGCAGCATGTGATCGAATTTGCTCGAGTAGTCGATGAGCTAAATATTCCAGTCATGGCGTTTGGCTTGAAAAATGATTTTCGTAACGAGCTGTTTGAAGGATCTAAATATTTGATGCTTTATGCAGATAAATTAGAAGAGCTAAAAACAATTTGTTGGTTCTGCCATAAGAAAGCGACAATGAACTTGCATTATATCGATGGTAAGCCTGTCTATGAAGGCACACAAGTTCAAATTGGCGGTAATGAAGCCTATTATCCAGTCTGCCGTAATCATTACTTTCACCCGCCGATCGATGGGGAACAAGAAGGAAAGTAAACGATAAATAAATGAATAAAAATGTTATCAAACAAAAAAGGAGCAGTTGACTATGTACGATCAGTTACAATCAATCGAAGATCGCTATGAAGAGCTGGGTGAATTACTAAGTGACCCTGAAGTCATTAGTGATACGAAACGCTTTATGCAGCTATCAAAAGAAGAGGCGAATACTCGTGAAACAGTAGAAGTCTACCGCCGTTATAAACAAGTCATCGAAGGAATCAGTGACACCGAAGAGTTATTAGGTGAAAAAATGGATGCTGAAATGACTGAAATGGCAAAAGAAGAACTTTCAGAACTAAAAAAAGAAAAAGAAGTGCTTGAAGAACGAATCAAGATTTTACTATTACCAACAGATCCAAATGACGATAAAAATATTATCATGGAAATTCGCGGAGCAGCTGGTGGAGATGAAGCCGCATTATTTGCGGGGGATCTATTCGGCATGTACCAAAAATATGCAGAATCCCAAGGCTGGAAAACAGATGTTATGGAAGCGAGTATTACTGGGATCGGCGGCTATAAAGAAGTCATCATGATGATTTCTGGGGAGAACGTTTTCTCTAAATTAAAGTATGAGAGTGGTGCACATCGTGTACAACGTGTCCCTTCAACGGAATCACAAGGACGAATCCATACCTCTACAGCGACAGTAGTGGTGTTGCCGGAAGCAGAGGAAGTCGAACTTGAGCTGGAAGACAAGGATATTCGTACGGACATTTACCATGCCTCTGGGGCGGGAGGTCAGCACGTCAACAAAACGGCATCTGCTGTTCGTTTGACTCATATTCCAACAGGAATTGCTGTAGCAATGCAGGATGAACGTTCTCAAATCAAAAACCGTGAAAAGGCAATGAAAATTTTACGTGCCAGAGTGTATGACCAAATTCAACAAGAAGCACAAAATGAGTACGATGCAAATCGGAAATCTGCTGTGGGGACAGGCGATCGTTCAGAGCGTATTCGTACCTATAATTTCCCGCAAAACCGTGTAACAGATCACCGAATTGGTTTGACGATCCAAAAATTAGATCAAATTTTAGCTGGAAAGCTGGATGAAATCGTGGATGCATTAGTACTGTATGATCAAACCTCAAAACTAGAAGAGATGCAAAATGGGTAACCGGTATTTTGAAGTCCTTGAACGGGCTTCTTCTTTTTTGGAAGAACAAGGGATTGAAGGTCAAAGTATCCTTTTTGTCTTTTTAGAGCGGAAAAACTGGAGCAAGACAGATTGGCTGATCCATTTAAAAGATGAAATGCCTGAAGAAGAAGAGCAGCAGCTTGAGACAGACCTAGCCTTGTTAGCAGATCATTATCCAGCTCAATATTTATTAGGCTATGCTGACTTTTATGAACAGCGCTTTTCTGTAAACGAACATACACTTATTCCTAGACCGGAAACAGAAGAACTTGTTGAACTTTGTCTAAAAGAAAATCCTGATGAGCCTTTGACCGTTGTAGATATCGGTACAGGTACAGGAGCAATCGCAATCAGTTTGAAGGCAAATCGTCCAAGCTGGCAAATCTTAGCAGTTGATATTTCTGTTGAAGCTTTAAGAGTTGCTGAAGGAAATGCCAAGAGATTACATGCAGCAGTGGATTTTCTACAAGGGGATCTTCTAAAACCTTTAGAAGGAAAAGCAATTGATCTTTTGATCTCAAACCCGCCTTATATCAGTAATGATGAGTGGCGCCTGATGGATGAAAGTGTCCGCACGTTTGAACCTAAAACAGCTCTTTTTGCAGAGCAGGACGGTTTGGCTATTTATCAGCGTTTAGCACAAGAAGCACCGAAGATTTTAGCACCTAAAGGGAAAATATATTTAGAAATCGGATTTCAGCAAGGGAAAGCAGTGAAAGAATTATTTCAGCAGGCTTTTCCTGGACATGTCGTTCGAGTACTTAAAGATTTATCTGGTAATGAACGAATGGTAGCAGTCACACCAGATGAAAAAGCGGGGTGAAAATGTGGAAACAAAACTATTTACAGTTGATGAAATAGATCAAGCGGCAAATTTGCTTCGCCAAGGGGAGCTCATTGCCTTTCCGACTGAGACAGTATACGGTCTTGGTGCCAATGCTTTGGATGAGTCAGCAGTCAAACAGGTTTATGCTGTCAAGGGGCGTCCCAGTGATAATCCGCTGATCGTCCATGTCAGTGATTTTGAGATGGTCAAAGAGTACGTCACTGATTTTCCAAAGCAAACTGCAGCATTAGTGAGCGCTTTTTGGCCTGGACCGCTAACGATGATCTTCAATGTAAAACCAGCTGCCTTTTCAAAAACAGTTACAGGCGGATTGCAGACCGTTGCTTTTCGTATGCCGAATAATCAGCAGACGATCGATTTGATCAAAAAAGCAGGTGTGCCTATTGTTGGACCAAGCGCTAATACTTCTGGAAAACCAAGTCCTACAACGGCCGATCATGTTTATCATGATCTTGAAGGGAAAATTGCTGGTATATTAGATGATGGACCCACTCAAATCGGGGTAGAATCTACTGTTTTAGATTTGACTTCTTCTGACGGTGTCCCAGTGATACTTCGACCTGGGGCAGTCACGAAAGAACAGCTGGAAGCAGTCATTGGACAGGTAGCGGTCGATCAGCACTTGATCAGCGAAAGTGAAGCACCTAAAGCTCCTGGAATGAAATACAAGCATTATTCTCCAGATGTACCTGTTTGGATCATTGAGGGCGGTTTAGAGGTGTTTGATCAAGCAATCGATTGGGCATTCAAGAACCATAAAAAAGTTGGTCTTTTTGCAGATGATCAGATCATCGTTGAGACAAAAAAAGTCAATGAGACCTTTTCATTCGGGCAGCCCTCCGTAGAGTCAGCGACAAAGTGGTTATTTGCTGGTTTGAGAGCACTGGATGAGACAGAGATCGATGTTATTTTTGCTCAGGGATTTCCGGAGACTGGCCTAGGGATCGCTTACATGAACCGGTTAAAAAAAGCTGCAAACCAAAAAATTTTAAAAAAAGATTCTATTTTCGAGTAGAGAGCATTTAAGTATGATACAATCGAGACATCTGAATGAAATGGAGGCTTGTTTAATGGATTATAAAACATTTGATCCTGATTTATGGGAGGCAATCGCGAAAGAAAATGACCGTCAAGAAAACAATTTGGAGCTGATCGCATCTGAGAATGTTGTTTCAAAAGGAGTAATGGCGGCGCAAGGAAGTATTTTAACGAACAAATATGCTGAAGGTTATCCGGGCAAACGGTATTATGGCGGCTGTGAGTTTATCGATATCGTTGAAGATTTAGCGATCGATCGTGCAAAAGAGCTGTTTGGTGCTAAGTTTGCGAATGTACAGCCGCACTCAGGCTCACAAGCGAATACAGCAGCTTATCTTTCATTGATCGAGCCAGGGGACACGGTGTTGGGCATGGATTTGTCTGCGGGAGGACATTTAACACATGGATCACCAGTGAATTTCAGTGGAAAAACCTATAACTTTGTTAGTTATGGTGTGGATCCGACTACAGAAGTGATCGATTATAATGTTGTACGCATTTTAGCACGTGAACATCAACCAAAATTGATCGTTGCTGGTGCAAGTGCCTATTCTAGAATCATCGATTTTGCTAAATTCCGCGAAATCGCAGATGAAGTTGGAGCAAAATTAATGGTGGATATGGCTCATATTGCTGGCTTAGTTGCAGCAGGCCTTCATCCAAATCCAGTACCATATGCAGATATCACGACTTCAACAACTCATAAAACATTACGCGGTCCTCGCGGCGGGTTGATTTTGACCAACGATGAAGACTTAGCTAAAAAAATCAATAGCAATATATTCCCTGGGATTCAGGGCGGACCATTAGAACATGTCATCGCTGGTAAAGCAGTTGCTTTTAAAGAAGCGCTGGATATTAGCTTTAAAGAATACAGTGAACAAGTGATCGAGAATGCCAAAGCAATGACAAAAGTTTTCAATCAAGCACCAGAAGCTCGTTTAGTGAGCGGTTCGACAGATAATCATTTATTATTGATCGACGTCTCTGGTTTTGGTTTGAATGGAAAAGAAGCGGAAGCGATTTTGGATAGTGTGAATATCACTGCAAACAAAAACTCGATACCATTTGAGCAACTTAGCCCATTCAAAACAAGCGGGATCCGAATCGGTACTCCTGCAATCACAACTCGCGGCTTCAAAGAAGACGATTGTGTAGAAGTGGCTAAATTGATCGTAAAAGTCTTAAAAGATCATGAAAATGAAGTGACACTATCAGAAGTTCGTGCATCTGTGAGTGAGCTGACAAAAAAATATCCACTTTATAAGTAAAAGATTCGAGTGATTGACTAGTCAATCGCTCGATTTTGTTTTACAATAGGAAGGAATAAATTATTGAAGGAGAATGAACATGGGAAAATTCCAAGTAATCGATCATCCGCTGATCCAACACAAATTAACAATCATTAGAGATAAGGATTGTGGAACAAAGGTTTTTCGTGAAGTCGTGAATGAGATTGCGATGTTGATGGCCTATGAAGTATCAAGAGATATGCCGTTAGAAGATGTCGTTATTGAGACACCTATCTGTAAATCAACACAAAAAACATTAACTGGTAAAAAGGTAGCGATCGTACCGATTTTACGTGCAGGTATTGGAATGGTAGATGGTATTTTGGAATTGATTCCAGCAGCTAAAGTTGGACATATCGGTTTGTACCGTGACCACGATACATTAGAACCTGTGGAGTATTTCGTAAAAATGCCGGAAGATATCGATGTTCGTCAATTGTTCGTTGTTGACCCGATGTTAGCGACAGGTGGTTCAGCGATCATGGCAATCGATGCATTGAAAAAACGCGGCGGCAGCAACATCAAATTCGTCTGCTTAGTTGCAGCGCCGGAAGGGGTCAAAGCGTTACAAGAAGCTCATCCAGATATTGATATCTACACAGCTGCTTTAGACGAAAAATTAGATGAAAATGGCTACATCGTTCCAGGCTTGGGCGATGCCGGTGACCGTTTATTCGGAACTAAATAATAAAATAAACCATAGCAGATTCGTTTTATTTACAACATCTGTTATGGTTTTTTTATGAAAAAAAATCCATCCAAGATTGTTTGGATGGAAGTAGTTAGACTTTTTGTAATTTTTTGTAATTGATGACGATGACTCCGTTGCTTTTGACCATCAAGTCAGTGTTATCAGAGTTTTCATCAATTTCTACAACAGCGGAATTACTAAGTTGCTTAGTGATGATTCCAGTTTGTTGTTGGCCATGCATCAAGAAAGTGACTTGAGTATCAACAGTGAATAATTCCCCTTCAGAAGAAGGCACGACAGGGCGATTAAAGTTACCGAAATTAGACATTTATAAAAAACTTCCTTTCTTAACTACTTCTATTATACCACATTTGAAGAAAAAATTCACAAGTCTGATTTTTGAAGAAAATACATCCAAAGACTTTACAAAAAAACAGATTCGTTTTATAATTTTGTTTGTGTCGCCAGCTTAGCTCAGTTGGTAGAGCAATGCACTCGTAACGCATAGGTCACAGGTTCGATCCCTGCAGCTGGCATATAAGTAACCCTCGAAGTCTTTGAAATTTAAGGTTTCGAGGGTTTTGTATAGTTAACATATTCAGTGTAAATGGGAAAATGTTGTTGCTGTTCTTTAAGCGTCTTAAGACTAGAAGCATTCCTTTTCGCTATTTTCTGATCAAGCCTCAATCGTCTGCAATTTAGTTTTCACGCAATAAAAAGAAACCTATAAAAAATAAGGCAGGTAAGCCGATATTAGCAATAATTTCTCCAAATACAACACCTTTTTCAGCAGATGTTAGATAAATAGAATTTAATAATATTATTATATTTCTGAGCAGTAATGGAATATTGACCAACAATACTAGAATTCCTAAAATCAAGAATACCCATTTAAAAAATTTTTTCATAATAATGCCTCCTTTTTATTTAGAAATATTATATCATAGTAGGTAAAACGAAATAATATATACAGTAACTGTGTGAGTATTGATTGTAAAGAGTGAGTAAAAGATAAAAATCAACTGTTTTTGCTAACAGTTTGTTAGAAGACAGTCTGCTTGTGTATTATACAGAAATAAGAAGACAGATTAATGGTGTATAGAATAAAATTAAGTATTTCTTTTTTTGCACAAGCACAAGTAAACGTTGGCTCTAGAGAAACTTCTTTATAAAAAAATCCTGGATTCATGAAAATTACTTTTCATCAATCCAGGATTTTTTGTCGATGTGCTTCTTTTCAACATTATCTAAAATTAAATGTATATTTTATGATCCAACTCCACCTATAAACACAAAGTACATTGAATGAGCCCCTAAATCATTTGTCGGTAAAAGATAGACACCCACTGAAAATTCATTGAGCTCTTCTGCAAGAAGGGCAGCATTATCTGTTGGATCATTCTTCCAAAAATCAAGGATCTCTTTCGCCATATCTTCGGCATGTCCTGAGGCAACAGGCTTACCTACATCAGTCATGTTTCCAATAGCTTGGACTGTTGGGTTATGTTTCGCCATGTCGATCCCAGTTTCCTGAATCACCGTCTTAAACGATCTACCATCTGGACGAAGGGGAGTAAACGACGTTGATAACTCTCTTGCTCGATTTCTGTTGCCTAATTGATAAAGAGCATCATGAGTCATTTCAGCTTTTCCGTTCTCTAATCGATATTGATTGATCAAGTAGGCTAGAACCAGTTCGATATTTTGTTCACCCGCAGTTTTCAAAGTCATCTGATAGGTGAAAGTGATGCTTTGGTCGGCACTCATATTCGTGATTGTTTGAGACGTATCCCCTTTGAGTGTACATTCATCAAATTCAGGGGCAATAGCAGTATACGTTTCGCCTTCAGGAATTTCAATGATCTCAGGTAATCGAATCATGGTATTGTTATTGTAAACATAATTGATCGTAAGAGTATGCATAACTACTTCGTTTTTCTTATAGATAAATGTTGCTTGCTGATCATTTTCTGTAAAAGTTATTGTTTGGGAACTTGGCTCTTGAGCCGTATAACCTTTGATCGATGGTGCATTATATGTTTTGGTTGTGCCGATTGCTTGTGTGTCGCTAGTTGTAGTTTGAAGAACGTTGTCATCTGTATCTTTGTAATTAAATGTGATTGTTGATTTTGCGCTCACCGTTACGGTTTGACTTTTTTTGATCCCGTTGTGAGACGTTGCTGTGATCGTTGTAGAACCTACCCCAACAGCTGTGATGTTGCCTAGCTGATCGATCGTCGCGATAGCAGGGTTGATGCTGCTGTATGTGATAGACTTATCTGTCGCATTTCTAGGGTAGACAAAAGCAGGTGCTGTCGTTTTTTCACCAACGATCAAGTTTGCTTTCGTGACGCTCATGTCGATTTCAGTAACAGGAATCGTTTCTTTTTCAACAAGCTTGATCTCAATGGCTTCTAACTTTTTCTTTTGTCCAATACTGCCGGCTAGTTCAGCATTTTTCTTCCAACCTTGCCAGCCATAATCTTGTCCATGGACTCGATAATATACATCATGCGTTTGCTTTAAATTCCCAGTTAATTCAATCTTAATGGCTTCTACGCGTTTTTTTTGTCCGGAAGTACCACCAAGGGCACCATCGCTTTTCCAATTCTGCCAACCATAGTCCTGTCCGTGGACTTGATAGCTGATACCACCATCACCAGTTGTATTGATTTTTAATGCTTCCACACGTTTATTTTTTCCAGTTGTACCAGCAGTGATACCATCACCCACTTGACTTTGCCAACCGTAGTCTTGACCATGAGCAGAGTAGTAAACCTGTGGAGTCTTAGCAACTAGACGAATTTCTATTGCTTCTACCTTTTTCTTTTTGCCCGTTGTGCCAGCAAGCTCGCCATTTCGTTTCCATTCCTGCCAGCCATAATCTTGTCCATGAACTCGATAATAAATATCATATTTATTTTTAAGATTACCAGTTAATTGAATTTTAAGAGCTTCGACTCTTTTTCCAGTACCTGTACTTCCACCTAGCTCGCCATCTTTTTTCCAGCTTTGCCAGCCATAGTCTTGTCCATGTAATTGGTATGTGATGCCGCCGTCACCAGTAACATTGAGTTTCATAGCTTCCAAACGCTTGTTTTTACCAGTTGAGCCAGCCATAGTTCCGTTAGATACTTGTTTTTGCCAACCATAGTCCTGTCCATGGACGGTATAAGTTACGTTGTCAATAGGTGCAGCGCTTACAGTATCGATTGAGCATACTGTACTGATGATCATCACAAAACCAAAGAAAATCCCTAACATCTTCTTTTTCATAATTTCCTCCTTTTTTATACGAAACGATAGAACAACATATTTACAATATTAATATATCATGAGAAAAGACGCTGGGAAAGTCATTTTTAACAAAAAAAATCCTGTTTTTTGATTATTTTCCTGAAGTTTATTTAATAAGAGATGTACTAAACATATAATTTTTATGAAATAAATAGATATAAGTATTTATTGCTCTACTTTTATGTAAAGAGTATACTTTTACTAGTTAAAACGGTGAAGTCTAAAATGAAGTTGTTTTCACTATTTTGTTGTTTAGTGAGTTGATCATAAGAAGAGAGGGATTGGGTGAGAGAAGAGAAATGTACGATCCATTTAATGGGCACTGTGATTCAAATATGGGTACAGCATGAAAATCCTGAGGTGCTCTTAAAAGAGGCACAGAAAAGATTGATGGATTATGAAAAACGATTCAGCGCAAATGATGCAAGTTCTAATTTAATGAAGATCAATCAGCAAGCAGGGATTGCTCCAGTAAGAACAGATTTAGACTTATTTGAGCTGATAAAAATCGGAAAGCAACACAGCTTAGCCGAAAATAGCTTTTTGAACATTGCTATTGGTCCAATGGTTCAGGAATGGCGGATTGGTTTTTCCAATGCTGCTCATCCATCGGATAAAAGAATTGAAGCATTACTCTCTTTGATCGATCCCAAAAATATCGAATTGAATGAAGCTGAAACAACTGTCTTTCTTAAAAATTCCGGTATGGCGATCGACCTTGGTGCTTTAGCTAAAGGCTATTTTGCGGATCAAATCATTCATTATTTTAAAAATGAAGGGGCAAAAGCAGCTTTTATTGATCTAGGAGGCAATGTTCTGACATTTGGAGAATCACCTCATCATGAGGATGGATATTGGCGAATTGGACTTCAAAATCCATTTTTACCACGAGGAAATCATGCGGCAGTGCTCAAAATCAAAGATCAGTCAGTCGTGACTTCAGGAATTTATGAACGGAAATTTGAATGGCAAGGAAAAAATTATCATCATATCTTTAGCAGTGAAACAGGCTATCCCATTGAAACGGATCTTGCTAGTTTAACGATCGTTTCAAAGCTATCACTGGATGGCGAAATTTGGACGACGCGTTTATATGGAAAAAAAGCAGCAGAAGTGATTGCTTTTCTTTCGCGGCAAAAAGAAATAGAAGGCTTAGTTATCACGACGGATGGCCGTATGGCACATACACAAGGATTAGCTGGAGCACTCGAACACGTAATATCTTAGATGATGGATCGTTGATCTGTCATTCAAAAGACCAGATCATCACTCGTTAAGTATATTGACAATCAAATGTTAAAGCTTTCGTTTTAGCATTTAACTGTCAATATCTAGTTATGTTCTGGTCTTTTTATTTTGTCTTTAAATCGATAGCTAACTGATCTAAAAAGCAATCAACTAGTTCTTTTTCGATCGGACGCATCGTTTTATCAGCGGAATGAGCGATGAAATAGTCTAGTGACAAGAGTTCTAAAGGCATAGAATAAATGTTATAAGTGCCATCTAATTTAGAAATACGGACACTTTCAGGTATAAAAGTCAACCCCACACTTTGTTTAGCTAGTTCTAAAATAGTAAAAATGTTATTGCTTTCTAAGAGGATCGTCGGCTTGATTTTGAATTTTTGTAATAAATAATCTATTTGGCGTCTGATTGCTGAGCCGCGTGTCGTTAAAATCAGCGGTTCTTGGAGTAACTGTTTGATCGAAAGTGTATTTGGTTTAAGTATGGTCTGATTTTTTTGATATAGCTTCGATGTTTTAGGAATGACTGCATAATACCCGTGTGGCCCTTTACTATAAACAGTAAGCTTTGGTGAAATCGACTCTGGATTTTGCCCTATAAAAAAATCAAGCTCCTTAGCAATAATTTTTTCTTCAGTTTGTTCGGGTACAGACTCGATGATCTGAATGCTGATTTCAGGATGCTTTTTTAAGAAGTCGGGGAGAAACAAAGGCAATAGATAGGTCCCTAAACTGGATAAAACCCCAATTCGAATAACGGTCTGTTCTTGTGGAGCATAAGCTGAAATTTTTTTTCGAAAGCGGTCCTGCTCTGTTTCTAGCGATTGCAAATAGTGATAATAAACTTTTCCGGCTTCGGTCAACTGTAACGGTGAAGCTTGTCGATTAATAATATCGATCTCTAATTCTAGTTCGACCTTTTTGATCGTTTGCGTAAGATAAGGCTGAGAAATGTACAGATCTTTAGCTGCTTTTGTATAGTTTCCATGTTTTAAGAGCATATCGAGATACTGCAGCATATTCGATGAATAAATAGAGGTCATTTTTTACTCCTAGATTGTTTTCTTTTTATTATAACAAAATACTTATAGTTCGATAATTAAATAAATATTTCACAAATGCTTTTTTCTAATTTACACTGCTTATAGAAACAGAAATACACATAAAAAACAGTTTACTTACGGAATTCTCTTGGTTTTATACCGATTTTTATTTCATTTTGAAATGAATGACTTTTATTATTTATTTTTTTTGATTTTTATGTGCAATGTTTCACAATAAGAAAGAAGGTATATTATGAAATTTATTGGGATCGTAGGAACAAATTCCGCTCAATCAACAAACCGTAAATTAGTACAATTTATGCGTAATCATTTTTCAGAAACTGCTGAGATCGAGGTTTGTGAAATCGGTGATTTTCCAGCGTTTAATGAACCAAAGGATAAGGTTGCTCCAGAAGGAATTAGAGTATTATCAGAAAAAATCAACGAGGCAGATGGGGTGATCATCAGTACGCCAGAATATGATCATTCGATTCCTGCTGTATTAAAAAGTTTGATCGAATGGCTTTCGTATACAACAAGACCCTTGATCGATAAACCTGTGATGGTGGTCGGTGCCTCACATGGGTCACTCGGTTCTTCAAGAGCACAAGCTCATTTACGTCAAATTTTAGATGCACCAGAGCTGAAAGCTAGAATCATGCCTGGTTCAGAGTTCTTACTAGGACATTCTCTAAAAGCTTTTGACGAAAATGGAGAGTTGATTTATTCAGAAAAAGTGAAAGAATTAGACGAATGTTTTGAAGAATTTTGTTTATTCGTCTCAATTACCAATCAACTTGTCAAAGATCATCGCTTTAAAACGGAACAAAATAGAAAATTTACATGGGAACAACTTGCTGATGGGGGAGAAAAAGCATGAAATTTATCGGGATCGTAGGGACAAATGCACAAGAATCATATAATCGTCTACTTTTACAGTTTATGCAGAAACATTTCAGTCATAAAGCGGAGATTGAAATTTTAGAATTGACAAATGTACCAATGTTTAATGAAACAAATGACCAATCAAATAGTGAGATCATTCAGGAATTCAACCGGAAAATTACGGAAGCAGATGGTGTCATCATTGCTACTCCAGAACATAACCATTCCATCCCTTCAGCCCTTAAAAGCATCCTTGAGTGGTTATCTTTCAATCTTCATCCATTTGACGGGAAGCCAGTGATGATCGTTGGAGCATCGTATGACGTGCAAGGTTCTTCTCGCGCACAGCTTCATTTACGTCAAATTTTAGATGCTCCAGGAGTCAATGCGACTGTCATGCCTGGCTATGAATTCTTGCTGGGGCGTGCGCATCAAGCGTTTGATGAGGAAGGAAATATCAAAGAGGAGCGTACGATCGATTTCTTGGAAAGCTGTTTCTGGCGTTTTATGCGCTTTACAGAAATTGCTAATTTATTGAATGTTCCAGAAGATGTGACTTTTGAACCAGGAGATTATACGGTTACTGCGCCGGGACATAATGGTGATCTGCCGATGGTCGTTACGTTGACGACTGATCGAATCGAGTCGATCGATATTGATACGACTGGAGAATCAGAAGGCATTGCAGATGTTGTGTTTACAAGGATTCCGACACAGATTTTGGAAGGACAGACATTGAATGTCGATGTGCTTTCTGGTGCTTCTGTAACGAGTAATGGTGTGATCGATGGTGTGGCAAAAGCGGTGAAAATGGCTGGAGCAAACCCAGATGTTCTTAGAAAACGTCCAAAGGCACCAAGCACTGTAGCAGAAGATGCTGAATATACAACTGATGTAGTGGTCGTGGGTGCTGGTGGAGCTGGATTAGCTGCAGCAGCAAGTGTCCTTCAGGAAGGAAAGAAAGTCATCGTTGTCGAAAAATTTCCAGCAGTTGGTGGAAATACTGTTCGAACAGGAGGTCCGATGAATGCTGCTGACCCAGAATGGCAAAATACATTTGAGGCGATTTCAGGAGAAAGCCATACGCTGAGAGAAATGGCTGAGATCGATGAAGAGTCGATCGATCCAGAATATATAGAAGATTTCCGATTACTGAAACAACAAATCGACGCCTATCTAAATGAAAATAAAGGAAAAACAGGTTATTTATTCGATTCTGCAATTTTCCATCGGATGCAGACCTATCTTGGAGGAAAACGGACAGACCAAGAAGGAAATGTGATTTATGGCCAGTATGATCTAGTAAAAATCCTTACAGATCAAGCCCTTGATTCCGTTAAATGGTTAGAAGAGATCGGTGTTGAATTTGATGCAGAGGATGTGACTATGCCAGTTGGTGCATTGTGGCGCCGCGGACATAAGCCGTTGAAAAACGAAGGCTATGCATTTGTTTCAGCCCTTCAATCGTTTGTTGAAACTAATGGTGGAACAATTATTACAGATACAGCTGTAGATGAACTGATTATTGAGAATGGTAAGATTACTGGAATCATTGGTTCAGGAGCTGGCGGTCAAAGCGTAACAGTTCATGCCGATGCTGTTGTGCTGGCTTCTGGAGGATTTGGGGCAAACACGAAAATGCTGAAAGAGTACAACACTTATTGGACTGAAATCGATGATGATATCAAAACATCCAATTCCCCAGCTATTACAGGAGATGGTATTCTTTTAGGCCAAAGTGCTGGTGCAGATCTTGTTGGAATGGGTTTTTCTCAGATGATGCCAGTTTCTGATCCGGAAACGGGAGCTTTGTTTAGTGGATTGCAGGTACCGCCGCAAAACTTTGTGATGGTCAATCAAAAAGGAAAACGTTTTGTGAACGAATATGGCAGTCGAGATGCCTTGACTCAAGCAGCGATCGATAATGGCGGACTGTTCTACTTGATCGCAGATAATGAAATCAAAAAGACTGCATACAACACGACCCAAGAAAAAATCGATCGTCAGGTAGCGGTAGGAACCTTGTTCCGTTCTGACACATTAGAAGGATTAGCTGAACAACTTGGCATGGATCCTGCTGTATTTGTAGAAACTATTGATAACTATAATCGTTATGTCGATCAAGGAAACGATCCAGAATTTGGAAAAGATGTATTTGATCTAAAAGTAACAGTTGCGCCATTTTATGCTACACCAAGAAAACCTGCAGTACACCATACGATGGGTGGGCTAAAAATCGACACTGAAACACATGTTTTAGATAAATCTGGAAAAATCATTCCGGGACTTTATGCTGCTGGAGAAGTAGCAGGAGGAATTCACGCAGGCAACCGATTGGGCGGAAATTCATTGACAGATATCTTTACATTTGGCCGAATTGCAGGAAAAACAGCATTAAAAGATACACAGACAGACTAACCTAATGAGAGATATGGAGGAGTAAAAATGAATGCTAAAGTAAATCGATGGCAAGTGCTGATTGCTTCCACAGCTGTATTATTATGTACAGGTGCAGTCTATGCATTTAGTGTTTTTGCAGGTCCGTTAAGCGTTGAAAAAGGCTGGACGATGACTGAGATCATGCTTGCTTTTACGATAAATGCAGCGATAGGTCCGATTCCTATGATTTTTGGCGGATTTCTTACAGATAAAGGATTAGCCAAGTGGGCGATCGTTATTGGGGGCGTATTATTTGGATTAGGTTTCTTATTGACTGGTTTTGTGACAAGTACAGGAATGCTGTATTTGACTTACGGACTTATTGGCGGCTTTGGTCAAGGCTTAGCCTATTCTGGTTGTCTTAGTAATACGATCAAGCTATTTCCGGATAAAAAAGGTTTAGCTTCAGGGATTATTACGGCGGGAATGGGTGGAGCAGCGATCATAGCTGCTCCGATAGGTAACTATTTTATCGAAAACAACGATGTATTTTATGCATTTCGATCATTAGGGATTGCCTATATCATCGTTATCGTGATCGCCAGTTTTTTCATTAAGACGGCTCCCGCAAATTATGTACCGGAAGGCTTTACACCACCTGAAATGATGCGTGGTGGGAAAATGATCAATAAAAATTGGAAACAAATGCTGCGCTCTCCTTATTTTTATTTGATTTTCTTTATGTTATGCACTGGAGCGTTTTCTGGTTTAATGATCGCTTCAAATGCTTCTGTGATCGGGCAGCAGATGTTTGGCTTGAGTGCAGGAACTGCCGCTTTTTATGTAAGCTTATATTCATTGAGCAATTGTGCTGGCCGCGTTTTGTGGGGAACTGTCTCTGATAAATTAGGCCGAAATAAGACATTGAATATTATTTTGAGTGTGATCATTGCGGCGTTGATCGTATTGACTGTCTTATCGAGTCAGCTAGGATTTGCTATTGGAATTATTGCATTAGGATTATGTTTTGGCGGTGTGATGGGTGTTTTTCCGCCGATTGTTATGGAAAATTATGGTCCCGTCAATCAAGGAGTCAATTACGGTATAGTATTTATTGGTTACTCTACAGCTGCTTTTTTTGCACCGAGAGTAGCAGTTAGTATGGCTTCAGCTAGCGGCGGTAGCTTTACCAATGCGTTTTATGTTGCAATTGTTGTTGCTTGTATCGGACTAGTTTTGAACATTTGCTATAGTCAAATGAAAAAAGCTAAAGCAAAAGAGATAGTAGAAGCGTAAATAGATGATTTATTGTAAATAACGACAGGCAGGTTTCTTAATTAAATGAAACTTGCCTGTTTTTTGATCGCTGATCTATCGGTAACTGATAATAAGTATCACTGATGGTTATTATCAAAAACATTGATTGTACTTCGGATTCTTTCAAACATATAATGATGTCAGATAGGAGTGATAGTATTGAAAAAAATTGATTGTAGTATTTATAGAGGAGGGACGAGTAAAGGTGTCTTTTTATTTGAAAAGGACTTAGCTGAATTTGGTGAAAACTATGATGATGTTCTTCTTAAGATAATGGGAAGTCCGGATGTAAGACAAATTGATGGCTTAGGTGGAGCTGTTTCTACTACAAGTAAGGTTGCCATCATTTCACCTGAAGAAAAAGAAGCGTGGGATGTAAATTATACGTTCGCTCAAGTAGCGATCGATAAGCCGATCGTTTCTTACGCTGGGAATTGCGGAAATATTTCTTCAGCTGTTGGTGTATTCGCAATTGAAAGCGGTTTAGTAAAAACGACTGATCCGATAACGACCGTTAAAGTATATAACACGAATACAAAGAAAGTGATCTATGAGCATATTCCTACGCCTGATGGAAAATTAAGTTATGAAGGCGACTTCAAAATATCTGGAGTACCTGGGAGCGGATTAAAAATCGAGTTGGAATTTATTGATCCTGCTGGTTCAATGACTGGAAAATTATTACCAACGGGCAATGTAGTAGATACATTAACGATCGAAGGGTTAGGTGAGATAGAGGTATCGATCGTTGATGCAGCAAATCCTCTCGTTTTTATAGAAGCAGATCAGGTTGGTTTGACCGGAAAAGAAAGCGCTTCGGAAATAGATAGTAATGACGACAGATTAGCTTTACTGGAAAAAATCAGAGGAGCAGCAGCAGAAAAACTAGGGTTCGTCAAAGCGGCAGATCAAAGCGCAAAAGAATCGCCGGGAGTACCTAAACTGACTTTAGTGAGTAAAGCTGAAACATACACAACTGTCAGTGGTGAAACGATTGCATCAGATAGCTACGACTTAGCTGTTCGAATGATGAGTATGCAAAAAGCGCACAAAACGATTGCTTTGACAGGCGCACTTTGCACTGCAGCAGCTTGTGTGATAGCTGGTACGATTCCAAATCAGCTTCTTAAAAAAGAGAATCAGTCGAACCATCAAACGAAATTATGCTTTGGTCATGGCGATGGCTTGATCGAAACTACTATCGATTATGAAGAACCAAAAGAAGGTGACGCAATCATTCGTTCTATATCATCTTATAGAACAGCAAGAAAGATTTTAACGGGTACGGTATTTTTTTAGATTAAAAAGGAGATGAAAAGAGTATGTTGGCTTTATTGGGATATTTGATGATTATTGTATTTATGGCACTATTACTTTCGAAAAAAATCTCCCCTTTTGCAGGGCTGATTCTTGTACCATTGGCATTCGGGTTTATTGCAGCGGGATATACAGGGCAATCATTCTTAAATGTATTTGAGTGGATATATGAAGGGTTATATTATCAACTTGCCGGAGGCAAAGTGAAATCAGGTGTCGCACCGACGATCACTTTATTGTTATTTGCTATTTTATACTTCTCGATCATGTTAGATGTTGGTCTTTTTGATCCGTTAAGTAAAGTCTTGATCAAGTGGGCAAAAGGAGATCCTCTTCGACTTTGTGTAGCTACAGCAGTTATTTCGATGATCGTTTCTTTAGACGGTGACGGAACAACAACTGTATTGATCGTAACTGCGGCAGTTTTATCTCTATTCAAAAAAATGAAGATGCGGCAGCTCTACTTGGCAGTATTGATTGCCATACCTAATTCGATCATGAATTTAGTGCCGTGGAGTGGACCGATGGCTAGGGCCATGCCGGTGCTGAACATTGGGCCTAAAGAATTTTTCTTACCTTTGATTCCTGGAATGATCGGAGCGATGTTCCTTACAGCGTATATGGCTTATAGTTACGGAAAAAAAGAGCGTGTAAGATTAGGCTATACAGCAGAGAAAAGTATTGTCACGGATGAAGATTTAACAGCGATCATGTCTTCTCTAGATGAAGATCCAGAGAGCTTGAAACGTCCCAAACTATTACTGTTCAACTTTATTTTGACGATTTTCATCATGGCGTTACTGATATTGGATACTGTCAACGGTGGAATACTCTTCTTAGTTGGGACGAGTATCGCACTGATCGTTAACTACAAAAATCCTGTGCTTCAAGCGCAACGATTGACGGCAAATGGTTCAGAAGCGCTAGGACCTGTGAGTTTAGTTTTTGGCGCAGGTGTTATTATGGGCGTGCTGAATGGTAGTGGAATGAGTGAAGGAATTGCGCAGCATATCGTTTCCTTACTGCCTGAAAGTATGGGCGGCTATATTCCTCTTTTACTGGCGTTGATTTCTTTACCGGGGCTATTTTTCTTACCGAATGATGCGTTTTACTTTGGTATTTTACCTGTGATCGCACCGATTGCGTATACATTTGGCGCGACTCCAGTAAACATTGGGGTAGCTTCGTTGATCGGGCAAGCTGTACGTTTTGCCAGTCCTTTGGTGGCGTTCCTTTATGTATTAGTTGATCGTACAGAAGTCAGCTTTGGAGATTACCAAAAAGAATACTTAAAATGGGGAATCCCCAGCTACTTCATTCAATTAGCGATCGCGATCTTGACCGGGGCTATTCCTTTGCCATTTTTAAATTAATGTTTTACAAAGGTCAATAAATTCACGTGTATAGGGTGGGAGTATCCGGTTTTTACGATAACCGATCAACACTTCTGTAGAAAATAAATGTTCATCTGGCTGGCTGATCGAAAAGAAATAGGGGCGTTCTTTTAGATTCAGATGTTCTACATGATTTTCGTAAACGAAGGATACTCCATATCCAGCAACTGTTAGATTGAGAGCTGTTTCGATATTTTTTGTGTAAAATACATTCTTGGGTTTGATTTGATAATAGCGGAAAATTTTTTCAGCCATTTGACCTGTTCTTTGGTTGGGAAAATGCAAAATAAACCGTTTATCTTTAAGCTGTCGTAAATCAAAATAGGGATATTTGGGTTGAGATTTTTCTGGAAGTAGATCTGCTGTAAGAAATGATCTTGGGACAGCCAGCAATATTTTTTCTCTACGGACGATTTCGTAATCCATATTTAAGAAACGGTCAGGTTTATTCATGATAATAATATCTGCACGCCCATCTTGTATTTTCTTCTCAAGAACAACAGAAGCATCCTCACTCAATTCAATTTGAACATTTGGATAAAGCGTATTGAATTTAGGCAATATTTCAGGCAGCAAATAGGAACTGCGTAATAAAGGAATCGCTAAGCGGATTTTACCATAGCGTTGTTCCAACATTGTTTCCAGCTTACTTTGGAAATTATCTTTGATTTCAAGGATGCTTAATCCGGCTGCTAGATATTCTTCACCTAATAGGGTCAAAGAAAATTTTTTACCGATGACCTGAAACACTTGAAAACCTAGACGCTCTTCCATATTTTTTAAATACATGCTTAAAGAAGGCTGCGTGATGTACAGAGATTCAGCTGCTTTGGTCAAATTTTCAAATTCTAAAATTGCTCGAATATACTCAAAATCTTTTATTTCCATGAAATAGATACCCCTTTCATCTGTTTCTTTACTATCAATCATAAAGTATTTTCATATTAAAACAACATTTTTTGGAGGTCACTCGATGAAAAGAACAATAATAATTCAAAACAAGGAGTACACTTTTTTTAGTTTAAAGGCATTGGCTGAAAAAACGGGAGCCGATATTTCCCGTCTGCCATATTCCATCAGAATTTTACTGGAAAATATTTTACGTCAGGAAACAGCGGAAGGTGATAAAGTCGTTCATCAATTAGTGGATTGGAACTTACCGAATAGTCAAAAAACCGAAATTCCTTTTAAACCAGGTCGAGTTATTTTACAAGATTTGACTGGAGGAGCTGCGATCGTAGACTTAGCTTCTTTGAGAAAAGCGGTGAAGGATTTTGGTCAAGATCCCAATATCATCAATCCAGAAATTCCTGTTGATTTAGTGATCGATCATTCAGTTCAAGTTGATTTTGCAGGGTCAAAAACAGCATTTCAGAAAAATGAAGAGCTGGAATTTGCGCGAAATATGGAACGCTATAGTTTCTTTAAATGGGCAGAGCAATCCTTTGATTCGTTTAGAGTGGTTCCACCGGCAACCGGGATCGTTCACCAAGTCAATTTAGAATATCTGGCGGATGTCGTAACGGAAAGAGACACTAAAAACGAAAACCTTCTTTTCCCAGATACTTTAGTGGGGACAGATTCACATACAACAATGATCAATGCACTAGGAGTTTTAGGCTGGGGAGTTGGCGGCATCGAGGCAGAGGCAGGAATGTTAGGACAGCCATGCTACTTAACGACACCTGATGTTATTGGTGTTCGTTTAACTGGATCACTTAAAAATGGCGCGACTGCTACAGATTTAGCTTTGACGCTTACGCAGCTATTACGAGAAAAAAATGTTGTTGGAAAATTTGTTGAATACTTTGGTGAAGGTCTCGCTCATTTGACTGTATCGGATCGTTCTGTTGTAGCAAATATGGCACCTGAATATGGGGCAACTTGCGGATTTTTCCCGATCGATCAAGAAACACTCAACTATTTAGATTTCAGCGGAAGAGATCCTGAACAACGAGCGATCATTGAAGCCTATGTAAAAGAAAATCAGCTATTTTATGACGCTGCGAAAGAAGCAGACTATACAGAAATCATCGAATTGAACCTAAGCGACATCGAACCAAGCTTAGCAGGACCCAAACGTCCGCAAGATTTGGTGCCACTATCAAAAGTCAAACAAGGATTCATCGATTCGCTTACGAAGCCTAATGGGAACAGCGGGTACGGTTTAGCAGCAGGAGAAGAAAAGAAGCAAGCAACGATCAACTATGAAGATGGTACACAAGAGACGATCGAAACAGGAGCAGTCGTTATTGCTTCGATCACAAGTTGTACAAATACAAGTAATCCGTTCATCATGCTGAGTGCAGGACTACTTGCAAAAAAAGCAGTTGAAAAAGGATTATCAGTGAAACGATATGTGAAGACATCATTGTCGCCTGGTTCAAAAGTAGCAACACGTTACTTTGAAGATGCTGGCTTACTTCCATACTTAGAAAAACTAGGGTTTGATGTGATTGGTTATGGCTGTATGACCTGTGTTGGAAACTCTGGACCACTGGATGAAACGATCAGCCAAGTGATTCAAGATGAAAATTTACTTGTTTCAGCTGTCCTCAGTGGCAATCGTAATTTTGAAGGACGTATCCATGCCGATGTAAAAGCAGGCTATCTAGCAGCACCGCACTTAGTGATTGCCTATGCTCTAGCCGGAAATGTCAATGTTGATCTGACAACAGAACCATTAGGCTTTGATTCAGAAGGCGCGCCAGTCTATCTGAAAGACATCATGCCGAGCAATGAGGAAGTGGAACAGTTGATCAATCGTTATGTCAAAACAGACCTATACAAAGAAGAATATGGTTCTGTGTTCAACTCAAATCAACACTGGAACAATATTGAAACAACACCATCGATGACTTATGAATGGGATGAAAAATCGACTTATATTGCCAATCCGCCTTATTTTGAAGCGCTGGAATCTCAAGCTCAGTCGATTCAAGCTTTAAAAAATCAACGAGTGTTGGCTAAATTGGGCGATTCGATCACGACGGATCACCTTTCTCCAGTGGGCTCGATTCCGTTACAGTCACCTGCGGGGAAATATTTGACAGAGCATGGTGTGCGACCTCAAGCCTTTAACTCTTACGGCAGTCGACGCGGCAATCACGAAGTGATGGTACGCGGAACACTGAATAACATTCGATTACGTAATGAATTAGCCGATGGGAAAGAAGGCGGATATACAAAACATTTTCCAACTGGAGAGATCTTGACAATATTTGATGCAAGTGAAAAATATCTCAAAGAGGATGTTGGTTTGCTTATCTTAGCTGGAGAAGACTATGGCATGGGTTCTTCTAGAGACTGGGCAGCGAAAGGTGTTCGGCTGCTTGGAGTGAATACAGTGATCGCTAAAAGTTTTGAACGAATCCATCGTTCGAATCTATTGATGATGGGCGTTTTACCACTTCAATTTGTTGAGGGACAGGATGCAGATAGTTTAGGATTGACTGGCGAGGAAAGCTTTGACTTCATTATCGATGACTCGATCAAACCAAATGACATCATTAGTGTTCGAGCGACAAACGCAAATGGCGATGTGACTGGATTTAAAGTACGTGCAAGATTTGAGTCAGAAACGGAGATCGATTATTACCGAAATCAAGGGATTCTACCAATGGTACTAAGAAACAAACTAAGCTAAAAAACAAATAGGAGCAAACTAAATGACACATATGATAGATGTAGCTGAAATTGTTGCAGAAAACTTAGACTTCAGTAGCACAAAATCATTGAAAACAGTGGTGTATTCAGCGTTGAAAAAAACGATCTTAAATGGAGAGATTCCAGCAGGGACGAGGATCAATGAATTATTTCTTTGCAACAAAGTGAGTATCAGTAGAACACCGTTACGTTCCGCCCTGCAACGTCTTCATGATGAAAACCTCTTAGAATATGTGCCGGGGAGCGGGATGATCGTCAAAGGAATCACGAGCAAAGATGCGTATGAAATTTTCACCATTAGAAAATCGTTGGATCGATTAGCAACGATCACTGCAATGCACGAAATGAATGATCGTGATTTTGAAGAGTTCGAACAAATCGTGTCGCTCATGCAAAAGCAGGGAGAAAACGGTGAGGAATTGGCTTCAATATTCACTGATTTCAACGAATTCATTTACTCTAAGAGTCAGTTATTTCGGCTTAGAGATACGAGGGAAAACATCCAAAATTATTTAAGCTATTTTAGAGAATTATCTGTGCATTCGAATGATCGAAGAGCGAATGCGATCGAAGACCATGTGAAACTTTACTATTATATGAAAACAAAAAATGAGAAACAGGTAGAACTTCTTTTGGACGAACATTTGGAAAATGCGCTGGACGGCATCTTAAGTGAGATGGATAAAAAGGTGCTGCAGGCAATCTAAGATTTTGTCTAATTAAATATTTGTAAAAATGAGAGAGTGTGGGACAGAAGTGTTCAACTCTAAGAAATAAGCTGGAATTCACGAAAATTGTACTACAAATTTTTGTGGATTTCAGTTTATTTTTGAAGCTTTCAACTTGTGGTGCTTTAGCATGTAGAATTAATTTTACTAGCTTCATTTTGTTCCTTGAACAATAGTGAAATTATATCCCTTAACTGATAGGATCGAAGCATTGTGTAGTAGTTACTTCTGTTTCGCACGCTCTTCTTTAAAGCTGATTCTCTAAAGTTTTTCCAAAATCCTCAAGTCTACACTTTCTTTTCTATCCATAGAAAGTTATAATAAAAAGCGTATGATTCAAGGAAAAGGGATGACGAATGAATAAAAATAAATTACTAAATAACTTAGATAATCGAATCGACTACGGAGTGATCTTACCTGTTTTTCTTCTGTCGATCATAGGAATACTTTCATTATATGTAGCATTGAGCAATGATCCGTTACGGCCTGAGATAGGGAATATGTTGATGAAGCAAGGACTATGGTACCTTGTTGGCGGCATCAGTATCGTTGTGGTGATGCATTTTAACTCGAAGTTACTTTGGCGATTGACACCGATTTTTTACGCCATTGGTCTTGTGATGATGGGTCTATTGCTTAAGTTTTATGATCCTTATTTAGAGTCTCAAACAGGGTCTAAAAACTGGATTTCTTTTGGTGGTACGACGTTTCAGCCATCTGAATTGATGAAAATTGCTTTTATTTTGATGCTAGCTTATATTGTCACAATGCATAATGTGAAGAACGTTGATCGGACATTGAAATCTGATTTTTGGTTGATCGGTAAGATGCTGTTGGTGACACTGCCTGTTCTGATTTTGATTTTACTACAAGATGACTTTGGAACGATGTTGGTTTTCTTAGCCATTTTCAGTGGCGTTTTCTTGATGTCAGGGATTTCCTGGAAAATTATTTTACCGACGTTTTTAGTAGCTATCTTGATTGGGGCTGGAACGATTTATCTTGTGACAACAACAGCAGGGCGAGAGTTTCTTTATTCGGTTGGATTTAAGTCTTATCAGTTTGAACGGATCGACTTATGGATGAAGCCGTTTCATCATGATCCAAATCGTTCGCAGCAACCAGCGCTTGCGTTGACTGCTATTGGTTCAGGCGGATTATTTGGTAAAGGATTCAATAATAGCGATGTGTATGTGCCTGTCAGAGAATCAGATATGATTTTCACGGTTGTGGGAGAAAACTTTGGTTTCATTGGCGGATGTTTTATTATTTTGCTATACTTTATCTTGATTTACCGCATGATCAAAGTTTGTTTTGAGACGAATAATGAATTTTATGCCTATATTGCGACAGGGATCATCATGATGATCTTGTTCCACGTATTTGAAAATATCGGTGCAAACATTGGACTTCTGCCATTGACAGGGATTCCGTTGCCATTTATTAGTCAGGGTGGTTCATCTATTTTAGGAAATATGCTGGGCGTAGGTTTGATCATGTCTATGAAATATCAAAAAGAAGCAGTGATCGAAGAATATTAAACGAAAGAGGGCGTTAGAATGTATACATTTTTCTGGTATCCAAAGTGTTCAACATGTAAAAAGGCAAAGGCTTGGTTAGATGAAAAACAGGTCAACTATGAAACGATCGATATGATCGAAAATCCGCCAACAGCAAAACAGTTAACAAGCTGGATGGAGCAAAGTGATCTGCCTGTTCGTCGTTTCTTCAATACAAGCGGTATTCGTTATAGAGAACAAGGCTTGAAAGACAAAGTCAATGACTTTTCGATCAAAGAAGCCAGCGAGCTTTTAGCGACAGACGGCATGTTGATCAAACGTCCGATTTTTGTTAAAGGAGATCAATTTTTAGCGAACGGATTTAAAGAATCTGATTACGAAGGAGCTATTCAATAATGGCTGAAGAAGTAAAAATCATTGATAACTTATGGGTCTTGAAAACCGCTGAAGGATACAAGGTAGGCTTAACCAATGAAGCGCAAGAAGAATTAGGTAATATCACTTTTGCAACATTACCAAAAGTGGGTCAAGAATTAAAAAAAGGTGATTCCTTGATTGAAGTGGAAGCGGAAAAAGCAGTTAGTGAATTTAGTTCACCAGTAACTGGAACGGTCGCTTCTATCAATGAAGCTGCTGAAAATGAGCCAAGTGTCCTTGATGATCCTAATCAATCAAATGCATGGATCGCTATTTTAACTGACGTTAACGAAGAAGAGCTAGTATAAGCATAAAAATGTTTGACAAGTGTTTTGGTTGTTGCTATAATTTCATCAATATAAATTGAAAGCTTTGAAAAGAAGAGTACATGTCAAAAGTGTTTTAAAGAGAGCCTTGTTTGCTGAAAATAGGCAACGTGATTGATATGGAAGATGGTCTTTGAGCAGAATAAGTGAGCATGAGTAAACTTATTACGGGTGTGCCCGTTACAGCACCACAGTATACGAATTCAAGTACTGTATAAGGCTATTATTGTGAAATGATAGTAAATCAAGGTGGTAACACGAAAGACAAGCTTTCGTCCTTTTGTCAAATAAGACAAAAGGGCGGAAGCTTTTTGTTGTGAAACACTGCGACTGGCTAAGCCAGAGCAGATGTTGAACAATACTTGGCGAGCAGGGTGAGCGAAGTTACATTACTAGTGAAACAAGCCAATCTTTCATTGAAGGTACTAGCATCAAAAAATCAAAGTATCCATAGTTTAAAACACACGCTCGATAACCAAGATAAGTCTAACCATACCGCCAAACATATAGTATACTTAAACAAGCAAAACAAAAGAAAGTCGAGGGGGAAAAATGCCTCTAATTGAATTACAACACGTAAAAAAACAATTTTCCGGTAAAAACGGGCAAGTAACGGCCGTCAATGATGTGTCTTTATCTGTTGAGCAGGGCGACATTTATGGTATCGTAGGTTACTCTGGAGCAGGAAAGAGTACCTTGGTTCGTCTGTTAAATGGCTTGGAACTGCCAACAGAAGGAGAAGTAAACATCCAAGGACACAATGTCGCGCAAATGGCGAATCGTGAACTTCGTCAGTTCCGCAAGAAGATCGGCATGATTTTCCAACATTTCAATCTGCTATGGTCAAGAACGATTTTAGAAAATATCATGTTGCCGTTAGAATTAGCCGGGGTGCCTAAAAGTAGTAGAAAAGAGCGAGCACAGGAGCTTTTGACTTTAGTTGGTTTAGAAGGCAGAGGAGATGCCTATCCAAGTCAGTTGTCCGGTGGCCAAAAACAACGGGTGGGGATCGCCAGAGCATTGGCAAATAATCCAGAGATCTTACTTTGTGATGAAGCAACCAGCGCCTTAGATCCGCAAACAACAGACGAAGTATTGGATCTACTACTTGAAATCAATAAAACATTGAATCTAACCATCGTATTGATCACACACGAAATGCATGTGATCCGTAAAATTTGTAATAAGGTAGCTGTAATGGAGCTTGGACAAATCGTGGAAGAAGGAGACGTATTAGAAGTTTTCAGAAATCCCCAACAAGCTGTCACAAAACGTTTTGTTCAACAAGAACTTGAACCAAAAGAAGACACAGAAGAACTACTTGGTGAGTTGATCAAAGAAAATCCAGCTGGTTTAGTCGTTACGCTTCAGTTTAGTGGAGACAATGCCAATGAACCAGTGATTTCTCAAGTGATTCGTCAGTTTAAAGTGGACATCAATGTCGTTCAAGGTCAAGTGCAGCAAGCGAAAGAAGGCGCCTTTGGAACTTTGACGGTCATGGTTTTAGGAGAGCAAAATGAAGTCGAAAAGACACTCGCTTTCTTCAAAGAAAAAGAAGTTGGGTTGGAGGTGATTCACCGTGGCGAATGAAACATTTGTTGAAAAGTACTTGAATTTTAGCCGGGTGAACCCAGAATCAATGAAACAAGCGGCGGTCGATACATTGTTTATGACAGTCGTTGCAATGATTTTTGTCATTATTATCGGATTCTTGTTAGGATTGCTGTTATATAGTTTGAGCCGCAACAAGTCTCCTCTAGCGAAAATCAGCTATAGTGTGTTATCCGTTGTTAGTAATGTTTTCCGCTCGATTCCTTATATTGTATTGATCATCTTGTTGATGGATTTCTCTCGGAAATTAGTGGGAACAGGGATCGGTGCAAAAGCGGCTATCCCATCATTGATCGTATCTGCAGCACCCTTTTATGCTAGATTAGTTGAAATTGCATTTCGTGAAGTGGATAGTGGTGTATTAGAAGCTGCTGATGCGATGGGGGCTTCCAAATTTCAAAAGATTTTTAAAGTTTTGATTCCAGAAAGCAAACCAGCATTACTATCAGGAATCACGTTAACAACGATCACGATGATCGGATTTACGGCAATGGCCGGAATCATCGGTGGTGGTGGCCTTGGCGGGTTAGCTTACCAAGAAGGGTTTAGCCGGAACAATAATACAGTAACACTTGTAGCAACGATCTTGATTTTGGTGATTGTGTTTATCATTCAATTTGTCGGTGATCAATTGGTAAAACGTTCAGACAAACGATAAGCAATTAATATAGAAAATAATTGGAGGAAATAAAGATGAAAAAGAAATTATTCGGTTTAGCAGCATTGGCAGTCGTTACGGTTAGTTTAGTAGCATGTGGTGGCGGAAATAGTAAAACAGATGATAGTAAAACTGCGGGATCAGACAAAGAATCTTCTGTTTTAAAAGTCGGCGCATCTGCTTCTCCACACGCAGAAATTTTGGAGCAAGTAAAACCAATCCTTAAAAAAGAAGGCGTTGATTTGGAAATCGTTCAATTCGATGATTACATTTTACCAAACAAAAATTTGGCAGAAGGCGATATCGATGCAAACTACTTCCAACATATTCCATACTTCAATCTACAAGTAAAAGAAAACAAATATGATTTCGCCAATGCGGGCGGTATCCATATCGAGCCAATGGGCTTATACTCAAAACGTATCAAAGATATCAAGGATTTGAAAGATGGCGCGACGATCATAACTTCTAACTCAGAATCAGACTGGGGCCGAATCATCACGATTTTACAAGATGCGGATTTAGTAACGGTCAAAGATGGTGTTGATCTAGAAACAGCAACATTTGAAGATATCGACAAAAACCCTAAAAACTTGAAGTTTATTCATAACATCAACCCTGAAGTCTTAACAACAACGTATAACAATGATGAAGCTGACCTTGTTGCGATCAATGCCAACTTTGCATACAGTGCAGGCTTGAATCCATTGAAAGATTCTGTCTTGCTTGAAAAAGATAACTCACCATATGTGAATATTGTTGCAGTTCGTTCAGAAGATAAAGATAGTGATAAAATCAAAAAATTGGTTGATGCCTTGCATAGTAAAGAAATCCAAGATTGGATTCTTGAAAAATGGGATGGCTCAGTGAAACCTGTAGATAAGTAAACAAATAGAAACAGCTGAACTACGCTCTGTCGAGTTATAATTCAGCTGTTTTTTTGTCTACTCAGAATACTCTATAAAAAAGACATGTATATTGTAATTTATTTATTATTTAAAAATAACAATTTTATTCTTTAGGTTGATTTTTGTGTTTGCGTATGATAATCTCATCTAGTGCACATTTATAAAAAAGGAGAGGTTAACATGAAAAAAAGCAACATTGTTTTATTTTTTCTTTCGATGATGGCAATTTGTTTTGCTGTTGTTGGAACTAGTTCAAGTGCGGAGGCAAGTGAGTATGATTTGAATCGAGGAGCGACCTTCACATTTAATTCAGAGGGTGAGTGGAAACGAATCTATTCTGGTGTATTTTCTGGAACGAGTGCAACTGGCTTTAGCTATGCTGATTATTCTGGAGAGATCCAGTATGCGCATGTAACGGCAAATACACAAAAAATCCAAGCAGCCTATGTTGTGAAGGATCGGATTTTTGATTTTGAAGGAACCTATTCACCAAGAGAATCTTATTTTAATGGTAATACTAAAATTTGGGCATTCAACATTCAAAGAGTGAATGGCTTAACACCGGTTTATAAAACGACAATGGCCGTAACTGAAGGATTACCTGGCGGAACAGTTTTACATGTAAAAGCTGACCGTGCGCCAGTGCCTAACTGGGCAGCGTTACCGAATATAGATAGTATGTCTAAAGTTCAGATCACTGGAACATACATCTCAATTATTCCTCAATAATGAAGCGAAAGAAAGGACTTCTACTTAATGTAGAAGAACTTTCTTTTTTTGTTTGTCAAAAATGATTTGGGTTAGCTGTTTTATAGACGGTAAGAAGAGATTCACTTTAGAAAGATTCTAAATAAGTCCATTTTTTCACAAAGAAAACCTCTAGTAATTAAGAATTATTCTAGTAAAGAGATTGCTTATCATTCTCAATTAGGATAAAATGAATGAGAACGATAAAATAATTATTTTTAAGTTGGAGGGAATTATACATGTCCGTTTTAGAGATTAAAAATTTACACGTATCAATCGAAGATAAGAAGATTTTAAAAGGTGTGAACCTGACCATGAAAACAGGAGAGATCCACGCGATCATGGGACCAAACGGAACAGGTAAATCGACATTATCTGCTGCGATCATGGGAAATCCAAACTACGAAGTCACAGAAGGTGAAATTCTTTTTGACGGTGAAAATGTCTTAGAACTTGAAGTAGATGAACGTGCGCGTTTAGGTCTATTTTTAGCGATGCAATACCCAAGTGAAATTCCTGGTATCACAAATGCCGAATTCATGCGTGCAGCGATCAATGCCAAACGTGACGAAGACGACAAAATTTCTGTGATGCAGTTCATCAAAAAATTAGATAAAAAAATGGAACTACTAAATATGCCGGAAGAAATGGCTGAACGTTATCTGAACGAAGGCTTCTCAGGCGGAGAAAAGAAACGTAACGAAATCTTACAATTATTGATGCTGGAACCAACTTTTGCTATTTTAGATGAAATCGACTCTGGTTTAGATATCGATGCTTTAAAAGTTGTCTCAAAAGGCGTGAATGAAATGCGCGGCGAAAACTTTGGCGCATTGATCATCACTCACTACCAACGTCTATTGAACTACATCACACCTGATGTTGTGCATATCATGATGGAAGGCCGTGTCGTAAAAACAGGCGGCGCTGATCTTGCAAAACGTTTAGAAGCAGAAGGCTATGCTGGAATCAGTGAAGAATTAGGTATCGAATACAAAGAAGAAGCGTAAGGAGGACAAGATAAATGAAAGATATCACAACAGCAAATTATCTTGACGACATCAAAGCTTTTTCAGCACGTAACGAAGAACCCTCATGGATGACGGACTTGCGCGCAGCGGCTTTAGAAAAAGCTGAACACTTAGAATTACCAAAGATCGAACGGGTGAAATTTCACCGTTGGCCTTTGTTTAATGTAAATACAGACGAATATACACCACAAGCGATGAATATCCCTAGCTTTGATGCAATGAAAGACAATCCAGTCATCGTGCAGCAAGGATCGATCACAGCATTTGAACAACTTTCAGCAAAATTAGCTGACCAAGGCGTGATCTTCACTGATCTGTTCACTGCGATCCAGGAACATGGTGATCTAGTCAAAGAATACTATATGACAAAAGCTGTGGAGATGGACGAAGACAAGCTGACAGCTTTCCATACAGCGTTCATGAATAGCGGTGTGTTCTTATATGTACCCAAAAATGTCGTGATCGAAGAACCGATCGAATCGATCTTTATCCAAGATTCAGATAGTGAACAGCCCTTCTTCAAACATGTTTTGATCATTGCAGATGAGCATAGTGAATTCAGTTATTTAGAACGATTCCAAACGATCGGCGAACGTAAAGCAAAAGTTTCGGCAAACATCGTTGTTGAAGTCATCGCTAAAGCAGGCTCAAAAGTGAAGTATTCAGCAGTCGATCAATTAGGTGAAAACCTTTCGACTTATATGAACCGCCGTGGTCATATCATGCGCGATGCCTCAGTTGACTGGGCGATCGGTGTTATGAATGATGGCGATGTGGTTGCTGATTTTGATTCTGACTTAGTAGGCGAAGGCTCTCACTCAGAAGTCAAAGTTGTGGCAATCAGTGCCGGCAAACAAACACAAGGAATCGATACACGTGTAACCAATAAAGCGTCTCATTCTGTAGGGCACATTTTACAGCACGGGGTTATCCGTGAAAAAGGTACATTGACCTTTAACGGAATTGGTCATATCTTAAAAGGGGCTAAAGGGGCAGATGCGCAACAAGAAAGCCGTGTCTTGATGCTTTCTGATAAAGCGCGCGGTGATGCGAACCCAATCTTATTGATCGATGAAAATGAAGTAACTGCAGGACATGCAGCCAGTGTTGGTCGTGTCGATCCAGAAGAAATGTACTATTTGATGAGTCGTGGTCTGCGCAAAGAAGAAGCAGAACGATTGGTCATTCGTGGTTTCTTAGGCTCAGTGATCACAGCGATCCCGGTCAAAGAAGTCCAAAAAGAATTTGTAGAGGTTATTGAAGGGAAGTTGAATGCATGATAAACGCAGATAAGATTCGGCAACAGTTTCCCATCTTGTTTCAAGAAGTAAATGACGAGCCGCTTGTTTATCTGGATAATGCAGCAACAACTCAAAAACCCAAAGCAGTTTTAGATAGACTGACTTATTATTACGAACATGATAACGCCAATGTCCATCGTGGTGTGCATACTTTAGCTGAACGGGCAACAAAAGATTATGAAGCGGCTCGTGAAAAAGTTAGAGCTTTTATCAATGCCAAAGAAACAACTGAAACATTATTCACGCGAGGCACAACGACTAGCTTGAACTGGGTCGCAAAAAGCTATGGTGATCTAGCAGTACAAGCTGGTGATGAAATCGTGATCTCTTACATGGAACACCATTCAAACATCATTCCGTGGCAGCAATTAGCTGAACGTAAAGGTGCGACGTTGAAATATATTGATATTACAGCAGACGGCTTTTTAGATATGGAAAGTGCGAAACAACAAATCACAGACAAAACCAAGATCGTTTCTATCGCTCATGTCTCTAACGTCTTAGGTGTGATCAATCCAGTTAAAGAACTAGCTGAATTAGCGCACAGTCATGGTGCTGTCTTAGTTGTCGATGGTGCGCAAGCTGTTCCTCATATGTCGGTGGATGTTCAAGCCATCAATGCGGACTTTTATGCTTTTAGCGGACATAAAATGTGCGCCCCAACTGGAATTGGTGTATTATATGGAAAACGCGAATTGCTAGAGAAAATGGAGCCCATCGAATTCGGCGGAGAAATGATCGATTTTGTGAATTTGTATGATAGTACATGGAAAGAATTGCCATGGAAGTTCGAAGCAGGAACGCCAAATATTGGCGGTGCGATCGCTTTGGGTGCCGCAATCGATTTTCTCAATGAGATCGGTTTAGACAATATCCATCAACATGAAGCAGAATTAGTAGAGTATGTATTGCCAAAATTGTTAGCGATCGATGGTCTAACGGTGTATGGACCACAAGATCCTGCGCATCATACGGGTGTGATCGCATTTAATTTAGATGGACTGCATCCTCATGATACAGCGACGGCTTTAGATATGGAGGGTGTGGCAGTTCGGGCAGGACATCATTGTGCCCAGCCATTACTGAAATATTTAGACGTAGCAGCAACAGCTAGAGCAAGCTTTTATCTCTACAATACCAAAGCAGATGCGGATCGATTGATCGAAGCAATTTTAGCGACAAAGGAGTTTTTCCAACATGGCTCTCTCTAAATTAGATAATTTATACCGTCAAGTGATCTTAGATCATTCTAGCCATCCGCATCATCATGGAAGCTTGGATGCGTCAAGTCAGACAATCGAAATGAACAATCCGACGTGCGGTGATGTGATCGAATTACAGCTGGATATCCAGGATAATATCATCAAAGATATCGCCTTTAACGGCAGCGGCTGTTCGATCAGTACCGCAAGTGCCAGCATGATGACCGATGCAGTCATTGGAAAAAGCTTAACTGAAGCAGAGCAGCTTGCGGAAGATTTCTCCCAATTGGTGCAAGGCAATGAGGTATCAGATGAAGAAAAACTTGGTGATGCAGCGATGCTTGGCGGCGTAGCGAAATTCCCAGCACGGATCAAATGCGCCACATTAGCGTGGAAAGCATTAGAACAAGCAGTGGAAAATGACGGACAAGGAACTGCAGGACAATTACACTGCGAAGAATAAAAATACAAATCAAGAGAGGATGGGACAGAAGTGCTCAACCCTGAGAAATAAGAAGGAATTAACGAAAATTGCTTTTCAAATTTTTGTTAATTTCAGCTTATTTCCGAAAGGGTTGCTTCTGCTCCCACCGTTTATTCGTATTTAGAGTTCGAACTTATATTTAAGGGAAGGTGAAATAATGAGCAACGTACCAGAGTTAGAAGAATATAAATTTGGTTTCCACGATGATGTGAAACCGATCTTCAGTACGGGAGATGGACTAACAGAGGAAGTCGTTAGAGAAATTTCACGTAAAAAAGAAGAACCAGAATGGATGTTAGAATTCCGTTTGAAATCATTAGAACAATTCAATAAAATGAAAATGCAGGAATGGGGACCGGATTTATCAGATATCGATTTTGATAAGATCAAATATTTCCAAAGAGCCAGCGATAAACCTGCTCGTGACTGGGACGATGTACCAGATAAAATCAAAGAAACCTTTGAAAAAATCGGGATCCCAGAAGCAGAACGTGCTTACTTAGCTGGTGCTTCTGCCCAATACGAATCAGAAGTGGTTTACCACAATATGAAAGAAGAATTCCAAAAACTAGGGATCATCTTTACCGATACTGATTCAGCATTGAAAGAATATCCTGATTTATTCAAGAAATATTTCTCAAAATTAGTGCCACCAACAGATAACAAATTAGCTGCACTAAACTCTGCTGTTTGGTCTGGTGGAACCTTTATCTATGTTCCGAAAGGCGTTCGCGTAGACGTCCCATTACAAACCTACTTCCGGATCAATGCGGAAAATACTGGACAATTTGAACGTACGTTGATCATCGTGGATGAAGGCGCAAGTGTTCACTACGTAGAAGGCTGTACTGCACCTACGTACACAAGCAATAGCTTACACGCAGCGATCGTTGAGATCTTCACGCATAAAGATGCCTATACACGTTACACAACGATCCAAAACTGGTCAGATAACGTATATAACCTAGTAACCAAACGTGCTAAAGCTTACGAAGGAGCAACCGTTGAGTGGATCGATGGAAACCTAGGAGCAAAAGCAACGATGAAATACCCAAGTGTCTATCTAGATGGAAAAGGCGCACGCGGGACGATGCTATCGATCGCATTCGCCGGCGAAAACCAAATCCAAGATACAGGGGCAAAAATGATTCATAACGCACCGAACACATCAAGCTCGATCGTCTCAAAATCGATCGCTAAAGATGGCGGAGAAGTGAACTATCGTGGACAAGTAACCTTTGCCAAAGATAGTGCTGGCTCGATTTCACATATTGAGTGTGACACGATCATCATGGATGATAAATCGAAATCAGATACGATTCCGTTTAATGAGATCCATAACAGCCAAGTGGCGTTGGAGCATGAAGCGAAGGTTTCGAAAATTTCGGAAGAACAGCTTTATTATCTGATGAGCCGTGGTTTGTCAGAGCAAGAAGCGACTGAAATGATCGTTATGGGATTTGTGGAGCCGTTTACGAAGGAATTGCCGATGGAGTATGCGGTTGAACTTAATAGATTGATTAGTTATGAGATGGAAGGCAGTGTTGGCTAAAGCCTTTTTTAGCACTAGAAACGTTGATTTATCAATGTTTCTGGTGCTTCTTTTTTTCGTAAAAGCAAACTAACTACAAAACTAACTACAACAGCGATTAAAATAAATATTTCTCTTTTTCAATGAATTGTGCGAATTGATCTGCACTGCGTTCTTCACGTTCAGGATAGAAGTAGTTATAGACCTGACGAGTCATTTTAGAATCTTTATGACCAACTCGGTACATAATATCCTCTAAGTTCATATCAGCCATTGCGCAAAGAGAGACATGTGTTTTTCTAAATTCATGAAGTGTAATTCGTTTTAAGTTGTACTTAGTCGCTATGACATCATACCAGTCATTTGGCTGACCGGGGCGACAAAAATGATTATCTTTATTAGGGAAGACTAGCTGATGCTTATTCGTTGCTCTAATTCCCAAAACTTTAAACTCAAACTGCTGTCTAGTTCGCCATTCCTGTAACATAGCCATCGTTTCTAAATCAATTGAAATAGTCCTTTTACCGGCATTTGTTTTGGCGCTTTGACTGGCTACTTTAGTTTTTTTAGATTTTGGATCGTACTCAACTTCTGCCAATGTTTTACTGATCGTTAATTTGTTACTATCAAAATTAATATCGTTCCATTCTAAGGCAAGTATTTCAGATTTTCTTGCACCAGTATAGGCTAAAACACGAAAATAAGTTTCGATTTTCATATTGTCATGTTTTTTACAAGACTCCAAGAAAATGGCTAATTCTTTTGGTGTATAAACAGTCATTGTTTCTGTAGCGACTAAATGTTCATCAATTTCTTGACGTTTGATTGGTTCAGTTTTACGCATGGGATTTTCAAGAATCAATTCCTGTTGAACACCATATTGTAAAATTTGAGCAACAGCCCTGCGGAAATAATAAGCTTGCTTATAACCATCTCTTATCCAGCGACGATTGACTTGAGTACAAAATCGGACTGAAATGTCTTTAAGCATTTTATTTCCGAAGTATTCAAGTGCATGATCTTCAATCGCTCTTCTTGTTATCATGATAGTAGATGGTTTTACTTTTAAACGATATTGTTCAATAAATTCTTCATAAAGCTCTTTAAACGTAATATTACCATTCATCTTTAACTTATTTTTATCAAAATCAAGTTGTAACTGTCGATAAGTTTGCTGGGCTTCCTTTTTTGTTTGGAAACCACTTCTAGTAGTGCGTACTTCTTCACCAAATTCAGTTTTTCCAAGGTAACATTGGAATTTCCAAAGCTTTTGATTGTACTTAGTGTATTGTTTAAAAGATACTGACATATAAAATCTTCCTTCCTAATTCATTATTTGGATTAGGATATTTTGTTGTTTGTAAGATTTTAATATTCGTTTTTATTCCCTATTGATGTTCAGCGCTTTTTAATTGATTTAAAACGTTCTTTAAGTCTTCTAGGTCATATAAATGTTGTCTCCCGATAATAACCGCTTCTAAACCGTTTAGATGAAGCATTTTTAACGTGTCGAAACCAATATGCAGCTCTTTCATTAAGGTTTGTTGGTTCACATATCTACCAAGAATCAAAGGTACTTTATCAGGAGTATTCATAGGCAATTTCCTTTCTGAGACTAATAGAATATTCAAAATTAATCAATAAAATTTTATTCAACCTTTCTTTCAGATACAGTATATGTTTCAAGGGATGCGAGCTAGAAGCAAATACTGTATATTGATTATAAGACTTCCAGCTCCCATTTCCTAGAAAAATATTGATGAGTTAAAATCTTACTTCTTACAAATATCGTTTTGATTTTATAAATTGGATAAATATAAATATGTGTTTAAGCTTCAATATCTTAAATAGTAATCTGTTAATTTGTCTCTTTTCTTCTATCAAATTATCTTTTGTCAAAAGATATCATAGGAGTTTCACCTCTCCCCAGTTTATGGCGAGCTTTACAGAAGTATCATTATATTCTTTGCATGTCGTGGCAGTAGGTGACAAGTCTACTTTGCTTGAAAAAAATCGCTCGCAGTAAAATACACGGTCATGGCGCTTTTCAAGCGTTGCTCAATACAAAGAAAACGTATTTGATAGAAGATTATTCAATTATCAAAGATCAATGTTTCTATAAGTAAATTGGAAAAAGAAGAAATAAAAGCAACATAATTCAGATTTTTTTCAAAAAAGATAGAAAAGAGACAGGCAAAGTAGCCTGTCTCTCTAATTTAACCAAGGTATTTTTCTGGATCAAAATTGCGGACTATTTTTATAAAAGTTTCAGTTAAGTTTTGAAAGCAATCTTCATCCAAATAGCCTTGTCTGGATGCTTCTTTAATTAGCAAGGGCTTGAAATCTTTAAGTAACAATTCCATAGCTTGTTCATCCCCTTTTTTGGCTTGTTCAATTAGTGGTAAGAAATTTTTCATGATATCCCCTCCTTCCTTAGTGTTAGGTGAAAGATGGAAGGAGGAGCACGACTGTTAGACCATTGATTATCTTTTTAAAAATACCTCAAGTTTTTTTAATAATCTTTTTCTGAATATAGAGACTCCTTGACGGCTGATATCAAAAATTCGGGCAATTTCACTATCTGTTTTACATTGAATATATTTTTCATAAAGTAGTTTTTTTTCTTTGAAGTTTAGTTGTTCAATAGCCCTAGATAGCGCTTCGTCCTCAGCGAAATTTTCTAGATTCACAATTTCAGATTCTGAGATAAAATCAAGAGATAAATAAGATTCGGATATACTGCTTCTCATAATATCTTCTAATGAATCAGTTGGAAAGTAGGTATGAGAATATTTTTGTTTCTTTTTTAGGCAAGCACTGGCAGAATTTTTAATAGATTGCTGTACATAACTAACAAATAAATAGTTAACTTCAACTTCTGATTTCATGATTGAATCATCCTTTACTAATTATTTAATTTATACTGCCAGTAACCTCGAGTCACTTTCTCGACGTTTATAGAAGAATCTGAATTCATTCTTGGTAAAATATTGTTCGTCAAATTTGAGTAGTTGATAGATAGTTGAAAATCATTGATTAGTTTTTCATATATTTGTTTATTACTTAGTGGCACACCATGACTTTTAAGAAGATGAGAAATTTGTAATGCTATTTTTGAGTAAGGAAGGTAGGATTTTCCTTCTTTTTTTGCTAATAAGTACTTAGCGTTCTCAATATCTTCTTTTTTAATATGATTTTGTCTCATTGTCGAATATTCATTATTTTCGTGAACATTCGTGGTAGTTTGACTAAGCTCATTTAATCGCTCTTTTAAGTCAAAATATTGTTCAGTTAGTTGTCGTCTTTCAGTCATAATTGCTTGCATAAGATGGTAAATGACTTTTTTTTCATCAGAAATATTCATAATTTCTCCTTTCAAATTAGGTATTCAACAATAAATTGAAATACCTAATGGAAAAAGCAACAAATATTATATATTGACAACACATAGATTCTCATCTATATTATACATAGATGTCGATCTATGTGAAAGGATGAGGCGTATTGAAATGAAAAGACTTAGTTGATATCAAAATGGTTGAATGTAAGTAATTGTAGTGTAGTTTCTTCTGTTTCAATTTGCTAAGTTTAAACCTGTGACTAGCTGGGGAAACTAGCAAATGAAATGATACTCATACAGGCTTTAGAAATGAAACCGTAAAAGTATAAAAATAAACAGAGGGGTTTAAGGAGACAATCTCCCTATTTTTTTGATCGACACATAGATATTTATCTATGTGTTTGAAGGAGGAATAAAGTGAAATCATTAGTTTTATTTGAGTCAGAGATGTGTTGTGGCATCAAAAAGACAGGAGCAGAAGTAAATAAAAATCTATTATATTTGAGCCCAACATTACAGAAAATTCAACGAGAAACAAATTACGAAGTGGAGCGTCATAGCTTAACAATTGAACCAAATGTATTTTTGGAAAATGAGGAAGTCAAATCATTAATAGATAAAAATGGCATTAGTGTCTTACCGATAACCGTTGTGGATGGAGAGGTAAAAAAGTTTGGTGCCTATCCCTCATTAAAAGAATTTGAAAATTTTACAGGTGTAAATGAATAAAAATTAAGGAGGAAATATCATGGAAATGTATCAACCAGAGGCAATTAATTTAACGAAATATCTATTTTTCACAGGTAAAGGAGGTGTTGGGAAAACTTCTACAGCTAGTGCTACAGCAACTTATCTAGCTGATAAAGGGAAACAAGTCATGTTGGTTAGTACCGACCCAGCAAGTAATTTGCAGGATGTCTTTGAATTAGAACTCTCAAATAAAGGGACTAAAATTCCTAATGTAGAAGGTTTAGTTGTCGCCAACTTTGACCCTGTGGAGGCGGCTAATGACTATAAAGAAAGTATTGTAGGACCTTATCGTGGTAAATTGCCAGATTCAGTTTTGGAAAATATGGAAGAACAATTGTCAGGCTCTTGTACTGTAGAGATAGCCTCATTTAATGAATTTGCCAATTTTTTAACGGATAAAGAAGCCTCTACAAAATTTGATCATATTATTTTTGATACTGCCCCAACAGGTCACACTCTGAGAATGCTTCAATTACCTTCTGCTTGGAATAATTATTTAGATGAGAATGAGAACGCAACTGCTCCTTTAGGACAATTATCAGGTGCTGTAGACAAAAAAGAAATGTATGATCTAGCTGTTAAAACCTTAATTGACGGTCAGAAAACGACGTTGATGTTGGTAACGAGACCACAAAAAACGTCTTTATTAGAAGCAGATAGAGCTTCAAAAGAATTGGAAGAAATGGGGATTAAAAATCAAGCATTAATTATTAATGGGGTACTGGAAGAAGCAACAGATAAAGTATCTGAGGAATTTTATGCTATTCAACAGGAAGCATTAAAACAAATGCCAGCAAGTTTAGCTAAGTATCCAGAATATTTTGTACCATTACGTCCATATAATTTAACCGGAATTGAAAATATTAGAAAATTATTGAATGAACATCAAGAAGAACTATTGACGGGATCAATTAAACCAAAAGAATTTCCCCACTTACAAGTCATTGTGGATAATTTATATAAAACGGATAAAAAAGTTATTTTTACAATGGGTAAAGGTGGCGTAGGGAAGACGACGATAGCCGCAGCAATTGCAATGGCTTTAGCTGACAAAGGAAAAAAAGTTCATTTAGCAACGACTGATCCAGCAGCACATCTTCAATTTGTTATTTCAGAAACTGACAAAATTAGCGTGAGTCATATTGATGAAGAAAAAGAACTAGCTGATTATCAGTCTGAGGTATTAACAAAGGCTCGTGAAACAATGTCAGAAGAAGATGTGGCTTATGTTGAAGAAGACCTACGTTCCCCTTGCACACAGGAGATTGCTGTTTTTAGAAAGTTTGCGGAAATAGTTGAAGGAGCAGATAGTGATGTTGTTGTGATTGATACCGCACCAACAGGTCATACACTATTGCTATTAGATTCAACACAAAGCTACCACATGGAGATTGAACGTTCTTCTGGAGATATACCCGAGTCTGTTCAAAAGCTACTGCCTAAGCTACAAAATGGGGATGAAACAGAAGTAGTAATGGTCACATTACCCGAAGCAACACCTGTTTATGAATCAATTCGGTTAAAAGATGACTTGGAGAGAGCGGGAATCGCTCGTACTTGGTGGGTAGTGAACAACAGCATGCTTTCTAGCGGAACAACGAATCCAATGCTTTTAGCACGAGCACAAAATGAAGAAGTTTGGATAGATAAGGTAGCAGAGCTGTCTAACAATCATTACGCAGTGATTGAATGGAAAGCTGAGGATATTTCAGGAGATGCATTAAGAGATATTTTGTAATTTACGATAGAATACAACTCATATTTTACTCATTGACAAAACATAGATAAAGTTCTATATTAAATATAGATGAATATCTATATGGAGGTGAGAATATGGATTATTTAGGATTATCAAAAATTATGAAGGCAATTGCAGAGCCTAATAGACTTCAAATATTAGATATGATTTCAACTGGTGAAAAGTGTGCATGTGATATTTTGGATAATTTTGATTTTACTCAGCCGACACTATCACATCATATGAAGGTTTTAATTGAGGCAGGAGTAGTAACCGCACGTAAAGAAGGCAAATGGCAATATTATTCTCTGGTAACAGAGAACATTGAAGAGTTTCAAGAATTAATACATCAGATATTGAATATAAAACAAAAAGAAGGAGTTATGTAAAATGAGTAAAGTATCGTTGTATGAACCAGCAATGTGTTGTGACACAGGAGTTTGTGGTCCCGGAGTAGATACAGAATTGCTTCGAGTTTCCTCTATTATTCAAACATTGGAAAAAGCCGATGGTGTAGAAGTAGAGCGTTTTAATTTAACAGGTAATCCTGCAGCATTCGTAGAAAATGAAAAAATTGGGGAGTTGTTACAGTCTAAAGGAGCCGACATACTACCAGTTGTTTTATTAGATGGTGAAATTGTGAAAATGGCTGGTTATCCGTCAAATGAGGAGTTTAGTGTCTATACTGGTGTTAATTTCTCAGAGGATAAGAAAGAAGAACAATCAAATAGTTGTTGCTCTCCATCATCTGGATGTTGCTAAAACGAAGAAACTAAAGCCTATGAGAAGAGATTCTCATAGGCTTTTTTATTAAGTGAGACAGAATCTATTGACAATAGATAGATGAACATCTATATTATACATAGAAGAACTTCTATGTATGGAGGGATGAAAGATGGATTATGAATTAACAGCAAAAGTTTTTAAAGCATTAGGAGACCCAAAAAGGGTTCAAATTGTGGATATGCTCTCTTGTGGTGAGCGTTGTGCATGTGATTTATTAGAGCATTTTGAATTTACGCAACCAACGCTTTCCCATCACATGAAAGTGTTAATGAATGCAGGGATTGTTCAAGCTAGAAAATCAGGGACATGGCACAATTATTCATTGAATGCGGAGAATATGAAAGTATTATCTAGTGTCATTCAAACAATCATTCAAAACACGGATGACTGTATTTGTCATACGATTGATAATGCTGCATGTTCTTGTGAGGCTAAAGGGAGAGTAACAGCTACAAAGAAAGTAACAACTGCTTAGAATGATGATGCTAAATTTAAAGGAGGAAACCAAACATGAAATTGTACCAACCAGATCAGCTACCATTAACAAAGTATCTATTTTTTACAGGAAAGGGAGGTGTTGGTAAAACAACGACTGCTTGTGGCACTGCTACTTATTTAGCAGATAGTGGGAAAAAAGTTATGTTAGTCAGTACCGATCCAGCAAGTAATTTACAAGATGTTTTTCAAACAGAATTAACAAATAAAGGGAAAGAAATTCCAGAAGTTCCGGGATTAACTGTAGCAAATTTTGATCCTGTAACAGCAGCTGATGACTATAAAGAAAGTGTTGTGGGACCATTTAGAGGGAAACTACCTGATTCTGCTTTAGCGAATATGGAGGAACAATTATCTGGTTCTTGTACAGTAGAGATTGCTGCATTTAATGAATTTTCTGGTTTTTTAACTGATCCAGAAGCAGAGAAAAAGTATGATTATATTATTTTTGATACTGCACCAACAGGTCACACGTTAAGAATGTTACAGTTACCATCTGCATGGAGTAATTTTATGGATGAAAATACAACAGGAGCTTCTTGCTTAGGTCAATTATCTGGTTTAGGTGATAAAAAGGAAATTTATGAGCATGCTGTAGCCACATTAGCTGATGGAGCAAAAACAACTTTAATGCTTGTAACAAGACCACAAAAGGCACCACTTTTAGAAGCAGATCGAGCTTCTAAAGAATTACAAGAGATAGGCATTGAAAATCAAGTTTTATTAGTGAATGGCGTCTTAGAGGAAGCAACAGATAAAGTATCTCAATTGATTTATGATGGACAACAAGAAGCGTTGGCACAAATGCCAGATAGTTTGAAAGCTTTTCCTGAGTACAGTATTCCTTTACGTTCTTACAATGTGACTGGTGTTGAAAATCTACGCCAATTGTTGAAATCCAATCAAGGTGAATTTTTAACTGAAATAGTCACACCAAGAGCATTTCCTAGATTGAAAGACATCGTGAATGAGTTGCATCAATCTGGTAAAAAAGTGATTTTTACAATGGGTAAAGGTGGCGTTGGGAAAACGACTATTGCTGCGGCAATTGCCACTGGTTTAGCAGATAAAGGCAAGAAAGTTCATTTGGCTACAACCGATCCAGCTGCTCATTTACAATTTGTGATTTCTGAATCCGATCAAATTAAGGTGAGTCATATCGATGAGGACAAGGAATTAGCAGATTATACAGAAGAAGTATTAAGCAAGGCTCGTGAAACGATGTCACCAGATGATGTTGCTTATGTAGAAGAAGATTTGCGTTCGCCTTGTACACAAGAAATCGCTGTATTCAGAGCTTTTGCAGAGATTGTGGATGATGCCGATTGTGATGTGGTAGTTATTGATACCGCACCAACAGGACATACTTTACTATTACTTGATTCTACCCAAAGCTACCATAAAGAAGTAGAGCGGACATCTGGTGAAGTACCAGAATCAGTGAAACGTCTCTTACCTCGTTTGCAAGATGGAAAAGAAACCGAAGTGGTCATGGTCACTTTACCTGAAACAACACCTGTTTATGAATCTATGCGACTACAGGAAGACTTGGATCGAGCAGGCATTGCTCATACATGGTGGGTCGTGAATAACAGTATGTTAACAAGTGGTACAACAAATCCAATGTTACTAGCCCGAGCACAAAATGAAAATACATGGATTGATAAAGTAGCAGAATTATCTAATAATCATTATGGGGTTGTAGAATGGCATGCAGAAGAAATCTCTGGAGAAGCACTACACAATATATTGAATTAGAAGCATTTTATTTTTTTTAATTGATAGATAGAATTTTTTCTATCTATCATGCACTTATTTGAATTTTATGATGGAGGAAGATGATGATGGAAAAAGAAGAACAAAAAGGATTGGGAATATTTGAAAAATATTTAACGCTTTGGGTGGCTTTGTGTATGGTTACGGGTGTTTTAATTGGGAAATATTTGCCAGCTGTTCCAGCAACTTTAGGGAAATTCGAGTATTATCAAGTATCTATTCCAACAGCAATCTTAATTTGGTTGATGATCTATCCGATGATGTTGAAAATAGATTTTACTAGTATTGTCAATGCAGCAAAAAAACCTAAAGGTCTGATTGTAACCTGTACAGTGAATTGGTTAATTAAGCCATTTACGATGTATGCCATTTCAGCATTTTTCTTTTTCGTTGTATTTAAAGGGATTATCCCAAATGATTTAGCTAAAGAATATGTTGCAGGAGCAGTATTGTTAGGTGCGGCACCCTGTACTGCAATGGTCTTTGTTTGGAGTTACTTAACCAAAGGAGATCCAGCTTATACATTAGTTCAAGTTGCGATTAATGATTTAATTATTTTAGTGTTGTATGCGCCAATCGTTGCTATTTTATTAGGTGTTGGAAATGTAGCTGTTCCAATTAATACGTTGATCTTGTCGACTGTTTTATTCGTAGTGATTCCACTTCTTTTAGGTGTTGTCACTCGAACATTCATTATAAAAAATAAAGGACTTCATTATTTTGAAACAGTATTTCTAAAAAAATTTGATAAGGTTACGATTATTGGGCTGCTCTTAACGCTAGTGATTATTTTTTCTTTTCAAGGTGAAAGAATCTTGAATAATCCACTGCACATTCTTTTGATTGCAATTCCGCTAACCATTCAAACACTATTGATTTTTGCTATTGCGTATACATGGGCTCGCTTTTGGAAGTTGCCTCATTCGATTGCTGCTCCGGCAGGCATGGTTGGAGCTAGTAATTTCTTTGAATTATCTGTAGCAGTAGCCATCTCACTATTTGGTTTACAGTCAGGGGCAACATTAGCAACAGTAGTGGGCGTATTAGTTGAAGTACCAGTCATGTTGCTATTAGTTAAAGTTGCGAATAGTACAGTTGGATGGTTTCAAAAAAATGAGTTACCTCAATCGTTAAGAAGCTAGTTTAAGAAGACTAAATTTATTACTTGGAGATGTTTATTGTGGCAGGTGTAACAAAAAAATTATCATTATTGGATCGTTATTTAACCCTCTGGATTTTTCTTGCAATGGGCTTTGGTATTGGATTAGGTTATTTTGTACCAGAGGTTGTGACAGGAATAAATAAACTGGAAGTTGGAACAACTTCTATACCTATTGCGATAGGCTTGATATTAATGATGTATCCACCGTTAGCTAAGGTGAAATATGAAGAGATGTGGCGTGTCTTTAAAGATTGGAAGGTTTTATTATTATCACTTTTCCAGAACTGGATTGTCGGTCCCATTTTAATGTTTATTTTAGCTGTTGTCTTTTTACATGATTATCCTGAATATATGGTGGGGTTAATTATGATTGGTCTGGCTCGTTGTATTGCAATGGTAATTGTGTGGAGTAACTTAGCTCAAGCGGACAATGAGTATACGGCAGGATTAGTGGCGTTCAATTCCATTTTTCAAATTATCTTTTATTCAGTGTTTGCCTATATTTTTGTGACAGTTATTCCGGGATGGTTAGGCTTAGAAACGCATGCTGTTTCAATTGGAATGGGTGAGATTGCAACAAGTGTTTTCATTTATTTAGGTATTCCTTTCATTGCAGGCTTTTTATCTCGTTGGATTCTAATAAAGAAAAAAGGAAAGAAATGGTATGAAGAAAAATTCATTCCTAAAATTAGTCCAATTACATTGGTTGCCTTATTATTTACAATTGTTGTGATGTTCTCCGTTAAAGGAGAAAAAGTCATTGAACTTCCAATGGATGTAGTAAGGATTGCCATTCCATTACTCATTTATTTTGTCCTTATGTTCTTTGTTTCATTCTTTATTTCTAAACGTATGGGAACCAGTTATCCAATTGCAGCTTCATTATCTTTTACCGCAGCGAGCAATAATTTTGAATTAGCAATTGCGGTAGCAGTTGGTGTATTTGGTATTAATTCAGGGGAAGCCTTTGCAGCAGTAATTGGTCCACTAGTGGAAGTTCCGGTTTTGATTGGTTTAGTAAATGTAGCATTGAAATTTAAGCAAAAATATTTTAAGCAAACTTAAAAAAGGAATGAGGCATCTTTATGAAAATTGTGATTATTGGTTCAGTAGCATCTGGGACAAGTGTGGCTGCAAAGGCTAGACGAAATACAGAGGAAGCAGAGATTGTTGTCTATGATCAAGATAAGGATATTTCCTATTCAATTTGCGGGATTCCTTATTATATAGGGGAGGAAGTTGAAGAGTTAGATAAGTTGACCCCTAGAAATGCTGCATGGTTTAAAAAGCGTTATAATGTAGATATTTTTACAGAGCATCGAGTGACAGCTATTCATCCTGAAACTCAAACGCTTGAGGTTGAGAATCTTCAAACAAAGGAGAAGAAAACCGAATCCTATGATGAATTGGTTTTAGCAACAGGAGCCAACCCGATTGTGCCAGAGATTTTTAAAGCACAGCAAGCCAATAGAAATCTTTTTCATGTTCGTAATATTCAAGATGCTGCTACAATTCACTCATTTATTGAAAAAGAAAAGCCGCAACAAGCCACAATTATTGGTGCAGGCTTTATTGGATTAGAAATGGCAGAGCAATTGGCTCATAAAGGAATAGAGGTAACTATTATTCAACGTGGCAATCAAGTCATGAACCAAATGGATGCTGATATGGCTTATCGTGTCCAAAAGGAGCTTGAAAAGAATCATGTTAAGCTTCAACTGAATACAACGATCACAAAAATAATTGAGAAGGATGGCTATATTACTGAATTAGCAACCAATCAAGGTCAAACAATCAAATCGGATTTAGTCATTCTTGCAGCTGGTGTTATTCCGAATACTTCACTTATTCAATCGACAACTATTCAATTGGGAAAATCTGGTGCGATTAAAGTAAATAAGAAAATGCAGACAACGGTACCACATATTTATGCGGTAGGAGATGTTGCTGAGAGCTATTCTGTCATTACAGATAAACCAATATATCGTCCACTTGGATCAACTGCTAATAAGATGGGTAGAATTGCAGGTGATATCATCACAGGAGGAACACTGGAACATCGTGGTATTTTAGGAACTGGTATTGTTCGAGTTTTTGATTTAGCGGTTGCATATACTGGTTTAACAGAAAAAGAAGCTCAATTAGAAGGATTAGAGACAGCTATTCTTTATAATATTAAGCCAGATCATGCGGACTACTTAGGTGGAAAAGAGCTGACAATCAAAGCTTTAGCAGATAAAAGTAGCGGGAGAATTCTTGGAGCTCAGATTATTGGAGAGCAAGGTGTAGATAAACGAATTGACGTAATTGCCACTGCCATTTCATTTGGTGCAGTAGCAGAAGATTTGTTCCATTTAGACCTTGCTTATGCACCACCATTTGCGACAACGAAAGACCCCATTCTTTATACTGGAATGGCGTTAGATAATGCAATAAGCAATGGAACACCTTTAATGACCCCAGCTGAATTGATTGAGCGACAAGCAAGTGGAGAACAACTTCAAATTATTGATACTCGTTCCAAAAAACAATATGAAATTTCTTGTGTTAAAGGGGCTATCCATATTCCATTAGCAGAAATACGTGATAGAGTGGCGGAGCTAGATAAAAATGTAACAACAATCACGTATTGCAATAAGGGAGTAACTGGAAATGCTGCTCAAAATATCCTGTTAAACGAAGGATTTAAAGAAGTCTATAATTTATCTGGAGGAAATAAAAATTACCAGATAATTGCCCAAATGCTTGCCTCTAACTGATTTAATGATGAAGGGAATTGAGTAGATGACAGAAGAAAAAAGAGCACTGGCAAGACTTGCTGGTGTCCTAGGAGCTTTCCTTGCTGCCAAACTGTTAAACTATCAAGTAAGTATTGGTATATTTGTAAATTTTGTTATAATTGTTGTGGTGCTATATGTTTTAGCTAAAAAGAGAGAATCTAAAGAAGATAGAAAATAGTTTGTTGCAAATGCAGTTGTACTTTGACTGCATTTGTTATTTGGCAAAAGATAATATTAGTAAGGAGGTAATTAGTAAATGAGCTATGCACTAGATTTAAAAGGTTTAAAAAAAGTATATTCAACTGGTGTTGAGGCACTACGTGGTATTGATTTAACTGTAGAAGAAGGAGATTTTTATGCACTGCTAGGTCCGAACGGTGCTGGGAAATCCACAACAATTGGAATTATTACCTCACTTGTTAATAAGACTGCTGGTCAAGTAAAGGTTTTTGATTATGATATTGACAATGATTTAGAGCGAGCAAAGCAACAGATTGGTCTTGTACCACAAGAATTTAATTTCAATCCTTTTGAAACAGTTCAACAAATTGTAGTAAATCAGGCAGGGTATTATGGTGTCTCTAGAAAAGAAGCTCTGAAACGTAGTGAAAAGTATTTGAAGCAGTCCAATTTATGGGAGAAAAGAAACGTTCGTGCCCGTATGTTATCTGGAGGAATGAAACGAAGACTTATGATAGCTCGAGCATTAATGCACGAGCCACGTCTGTTAATTCTTGATGAACCAACTGCTGGAGTAGACATTGAGCTTAGAAGAGAAATGTGGACGTTTTTAAGAGAGCTAAATGAAAGTGGTACAACTATCATTCTCACAACTCATTATTTAGAAGAAGCAGAGATGCTTTGTCGTAATATTGGAATTATTCAATCAGGTGAATTAATTGAGAATACAAGTATGAAATCACTTCTATCAAAGCTTCAATATGAGACTTTCATCTTTGATCTAGATAAATACGACAAAAAGCCTGTGATAAAAGGTTATAAAAACTTTTTTGAAGATGATCTAACACTTGCTATAGAAGTTGAACGAAATCAGGGAGTTAATAATATTTTTGAGCAGCTCAATCAGCAAAATATCAAGGTTCTTTCTATGCGTAATAAATCAAATAGATTGGAAGAGTTGTTCTTAAAAATTACCGAAGACAAACATCAAAAGGAGGAAAAAAATGTTTAGTATCTATTTTACAGCACTAAAAAGTTTAGCAGTTAAGGAGACAAATCGTTATCTGCGTATATGGGTACAAACTTTAGTGCCTCCTGTTATTACTACCTCTTTATATTTTGTTATTTTTGGGAAAATGATTGGTGGTCGTATTGGTGATATGGGGGGCTTCTCCTACATGGAATTTATTGTACCAGGGTTAATTATGATGTCAGTTATCACTAGTTCTTATGCCAATGTATCGTCTTCTTTTTTTTCTCAAAAGTTTCAAAAAAATATTGAAGAGTTGCTAGTCGCCCCAGTACCAACTCATATCATCATTTGGGGATTTGTGATTGGTGGACTTGGAAGAAGTATCTTAGTTGGTACACTAGTTACAATCATTTCTCTATTCTTTGTGCCTTTACATGTTTATTCATGGTTTATGGTCATTATAACATTTCTAATGACGGCAATTTTATTCTCCTTAGCAGGTTTAATCAATGGAGTTTTCGCTCAGTCATATGATGATGTATCAATTGTTCCAACATTTGTTCTACAGCCATTAACTTATCTTGGCGGTGTGTTTTATGCAATATCAATGCTACCACCTTTTTGGCAAGGAGTTTCAAAAGTCAATCCTATCGTTTATATGATTTCTGGGTTCAGATACGGTTTTCTAGGGACAACTGATGTGCCACTCGTCATTTCTATAACGATTCTAATTCTTTTTATTATCATCCTTTATTCTGTTTGTTGGTATCTTGTTGATAAAGGGAAAGGGCTGAGAAGCTAGTAAAGAAGGAATATCAAAGGTTGAGAGAGTAAAAATTAGATTATTAAACAGTAAAAAGATAGAAACTTATTTGTATTTCAATAATAAGATTCTATCTTTTTTTAATTTTAATGTCATCAAACGAATTAATTGAACAACAAATGATTGGAACAGGATTCAAATATTGAAACTTTTTCTAAGAGATTGCATATAGCGAAAATGACAAAACTTGTTGTCTGTATAAGTTAGTATCGGAACAAGGGAGCGTTCATAGACAATTGTATGGAATCAACATTGACATAATAAATTTGAAAGGCTATAATACAGTTGAGTGATTGCTCAATTGAAAGGGTGAGAAATATGAATAAACAAGAATTGATCTGTGATTGCGATGTTATACATAAAGAAGTTGTAGAGAAAGTGAAAGAAGTGATGCCTGAAAAACAAGCAATAACTAATTTAACTAGTTTATATAAGGCATTTGCAGATAAAACTAGATTGGAAATACTGTATGCATTACACGAGAGTGAAATGTGTGTTTGTGATTTGGCTGTGTTGCTGAATATGACGAAATCGGCAATTTCTCATCAATTAAAAACTTTAAGGCTCGCTAATCTGGTAAAAAACAGACGTGAGGGTAAGATTGTGTATTATTCGCTTACTGACAAACATGTGTATGAAATTTTCGAACAAAGTTTCAAGCATGTAGCAGAATGAATCTGGAGGTCCCAATATGAAGAAAGAGTATATTTTAGAGGGGTTAACTTGTGCAAACTGCGCAGGTAAAATTGAGAATGACGTTAAGAAAATAAGCGGTATAGAAAATGTGACACTTAACTTAATGAATACGACGTTAGCATTTGATAAGAAAGATGACAACGGTCTTGATGAAGAAATCGAAAAAATCGTGCATACGTACGAACCAGAAGTTGGTGTTTTTCCTAAACAGGAATATAAAAAAGAACCAACAAAAAATTTGAGTCTTAAAGATAATAAGATTTTTCTTCGACTAGTAGTTGGTGCAATTATACTCATATTTGCAGTTATAGCCAACATGCAAGACGGTATAAATGATTGGTTGAAGTTAGCGTTATTCTTAATCAGTTATGCAATTCTTGGTGGAGATGTATTGTTAAAAGCAATTCGTAATATTTTTAAGGGCCAAGTATTTGATGAAAACTTCTTAATGAGTATTGCAACGATTGGAGCCTTTATCATTGGAGAAACCGCAGAAGCAGTTGCTGTTATGCTTTTTTATCAAATTGGTGAATTGTTTCAAGATATTGCCGTTAAGCGATCTAAAAAATCAATTACAGATTTAATGGATATTCGACCAGATTATGCTAACTTGAAAGTTGGAAACGACATCAAGAAAGTAAAACCTGAAACAATAAAGATTGGTGATATTATTGTTGTTAAGGCTGGCGAAAAAGTATCTCTTGATGGAATTGTCGTTGATGGCGAATCCATGTTAGATACAAAAGCATTAACAGGCGAATCAGTCCCACGAAAAACAAAAACTGGAGATAACGTATTGTCTGGTTGTATCAATCAGAGTGGTGTCTTAACGATTGAAGTTACAAAAACATTTGGTGAATCAACGGTGGCAAAGATTATTGATCTTGTTGAAAATGCTAGTAGTAAAAAAGCCCCCACCGAAAACTTTATCACAAAGTTTTCAAGATACTATACTCCAGTAGTGGTAATTGTTGCAACGCTATTAGCAGTCATTCCTCCCTTATTCTTTGGTGGTGAGTGGTCTGATTGGGTAAATAGAGGGCTAATCTTTCTTGTAATCTCTTGTCCATGTGCATTAGTTGTTTCAATCCCGCTAGGTTTCTTTGGTGGAATTGGTGGTGCTTCTAAACATGGTATTCTAGTAAAGGGCAGTAATTTTCTTGAAGCCCTAAACACTGTTGATACAATTGTATTTGATAAAACAGGAACTCTAACAGAGGGAGTATTTGAAGTCACTTCTATTAATACAAGCAATGGTTTTACAGAAGAGCAATTAATAGAGTATGGAGCAAAAGCAGAAACATTATCCAATCACCCAATCGCTATGTCAATTAAGAAAGTTTATGGTAAAGAGATTGAACATAGTGAACTTGATTCTTATCAAGAAATTGCAGGACATGGAATTAGTGTATTGATTAAGGAAAAACCTGTTCTTGCAGGAAATGAAAAATTAATGAAACAGCATAATATTGAGTATACGTCGAACAGCGAAACAGGAACGGTTGTTTATATTGCTGTTGATAATGTATTTGCTGGTTCAATTGTGATTTCAGATAAAATTAAAAAAGATAGTTTTGAAGCCATTCAATCACTTAAGAGTAAAGGTGTTCAAAAGACAGTCATGCTAACAGGTGATAATAAAGTGATTGCTCAAAATATTGCTAAAGAATTGTCATTAGATGAAGTTTATTCAGAATTACTTCCAACAGACAAAGTGGATATTTTAGAAAGACTTGAAAATGAGGAAGTCGACAAAGGAAAACTAGCCTTTGTCGGTGATGGAATCAATGATGCTCCCGTATTAGCAAGAGCAGATATCGGAATTGCTATGGGCGGTTTAGGGTCAGATGCTGCTATTGAGGCAGCAGATATTGTCTTAATGACCGATGAACCTTCTAAAATAGCAAAAGCCATTGATATTTCAAGTTTTACAAAGAAAATAGTATGGCAAAATATTATTTTTGCATTAGGTGTTAAAGCCATCTTTTTAACTCTTGGTGCATTCGGAATTGCAACAATGTGGGAAGCTGTATTTGCTGATGTTGGTGTATCTGTATTGGCGATTTTAAATGCTACACGTGTCATAAGGTATAAATAATCAGAAGCAGATATTGTAAAAAGTACAATACCTGCTTCTTTATCTGAATAGTGTAAAGAATAATTTTTTAGTTGATTTTACAAAATTAAGCTGCGGATAAATATAGTTGTGCGAACTGAAAACTCTTTCTCAAGTATTTTTAGTTTTAAAATTTATGGTGTTCCATACCCCATAATATAAGGGCTATTTTTTTCATAACTTAGTTTAGCAATCTTATCTCCTGAATTACCTTCAATTGTATGAACAACTTCATTTTCTACTTTCTCCACGATTCCTACATGGTCGCTGACAGAATCACCATCCCAATCAAAAAAGATGATATTTCCACTTTTAGGCAAATTTCCTTTCTCCAACCATTGGTTTTTAACTTTAAAATTCTCAATGCCTGTTGGACAATAAGCAAACCGCTCCATTTTAACGCCAGCTTTTTCAGCATTATAAGAAACAAAAATGGCACACCATTCAACACGTCCATTGAAGCCGTACCATTGCCAATACTTCATCCCTCCCTCATGTGTTCCTTCATCTAATTCTTTAAGTGCTGATTTTACAATAGCTGAATTTCCTTGGCTATTATTGCTGGAAGTAGAAGTGATGTACTGTTTAACAATTTGAGCGTAAAACATATTGCCATACGCATAACGATAATCATAGCCTAAGTTGACAGCTATAGGATTAGTGTAAGTGACTGTTTTTCCACCTGCTTGATTTTTTGAGAATTGAATCGCACGATCCAGAGAGTAGCTCTTACCTGAATGACTTAGAAAGCCACCTCCAAAATTATATGCTTGTACAATATTTAAAACATCGTATTCTCGGTGTCCTTTCCACATATCTGCAAAATATTTTACGCCAACTTCAATGGATTCATTTGGATCTTGAATTGAATTAGGTGGCTTTCCTTGGCTTTCGGAACATTGCATTACATCGGGATATTTTTCTGAATTTCCCCCTGATTCTGCCATAATGATTCCTAATAAATAAGGAACCGCTTCGGAAATCTCATTTTTAGCAGCTTCTTTTGTGACTTTATCTTTCCAACGAAGCACTGCTTCTGGAAGGTTTTGTCCTTCTTCCGAGCCAGAGTGGGTAGTTGAAGAGTCACTTTCAGCAATGAGCATGAAAAATATAAAAAAGAAACCTGCCAGTAATAAAAGAGATAACTTACGTGCTTTCATAGGGCTGTTCCTCTTCTAATTCTGGAGTGCTATAGGCTTCCTGTCTTAAATGACTAATTTCTTTTTCAAGTTGCTTTGCTTCATGTTGTGTTACTGGAGATGGAGAAGGTGATGAAGGGGTTTCTTCTAGAGAAACATGTTCTATAGTTTCCGTTATCTCTTTATTCTCAACAACTTGTTCCACAGAAGTTTCAATTTCTTCCGCTAAAGGACTTGGTGCAATTAATGTATCATCAACTTCTTCCATTGGCAATACAGTTTCCGTTATAAAAGGTTCTGTACTTGTTTCAAAGTCTGATACGTTTTTAACAGGATAGTTTGGCAATTCTTCTGAATCTTTTACATCAACAGTATTTATAGGGAGCGTTTCTTCTTTGGATGCCATTGGGTGTTCATCAAAAGCTGTTGCCGTTTTATCAAGAGAAGTTTCTTCTTCACCAGCTTGCACTAATAAATTATCCTGTAGTTCGTTTTGACGATAAGCGTGATCCAATTCTACTCCAGAACGAAGGTAATCATTTTCTGCAGCTTGTGTTTTATAAGTTTGTTCAGCATAGCGATTTTGCTGATCTTCTTTTTGAGATCGTTGTTGCTGCTTTTCTTGAAGAGCTTGTTTTGGATTGAAAGAAAAGTCTCTTAACTCTGCTTTTCCTTGGGTAAGCGAGCGAACGATTTGTCCTTTATTTTTCCAAATGAATAGACCTAATAAAACTTTTACGAACAACCCAACAATCATTGTGACAATGTTTGTTACAACAAAAAAGGAATCTAGCAAATTTAGAATAGAGAACAAGAGACCAAAACCGAATCCAATCCCTATTTTTGAAGCAAACAGTGTTCCTAGTAACATGAATCCATTTTTTAACAGATGGTGCATGTTTGGAATCAATGCTAAAAATAGTAGTGAGGGGAAGAGAAACAGAATGCCATAAATTAATAGCTGGATTAAAATGTTTGCAACTCCAATGATTAGTACGGCTGTTCCAATCACAATCAGCATAATAAATGTATTTAGTAAAACAGCGACTTTTTCGGTCATACGATCAGAGGTGAGATAAGAATTTTTTTCGGAGTCTTTTTTTATTTTATCTGCAATTTCGTCTGTCTTTTTTTGATCAAATGTTTCGCCACTTTTAACAAGATAAGATTCAAATTGCTCTTTTGATACGTCTGTTTTTCCAAAATTGAGTAACGCATAAGGCTTAATGACAAATTCATCAAAAATGAGATTTCGGATATTGCTTGTTCCGTCTAATTGTTGGTTTGGTCCAAGTAAATTTTCTGAGATATTGCCGTTGCCTTTTGTTAGATTACCACTTGTTAAATCAACTAACTGTCCTTGAACATTTTGAGATAGTGTATTCACTTCTTGGATTTTATTGGCACCATCCGAAAAGAAGGTCATGCTTCCAACATAAATTAAAGTAAAAATACCAAACCGAATTAACACCTTGCTGATTCCTTTTTCAAAAAAATCTTTCACTGAAATAACAATCACAAACGTAAAAAGGAGAATTCCTACAACACTGAATAACTTATTGTAAATAGCACCAGTAGTGGAGAATAAATCTGGTAATACTCCTTCTAATAAATTTAAACTAAAGAGTTTATCTATAACATAGTCTAACGCCAAAACAAGGTATTTGATTAATCCAAAGGCAATATTGAGCAGGGCATTTAGAACACTTTGTAAATTTTCATTGATGCTAAACCAACCACCTTTTTCAAAAAAGGATTGGAAGCTATCAATATCAAACAAATCTTTTAATAACATAGCAGCTCCTTTCTAAGCGCTAAAGGTCGTTTCCACATCTGCACTTGTATTTTTTTTGACTGTTTGCAACATTTGATGGATTTCTTCATAAGGGCAGTAGACAAGCATCTTCCCAACACGACCACGTAAATCTAAATAAAGACAATGGTATTTGGGTAAGTTTTTTAACCAGTCTATATTTTCACTGGTTATTTCTAATCCTAAATGGCGAAGAATCTCTTCACGTTCATCTTTGTCATCATAAGCAAAAATTCGTCCAAAGTTTCCTGTGTCATCTTCTTCTGCTGTATCTTTAACAGATTGAGTGACGATGATAAGAGTATTATTGAAACTTCGACCAACTCTGCGCATGGATTTGATAATCGCACGTCCGTTTTTAGAAGAATTAAAAATCCAACTTTCATCAAATAGAACAACAGTGCTTTCTTCTCGATCACGTAAACCAAAAAGTTCACAGAATTTTCCTATAGACATCATCAACATGACTGACTTTCTCTGTGTAGCACTGTAGTCACTACTAAGTGTTTCTGCACGAGGCATCTCCAAACCTAAGACTTCTAGGACAGTGACTTTATTGGTGAGATTCAGCCCTTCATTTTCACCATAACTAAAGGCCAATTCTAAAATAGAACCTTGTACTGATTTTTTGATTAAGCTAGCGGTATCTCGAACCTCTTCATGTGTACTTTCTAGCATGAAGTCGACTACATGAAGTAATCCTATCCGTTCGCCTTGATCTCTTCTTTTTAATACAGTTTCGATTCCTTCTAGCATTGCCAATCTTGATTTTTTCTCTCTGGCACTAGTAAAATCATAAAGCTCTTCAAATAAATCTTGAGCCATATCTTTTGCGGCTACTCGATTAGGAATAAAGCAGAAGGGATCAAGAACACCCTTATTACTGGTTTTATTTGGATCAAGTCGTACTTGGTGGAAATGCTGTTGAATGAAAGCGCAAGTGTCAGGATATTTTTCTTGATACAGTGGATTATTGATAACCTCCATGATCCAATCAAAGAACTCAGATTTAGGGTCAACGTACAAACCTTTTCCATTCATTAAGACTGAAAGGAAGAAAATAAACTTTGCCAAGTAGGATTTTCCATTTCCAGTGGGTCCAGTGATGGCAATATGTGGACTATTGGCTTTTTTATCGGCGATATCATTTTGGTTCCCAATAGCTGGATTAAAGAAAACAGGTTTTCGACTAGTTTTTGCAACTTCTTTTGGTGTTAGGTTTCGAGTGTTTTTCAATTCCGAGACCATACCAATAGGAATTCCTACGTTATCACCAATCCGATTTTCAACACCTAATAACATTTCACTAATACCTTCAACTGTAGTAAAGTGAAGCCAATTTTTTTCTTGTCCTAGTTTGTTACCAGCTAAAAATTGATGGAAGAGAAAAACTTGATCGGCTAACCCTTTGACTATTTCTACATTTCTAGATTGACATAAAGAAATAACGGTACGAATCCGACTGCGACATTCTTCTGGTGTTTGTCCAAAGATACCAAAAAGTCCCAGCCATTTAATGACAGGGACTCTTAAATCTATTTTATTGTTTAGGTCGGTTAAAGCGTAACGATTAAAACGGCTGGATTTCATTTCGGCATCGCCCATAGAGACTGTTTCTTTTGCGCTATTTTTTAACCTTTTAGCTGCACGAGAAGACTTTCCTTTTAATCCTCTACCACCTTTTAAGGGTTCAAAATGCCCTTTGAGTCGAAACTCCACTGGAAAGGGGAGGCTTTGCACTACTTCTGCTACATGATTGAATGCCAAATTAGGAGCAAATTTATGAATAGGAAGCAGTGCAACGTAGCTAGTTCCTTCCGAGCTTCGTAGCTTTAATAAACCTTGTTCTTCTGTAGGATCAAGAATGGTATCTGTTAATGAATAGCTGCTATTTTCCACGAAATCAAGATCAAAAGAAGTCTTCATTCCACGTACATAGGGATAACGGCAGGCTTGTAGTACTTCTTGTTCAGTAAGTCTACGCCCGTTAATCGTTCCAACAAGTTGAAAGATTTCTGATTCTATTGAACGGAATCGTTTTAAAAAATCTTCATCAACAGTTAGATGATAGTGGTTAAGGGATAATAGTTTTCCAGCATAATAGTCAACCATTTCCATAGCTTTTCCTTTTACAGATGTTGCAGAAGATATACTAGAAAGCTTAACTCCAATATAAAATTTTTCTGTTGTGAGGACTCGAAGCTGACTTTCTAATTCGGAAAGTGTTCGATCAACTAAACTATCTCCCATTAATTCTGCTTGTTCATCAAAATTTTCGGAGAAAGCTGCTAGTCGCTCACTAAGATTATAAGAATGCGGATTTAGAAATAGTTCAAAGTCTTCAAAGCGGCGTAAGCTTTGCAAAAATTGATTCCATTTTTGTTTGTGCTTTTCTTGAATTTCTTTATTTTGACCAATAACATAGTCGCTAGGGCAAGTAAAATATGCCCAAACTTCATTCTCTGTAGTAAGCAATAAATTATGATAAACCTTATGAAATGGTTGCTTAAACTTCATTTTTTTCCACCTTTCTATAATAATCTAGTGATTCGTTTACGAATGGATTGCTTGATTAATGACTGATAGTGTTCTTTTAATTTAGGAACTTCTGATATCGGAATAACCCCCTCTGTAAATTGTCGAAAGAGTGTCTTTTTCATTAATAATACTTCGTCATCTGTTTCAAATAGCTCATAGAAACCTTCTTCTTTAGCTTTTAGTGATTCAAACTCATGGATTAGTTCTGGAACAACACTATCTTTTATTTCTTGCTTCAATTGGTCAACATCTAATGTATTCATTTTTGCTTCTCCTTCTTTTTTTATGGAAAGTTGTTCAACAGTGCAGCGATCATAAATTACTTTTTCTTGTTTAAATGAGTGAAGTTGTTCATGATAGAGCGATTTATGCCCAAATACAAAGGTAAGAAGATAGAGAAAATAATCTTTCAAAAAAATATCTGCTCGCTTTCCGTCCGGCTCAACTCGGTTAAATAGCTGCACTAAACCATAGGGAATAGCCAGAGAAATCATAACTACCAATTGATTCATCCCAAAGAGCATCAAGAGAGAACTAAACACAATCGCAAAACTGACTGTTGCGACTGTGAAGTCCTGTGCATAAACGACAAAAGGCAAGTGAACGTTTTTGGCAATTTCTCGAATCATGTAAGGCGCATTGAAGGGTTCCCTATAGTCTAATATCTGCTTTTCTTTATTCATGACTATAACCCGAAATAACTTTTTAGATTAGAAAGTGAATTAAGAACGCTTGTAGGGTCTTTAATAACTGCGTAAATAATACCGCCAAAAAAGAGGATCGCAAAACCTTGAATCCATTTTGAATTCAGAAATTCCTTGATGACTAAATAAACAACTACTACCCCAAAAATTGGTGCAATCCAGTCATTCAAGATGTAGTTACTGGCTTCTTTAGCATTTGCATCCGCATAGGCTACAGGAGATAGAGAGAAAAAGAATAAAAGGCTGCTGAATATGGTTGTTAATTTGACGGTTAATAACTGTCTTTGCTGAGGAGATTGTGTATTCTTCTTAGGTTTCATTTAAATTCCTCCTAAATAATGATGGATTGTTTCAATAAAGTAAGTGTTTTCTCGTTGTTTCAACAATAAAGTCATGGTTTCTTTGTGTCCTATTTTTGTTTCGCCATCAATAACATCAAAAGTAACAAAAGCAAAAAGTTGTTTGTCTTTGAAGAAGGGCTCAATTTGGCTGTTGCTTATCTGATAATTACCTGTTAGGATTTCTGGTTCTTTCATCATAAATGCCATATCTTCCAATGAAGCAGATACATATTTATCGAGGAATGACTGAATGAAACTGATAACCGCTTTTTCTTCTTTATTATCGACTTGTTGATACTGAGAAATATCTAGCATTTGTGATTGTCCATTTTGTGAAGTTAGTGAAGGTTCAATAGTAAAATAAGGATACGCAGTCACTTTAAAGGATTGATTTTTTAATTGTGTAAAAGGAATATTTAACAACACACGATTTTCAGTTTTCTCGTAATCAATATATTTTTCTTTGACAACTACTTCTTTATCACCTTCCTTTTTCTTTACATCTCGTTCTTTTGTAACTGGAGCAGTGATTTCATAGGAAATACGGTACTGAGCCACTAATTGTCCATTTTCATTGACTAGATCATAAAAATCAGAAGAGAGCAATTTTCGTTCAGTGCCTGTATTTTTTTCTTCTTCGAGTGTTATCGAAAAATAGGTCTCTTGGAGTGAAGTAAGGCGTTTCTCAAATGCCTGCTGTTCGGCAGGAATATTAATGTAAGCTGTGATAAAAGGTTGTAGAAACTGTTTGTATAATTCTGATGTAACAGGTGTGTTTGCATTTTTTGCTAATTCTTTTTGAATCGTTTCAGTTAATGTGGCTTGTTCTTTACGAATCAGACCTTGCATTTGAGTGGATTTAATAAAGGCAAAGGGACCACTGCTGATTAAAAAAAGCGTTAGGATTAAAAAGAAGGCACGAGTCGTTCGGATACTAGTCGCTTTTTCTTCTTTTGGTAAAGCAGGGGCATGATTCTTTTTTTCTTTGATAAATTTCATTGAATTACTCCTTTTCGATTATTAAAAAAGAGAACCCCTTTAATAAATAAAGGAGTTCCTTTGCAGAAAGCTGAGCACCATAAATTTTTAAACGGCTAGGCTGAGAATTGAATAGGTAGGTGGCTTTATAAAAATCATAGAAGTAGCCTAGATAAACACCAGAATTGCTATAGCGCTCTAAGCCTTCAATATAGAGACTGGTATGCTTTGAAAGAATTCGCTCAAAACAAACCTCTCTCTTAGGAATAAAAACCAAAGTCTCTCGTTGAGTCATTTTTTTAACAGTCAAAAATTGTCGTGCTTGACGTTCTGGTATTTCTCCCTCTAGACAAATGAAGCCATAGCTGCCTTGAAGGATTTCTTTTAGCTTTTGCTGATTCATGTCATTACCTCAACAATGGTGTTATCGTTTGCTTGATAAAGGCGACCATCTTGACGTAAATTTTCACCAATACCTTCATAATCGATATTCCACTTGATTAAATCAGGAACACCAGATAAGTAGCCAAGATCATCCACTAATTGTTCTGCATAGTCTTTATAAGAATAACAGTCAGAGTAGACTTGAATTTCATCAATTTGTTCAAATGCATCTAAAATATCGCTGAAAAATCCGTACTCTACAAGTTCACCTAAATAGTGAATGGCTGGGTGCCCACTATGCTCATCCAGTTGTTCTGCTGCTTCATTCATTTCGTTAAAATTTTCATAATGAGAAAGAGTAAATGGTGCCATATAGTCTGTTATTAAGTGCTCCTGCCCATCGTCTAATTCGATTTTTTCTTTGACCTCTTCCCAATCAATAGGCAATTCAAACCATCGCCCTTTATGGGTATGAAGATTTTCGATATATAGTTCAATCATTGTTTTTCACCTCTTAGTTAAATAAAAATTGTGCTAATAGTTGTTCTACTTCTTCTTGTGTAACAGTTACGGAAGAGGAAGAAGCTGTTTGGGTTTCTTCTTGTATCAATAATTCTTTTATTGTTGTTGTAAGTTTTGCCAACTCTTCTTGATCTTTTTCCTTTAGTTCTGCCTGCTGAATCCTAGACATCAACTCATTTTTGCCAAACGTTTGATCCATAATCCAAATTTTCTTTAGAGTAGGAGCAAGATAGTTGGAGAGCCAGCGTAAGGCTTTATCATAGTTTGGCTTTTCACCTTTCATAGTGAGCCGTAATTCTTGCATACTTTCAATAACCATTCGCCAATTTTGGCTGTAGTGAGTGCGCAGTCCGTTTGAGTCGGAATCATACACTTTGATGGCAGTATCAATTAATTCTTTGACGATCCATTCAATTGTTTCTCCTGTAGAAAGTAAATATTCAACAAAGAGATAGGCTTTTTCGTCAGCTAAACGGATTTCATAACGATTTTTAATACCATATTTCTGACGAGCCATTTCAACAGATATTTCTTCTTTTTTTGCTAGTTCGTAATCTTTTTGGTAAAAGTTTAAATAAAACGGCGATTGTCTGGAACCAAAATAAAGAGAGAGTCCTTTGTTGAGCCGCTGCCCACTCTTAACAACAATTCCTCCTGTAAAATCAAAATTGCGAAAAGTGGTATCGACTAATCCTTGTTCAACTTTTTCTTTCAATTCAAATAAATCATAATTGGGATAAAGAAGAGAGAGATGTTCATCCAGAGCCAAATCAATTCGCGTAATTTTGGTGTCAATTATTAGACCTTCACCAAAAATATTCGATTGATAAAGCCGCCAAAAGAATGTCGTCCAAGTTTCTTCTTGTTCTTCTAGTACCAATTCATATTCTCGACAGCCTTGTCCACGCAGTTCAATCATCACTCCCATATCTAGGTTTTCTGGATTTGAGAAAACAAAGATGTCACTAAAACAATAGCTTTCAGTATAATGATTAAAGCCATAGTTTTTGTAAATGAATACATCTGGATTCATTTGTAATATTTTCTCAATTACTTGAGAAGGGGAGTGGATTTTGAATCGAACACGAAGAAAATCAATTTTTGCTTCCATGGGTAGAAAGCCACCGTCCAAATGGAATGTTTTGCGTATTTTTTCTATGGATTTTTTTGGGATCGTTCGTTTACCAGTTTCAATCATAGAGAGGTATGATTTACTCCAATCAAGCTTTTCGGCAAATTGCTGTTGTGTTAATTGTAGTCGCTTTCGTAAAATTTTTATTTCTTGATTATTCATGGGTCACCTGCCTTGTTGTTCACAAAATAAATGAAAATTATTTACAGCTTTATTCTTAAAGAAAAGCTTTATTAATAAGGGATTTTGATAACCAATTTGTCTTTCTTGTAAAAAGTTACCCCCATGTTATTTAGCGAGGGTAACAGGTTAGAGCGAGCGCTGCTCGCCCTAACCACGCACAGTCATAGGCAGGAAACCTGCCTATTCCTTTTCGTTCTACCGCCACACACCAAAGTGTGCGGCTTTCACAAGGAAACCTTGTTCATAAAACGAAGCGGTTAGTATCAGCTTCTTCCATCCGCTGAGGCAACGAAAAAAGGGCAGCAAAAGATAAAGCTTTTCCTTTCCCTTTTTTCATTGATATAGTGGGGGGATCTCACTCTAGCTTTTTCCTTGAAAGTCCAAATGCTGAATGTGCTTCATTAATTTCCTCAGTAGTCATTTCTTGTAAAAGCTCTTTTATATTTAACGTTTGCATAGAACCAATTTGTTGAAGAGCTGCTAGAAAGTCATATTTTCTAGGAACAAGAGGGGCATAGAATTCACGAGGAACTCCTGAGCCACTATCGCAGTAGCCTCTGCCTTTAATTCGTTTATTGATGAACGCTTTTCCTTTTTGATCCGATCCAAAAGTCATGTAATAGCCCTGTTCTGATAGCTTTCCCAAGCTAACTCGAAATAAAAGATTATCACGTACACCGCCACCAAAGTTATCTGCATCAGGACGTTGGGTTGCTAAAATGAGAAAAACACCTGCTTGTCGTGCTTTTAGAACAAGTTCCTTTACATATCGCAGAATTTCGTCCTGTTCTTTATAGGTTAAGGTGCCAAAAAAGGCTGCCCACTCATCAACAATAATAAAGTAGGGAGGAATACCATAGTATGCAAAGTTTTTCCCTGTTGTATAGTTAGGGAGAGCCTTCATATAAACATAACGTCGATTCATTTCTTCTACAGCATTCTTTAAACACTTCGTGATCCATTTTGTTCCGTAAAATACGTGATTTTTAAATAAATGTAGACTTTCTAAATCTTTTAAATCTGCTTCTTTTGGATCACATACATCAACTGTTCCAACCTGAATGAGCGCATGAATTAAGGTGAGAAGAAAGTAGGACTTGCCACCCCCTGTGCCTCCAGTTACTAACATGTGAGGCACTTCGGCATAGTCCCATACAACACCATCCATGAGTTTGACTTGTCCATTTGTTACGATACAAGCTTCAATTCCAATCCGCTTACTGATCACATCAATCATTAATAAATAGGTGGTGAAGCCCATTTCCTTTTGTTCCTCAATGAAGTCAGCAATGTACATTTCTTCAAAAGTCTTTGCAATTTTTTGAAAGCGATCATGCCATTTCATGCCATCTGTGGGAACCGTTAAATAAAGAATTTCCTTGGTATTACGGTAATAAACTTTTGGAAAAACCATTTTTTCAGTAGCCTGTTCTTTTGATTTCCGTTCCTTCTTCTCATACAATCCATTGCTTTTCAAGAGACGAGCTAACATTTGTCGTTGGTAGACTCGATAGAAGAAACCACCCTTTAAAAAAGAAGCTCTGCGAATCATGACCAAAACTAACAACGGCAAGAAAAGTATTAAAAAAAGCCCTCCAATGGGAACTAAGAGGGCAATCCAATCAGTTATTTGTCTTTGTTGCATCATCTGTAGTAGCGGATAGATAAAAAGGTAGCTGTAGTAACCAGCAAATAATAGAAAAGGAAACCAAGCTAGTAGAAGGTAGGTACGATAAACAGATAGATGTATAGGACGAATTCGACGTCCACGATAATGAAAGAATGTGTTCATAGTTGCCTCCATTCAATTAGTTTTTCAGATTTTGGTCCCCTTTAGCTTGCTTTACATTAACTGATTCTACTTTTTTTAGGGATTCTGCTCGGATTTTGAAGGCTTGTTCTGACTGAATCGAATCGTTATAACCAGTATAAGAAGAAAGCCAAGCAAGTGCAGTGACTACTCCTGTAAGCTCTACTTCATCATCATAAGAGAACGCTGTAGTATCAACAGTTTCTGGAACAGTAATATCAATTTGGTCATTTTTAGCTTCGGAATAGACAGTAATGCGTTGTTCACGAACAAAATCTGTTCGGTTGCCTTCTGTATCTGTTTCATAAATTTTTTGGCTATTCAAATAGAATAATTTTCCAAATGTTCTACGTGTATCAAAATCTTTCACAATGTTATCTTCAAATTTTAAACTCATCATTTTTCTCCTTTTCTAGTTCAGTGTCAGCAATTGTTTAGCAAAAATTTGTAATTCAAGTGATCGACTAGCTGTTCCAATATTATTTCGTTTGGCACTAGGAACAAGTGTAACTTCACGCAGCTCGACTTCTTTACGACCTTCAAAACGTAGGGAGTTTCGTAAATTTGGAACGATGATTTCAAAGTCAGGATGAAGAGCAGAGGAGGCTGTAAAAATGCGACAAGGGATTCTTTTTCCCTCTACATAAACTTCTCGTTCTTCTTTAACGGTTGCTTTGATTTTATTTCCTAATTGATTGTCCTTTAAGACAATGCTTGTGACACGATTGGACATCTTTTTTCCTTCTTTCTTTTTTAA